>DDUL01000065.1:85302-135492 GCA_002344785.1 Bdellovibrionaceae bacterium UBA2339
TCAGCCATCTTCTCAGTGTCCTTTTGCTTTCGCGCGCAAGTCGCGAACAAGTTGCACAGCTTTTTCCGTCGAAAGACTCTCGATGTAGGGATCGCGGTTGATCTGCAGCATGGGTGCCGTATCGCAAGAGCCCAGGCACTCCACCTTTGAGAAAGTGAACAGGCCGTCCGGCGAAGTCTCGCCCGTCTTTTTGCAGCCGGCTTCTTTCATCATGGCGTCGGTCAACTCGCGACCACCCAACATACCGCAGGTGAGCGTGCAGCAAACTTGCACGTGATAGCGGCCCACTTTCTGTTTGTTGAACATCGTGTAGAAGGTCGCCACTTCTTCAATTTGTGCGGCAGGAATCTCCATCACCTCGGAGAGATGCTGAATCACTTCCGGAGAGACCCAGCCACCGTTCTCATCCTGTGCACGATACAGACAGCGAATGATCGCCGACTGCTTGGTTTCATAGCGGGTCAGTTCATTCTTTACGTACTTCAAACCGTCTTCGCTCAATTTGAACATTGCGCTTTCCTTTACCGATCCAATTCGCCGGCGATGAGATTCATTGAGCCCAAAATTGAAATCACATCGGCCAACAAGCCGCCGGTGATTTGCTGACTGAAGCTTTGGTAGATCGCGAAGCAAGGCGGACGAACTTTCAAACGATATGGACGTCCCGAACCATCGCTCACCAGATAAAATCCAAGCTCGCCGTTCGCGGCTTCGGACGCGTCATAAATGTCGCCGACAGGTGGGCGAAGGCCCTTGATGATGAGCATGAAGTGATTCATCAAGCCTTCGATGTTCCCGTAGACGTCTTTCTTTTCCGGCAACACAATCGACTTGTCGCGAATGGTGTAATCGCCTTCGGGCATGTTCGCGATCACTTGCTCGATGATTCGCAGCGACTGTCGCATCTCTTCCACGCGAACAAGGTAGCGATCATAAACGTCACCCGTCGTTCCGACAGGCACAACGAAGTCGAGTTGATCGTAACCGTAATAGGGCTTGGCCTTGCGCAGATCGAGCCCGACACCCGCGGCTCGCAGCAGCGGCCCTGTGTAGCCCCAGCTGATCGCGTCCTCGGCGGAGATTGCGCCGACGTTTTGCGTGCGTTGTTGCCAAATTTTATTGCCAGTGAGCAGTCGATCCAACTCATCGACGCCTTGGCGGACCTTTTTGACCGCATCCAACACATCGTCGAACCAGCCATCCGGCGCGTCTTGAGCCATGCCGCCCACTCGAGTCATCGAGACCGTCAGACGGGCGCCGCAGAGTTTTTCAAACAATGTGTAAACCATCTCGCGGTAAGTGAAGAGATGGAAGAAGCCGGTCAACGCGCCGAGATCGACGGCGTTGGCGCCGATGCAGACAAAGTGGTCGATAACACGCGAAAGCTCCGCCAAGATGATGCGCATCGACTGTGCGCGCGCTGGAATCTCGACGCCCAACAAACGCTCGACGGCTTTGCAGTAGCCGATGTTGTTCATGGGAGCCGAGCAGTAGTTCAGTCGATCGGTGTACGGAATGACCTGATTATAAGGATGCGTTTCGGCCATCTTCTCGAAGCATCGGTGCAGGTATCCGATCTCAACGTTGGCGCGCGCGATTTTTTCGCCGTCGATCTCGGCCATCACGCGCAAAGTTCCATGCGTCGCCGGATGCGAAGGACCGATGTTGAGCGGAACGAGCTGACGACCCACGGGGTTCCAGTTCGCATCCGGTTCAAAGTGCAGCGGCAAAGCGGACGAGCAGTGTTGCTGTTTGTCGGCGTCGTAGTCCTTGCGCAAGGGATGACCGACAAACTCGTGATGCGTAAGCAGGCGCGTGAGGTTGGGGTGACCCTCGAAGCGAACACCGAACATATCGTAGGCTTCGCGCTCAAACCAATTCGCCCCACGATAGATCGGCGTGATCGAATCCACACTTTCGCCTTCGCCCACCTGGGTTTTAATGCGAAGTCGCTGAATCGTCTTGGTGGAGAACAGGTGGTAGACCACATCGAATCGCTGGGCGCGCCCCGGAGTGAGATGCAAGTGATCCACACAAGTGACGTCCATAACCATGTCAAAACGTCCACTGCTGAGCAGATGCTGAATAACGCTCTTCACGCCTTCTTTGGGAATCTCCATCACATCGTCACCAGCGGGCGTGGTGAGAAACTTCATATGCTCCGGCGCCAAAGCGCGCTGAGCTTGCGTCCACTGCGAGACATCGCTTCGCAAAGTTTCAATGGCTGTCATGACGCGATCTCCTCATTTTCGTTCGTTCTTTCGCTCTGTCGACCTGTCGATCTGTTGTTCGATCTGTTGTTCGATCTGGCATTCGATCTGGCATTCGATCTGGCGTTCTTTGGCCCCGTTGCTCTTAGGCTCTTTCGAGCTTCTGGCGCGCAGAGAAAATTCAATTCAAGCTCTTAGGGATTCTTCACTTCTGGCAACGCCTTGAGAAATGCGGGGCGCTTCCAATTGTCCTTCCAAGGTCGCGGCGTGTGCTCGGCAATCATGCGCTGCAAAGTCATCACACCATCCAGTACGGCTTCGGGAGTCGGCGGGCACCCAGGAACAAAGACATCAACAGGTACAACTTTATCGATGCCCTGAAGCACGTGATACGAACGATAGAATCCGCCCGAGCTGGCGCAAGCGCCCATCGAAATGACGTACTTGGGATCGAGCATTTGCTCATAAATGTGAACCAAGATCGGCACCATTTTTTCAGTGATCGTGCCTGCAACCAAGAGCAAGTCCGCCTGACGAGGTGAAAAGCGAACAACCTCGGCGCCGAAGCGTGCGAGATCATACTTGGGACCCATCACAGACATCAGCTCGATGCCGCAACAAGCAGTGCCATAAGGCATAGGCCACAACGCGTTCTTGCGCCCCCATGCCACCAAGTCATCCAATCGAGTTGTGAAGGCAAATTGCTTGGCCGCCTCGGCAATCACTTGCTCAGGAGTCGCCGCCGTGACCTCAGGTAAACTCGGATGCAGACCTTGCGCGGCAAGCCCCAAGGGCCCGCTTGGCACCTGCACGGATTGCGAATCTTGATTTGAAGCCATGAAGCCTCCTTAGAGCCGAGTCCGTCTTCAGCAGACGTCCTCAATGACAATTTCGGTTTCGCTGAAAGGAGAGCTCCCTCAGTTTCACCGCTTTGCTTTCAAATTTTCCGTCGATCCCGCTCGATCCATCTCGATCAAGCTCGATCGACTTATCGCACCCACATGCCAACAAACGCATGTGCAGAGCTGCGGCGCTTTTGTCTGGCGATCGCCCTGCAAATCCAATTCGTTTTCATTAAGGCGCTTCCACACTAACTTAATTTTTCACGCGAGGACACGCTCGAATTGCAGAGGAAATTTAAGATTTCCGCGAGCTTGAGGTCAGCCTGCGGGCGCGATCACTGCCGCGGCATCCCAGCCATTTCATCTCGAAGAATCAGCGACATGAGGTCAACTTCACGCGCAACTTTTGCTGCCGATATTTCCAGCATCCTCGATGCGCGCCTGGCTCCACCGAAGGGCATGAGGCGAATGATTTGTTGGCACATTTCAGTGTCATTTCCAGAGCTTGTTCGCCAGATCCAACCGCCCTCTCTGAGCTTGACAGTCTTGGATAATAATGGTTATTATTGGATAATATCGGATAGTATTGGACATCTATGGGGATTGCTAAGGATAGGTGGGTTGAGGATGTCGGGATCAGCGCATACCGAAGATTTTTTGAACTTTGACGAGGCTGTGGAGTTCCTCAGAACAACACCCAGCACACTCTATAAGTGGCTGCAGGCCGACAAAATCCCCGCGCACAAACTCGGCCGACAATGGCGGTTCGTGCGACGCGAACTCGAAGCCCACCTTGCGGGTCATTCGGGTGGGCAAAGTGGCGGCCAGAACTGGGGCTCGGCGGCTGGGCCCGGGACCTTGAGCTCAACGGCTACAAGAGCCCGGCTGCATCAAGAAATTTTGAAGTTCGCCAGTTTTCTAAGCAATCGCCGCTCAGCCTTAAGCCAACCCCTCTCCCCCAGCAAGGAAGAGAAAATGGAATTTGAAGCTTCGCGCCTCGCCGAGAGTTTGATTTGGGACGCCTTCGATCAGCAAAGCCCACTCATCCACATTTCGCCGCGGGCCGGTCGATACGAAATCAGCTATCGCTCCAACTCCGGCCTGGAACAACTCACACTCATCAGCGAAGACCTCTTTCATGCCTTGGATCATTCCTGGCGGAGCAATTCACAAAGCATTCATCGCGAAGACTCGCGTCGCTTGCTCTTACTTCGCGAGAATCAGGTGCGTGAGAATCCTGAGAGAAGCTTCGAAGAAGTCGTGCAAGTTCGCTATGAGAAATTGCAAACCGCCAATGGCCCTCGACTCTTGCTTCGTCTTTGGTCAGCAGAGAAAGTTGCGCCGAGCCTTGAAAAGGCTGTGCAGAGCGAGGCCACGCGACAAACATTCTTGAAGTGGCTGAGCCGCAGTCACGGCATGCTCGTCATCGCTGGCGGCCCTGCGTCCGGCAAAACGACCACCACGTTGTCCATGCTCCGCCACCTACAAGAACAGCGCCTCGCCGTGTTCAGCATCGAGGACGTCGCCGAGATCCTGATCGATGGCGTTCAGCATGTCGAAATGGCGCAACGGAGCGACGAAGCTCTGCGCGAAGCCTTCGAGCGAGTTTATGCTTCAGATCCCGACGTGGTGGCGCTTGGCATGGGTGAGCTTGGCGAACTGGAAACTCCAGCTCTGCAGTCCGCACTTCGCGCGGCGAAGTCCGGGCATCTCGTCATTCTTCATCTCGATGCGAAATCGCATGAAGACGTGAGCGACCGCATGCTCCGAGCTTTAGGCCGCGACTACGAAGACCATCTGATCGGAATCTCGATCCAACGACTCGAGCCCACAGGGCGCGGCTCGGAAATGCGCGCGACCTATCAGCTCAAAGAGTACTCGAAACTCGCTTAAGCGCGACGCCCTCCATGCAACATGGACGGGCCACAAGCTGGCGGCCCGCCAAGAGTTGTCCACAGCTTTCCATGGTCCAGTCTGCGCCTCGATGTGGCATAAGCCGGGCTTTGATGATGCGAAGAAAATAATTTCTGGTCAGTGCCGCCGACACTGCCTCTAAAATCTCAAGCATCGCCTGGACGCGTGGACCGAGAGGATCTTGGCCGCGAGATCGGAAACAAGTTCCGATGGGCAAATCATTCTAAGGAGGGGACGTGGATCACAGGGATGTTCACCACAAAAGTGCGCGAAGAAGTTTCGGCCAAAGTCTTTGCAATTCACACTGGGCCGTCGTGCGACGGAGTTTCGTCGCCATAGGCTTAGGCAGTTTGATCGCGATGGCCTCGCCCAAAGCGACCGCCACCGAAGCGGATCAGACTCAGGACAATCATCGACAAGAATGGTTGGTCAAACTTGTCCCCGCCAAGGCGGCATCTCAACTCAATCTTCAAGTGCGTGCGCGGCTTCGAAGTTTCGGCGCCGTCGTGGAGAATTTGGGCGAACTTGCCGGTGGCGAGTGGATCAAAGTGAAGAGCGAGAACAAAGCTCTGAATCTCAAATCGCGGCTTGCCGCTCAGCCCGGCGTGATGCTGGTGCAACCCAACTACAAGATTCGACACTTTCAAGACTATCGAGTTCGCGATGCCGGCCAGCGAGAGCGCCTCGCGCGCGAGTTGATCGCACTCGGATACGCCGTACCTGGCTTCGCAGGCGGCCTGAGGCCTCAAGCCCCTGCCGACAACCCTGCTATTCCGAATTCTCCGACTTCCACGCGCGGCGCTGATCCTGAATTTCCCAAGCAATGGGGAATGGTCGACAACAACGTGAAGAATGGTTGGAACGGTCGTCGTGGCGAAGGCATGGTCGTCGCGGTGTTGGACTCAGGTGTTGATTACACACATGAAGATCTCGTCGAGAACATGTGGCGAAACCCTGGGGAAAGCGGCACGGACGCCCAAGGCCGAGATCGCGCCAGCAACGGAGTCGACGATGATGGCAACGGCTACATCGACGACGTGGTCGGCTGGGATTTCGTCACGAACGACAATAAGCCCTACGATCTGAGCGTTGATCCGATTCAGCTCATATTCGGCGGCGGCAATCCAGGACACGGCACACATTGCGCGGGCAATGTCGCCGCACGCGGCGAGAACTCTATCGGCGTGGCCGGTGTTGCGCCAAAAACCAAAATCATGGCGCTCCGATTCTTAAGTGAAAAAGGCGAAGGTTCGACCGACGCCGCCATCAAGGCGATTCAGTACGCGACAAAGATGGGCGTGAAAATCTCCTCCAACTCTTGGGGCTCCGAGGGCGAAGATCCCGCCGATGCCGTCGGTAATCAGGCGCTTCGCGATGCGATCACCGAAGCGATGAATGCCGGGCAACTTTTTGTCGCAGCTGCTGGCAATGGTCACCAAGGCGTGGGCTATGACAATGATACGGATGCCAAACCGGCCTATCCCGCCAGCTATGAGCACGACAACATCATCGCTGTGGCGGCCTTAGACAAAGCCGATACGCTGGGAAGTTTCTCGAACTGGGGCAAGAAGTCCGTCGACATCGGCGCACCTGGAGTCGCGGTGTTCTCGACAACAGTCGGCGGCAAATACAGCGACACCGTCATCGACTTACTTGGCATCAAGGCGACTTGGGATGGCACATCCATGGCCGCACCGCATGTTTCCGGTGCAGCCGCGCTCTATTGGGCGGATCATCCCGAAGCGACTTGGCGCGAAGTGAAAGCCGCCATTCTAAAAAGCGCCAAACCGATTCCGGCTCTCAATGGCAAATCGGTGACAGGCGGTAAGCTGAATGTCGATGCACTTATGCCTTAAGCTGAAGGGCTGATCGTCAGTGACCAAGGGTCAAGTTCCCTGCTCAGTGAACTCGACCCACTCATACCAACGAGGGCGAGACAAGGACGACCGCTCTCGATAATCGGGCTGACACTTTGACGCGGGTGTCGGCCTTTTCTTTGTGTCATCCATGAAGATCGGGCAAATTGTGACGATGTCGGATCGCAGGCTGCTTTCCTCCCTCAAAGATTCATGGTCTCGCTTCCTCGCATGGCGAAGAGCGAAGTGGTCCGAGCGCCATCTCCGCCGCCTGCAAATCACACCGAGTTTTTGTCCGAAACCTTGGCTCCATGCCCACGTCGATGCGCAAGGCGCGCGCCGCCTCTGCTGCATCGACATCGCGAGACTGCCCACGAGTCTCGCCGAATGCTCCAAGCCACTCGACGAATATTGGAACAGCGAAGAGTTGCGGGACGTGCGCCGCCGCATGCTTCGCGGCGAGGATTTAGAGCGATGTCGAAATTGTCGCAGCAACGAAAAGAATCGCCAGCGCAGCGAGCGCGATCTGGCCTTGTTGGAATTTCGCGATTGGATTCCGCAGATCCTCGCGCAAACGCGTGACGACGGGCATACGACTTTGCGGCCCATCGACTTTGATTATCGAAGCGCCATCTGCAATTTTCGCTGCCGCATTTGCACGCCTCGCTCCTCGTCGGCGCTTCAAGCCGAACATGCCGCCCACCCCGAAATCGCCGAGGCCCTCGGCCCCTGGGCCGCGATGCCCGCAAAGGAGCGCCGCGAAGCTGAAAGCCGCATGGACGTGCATCGCGAAAAGGAAATTCGCCTCGCCTTCGAGCGTGGTGACTTGCGGAAGATCTATTGGGCCGGCGGCGAACCACTCTTGGACCCGATTCACGCCAAGGTCATGCAGGAATTGTCCAGTTCGCCAGCGGCCTCGCGCGTGGCTCTGACTTACAACACCAATCTCAGTCGCCTCCAAGCTGGAGACTGGAATTGGCTTGAGAGCCTCAAGAGCTTTCGACGGGTGCATTTGTTTGTGTCCGTCGACGGCCTCGGCGAAGTCGGCCAATATTTGCGTACGGGATTTCGCGACGAAGTTTTTCGAGCGCACTTTCGCGAGTTGCAAAAGTGGCGCAAGGGCCAAAAGCGGCAAGTGACGCTGGACCTCACGCTGAACTTGCTCAATCTCTTTCACCTCGAGCCGATGATGGACTTTGCGCTGCAAGAACGCGTTGAGCTGGACGCGAAGCTCATGATCGAAAGTCTGGCCAACTCCTACTTGATGCTGGAGCTCTTGCCGCGTTCCATCAAAGACGAAGCCGTCCGCCAAGCACTTGCGGCGATTGATCGGCGAGGCCAACCCTTCGAACTCAATCGGCTTCGCCACACCCTGAATTTGGCGCTTGAGCGCCCCAGCTTGGAAGAGTCCCTTACGCCGACGGAGTATGCCGATTATTCACGCCGTGCTCATCGCCAACGCCTCGCTTTTGAAAAAGTGCGACCGAGTCCACAGACACTCCAAAGCTTACTCCCGCCTGAAGTCTGGCTCGCGCTTCCGCTGGCCTCCCCGGATCTGGCGTTCAAAGACTACAAGCCAAAGGGACCCGCCGTTTGACCGCTTCCGAGCGGTGTGCGAGCTTCAGTTCTCGAGCTGCATTTCTCGAGCTCAAGAGCGCGTCGCAAATCCCCTCGGCCCAAGTTTCATTTTCTCAGTGCCTGAACTGAAAGTGCGAATTTGAAACCGAATTCCAAGCTGGCGCCCGCGAGCTGAGAAGAAAACGCAAGCCGAACATTGGCGCAGGTAAAAGGTCGTTTCATGTCGAGTCCGTCTGATCACAACACTTCTCTTCAATCACCGATCCGGCATTACGTCTTGTTGCTGTGGAAACCTTTTTACCTAGGCATGCTCGCGCTCTTGTTCACCAACTTCTTTGATGTGTTGACACCGATGGCGATGAAGAAAGCTGTCGACGGTTTGACGGAAAACAATCGCGACTTGCTCCACGAAGGAATCTTTCTCTATCTCGCCTTCATGATCGGAGCCGTCACGTTCCGATACCAATGGCGCATGTGGTTCGGGCGCTTCCACCACCGGGTCGCCGAAGATCTGCGCAATCGCCTGTATCGAAAGCTCACTGAACTTGGTCCGTCGTTCTTTGAAAAGAATCCGACCGGCGAGTTGATGAGCTTGATGATCAATGACGTCAATCAGTTCCGTATGGCCGTCGGACCTGCGCTCCTGACTCTGCTCGATGCCGCGTTTTTGCTGGTGATGATTCTGCCGTTGATGCTGTCGATGTCGCCGGATTGGACTTGGAAAACCTTGGTGTTGTTTCCCATCGTGCCGTTTGTGATTCGCGTGATGGAAGACTTGCTCGCCAAAGCCGGACGCAATCAGCAAGATCGCCTCGCGGAGATGAGCGGCTACGCACAAGAATTGGTCAGCGGTATTCGTGTCATCAAAGGCTACGCGCAAGAGTCGCATCGCTTAGCGGGATTTGCGAAGTACTCCAAGACTTACGCTTACGCCTGCAATCGCGTCGCGCTGCTGGACGCGATGTTTGAGCCGGCACTCGGAGTGAGCGTCGCAGTGGGCTCGGCCATTTTGCTTTTCTGGGGTGCGCAGGACGTGGTGAGCGGCTTGGTCACACTCGGCACTTTCGTCGCCTTTCACGAATACATTCGCCGCATGGTCTGGCCCATGGCGGCCATCGGCGTGGGGCTTTCCTTGATTCAACAAGGTCGCGCCAGCTTTTCGCGAATCGCACAAGTGCTGGCGACTGAACCTGAAGTCGCCGATCAAGGTCAGCTCGAACTTCCCGCATTGCGACAGCTCAGCGTGCGTGACCTGAGCTTCACCTATCCCGGTGCGGACCGACCCGCGCTCCAAGGCGTGAGCTTTGAATTGCGCGCGGGCGAAACCTTGGGATTGGTCGGCCCCGTCGGATCCGGCAAGAGCACGCTGATTCAATTGATTGGGCGCGTGCGCCGCGCTCCTGTCGGTAGTCTATTCATCAACGACCAACCGATCGAAGCCTTCACATTGAAATCTCTGCGACGAACAATGGCCTTTGTTCCCCAAGAGGCCTTTTTGCTCAGCCGGAGCATTCGGCAAAACCTCAACTTTGGCGCGCGCCATCCTGAAGATGATGTTCACCAAGTGACCCGTGCGGTCGACTTGCATGAAGAAATTCAGCGACTGCCGTCTGGAGCTGAGTCCCTACTGGGCGAACGCGGTGTCAACCTCTCCGGCGGTCAACGCCAGAGACTCACACTTGCTCGCGCCATGCAACGCAGCCACAAAGTCGACGCCGAGCTGCTGATTTTGGATGACAGCCTCTCGGCCGTCGATGTGCGGACGGAGCGACAAATTCTCGAGACACTGAGATCTGGCGAAGGCCTACTGCGAACGGCGATCATCGTCTCGCATCGCCTCGAAGCTTTGCGATTGACGGATCGAATCCTCGTCCTCAACGAAGGGCGAATCGAGGCCATCGGCACGCATGATGAATTGCTGCGGTTGAGCCCGACCTATCAACGAATGGTTGAAATCCAGTCCGAGTCCGCAGAGCCAAGTCAGGAGGCTTCAGCGGCCTCACTGGATTCCACAGCCACAACCCCATCCGCAGAGAACTCGACCCCAGGCCATTCGGCATCCCAGGAGTTGGCGCCGTCGGAGAAAGCCCCATGAGCCAGACACCTCTTGATCAAAACGAGCAACAAGACTCTTCAGATCAGCTCAAAGGCGGCTTGGGGGTGTTAGGACTTCTGCGTCGCTTGCTTCCGTATTTTTCCGGTGAGTGGCTACGCATGGTCGGCATTTTGAGCCTCGTGGCCATCCACGCCTTCATGGGTCGCGGCATCGTCATGCTCTTTGGCTACACCATCGACCATGGTATTCTCGCCAAGAACCAAAGCATCATCATGATCGCAGCCGCGATCTACTTGGCGCTTGAGTTGGCGCAGCTGGGAACACTGGTCGCGATCAATTCGTGGTTTGCACGCGTCGGCAATCGCGTTCTTCATCGACTGCGTGAGCACCTCGTTCGCCACGTGCAAAGCTTGCCCGCCTCCTACTTTGACCGTGTTGCAAGCGGCAAAATTGTCACGCGCCTGACCAGCGATCCGGTGAGCCTGACCGAGCTCTTTCAACAAGGCTTACTCAGTGTCATTTCCAATGTCGTCACCATGCTGACCATCACCGTGGCTATGTTGGCGATTTCACCCCGCATGACCTTCTTCACTTTGCTGGTGGCACCGCCGATGTCTTACGCGGCTTTTCTCTTGAGCGAAAAGATTCTTCGCGCCCAACGTGAGGCCAAGCGAAAAGTTTCGCTCATCAATGCCTATGTCGCCGAGAGTGTCACCGGCATGCGTGTGATTCAGCTCTTTGATCAAGCCGAACCTCAACGCCAGAAGTTTGAGGATCTGTCTGCAGAATACCGACAAGACATGCTTCGCTCCGTGCGCCTCTATGCACTGTTTTACCCGAGCGTCGGCTTGTTCACCGCTGTCACCGTCGGTGTGGCGCTGTGGATTGGCGGCGAGCTGACGGGCGCAGGAGCGATCACCACAGGCGCCATGGTGGCCTTCATTCTTCACGTCAAAGATTTCGGAGACCCACTTCGCAACATTCTCGAACGCTATCAAATCTTTCAGAACTCCGTGTCTTCAGGGGAGCGACTCTTTGCGCTGATTGAAGAGTCCGCAGAGACGGCACCGGAAAACACCGAACATCTTCCGCGTCCGCTGCGAGGCGAGCTGCGATTTGATCGCGTGAGTTTTCGTTATCGAGATGAGTTGCCGTTGGCTCTCGATGAC
This sequence comes from Bdellovibrionaceae bacterium UBA2339, assembly GCA_002344785.1. Classification (GTDB taxonomy): domain Bacteria; phylum Bdellovibrionota; class Bdellovibrionia; order Bdellovibrionales; family JAMPXM01; genus UBA2339. The sequence continues at coordinate 96,928 of DDUL01000065.1, forward strand.
GTGAGCTTCACCGTGCCTGCAGGAAAGACTCTCGCCGTAATCGGCCGAACAGGAAGTGGTAAATCCACATTGATTTCACTGCTGCAGAGATTCCGCGACCCTTGCGGTGGTCAGATCTTTCTGGATGACATTGATTTGAGTCGAATTCCTCGCGAGGAAGTTCGGCGTGTGGTGGGCGTGGTGCAACAAGATGTGTTCCTCTTCCGCGGCAGCCTCGCGGAAAACATCGGCCTGGGTGACCCACAGGTGACGCGTGAGCGCATTGAGTGGGCCGCGCGTGAAGCCGGACTCAGTCGTTTGATCGAAATGCGTCCAGGCGGATTGGAAACACATGTGGAGGAAAAAGGCGCCAACCTCTCTTTGGGAGAACGGCAACTTGTCGCCTTCGCACGGATTCTCGCGTTTGATCCGGAAATTCTCGTGCTCGACGAGGCCACGGCGAACGTCGACTCGGAAACTGAACTCGTCTTGCAGGCGGCGGCTCGACGCGCGCGCCAAGGTCGCACCGCGATTGTGATTGCTCACCGCCTGTCAACGCTTGCCGACGCCGATCTGGCGCTCGCACTTTCGCACGGTCGCATGGCGCTATGGGGCTCACCCGATGTGGTTCTGCCCCAGGCCCATGCTCACGTTCCTACTTCAACTTCGAAAAATTCCGATGCGCCCGTTCGTTAAAGCGAATCTGCTGTTTCCACTTCTCAACTTCGCCTTCGTAGTCGGCTTTCTTAGCTTGTAATCGCTGTCGTTCGGCAACAGCTTCGGCGCGCTTCGCATCGATGGATGAAGAAAGCTGAGCGATCGACTGATCACGTTCCGACCAAGCCTCTTGATCCTGATCCACCATCTGCAGTCTTTGCTCATGAGCCGCAATGACTTCTCGACGCTGGACACGCTGAGCTTCCAGACGCTGAAGTGCGGCCTTGAGTTCCTCAATCTGTCGATCCTCCGTCGCCAAAGCCTCGCGCTCAGCCTGCAAAGCCGCGGTCACCACTTTACGTCGCTCTTCCACGCTGACTTTGTCTTTGCCGGAAGTCGCACTCGTGCTCGCCAAGGAGCGCTTCTGCGCATCCAATGCCTTGATCGCCCGATCCGTCTCCGCCAAGTTCTGATTCACGACCTTCAAGTTCGACTGGTATTGCTCCAAGTTCGAATGACTGGCTTTCACGTTATTTTGCAGCTGTTCGATTTTGGCTTTGACCTCAGTCTTGGCTTCCGCGGTCAAAGTCCAACCGAAAGCGGCGATTGCGAGCCAAAGAGCCGGGCGCAGTGAGTGATGCGGTTGTCGTGCTTTCATACTTCTCTCCTCAGTTACTCGCCTGTTGGCGCGTCGCCGGACAATTGTTCTTTAAGCCTGATCGATAGTGACCGATTTCATCTTCCCAATACTCGCCATCGAAATCCCACTGAAGAGATTTGGACTTCGGCAGAACATTCGCCGGGATTCGTGTCGCCTTCTCACCGCCGGCAACTTGATAACGAATGTTCTCACCGCTCGCCGCGAAGACTTCATAGCGAAGCAGTTCGTTGTTATCGAGGAAGCGGAAAAGATCCGCGCGAATCTTCTTAAGCCGGTTGTCGAGAACAAACTCGATTCGATCGCGAATTTGATCGCGGCGACGATCCGCGGCCGCAATGAACTCGCGCTGATACACGGCCGAAGCCTTCTTAGCCTCCGTGAACAAGTCCACGGAGAAAAAGGCGTCGTTCAGCCGCGCCAGTTCATTTTCCAATTGCGCGTTCCACTCTAAGCGATGCACTTCAAGCGAAGGCTTCTTTTTGATCGAGGCCAAGCGACCACGAATATCTTCAACTCGCGCACGCAGCCGAGTCACTTCGCCTTGAGCCTGTTTCAAGCTTCGCTCGACATCTCCACCCAAAACTTCATAAATGCCACGCTCGTCCACTTGACGATTCATGGACTTCTGCAAGTTCAAGAAGTCACGCTGACGCGCCAACTCGCGAATCACTTGCGTCGGCAGTCCGTCGATGTCCTTGGTCTCGCGCGGTTGCGCCAAGTAACGCTTCAGGGTTCCGTAGCGGCCATCACGGAAGAGCTTCACACCTTTGTTATAGACATCCACCTTGTCGAGAATCGGTCGATAGTCTTTTTCCAATGTGGTGAGAGCTCGATAGGCATCTCCATACTGGCAGAGTTGCAGGTACGCGATGGTGCGAATCACGTAGGACTCGGGCTTATAAGCCGCCGAGAAGAATGGCGATTGGATCGAGTGCATATTGCCAATCGCGCCCTCTAGATCCGAGCCCATCAGCTGGGCCCAACCCATCTCACTGAGACCTTGCAGCCAAAGCGGATGTTCTTTGTTGACCTTCAAGAACGCCAGATGTGCGCGCTTGAATTGCCCTTCTTGAAAGGCCATTCGTCCCAAGTTCAAGGCGATCAAACTCTGAAACTCGCGGGCTTCGCTCTCCGCTCGAGGATGCTGAATCAATTCCTCTTGCATCGCCAAGGCTTCCGCCTTCTGACCCAAATTGTATCGACCAAGTGCTTCGACAAACTTGGCTTGCAGGTAGCGCGGACTTTCCTTGGGAACTTTCTGCGCCCACTCCACTGCGGTTTTGAATCGCTCAGCTCCTGCCGCGCCCTCAGCCAGAAGTCCAGCCAGTGCACCAAACTGCGCGGGCGAAAGCGATGATGCGACGTCGGCTTTCTTCAACGAGGCCTCGAGAGCTTGGCTCCATTCACCTGAGGTGATCATCGGTGTTTGTGCATCAAGTTCCTTCAAAATCAATTTTGTATAATGGGTTTCGCCGGACTTGAGCTCGGTTTGGATCAGACGCAGAGATCGATCTGAAAAGTCCGTCATGAGCTTCAGACTCTTCGAGCAAAGCGCAAAGTAGTAATCGGCTTCAGCGCGCCACTTGGGATCATGCGAGATCGAGTGGAACAATCCTAATGCCGATGCACATTGATTGCCTTGTTGGAAGAGCAGAAGTCCGCTGAGGAAGCGATACTCCTCGGGCGTGAGCGGCTTAAATTGTCCAAGCTTGAATTCTGTTTCCGGCTTCAGATTCAAAACGATGCGATCGACATTCTGCGTGTCGACTTTACCGCGCTTGATCGCCAATTTGACCAATTCGGTCGGCGCTTGTGGGGCCGGGGCACGCGTGCTGACGAGAGCCTTAAGTTCCCCTTCTGTCATGCGCGCGGGCGAGGCGATCGGCGCGAAAGTGCGCTCACGAAGCAAAGTCTCCGAAGCACGATCCAAAGCAAAGCGCGCGGAGTCCAAGCGCGCCTCGCGGGCCAATCGAAGTCTCGGCACCACACCTTGAGCCACCTTCACATCAAACTGCGGCACACCGGCATCGGACTTCTTCATGCCCGGCAGCAACCACTCTTCACTCGCACCGGCGGAAGCTGCTGAAGACGATCGCCCAGCGCCTGTCGCGACGGCGCTCGAATTTGTGCCACCCGACTCTGTGGACGCCGAGTTCTCATCCGAAGCCGGATTGCGAAGCTTCGCCTCCACTTGCGACTGCGGCGCATTCGCCGTTTCCCGATTCGCAACGTCAGATTTGGGCTGAGAAGAATCTGATTTAAACTGACCGACCCATTCTCGAACTTTGACTTTTGTAGCCGCCCACCGCGACTTCAGCCAATTCTGGGCGCCCGCGGACTGGCCTTCGGCTTCGAGGCGTGCTGTATCGTAGTCCTTGCTGGGATCCAGAGGCTTAGCAAAGGCCGCTTCGAACGAGCCCACGAGCATGAGCGTTCCGCACAACATCACCAAGCAGACTTGGCTCATCAACTTCCTCCGCATGCTCACTCCCTTCACCTGTTTCACCTTCTGACCCACACGCCTTTGTCGCTTCACCAAAACAGCGTTGCGCCAAACATCAAGAACGAGGCGTTCGTGGTGTCATTGCTGACCGAAGAAAATGGCGACCGATAGCGAATGATTTCCTCTTGATACCAACGATTGCGATAGTCCAATCGAAGTGCGAAGTGCTTGTTGAGGAAGAAGGTCTGGGTCAAATCCAGTGCCACAGTTGGAGCCGTCTTCGCACGATTTCCCGACTCAGTTTGCTGATCGTAAGTCGTCACGCCGAAGCCCGGCGAGATCGCCATATCGAAGTAGATGATGTTCGAGTTCAACACACTCATCTTCGCGTAGAAGGGCACCCAATTGACCGACAGGCCCTGGTAGCTGCGCACCTTGCCGTGATTCGCTGTTCCCGATTGGGCTTGCAGATTTTCAAGGGCCTTGTTGTTGCGGGTGTTGACGTTCATCAGCTGGGCTTCCAATCCCCAGCGCTCAGAGAAGTAGTAGTTCAACGAACCGCTCATGCTGGGTCCGTCACTCCAAGAGTCATTGAGCAGATTTCCGTAGAGCGCCGAGACGGCAAATCGATTGGCCTTAGAGAACATGCGGTTCTGCACCACGGAGAAGTCGGTGTCTTTAGCCGCCCAATACTTTTGTTCAAGATCCGTGACGTCGACTTTATCCCCGCCACCGGCGGGCGCCGCTGGCGCCTTTTTGTCGGCGGAAGAGGCTTGGGCCAAAGCCAAAGTGGAGATGCCCATTGCAGCCGTCAGTAAACTGATCGCCGCAATCGCTCGCAAAGAATGATTCACAAAGACGCCGAACATGGGGGATGACACCATACACTCCAACCTCTTTCGCGCCTCGACTTACATCCCCCAATAGCGGCACGAATCTCAATTTGATGCAAAAGTGAATCACTTCACGTAATTCACTGACTCCTTAATATTTTCGTCAAAATTGCGCCGAACTTTATAGAGCGGAACAAAATCTGTGACTCGTTTTTGAACGACATAGGCTCCGTCTGGGTTACGAACCTGCCCATCGACCTCGGCCGCATCAAAGTTCACGTCTTGAACTTTGCGATACTGCACCTTCTTCGCGAAAAGCGTCGAACTATAGAGCAGGCTTCCCAGCATCAACAAGGCACTCATGAGTGCGATTCGCTTGGATTGACGTTTCATCTTCAACCTCCGCCCTTTACGGGCTCTGACTCTGAACGTGTCGGCGGCACATCCTGGCGAGCGCTGGGACGCGGACTTTGCGCCTGCGCGGGCTGGCGGGCCTTGACCTGTTCTTCGAGAACACGAATGCGTTGATCAATCTGCTGAATCTCAAGCTGCAATTCAGGAGAGGCCGGAACACCTCGCTCGCGCTTGGACTTGCTCGCGGCAGTTCTTGAGCCCGGCGCGAGATCCGAGGCGAGGCTTCGCGCCTCCTTCAAAACCTTCAGACTGGACTCTGGATCTTTGAGCAGCTGCTCGTAAACCGTCGCCAACTTCAAACGGGTCTTGAGACTTGTCGGATCAAGATGAATAGCGCGTAACAGCGGCTCGATGGCCTCATCCGGCTTCTGTCGCTGCAACTGAACTTCCGCATAGGCAAAATGCGCAGCCGCCGACTTCGGTCGCAGCTTTAAGTAGGCCGCGTAGTGAATGACGGCGTCATCCCACAACTGCTCGCGCTCGTGCACTTGCGCAAGCCAAAGCTGTGCGGGCGCAAGCTCGTCATCTTTGGCCACCGCGGCCTTCATATGGGAAACCGCCGCACGCGTTTCTCCGCGCGCAAGGCTCTGGCGCGCGCGTTCATATTGCACGACGGCCATCTCGCCGCCCGCTTTCTTTTCCGCGAGATCCAAAAGCCAGTGGGCGCGAAGCGATTCACCTCGGGCTTGAGCATGCAGAGAGAGAAAATAGGGACCCCATGGCGCTTCCACTTCATTCTGCGAGAGCCACTCACCGATTCTTAGAACCTCAGTCCACTTCTGATCACGCACACAAGCTCCGCCCGCCAAGACCCAAGTCTTCCACGAGTGAACTTCCGCGGCGGAGGTTTGATTGGCCTTTGTTCCACCACGCGCGGGGCTGACCGTATCTGTCGGCACTCGGCAAGTCGCGCTGTTTTCGCTCGGCAATGCCATGAACGATCCTTCTAAAAAAGGACGAGCCCGCTTCGCGTTTTCTTGGGCGCTGAGCTTATCCACCTGAGTACCCGGAGAAGTGGCGCAGCCTGTGATGAGCCCCAATGCCGCAAGGCTCACGAACGTAAACATGGAGTGAGATGCGAGGTGTTTCATGATCGACCTCCGAGCGCAGTTTGATCGAGTGATTGTTCGCGACCGTCTTGCTGGACGTTTTTGGGGTCTGTCCATTGCGGCAAGATCGGCGCGAGCTGTGGCACTTCACCCATGCGAGAGGGCGAATCCGATTTGGGCTTGAGATTGAGTTCATCCAATCGCGCTTGCAGACGCGCCGAGAGACCATCGAAGCGTTTGGCTTTCTTGGCCGACTCAATCGCTTGCGCGAGCGCCTCAATGCCCTTTTCTTCCATCGGAAGAGCGATTTGTTCGATCTCGGCCTGAAAGACCTTGCGATCAGACTCGGGAACATCGCCTGGCAATTGAATCGCCTTCACCGTACGCGCGAAGTCCACATAGATTTCCGCCAAGCGCGCCAAGGCTTCCGACGCCACGTCGGGATCTCCAAAGCGAGCCGCAGACTGATACGCCTTTTGCGCCTTTTCGAGCTTCTCCGTTTTGATCGCCAGCACTAAGCCCAAACGCTCCACGCGAGCTTTAACGCTTTGGCTGCGATACTCTTCTTCCAACACTCGGGCCTGCACCAATCGCGCGCGAGCCGGCAGATCGAGTCGCCCTTGCGACTTCAACGTCGACTCACGACCCACGACTTTCTTCGCTAAGTTGAAGGCCTGCGTGGCCTCACCTGCCGACCAAAGCCGCTCGGCCTCCTCAACAGTGAATCGACTCGCCAGCGGTTCGATTTGCCGCCCTTCGATCTCATTTCTCAGCTTACTGAGAAGTTTGCTGTCTTTGATCTCAACCGCCAATGCCCACACTCGCTCGTAAGCCGCCGACTGAGCCGCTGGCTCGCGAGCCTCCGAAGCCTTTTGCGCTAGTGCTTCGCCCGCTTTTCTCTTCAACTCCGCCGCACCGGAAAGGGCTTGGAAATCAGTTGCCAAATTCTGCCATCGAGTTCGATTCTCGACGTCGACCAGCGAGAGATCCATCGCCACCTGAGCGGCCAAATCCAATCGCGCTCCAGCTTCGTAAGTGCGAACGGCTTGTTCCAAGCACGGCTTCACTTGCGCCTGACCGGCAAACATCACCGGCATCTCTCGGCAAACATGGGCGGCAGCCCAAGCCTGTCCATCTTTGATGAGCAACTGACTTGCGTTCCACCAAGCGCGTGCACCCAATTCAGAACCACGATTCTCTCTTGCGAAAGACTGGAATGCCTCAACGGATTTTTTAACCGCCAGATTCTGACCGCGCGAAGCCTCAGCTTGCGCGACGCCATCTGCCAACTCACCGATCTCCGCAAACCATGCTTCGCGCCGAACTTTCGCCAAGCTCTCTTCACGACCGCCGGCTCGACCCGACTCCAACAAAGATTGCGCCGCAGCTTTGAGACCCGCCCAATCCTTCTTGATATTGAGAATATCGAGATAAAGATCTTGGGACTTCTGCACCTTTGGCAACTGTGTTTCATGCTTTTGCACCCAGCCGATCTCGTAAAACTCACGAGCCGCCAAGTCGTACTTCTCTTTCTCGTAAGCGATGAAAGCCCGCTTGAATCGAAGATCCAAGATGTGTGGCCCGGCCGAGGCCAAGCGAACATAATCGCCACTGAGTTTGGCAAAGCGTTGTTCGTCTTCGTCTGACCACTTACCTTCACCAACAGCGCGCTCAAGGCTCAAGGCCGCACCGTAGGCCGCATCGACCACCAGCTTGGGATCCGCCTTCATCAGATCAACGCCCTTGATCGACTTTGCCAATTTACTGGACTGATTCTTCAACACCGCGCTCGAGACGACGGCGTAAGCCTCGCTGGCTTCGCGGAATCGGGCCCGAGCAAAAAGCAGATCTGCATAGGCAAACTGCACTTGCGCGGCATCTCGATCCAACACCGGAGTGTTTTGCAGATAAATTCGATAAGCCGTCATGCTTTGATCGGCCAGGGCATCCGACTTCTCACGCTTCCACTGCGCGTGAAACTTGGCACCCAGCTTCTTCGACGTGGCACTCAGTTTTTCCACACAGGCCGAGTGTATAGTCTGCGACTCTCCGGACTTCGCTGGCTCGCCTTTGAGGGCTTCGCAGTGTTTCTCCAGTTCGGTCAGCTGCGTGGTCGCCACATCACGACGCTTCTGGCGTTCAGCGTTCCAGATCAACTCTTCATGGACGGAGGCAATCTGCTCGGACTTCGGAAGTCGCTGCAGAATGTCTCTCAACACCACGTCTGTTTCGTCGTATTTTGAGTGACGTTTATAAATTTCAACCAAACGCAAAACATAGGGAGCCGGATCCAGTTCGCCGGCCTGCTGAGCAAAGTAAGCCACCGCACCTTTGGCTGTTCGCGACTCTGAGTAAAAGAGCGCCAAGTCACTGAGCGCCTCTTTACGCAAGTCGAGCTTTTGCCCGCCAATCAGCTGATCCTCTTTGGCCTTTAGGTGTCCAAACGCAATCGTCTCTTCGAGAAGTCGAATCGCGCCTTCCTCATCTTGCATGTTGTATCGCGACCAAGCCGCCTTGTAGAGACCGTAAGGGTAAGCGCGCGCTTCAGGATAAGCCTTAATTTTCAAGAAGGTGGTGAGGGCCGCTTGAAACTGACGATCTTGAAAGTGCAACTCGCCAAGGCTGAGCAGTGCATCCGGAACCAAAGGCGACTGCGGATGCTGAGCGAGCAATCGCTGCAAATGCTTCTTGGCCAGATCATGTTGGCCAATCTGCTGATGGGCATAGGCCGAATTGAAGATCACAATGTCGAGAGCGCGAAAGCGAGGAAACTTGCTTTCAAGTTCGGAGTAGACGCTCAAAGCCTGCTTAATCTGCCGCACTTCGCTGGCTTCCTTCACCAAGGTCGGCGCGACTTTCAGAATTTGCTGAGAATCTCGGTGCACCTCAAAAAATCTCGATGTGCGCGCACGGCGCATGTGAATCTCAGCAAGGCGATAGAGAATCTCTCCTTCCATGCGCGTGCCCTTGTGACGCTTGCGCAAGCTTTGCAGTTGCTCGAGCGCCTTTTTCTCTGAACGCATGACCAACATCTCAGTCTTAAGGGCCTTCATTTCGTTCCCGGATTCGTCTCCGGCCTTGAACTTCAGTTGGTCGACAAATTCAGCTCGGTCATTTCGACCGGCTTCGGCATGAAAGCTCAACAGCCCCACGCCGAGCACGGCGCTCAGAACCAAAGGCATCTTCGTCAGCATCTGCCGATCAACGCACATTCGCTTCACTTCAATCCCTCCGGATCAAACTGCACATGAATTCGCGCACCGACGCCAGGGATGGCGGATCCGTGAAAGCGAATCGAGTTCGTGCTTTCACGATACGTCCAGCCATTTGTCGCATCCTGGGCCACCAACTGTCCGTCCACGTAAACTTTGATGGAGGCGATGTTGGGTTTGCGATCCAATGCGAACTCGGTGATCACTTCTAGAATTCGCGCGCGAACATTCGTCAGCGCGCGCTGTAGATTGCCGTCGCAAATCGACTCTTTCGAGCCACCCGAAGCATCAACCAAATTCAGATAACCATAGCCGACGGAAGAGAATCCCCACTCCGACGTGAAGCAGTTGGGATCACTCGGCATCACACCCATGAAGTGCGCCAACCAGTTGCGACCGCCCAACGGCAAGGGTGGCTTGATCGAATCCAACCAAGTCGCATAGTCGATCGACGGCGACTGATCTTCTTCATCGCTCAGATAGATGACGTTCAAAAGTGCATTGGCCCGCAAAAAGCCCGCGTTGTCGGATGAAGCCAAGGGCGAGCTCAACGCGGCTTGCATGGCCTCGCGACCTCGCTCAACCGGCGACCCCGACTCCCCCAAGCGCAAGCGTCCAGCCAGAACACTCACCAAATTGGGAGTGTTGGCCGTCAGAATCTTGGGTGTCCCCGCCTGCGCATAGAAGCGACCGCGCAAACCGCTACCACTCATGTCCATCGAGGTGACCGCGATTCGATAGTCCAAACCGGTGCGATTCAGGCCATCAATGAAAAGTCCAACTTGCGAAGCCAGCCGATCCTGATGCTTGGCCATCGATGAGGAAGTGTCCACCACCCAAAGCACATCCACTTCTGTATTCCATGTGGCGACCTGACCGAACGAGGAGTTCTCTTCCTCGACAGCAAACTTTTGTCCGCCACAGCCCACCAACGCACTGAGAGTGATCGCACTGAGTGTGATCGAACCGATTGCGGCCAAAAATTTCGGCTTCACATTGCGTTTCGGGATGACAAGTTCGAGTGTCATGCGGCCCCCTTTTCGAAACCGGCCTGCGACTTTCGATTCGCCCACACGTCGATTTCATCGCGAAGCTTTTCGTCCACATCCAAAAATCTCAACCCGTAGACCACGGGCGACTTCAAGTCCCCTCGGCTCATCGGCCGCTGCGAGACCACTTCACATTGCGCATTGAATGCTGGCGTCTCGCGACTGGGCTTCATGTGCAAATGCACGGACTGACCGACCTCGAGTTCGCCGGCCTCCAGCGTGAGCGACAATCCGCCCGCGCCCATTTCCATCGACTTGCCCTTGAGCAGTTGCTTATTGTTGTGCACGAGGATCGAAGCTTCATATCGAGCGCGCGCGTACCGGCGCCGGAAGAAGATTTCATCGACCTGTTGACCCAACTCATTCACCAACCGCTGGCGAAGATCCTCGATCATGTCGGGCGCAAACTCCTTGAGACGAGAAATTCGCGTCCAACCTTTGAGACGCTTCGTCCATACGTAATCCCAATCATTGAGAGTCTGAGCCGGTGCGTTCGCCGTCACTTTGTCGCTGGCTTCACCCGTACCGACCGCATGCCCTGAAGCGGCTGCTGATGCGGGCATCTGAAGCATGCGAACAATCTCCAGCAAGTCGAAGGGACCGAAACGATGGTCGCCCTTAAGAACAAACCAAGCCTCGCGCCCGTTCGCCAAAGACGGTGGCTCCTGGGTTTGCCCCGCTGATAACTGCGGGCTTGAGACGTGTCGTTGGTTCTTTTGTCGCTCAAGCGCGCGTTGGAAAGTTTCCTGATGCGCCGAGAACGCCTGATGAGCAGCGATCGCCACCCAATCTTTGTGCTGATCATCGAAGACATAATCCGTGGGTGAAAGCTCTCCGCTTTCAACTTTCTTGAGAATTTCCGGTAGAGGAAAAAGGCCCAAGCAGGTTTCACCTTTTGCGACATGGAATTCGATTGCCTTGTCTTGCATCTTCATCCCTCGACGTCCGTCAAAAAATTCCCAAGTGACTCACAACACTCATCTCGCGTGCTAACAGAAAATCTTGGGCATTCACCCAACACCAAAGCTCGCATCGGCCACCTGGGCAGCTCACTTAAGACGTGAAAAACTCTCGAGGAATTTGCCGCAAGCGTGGATTGTGTTGATAAGTCGACAAAGCAGTCTCAGAGCCTCGACGAAGCGCGAGTTCGTGTGAATATGAGACGGTCAGAACGCATTCATGTCACTTCCACATGCGTGTCGATGCCCTCGACACTTTTCGGGAGATTCTCCAAGGCACGAATGCGCCCGAACTGGACCTCACTTTTCCTAGTGGCAACGTGGATTCCCACAAAAAGTGTCGAAGCTTTGCCGACTCAACTTGATTCAGCCTGAACCGCATCATGATTTGTCCCTCTCCAGTTCGCCTCGACGATGGCCGAGAAGTAGGCCGCATGGAAAATCTCGATCTGATGTATGAAGTGACGCGCGGAAAGCCCAATACGGGGCCGCAATTTGATCGCTGGTTTCGCAATCGTCGCTTTGATTTGAGCGTCTACGGTGTTCGCGAACAAGAAGGCGAGCAGCTCAGTGTACTCTGGTTTCGCCTCGATCATCGCGAACGGCTTAAGAGCGTGTCGTTATTCTGGGATGGACAAAACTTGCGAGCTTACTTGGTCGACGAGGGCGATGCGGATGTTCGCAAAAACAATTCGCCTATGATGATCGCCAGTCTCACGCCGGATTTGCAGAAAATCATTTCGGAGTTCAATGCCGTCAGCACCGAGATTCCTGAGGAGCTTCGCGACTTCGTCATCGAGCGATTGACGAAGTCGCCGTTGGCTCCTGCCCCTGGGACAAAGTCTCCAGACCAAAAGTCAGACTAAAAGTTGGGCCAAAAGTTGGGCCAAAAGTTGGGCCAAAATTCAAAATAGAATTCCAAGATTCAATCGAGGCGATAGTTCAGACCGCAATTGATTGTCCGCGGAGTTGTCTCCGGCCTTGGCGTACTTGAGGCTTCGATGGCTCAATTGAAATCCACCATAAAGTTTGCCGGACACTTGGGTTTCCCAGCCGACGTCAATGCCCACACCGCCGACACCTGTCAGGCTCACGGACGACAGTTTGTACTCGCCCAAAAAGAAATAGGATCCGTGAATGAACCAACTCCCCGAGTGATAGCCCACGGTCGCGCCCGTGTTGGACCGAGACACCACCGAACTATTCACAGTATCGGATCGCGACTCCTGCACGACGCCCAAATAAACTCGTCGATTGATTCGGCCAAACTTCCAATCCGTCCAGGTTCTTGCGAACTCGTTATTACCCAGATTGGGCCCCAAGTAGGCGTCATCCACCTTCATGTAACTGAGACCCAATTTCCACCCCGGCTCATTGGCCGACGCCGAAAATTCAAAGATCAGCAGGGCCACCAAGGCCATCGCCGCTCGAGTCCATGTGCGAGGCTGGATGCCGAACGATGATCTCAATTGGGCCTTGAACATTGACGCCAGTTGCGAACTTCTCCGCACAAAGACCTGAACTCCATCTCTCAACATGCCCGCCTCCGATCGCTTGAGTCTTGTTTTCCGACCAACTCAAAGCTCACGGCTTACTTGATGGCGGCACGGACATGGGCCGAGAAAGTATCCATGATCCAAACCACAGTCGCGATCACCAAGATGATGCAACCGACTTCAGGCCATTTCGCCTGACCTTGATACTCCATCAGCATAGTTCCGATTCCACCGCCGCCGACGAAGCCCAAGATCGTGGCCATGCGGACGTTGGTGTCCCACCGATAAACCGTGTAGCTGATATAGGGGAGCACAACTTGCGGAACCACGGCAAACCAAACTGTTTGCAATCGCCCAGCACCCGTCGATTCGATCCCCTCAATCGGACCATCCTCAACACTTTCTACATATTCCGAATACTGCTTCGCGAGTGAGGCGATCGAGTGAACCGTCAAGGCGAGCATGCCCGCAAACGGACCGAAGGTGGCCCAAATCGAAAAGATGATCGCCCACAACACCGGCTCGATAGATCGCGAAACGTTGAAGATGGTTCGGAGTGCAAAATAAATCCCGAAACCCACGCGACTGCTGCCCATGATGTTTCGAGCCATCAGAAAACTCAGCACAAAGGCGATCGGCACAGCGATCGCTGTGGCCATGAACGCGATGTAAATGGTCTCGATGATCTTCAATACCGCCTTAGGCAAAATCTCGAGATTCGGCGAGGCCAACTCGCCAAACAAGCGCATGGCATGCCAAAAGCGCTCGGCCTCCAAAAGTTGCAGCACGTCGATCTTCGTCATCACAAAGCCAACGACGGTGGTCACCACAACCGACAATATGAGCTGCACACCCCAGAGCGTTTTGTGCATGGGCGCGACCAACTCGTCCTGACTTCGCTGCTTGAGATGCGGAGGCGCATAGATCATCCAGCCCAGAGTCTTGATGTTCTTGTGCTGCAGCACGACTGACAGGATCGCACCGATCACCACAAACGCGCCAAACAAGGAGGCGTTCTCTCCCAATTTCAGCATCTGCTCTTCGGAAGGGCGGTAAACCACCACCACCGCGAAGATCGCCAAGTAAGCGAACACCACGGCATCAAATACTGTCTGCCGAAACTTCGCTCCACCGCTGCTGACCACGACTTCCGCACTTGCCATCGCACCCGCCTTCACGCCCACACTTTAGGATGATTCGCACTGACTCGCTGAGGCTGTCGACCGAGGACTCTCGGTCAATTCGTCACTCGACGATCTCGTCGCGAGAACTCGAACTCACTCAAAACCACTCACTACTCAACCACTCACAACTAACTAATTGATATGCACTTCTTTGGCGCCTTCGCCGTAAATCCTCGAGAACCAAGCTTCGTCGATGTCCGCGGGCGAGCCCTCGTACACCAGTTCCCCGCCCTTGAGCGCGATCACTCGCGTGGCGTACTGACGAACCAACGACAAGAAGTGCAAATTGCAAATGATCGTGAGCCCCAGCTCCTGATTCACCTTCTTCAAATAGTCCATCACCACATGGCAAGTGGCCGGATCCAACGAGGCCACAGGCTCATCAGCCAGGAGAATGTCGGGCGACTGCGTGAGCGCGCGCGCAATGGCCACACGCTGCTGCTGGCCACCGCTCAGCTGGGCGGCACGAAAGTGCGCCTTCTCGCCGATTCCCACAAGCTTGAGAAAATTCATCGCCTTGGCCTGATCTTCAGCCGAGTACATGCCGAGAATGCTCTTGAGCGACGAAGTGCGCCCCAAGGAGCCGTACAACACGTTCTCCAAAACGCTGTGCCGAGGAATCAAATTGAAGTGCTGGAAAATCATGCCGATGCGACGGCGCACTTCCAAAATCTCATCGCCTTGGCACTTCGCAAGATCCAATTGCTGACCTTGTCGATCTGTATAGAGGACCTCACCGCCCGTGGGATGATGCAAGCGATTCAAACAACGCAGCATGGTCGACTTTCCAGAACCTGAAAGGCCGATCACAACCAAAAATTCGCCGCGTTTGACGTCAAAGCTCACGCCTCGCAAAGCACGCGTGCCATTGGGATAAGTCTTCTGCAGATTTCGCACTTGCAGAATATGCTGACCGATGGCTTGGCCCGATCGGCTCTGTGAGTCCTTCGCGCTGGCGCTCATGAGGGCTCCTCTTTCTCGTGATCGACTCCACCTTCGCTCCTGCGACCTCGGTCGCGAAGCTTACGGCGCTCACATCGGCAGGGGCCGAGGCGACTCGAGTCGAATATTACTTCTTCGATTCTTTCAATAGTTCGTCCGGCGATTTGCCGATCTTTGCCAACATCTCACGAACCGAATCGTAGTCGCGATCCGTGGCCGGTTCGATTTCCGTAACACCGTAGACCGACTTAAAGGCTTCTTTGCCTTCAGGAGACTTCACCATATCGAGGAACGCCTGCTTCAACTTGGCCTTAACGTCTTCCGGAAGATTTTTGCGAAACACGATCGGATCGTTCGGAATTTCATCAGTCAGCTTCACGATCTCAATGCGGTCTTCGACATCCGGGTACTGCGTCTTGACCAAGCGACGCGCGTCTTGAATTCCCTCTTCTTGATTCGGCGGCGAATAGAACGTCGCACCCGCGTCGGCTTGGCCTTGGTACACCATCGACACGACCGAATCATGTTTCATGGCAAACACCGGATCGCCATCAATCTTGACGCCCGCATCGATCAACATTTTGAGCGGCAACAAATAGCCTGACATCGAAGCTGGATCCACGAACGCGATCTTTTTGCCGTTGAGATCCTTCAAATCCTTGAAGCGACCTTTTTTAGCGATGAACTGCGACTGGTAAGTTCTTTTGCCGTGACGGATGACGATCAGGTGGGCCTCGGCGCCATACTTGTCATGCGCCTTGATGTAGCCGGAAGTGTTGAGAGCCGCGACGTCCGCACCGCCTGAGCCGAAGGACTCGATCACGGCGATGTAAGATTGCGGCACATTGATTTGATATTTGTAAGGCGTGTTCTTCTCGAGCCACTCTTTCATCACCTTTGAAGATGAACCGATGACGTTGGCATCCACTGAAGGAACAAAGAACAACTTGATGGGATTCTGCTCGCTGCCGATCTCAGCTTTTTTGAAGGTGCAAGCCGTCAAGCTCAGACTCAAAAGCACCGCCAAGAGCGCGGCGACTTGTCCGAATTGCGAGCGGCACTGGACGCGACTGACCACTGGGCTTCCGAAGATCATGAACTTTCCCCTCCCGGCCCCTCGACCGGATTCAAAATTCTGAAGTCTTGCGACACGCGGTCATAGCAAAGCCCTTACGGCCTTGGGCGCATTAACACTCCGCATTGTGCGTTGGATTTCAGTTCAGAATGCCAGCTGAGGCCTCGACATTCTTGGCTCGAGACGCCATTTTCAGCCCATGTCGACCACGCGCTCCTCTACCCCCCTGCTCGAACTCGCCCGCGCCACCCAAGCGGCCCAGCCCGGCGAAGTTCTGATGGTCTTCGATCTCGACTCCACGCTTTTTGATTTGAGTCAGCGTGTGCAAGCCATCCTCGAAGATTTTGCGGACCGAGCAGAAAACCGAGCGCGCTTTCCCGAAGCCTGTGAACGCCTCAAGAGCGTGAAGATCCGTCGCCAAGATTGGGGACTCAAAGAGCCGCTCGCGCGACTGGGGATGACGCCGACTTCGCATGCGGACTTTTTCCAAAGCGTGCAGAAGGCTTGGGCGCAAGGTTTCTTTTCCAATCACTATCTTCGCCACGATCGACCGCTTCGTGGCGCTGTGGAGTTTGTGCGGCATCTTCACGATCTGGGTGCGCACATCATGTACCTCACCGGACGCGATGTGCCTCGCATGGGCGAAGGGACGCTGCAAAGTTTGTTGCAACATGGATTTCCGCATTCGCAAGTTCGCACCGATTTGGTGTTGAAAGCGACAGCTCATCATGATGATGCCGAGTTCAAAGCTGAAATCCTCTCCGCGCGCGCGCCTCAACATCGCAAGCTCGTGCTATTTGAAAACGAGCCGGTGAACTTGCAATGCGTGGAGCAGCGATTGCCGCAAGTCGAGCTGGTCTGGATCGACTCTTGTCATAGCGGTGTCGTCGAGCCGGCATCGCATTGGACCCGCATTGAGGATTTCGACGGACCTTGGGCGAAAGCCTAACGAATGCCGAGCATGGGCATGGCGTAAAAGAGCGAAGCCACCACGATGCTGTGAGAAATTTCGCCGGCGCGCAGTCTGTCGTAGACCTCGGGCACCGCGAGCTGATGCACGCGCAGATCTTCGAAGGGATCTGGCGTCGGTTCGCCTTGCCGACGACAACCGAAGGCCACATAGGTCCACATGCTGTTGTTTTGCATAGCGGGATTGGGGCGATGACGACCCGCGAGCACCAAATTCTCCGGCACGAATCCAGTTTCTTCCATCAGTTCGCGAAGCGCGGCGCGCATCGGCTCTTCACCGGGCTCCACGGAGCCGCCGGGAATCTCAAGATGCGCCTCGCCCGCTGAGTGTCGATATTGATCGACCAAAACCATGCGCCCGTCTTGGGTGATCGGCACCACGTTCACCCAATCCGGAAACTCCAAGGTGAAATAGCGCGGATGCACACGGCCATCCGGCAGTTCACATCGATCTTCCCGAAGCGAAAGCAATCCCGCACGCATTATGGATTTGCTTTCCAGAGTTTTCCAATTGCCCGGCCGAACCAATTTGCTGCGACTATCTTGCATCGTCATAGGACTGAGCTTGACCATCAGGCCGGGCTTCGTCCAGTTTGGCCGCAAGATGACAAACGCCGCCGAACGCAAATTTGCCGATCTCTATCTTGTCGCCACACCCATTGGGCAGCCGGATGACTTGTCGCCTCGAGCCGCGCGGCTTTTGTTGGAGGCGGATTTGGTGATCGGTGAGGAATGGCGCGAGCTCACGACTTTGCTCAAACGCCTTGGGCGCGAGCGAAAGAGCGAGTCTGAACTTGCCGTGCTCAACGAACACACGCGCGACACGGACTGGGCCGAGCTATTGGAACGAATGTCGAAGCTTCCCCCGACGGCGAAGATCGCGCTGGTGAGCGATTGCGGGACTCCGGGCTTTTGTGATCCCGGCGGTCGACTGGTCGGCGAATGGCGCGCGCGCGGAGCACGCGTGAGCACCGCGCCTGGGGCCTCGAGCCTGATGTGTTTGCTGGCGCTTTCTGGAATTGAACTTCGCGAGTTCAACTTCGTCGGCTTTCCTCCTGCGGAACGCGAGGCCCGACAACAACGACTCGACGAGGTCGTGCAGGACACGCGCGCGCAAGTTTTGATGGATACGCCCTATCGACTGCAGCGTTTGCTGGAAGAATTGGCCGAACGCGACCCAAGTCGAATGGCCACACTCGGCACCAACTTCACCTGTGACAACGAGTCCGTATGGCAAGCGCGTCTCGCCGAACTTTTGAAGTTGTGGCAAGCGCGCTCCGAAGGCGAGCGCAAGGCGGAGTTCATGTTGCTCTTGCATCCGCTGGAGCGCGATGGCGCGCCACGGGCTGCATCCAAGATTATGTCGAGCCCGCGCGGCGCTGCGAATCCGAACCCAAGGCCGTCGAGCGCAGAAGCATCCCGACCAGCGACAAGATCGCCAGCCAACCGCCCCACCAAGCCAGCCAATTCGGCGAAACATCGCCGAGGCCGATGATCCAACCCGAAATCAGGGGCGCGAGAATTTGACCGAGCGACACCAATGACTGCGTGGCCCCCAAGACCGTGCCTTGTTCATGCGGATCCGCCGCTTGCGACACCAGCGCGGTGAGCGCGGGGCGAAGCACGCCTGAGCCGAACGCACCAATGGTCATCGCGATCAAGAGGCCCGGCAAATCCGTCACCCACGCCAGCAAAGCATAGCTCACCACCGAAGTCGCAAAGCCGGCCCAAACCAATCGCGCTTCTCCCCAGCGCTTGACCAAAGGTCCAAGCAGAAAGCCTTGCAGGATCAGGCCCAAAAATCCCATGTAGGTGAACAGCCAGCTCACTTCGGCTGGACCTACGGGATGTCCATCCCATGTGAAGCGACGGCTCGCAAAGAGCGCAAAGCCCGAAGTGAATCCGGCAAACTGCAATCCGAAGATGAAGAACTCCGCCAGCAAGAGGCGCAAGGCCGGTCGCGAAAACGCATGCCGCAAAGATCCCAGTCCCTTGGCGAGCAATTCAGAGTTCGCGCGCGTGGGAGGCGCAGGCAGAAATCGCCAAGTGAGAAAGATGGAAAACGCTGAAAGACCCGCAGCGAAGTAGGCCGGAGCGTGCAAATCAATTTTAGAAAGCAAACCCGCGATGCCGGGGCCAATCAGAAATCCCAAGCCGAAGGCGATGCCGATGATGCCAAAGGCGCGCGCGCGCTTTTCCGGTGCCGTCACATCCGCGATCGCGGCTTGAGCGATGCTCAAATTTCCCGCCGTCACACCGTCGATGATGCGAGATAAAAAAACCAACGGCAGACTATTGGCCACCGCGAGCACTAAAAATCCGACCAAGGTTCCAGTTTGTGAAATCATCAACACGGGCTTTCGCCCAAAGCGATCCGAGAGTCGACCCAACCAAGGGCCACTGAGAAATTGGCAGACAGCGAAACTTGTCGCGAGGATGCCGACGACAAAGGGCGAAGCCCCGAACTTCTCCGCATAAAACGGCAAAAGCGGCAGAATGATGGTGAAACCCAAAACATCGACCGCCACGATCATGAAAATCGCCGTCAGCGGAGAACCCAGACGCGCCTTCCATCCTGATGGAGAGGTCTCAGGTGTTGCCGAAGAACGGGATGACGAATTCGATGAAAAACCAGATGTCGAGCTCACGTCTTAGGCCTACGCCGAAGCCTGTGGTCTGGCAAGGCCTTGAAGGACTCAAGGCCAATGACGAGGTTCAGAATGACAACAAAAGGGCCGCGGCATTCGGCTGCTCAACAGCGATGCGCTCCAACTGCGACTTGGTGAGTGCGGCCACTCGCAAGGACAATGTGTTGGAGTCATTCGCCACAAGGCCTCGCGGATCGCGTGGCACACTGGTGGTGTTGGTCCAAACAAAGTCACGCTGCTCGTGAACGACGAACATCACAAAGTTGTAGGCGGGCCGAAAGCCGACGATGGGAAGGCTCACGCTGGGAATCGTGGCTCGACCGTTTTGAATCGGCACGGTGTGAACGGCGCGAATCTCGGTGAGCTCGGTTTGCCGATTGTCCGTGCTCAGCACCGGCTTTGAACCAATCGCGTAGAGCACCGTCAGGAATTTTCCTTGATAGGCACCGAGATTTTCCACCTGCAAGGCGCGGATGCTTTCCGTGCGCGTGCGCGGCGCCGAAGTGTTCTGCGCTTCAGCGATCGTCATAGCGTCGAACCATCCGCTGATGCCCGCGAGAAGGCCCAGCGCCAGTATGCGAGTGAAGGCCCGGCGCTGGGTTGGCGCCGAATTGCGTTCTTCGGCCTTCGCGCGCGGATCGAAGATCAGTTCACGAATCTGTCGGAGTAATGAGTTTTGTTTCATCGGCTTGCACAACGTCGGGCCAATTCAGCCAAGCGACGTGCCTCCTCTTGATTGCCGTCGGCCGCAGAAAGCGGACGTACGGAATTGTAAGTGATCGGTCCAAAGTCTAACAGCATGGTGAGATGTCCATTTCGATCCACGCGCAAGCCCTTGGGCTGCAAGCGTTGACCGAAAAACTCAGGCGGCAAATCGATATCGGCTGGGATCTCGGCGGGTTGCATCGCCAGTTTCGCGGCGGCCGCTTGCAATTTCTTGCGGGCTGCGGATTCCACTGAGCCGCTGAAGATTGCGCCGAGCCAAGATAGCGACGAGCGCTCGACGCGAACCGAGGCCACATCGATGCGATCGGCGCGGACTCGCAAGCCCTTACCACCGCCACCCGGTCCAGAACCAGAAGCGGGACCAGTTGCTGGATAGATTCGACCATAAATATCAAAGCTCACGCGCACGGGGCCCGACGTCGCCAACGATTCCATGAAGCCTGAGACTTCGCTTTCGACGCCAACAGTGGCGCGAAGCTGAGCGAATTCACGTGGCGCATTTCCAGCTGAAGGATCCAAGTCGACCGTCGGCGCTTTCCAGAGTTTGATGCTTTCGCCGTCGCCCAAATCCAAGCGATCAAAGTAACCGCGCGCGTGCGAGAGCTGAAGAATGCGATTGATCAAACCGCGATTCACAGTCATCGCCAAGTCATAGCCCTTCGGGTCCGTGCCCGCGAGATTCGCCGCTCCTCGCGCCATGGCCGAGGCCTCTGGCCGCGGACTTCGTCGCGATGGATCTTCAATGTAGGCGGCCAACTCCAAGGCCAGCACATCCGGAGTGAGAGCCACACGTCGTAGCATCAGGCCCCAGAGAAAATCGGCGTCGCTTGAGCATTCGTCTTTGCCGGGCGGCGACAGCGGACTGACTTGTTCCAAATGCTGAGGCACAAGATTGGTCAGCTGTTCGTTGAGTGTTTCAGGCAAAGAAGTCTTCACGATTTTGTCGAGCATGAGCTTGAGTTGATCGACGATCTTGGTTTTGTGCTGCTCGAAATTTCGCACCAAAGTTTCGCGGTTCATCTCGAAGCGCTGATCATCGATCTGCAAGACAATTTTCGGCGCCAGCAAATCCGCATAGCGCAAATCAAAGTCCGCGCTGGCAAACGTGGAGAACATCGGCAGAGATTCAACCTGCAAGCCGCGATTGGGGGCGACGTTCACATAAAACGGCAGGCGCAGCTTCACCGTCGGTGAATTGCGACGCATTTTCAGATTCGGCTCTTTGGCTCCCAACGTGCCCAGATACGGGTTTCGCTGGGGATCGCGAATCGCAACGACTTCAGCACCTGCTTCAAGTTCGTGGATCTCCGCCTCAAGCGCGAGCACAGCGCCGCCCTGGCGGCGCAAAATACCCTGCAACTGTCGATCAGCGACGAGCGCCAGCTTCGAAAACTTCAAGCGGTAACCCGCACCTCGCACAGCGACCTCAGGCTGAGGATCTTGGATGCTCAAGCCCTTAAACCATTCGCTCAAAAGCTGCCGAATCTGCGTGATGGTTGCTTGCAGCTCCGGATTGCCCGTCGCCATATGTTCAAGTCGGATTGGAGTTTCCGCGCGCCAATTGAGAATGGGAAAGTAAGCTTCGCGAATCGAAAAGCCGGTGTTGTCCAACACGCGCTCAAGATTCTCCGCAAAATACTTCTCGCCCTTTGGAGTCAGGTAAATGCCGACGGCATTTTCAATGGTGTTCTTTTCGAGATTGCGCAGACGAAGTCCGTCGCGGGCTCCAGATCCAAGCGCCGAGCTCGACGTCAAAACGCCAGCCAAAGCCGCGGCGAGCGCACCCAGCGACCACCCAATTCGTCGGACTTTCTTTGAACGCACCAAGCTTGGCGAGCGCCGAAGCCGATTGACCTTGCGCTGAACAAAGTCCGATCTCATGTAGCCTCCACGAAGTGCGGTCAGGTTGCGGGGACAGAGGTGGCGCGATGGACACGACCTCGTTATTTCCGGAGGTCTCGCAATTCCCGGGCCTTAAAGATCGAGATTGGTGACGCCTCAAAAGGCAAAGTCGCCAGTTCAGCGTCATATCGAGTCTCATGAGATTTCGATTTCATCTCGAATTAAATCCAGCGCAACTCGCCGATTGGCCAAAAACGGACGAGCTTGAATTGAGCGCGAGTGCGGAGAGAAAGTCAGGCAACCTACGTGAGCCGAAAGGCGAAGATCCTCACGGCCTCAGATTCGGGTCGGCGAGTAATTTTTTTCCCACAGGTGCCCTGGCACGTCGCCCATTCAGCCGAATCTCGCGGAGATTTAAGTCTTCACATGCGCGGCCGATTCGAGAGTGATTTTCTCGCCCGGCGCCACATCTCGCATGACCACCACATTCGCGCCAATTCGGCAGCCGTCACCCAAGGTGATCGGGCCGAGAATTTTTGCGCCTGCGCCAATCAACACGCGATGACCGACTGTCGGATGCCGCTTCGTGGCCTCAAAACGCACGCCACCCAAGGTTGTGCCGTGAAAGATGATGCAGTCGTCGCCGACTTCCGCGGTCTCGCCGATCACCACACCCATCCCATGATCAATCACCAGCCGTCGGCCCAAGCGAGCGCCCGGATGAATTTCAATGCCGGTGAGGAATCGAGAAACTTCAGCCACCAAGCGTGCCAAGAAAAACAAATCCATCTTGTACAGCGCATGCGCCAAACGATGCAGGGCCACGGCTTTCGGCCCAGGATAGAGTAGCGCAATTTCCCATCGAGATTTGGCTGCGGGGTCATAGCGTTTGTAGGCGTTGAGAAAATCGATCATGTGGCCTCGAAAAAATCAGTGACGGTGCATGGACAAGCGAGCTTACGACCAGTCGATGACGAAGTCACACATCTGGCGGTTTGCAAAAAAATCACCTCCAAGCGCCGAACACCATTCGAATGCCAGCTGGCCTTGGTGGGCAGGCTAGATTCGACAAAGCAGGGCCCGACGGCTCGAATCGTAAAAGCTCACTCGCGCCAATTGCACCAGATTGGGCGCCTTCGGCGACTTGACGCTGAAGAAAAAGGTCCCCGCCAATGCACTCACGTGCCGAGCATCCGCCACCGCAAAGAGTAGACCTTCGCCCTTAGCCGCTTGCAGAACCGAACGAGTCACGTCGAGCCAATGATCACAGCCATCGCCCACCCACTCCACGGATGTTCCTTGCTGAGATCGACGCCGCTTGCCGTTGGAGTAGAACAGAACTTTGCGCTCGAAATCCGCTTCGGCCTTAGTCTCTTCCTCGGTTCGAGTTCGCGGATCAAATTCAAACACGAGTCGAAATGCGCCTCGATCCTGCGTCACAAAGTCGCGCAAATCGATGGCACCGCCACCAGGTCCAAACTCGATGCGATGATGTTTGCCGCCGAGTGTGCCCCGCACTTCTTCGATGAGGTAAATGGCCATGGGCTTCAATTCAGTTTCAATACCAACTTTGGCGGCAAGCGGGATCGGATCCCCAGACTTTGAATCGGACTTCTCCTCGGCTTGTACCTGCGGCTGAGCCTCGGTCGCCGCGTTGGCGGCCTCATCACCTGCACTCTTCACTGTAGACGGTGGCGCGGGAACGCCGATCAACTCATACCAAAGCGCCGAAGGCATCGGCACATCGGTCGGATCCGCAGGTGAAGTGCGAGAGGCGAAGGCGTGCTGTGTCCAAGGTGCGGGTCGATCACAGGCTGACCAACCGCTCGCACAGCCTAAGGCCAAGAGCACGATCGCAAACGAATTTGATCTGACGGCGATCGACAAAGCGCTGAATCTCGAGGGTCCGAATCGGAGTCGGTCCGCGCGCATGCTTTACCTCGACGACGGAGCTTCGCTGAGCTCGGCCGTCAACTTCAACACCAGTGAAGATTCGGGGAAGTTGAGCTTCAGCTGCTCCAAGCGCGCTTGAGCTTCGCGCAAAGCCTGCGGGTCTGAGGTTTCAAACTTCAAAGTTCTTCTCACCCACTCCGTTTGCGCAAACACTGTCGCACTCTTGGATGCCGCCAATTTTCCCCACGGCACATTGCCACACAATTCACCGGCGGTATCGATGCTCTCCGCCGACGCGCAAATTCGGGCGCGCAACACTTCAGCCAATTGCGGCTTCTCGACGTCGGGTGAGTTCAAAAATCGCAATGAGCCTCGGGCTTCATCCACTCGTCCAAGTCGGAAGAGTAGGAAAGCCTGTGCTGTCAGTAGATGTGAATCATTGGGTCGTGTCGCCAAGAGCTCTTTCACCAAGGCTTCAGCTTCGACACTTTTTTCGGCCAAGCTCATCACGATCGCACCCAAGGCCTTCACTTCGGTCGCACGACTGCGCCCGACCCAATTCATTACGGATTTAAGCGTTCGCTCCCATCGCAAGGCTTCGGTGTAAATGAGGGGATCGCGATAGAAGTCCATCCCCTGAAGGGGATCGGCGCTCCAAGCCTCATTGAGGAAGCTCACGGAACGTCGGCGTGTTTCGACGGAGGCTTCGGCCATAGCCGCCAAGGTGAGAAGTTCAAATCGATAAGGACCAAGGCGACGTCCATCAACGCCATTCATCAAGGCAAGTACGGATTTGAATTCTCCGGCCTCGATCAACGCCATCGCTCTGAGCAACATGGAAGCTTCACCCAGTTGCGGATGCGAGTCCAAGCCTCGCAAATACTTCAGCGCCGCCGTCGCTGTGCCTTGCTCGGAAGTGATGGCCGCCAAGTTAAACAGCACGAGGGGCGTGGCCGTCGCCTCGGTGCTGAGCTTTTCAAGTCGCTCAAGCGAATCTTGCGTATCGTCACTTTGCTGGCTCGCCAGCGCCAAGCCGACCCGAGCGCGGGTGAGAATCTGCGGATCTTTCGAGTTCCCCGCCAACAAGGCCTCGAACTTTCGTTTCGCCGCCAGAGTTTGACGATCCAAACGCAAAGTCAAAATCGCATCGCGCAAGCGAATCTCCGGAGCCGCGTCCTTCGATTCCGCCAATCGCGCGTAAAGATTCGAGGCGCGAGCCGCGTCGCCAGTCTTCAGTGCAAACTCAGCTTCAGCCGTCACCTTGCTCAGATCTTGGGGCTCAATCTTGCGACCCGACTTCTGAATGGAATTGACGATCATCACGCCGCCCAAAGCCGCAGCCACGGCGACAGCCGCCCAAATCAAAGTCTGACTCATCACCTTCGATGCCGGCGCTTGCGGCAAGGGCTGAGTGCTGCGAATACCACGATCATCTGAAACTTTGGCGGCGGCCGCGGCCGTCGAAGTCACCTCAGGCTGACGAACATCCGTCGTGGAGGTTGTCGACGTGGAGGGCGCGGACCTTTCCGCGACGTTCGTTCGGCGCTCCAGCGGCACGCTGGAGTTTCGCGGCACCAAAGTCACCGGCGTCTTTTCGTCATCCGCCAAGGTCTTCGAACCGACTTCCGTATCTTCTTTATTCGCCATCAGACCGTGACGAATTTCTTCAACAACGCCAGCGAACTCGGCCACATCGCGGATATGCTTCCAGCGCGAGTTGGGTTCGATGATCTCGTCGATGATGATGACTTCTTTGGCTTTGAGTTTTCGAATCAGTTCGGTCGTGGTGATCGGACCCGTGATTCGATCACCTGACTTCACCAGCCAGAGCTTTTCATCTGCAGATGTCGATGGCGACGATGAAGAACTGAGAGACTCTGACACGACCACTCCGTATTCAAGCTGGCGAAACTCTGATGCTTTGCGGGTGAACGCTTCCATCGGGTGAACTCGACCCGCATGCAACGTTCCACCTCTAAAGTGTAATGTGCCGTAAACAGCTGGGCATCAAAATCCGCTCGTGAAAACTCTCGGGTCTGGGAGGACTTCCGCCAGCGACCTCGACGTTGGGCCAAGTTCAGTGACGAAAATGTCGCGTCCCCGTCAGCACCATGTGGACACCCAAGGCCCGAGCCCGCGCCAAAACCTCATTGTCGCGAATGCTGCCGCCAGGCTGAATGATCCAGCGGATGCCGGCTTCTGCCGCAAGCTCGATGGAGTCAGGAAATGGGAAGAACGCATCACTGGCCAACACGACAGGACGGCGAAGTTCGGGATGATGCTTGCGACAACGGGCCAAAGCCTGCTCCACCGCATCGACTCGATTGACCTGTCCCATGCCCAACCCGACGCTTTGTCCGCCCGAGGCCAACGCAATCGCATTGCTGCGCAAATGCGCACAGACCTTCCACGCCAAAAGTAGATCCGTCTTGATTTCGTTCGAAGGACTTTCGCCTTCGACCTTCCAATGCTCCGACCAATCTGAGGTGCGATCCGCAGTTTGCACCAAATATCCGCCCGCGACGGTGCGAAACTGTGTGGTCGCTTTGTGCTCGGCGAGCTTCGGCCATTTGAGCAGGCGAAGATCCTTCTTCTTTTGCAGTCGTTGCAAAGCTTCGGGCTCGAAGTCGGGCGCGACAATGCACTCCAAGAAAATTCCGGCGAGAGCTTCAGCCGAAGCGAGATCCACGGGCCGATTGATGGCGACAATGCCGCCAAAAACGCTCACCGGATCCGCGGCCAAAGCCCGCTGTACCGCGACGGCAATTCCGCCGGCTTCACGAGTGTCGTCCGCCACACCCACGCCACATGGATTGTTGTGTTTCACCGCCACAGCCGCGGGCCGACGAAACTCCCCAACAGCGGCCACAGCCGAATCGAGGTCGAGAAGATTGTTGTAGCTCAGAGCTTTGCCATGCAGAATTTCCGCCTCATGCAAGCCACTGCTGGCCAAGGGATCGCGGTACCATCGCGCCGACTGATGCGGATTTTCGCCGTAGCGAAGCTCACTCACCAAGCGGCCCGCCAGACCATTCCAGCTCTCCACCTCGGTCGACAAAGTGCGCGCGATCAAATCATCATAGCGCGAAGTGTGCGAATACACTTTTGCCGCCAAACCACGGCGCTCTTCGAGCGAAGTTTCACCTCGCTGTGCGATCCACGAATAATCCGCGGGATCACAAACTACCGTGACACGAGAGTGATTTTTCGCCGCGGCTCGCAGCAGGCTGGGGCCGCCGATGTCGATGTACTCGATGAGTTCTTCACCCTGAGCACCGCGAGCTCGAGCCTCCTCAAAGGGGTAGAGATTCACGATCACCAGATCAAAAGGCTCCAAACCTTCGCGCTTGAGCAAGTCGAAATCTTCACTGTGCGTGGCCCGCGCCAGAAGCGGCATGTGCACGCGCGGATGCAAAGTCTTCACGCGTCCGTCCATCACTTCGGGGAACCCAGTTTGCTCCGCCACATCGACAGCTTTGATGCCTGCCTCACGAAGTGTGCGCAAGGTGCCGCCGGTTGAAACAACACGCAGTCCTTGGGCCACAAGGGGTTTGAGAAACTCGATGAGACCAGTTTTGTTGGATACGCTGACTAGGGCGTTGCGAAAGGCCATGGCGATCGCCTCCTTCGGCTTCGCCCCAACCTACCTCAGAAGGGTAGCTTGGTCATGAGCAACTTCAGGTCATCATTGGTCAAGAACAAGCCGGCGCCGACAAAGCCTGACGCTCGCCCGGTCTTGGAGGCCAAGTCTTCGCCGCCCGCTGTCACGTAAAGCCCCGACCAGAAGTCGTACTTGGCGCTGGCGCGAATATTCACGTTGCTGAATTCGAAGGCTTCCACAGAGAGGCGAAGCTTGCGCCGCATGAGGTAGTAGTCGGCGCCGAAGCCACCTGAGTTTTCAATGATGCCGCCTTTGATGGTGAAGTCCCAAAAGTTCTTCGCAAACAGCGCATTGAATTTAATCCGATCTTGAAAGCGCTTGTCTTCACGCGTGGTGGTTTCCACGCCATTGACTTCCGTGCGCGTGACCGTGCGTTCGCGCGTGCCTTGCGGATCATCAACAAGACCCAGCTCATAGTAGCGATCTAAGCCAGGCTGCAAACGCAGAGAGAGGTAAGACTTCGCTTCGCGATTTCCGGTCAAATAGTGGGAGTGATAGTCGAAGGCCGTCTGCAACTTGTTGCCGGCGTCGAGGAAGTTATTGATGCCCGAGATCGCTGTGTTGAGCTCTTCAACGGTTTGTTCATCGTTGACGAGCTTACCAATCGTGCCTTCGCCGCGATTGATCTTGCCGGTGATCTCTTCCACGTTTTGCAAGGTGCCTTCGATCTTGCGCAAGCTCTTGAGCGCGTCTTTCCAAGCCGCGCGGAAACCATCATCGCTTTGATCATTGACCAGCTCATTGATGGTCGCTGTGGTTTCACGAAGATTGTCGACGATCTCGCCGATTTCATCTTTGCGCGAACTGGAAAGTTCCGCCAAATCACCCGTGATCTTCTCGATATTGTCGATGATTCGCCCGAGCGGCTTTTCTTTGTCGCCTTCCGTCGCGGCCTTGATGTTCTCGGCGACTTGCGAGAGCGACTTGGTGATCTTCGAGACCTCGCCGATCAATCGATCCACCGAGGCTCGATCATCGACGACCAGAATTTGTTCACCGCTACGAAGCGGCGGATCGCGCTGATCGCCACCGACGATCTCCACGAACTTATCGCCCAAAATTCCATTCGGTCGGATCTCAACTCGCGCGGACTTCGAGATCGGCGTATCGCCTTTCAAGACCACTTCGAGTCGCGCCTGACCGTTTTCGAGTTGAATGTCCTTGATCATGCCGACGGGAATGCCCGCCATGCGCACAGCTGAGTTTTTGACCAACCCGCTGGCATCATCCAAGTAGAAGTAAGCAGTTTTTGAAGCGCCAAGTCCCGAAGGATCGTTGGAAACTTTCACGGACATACCGGCGATCACCGCCGAAACGACGATGACCAGCAGACCGACTTTGAACTCCGGCGCCGAAAATATCCCCATATCACTCCACCGAAGTCGGCTTGGGGGCCGAGGCCTTCGGTTCTAGCTCCTTGCGAACGCCCTTGGCGACGAAGCGTTTGACCAGATCGATGTCGGACTCGAGGAACTCTTGCGGCGTACCGTGCAAAAGCACACGGCCGTTGTCGAGCATCGCCACGTAGTCCCCGATCCGAAACGCCGCGTACAAATCGTGACTCACCACGATCGAAGTCGTTCCTTGTCTCAAATTATGTGTGGAAACAATAAGGTTATCCACCATTTCCGTGAGAACAGGATCGAGGCCCGTGGTCGGCTCATCGTAGACCAAAATTTCTGGATCAAGGGCCAAGGCCCGCGCCAATCCCACGCGCTTTCGCATGCCGCCCGACATCTCGGCCGGTAATTTCAGAAAATGCTTATCCGAAAGTCCAGCTTCGGTGAGTCGAGCACGCGCGATCTCCTGCATCTGCACCTTGTTCAAATCGCGTCGGTGCTCCTTCAACGGGAACATCACGTTTTCCATGGCCGTCATATCGTCAAACAACGCCGCATACTGAAACAACATGCCGAAGCGATTGCGCAATTTGGTGAGATCGTCGACGTCCAGTTCGGTCAGTTCTTGTCCCAAGACTCGGATCGAGCCCGACGAGGGCTTGAGCAAGCCCAGAATGTGTTTCAGCAAGACGGATTTGCCCGTGCCGGAGTAGCCGATAATCACCGTGATCTTGCCGCGCGGAATCTCCAGCGACAGATCGTTCAAGACGAAGTCTTTACCGTCGAAGGTCTTTTTGAGGTGCCGAATGGAAATGGAAGAATTCGAGTTCACTTCCATCGGTAATCTCCGGTCATCTGGTAAAAGACATTGATGATGTTGGTGAGGAAAAAGTCGAGCACGATGATCATCACCATCGAAAGCACGACGCCGCGATTGGTGGCGTTGCCGACGCCCTCGGCTCCGCCTTTGGTGTTGTACCCGCGATGCGTGCAGATCACCGCGAAGAACAGACCGAACACCGCCGCTTTGAAAAGACCTTCGTTGATGTGATAGGGCTCAAGCCACAAATAGGTGCGATCGAAGAACGCCGCCTCGTCCATCTCGAGCAGCTGAATACAGATCAGCCAACAGCCGAACATGGCGATGAAGTCGAAAACTCCCGTCAAGAGCGGCATGACTAAGATTGCGGCGATCAATCGCGGACTGACGAGGTACTGAATCGGATTCACACCCATCACCTCGAGAGCGTCGATCTGTTCGGTCACCCGCATGGTTCCAAGCCGCGCGGCCATCGCGCCGCCGGCTCGCGCCGACACGATCAAGCCGGTGAGCACCGGCCCCAACTCACGCGTGATCCCCAGTCCCACCGTCGGGCCGACCAGCGAAACCGCGTTCACCAAGCGAAAGCCCAAATATATTTGGTAAGCGAGGGCCATGCCGGTGAACAAACCGCTCATGAGGATGATGGTGACGGACTTGTTGCCGATGAATTCCATGTGCGAGACAAGTTCGGTGCCACGCCACGGCCGATGAAAGAAAACTCGCAGTCCCTCATAGCCGAAGCGCGAAAGCTCACCGACTTCGCGAACGAACTCTCGCACCTGACTCATCAGGTAACGCCCGATCGCATCGAAGGCCTGATTCACGCGCTCTCGGCGCTCGGCATAACTCACGAACTCACCTCATTCACCGAGCTTAATTGTTCCCGATCGAGGCGTCGACATAAAGCCGCGGCACGCGCTCCGAGATCCCCGTCAGGACTTCATAGCTGATGCTGCCTAATTCTCGCGCCCAGGACTCGGCGCGAATCTCTTCTTGGCCTTGAGTTCCCAAGAGCGTGACCTCGTCACCGACTTGCGCATCCTGGACTTCAGTCAAGTCGCACATGAAGTAGTCCATGCAGATCACGCCCGCCACCGGCACGCGACGTCCCCTGACCAGCACCGACATCTTCCCGCTCATTCCTCTGCGAACACCATCCGCATATCCACAAGGCACGACGCCAAGACGACTTCGCCGAAGCGCGGTCCACGTTCCACCATAACTCACGCGCTCACCCGGCGCGATTTCACGAAGCTGCGCGATTCGACTTTTGAGACTGAGCACAGGTCGCAAAGCTGATTCTCCCGACTGAAGCGGGCCACCACCGTAAAGCGCAAGCCCAGGGCGAAAGCCGACAGCCAAGGCGCGAGGTCGCTGCGCGTAGGCGAGCAAAGCGCCGGAGTTTCCCACATGCAAACGCAGATGATCGCGAACCTCCGCACTGACGCCAGCGACAAGCTTTTGATGGCAACGCGAAAACTCCCGCATCTGCATCTCTGTGCGCCCCTGCGGGTCCGCCGCATCTTCGCCATTTGCGA
The DNA here is from genome assembly GCA_002344785.1 of Bdellovibrionaceae bacterium UBA2339. Taxonomy (GTDB): domain Bacteria; phylum Bdellovibrionota; class Bdellovibrionia; order Bdellovibrionales; family JAMPXM01; genus UBA2339. The sequence continues at coordinate 128,321 of DDUL01000065.1, forward strand.
AATGAGTCATCAGGCCGCGAAGCTTCAATTGCGGCGACCGAGTCAAAGTGCTGAGCACTTCATCCAACTCGTCAAACTCCACGCCGAGTCGATTCATGCCAGTTTCAACTTTCAGGTGAAAGTCGACGCTCTCCGGCGGCTCCGTCAGAGTTGGGATCGAATCGATGAGATGCTGGAGGTCCGCTCGTGAACTCACAACAGGAGTCACTTCTTCGGCCAGCAAGGCTCTCGCCCCTTCGCGATCAAAGGGTCCGAAGTTGAGAATGTTTCCGGTGTCGCCAGCGGCGCGAAGATGTAAAGCCTCTTCGATCAGTCCAACGCCGACCCAAGCCGCTCCCAAACCGCGAAGTCGGGACACCACCTGCAAGTCACCGTGACCATAAGCATTGGCTTTCACCATGGGACAGAAAAAGAATTCAGGAGAATTTTGAGCTGCGCTCTGAGCCAGTCGATACAAGGTGTGAAAGTTGTCGGATAGAGCGGCCAAATCGACGACGGCGACCGTCGGCCGATGTCGCGAAACATGCAAGTCGATCATTTAATGGCTCCGACTTCCGTCACAGCTTCCAGCGGCAAATACTCCGGCACAAATCCCATGGGTCGGATCGCGACAGCGACCAACTCTTGGGATGTGAAGGAGGGAATCAGATCTTCGACCAACTGAAGCAGATCTTCGAACTTCGAAGTGTGCGATGGGAACTCGATGACGCCCGCTCGCAACTTCAAATGCCCAACTCTTCCCGGAATCTCGATCTTTTCACAAATTCGAATGAGCCGCTCAATCACCTGCGCGCCGGTCTTTGACCCCGTGTGCGTGAGCAAGATGACAAAGCGCCCGCCAGGAAGTCGCGCCACCACATCGGTATTTCGCAAAATGCGCTTAAAGGCCGTGGCCATCACGCGCGGCGCGACCTCATCTGTGACAGGTGCGTCCAGTTTCAACATCACCACAGTTAAGCTGTGATGCAGGCGTCGCGCTCTCGCAATTTCGAGTGTCAGTGCTTCTTGCAAAGCCGTGTCGTTCAATAATCCAGTGACGCGATCCACGCGTGCCGTCGCATGCCGATCTCGCACGGCCTCTTGCCTTGTCCAGGCCAAATCAAAACTCTGAATGATCAACTCGCGACTTGTTTGAAAGACTTGCGTCCAAGGCGCGAGTCGATTCGCCAAGAGACTTTGTAGCTGCGCATCCGTCGACACCAAAGGGCTGAGCACGATCACGCCAAGCGGCTGCTCCACGCGACCGTGCAACACCAATTCAGCCCGCGGTAACTTCAAAACATCGCGTAGAAATTCACGCAGCGGCTGCCACGACGATAAAGCGGCCGCAAGATCCGCGGAACTGGCCTTCTCTTGCGCGTCGGGCGGCAAGAGATCGATCCATCTCCGCCCCAGCGTCAGTCCTAAGTTGGATGGCATCGCCAGCGGCAAATTCTGTTTAGACGTTCGGTAGCTGACGAGATTAAATGCCATCTGCACCGGCAACCACTTGAGATAGGCGAATCCATCCGTGCGCGAAAGCGCGTCGGGGATGGGTGAAGCTTGCGGATCAATTTGTTGAATGACGATTTCGCGCACGAGCTTCGCGTGGCGGATGAGACGAAGTCCCAAATCCTGAATGAGCGGCTCAAACTCGCGCTGCTGACTCAGCGACTGCAAGCTTTGTTGAGCCTCGGCGAACAATTCTTGGGTCGCCTCGGCGACCAGTTCTTGCGAGGCCTCTGGGGCCTGCTCAAGAGACGGCGGCGCAGGTGCTTTCGCTTCAGGCGCTGGGGAGTTTTCGGCGCGATCTCGCCAGTACTCCATTTCAAATTGCAACAAAAGGCGCCGGCAAGCTCGATCGACCGCAAGCTCCGCATGTTGCAAACGCAGAGAGCGAATGGCTTGCGTGTTCTCATCAAAGCGCACGCCCGTCTGCGTGCTCTCGGCAGCAGCGCGACTTGCAGGCAACCAAAGCACATCGCCCACATTGTACTTCTGCGCCCATTCCAAAACTTGTCGCTGAATCAAATCCGCGTCGGCGCCTTGCAGTTCAACACACAAAATAATTTGCGTCTCGTGACTCAGTGACCGAACCCAGCCGACTTCTTCAGCCAATTGCTCCTCACTGAGAAGCTGCAACACCAAAACATGCGGCGGTGCTTGCTCAAGCGCGGCACGCTCCTCCGCGTCGGGCGACACAAAATGGGCTTGTGTGAATCCGACGGCTTTCAAGGACTCAGCTAACTCAGGTCCCGGGCCCACGGACGAGCCCAAAAGCGCGATGCTAAACGACGCGCGCTTTTCGCGTGGCACGTAGACCATGAGCTGATCTTGCTGAGTCGCATTCATCGAGGATCACCCGCCTTATCAGCTCAGGACTTCGTGTTGGGATCAGGCTTTTCAGCGGCGCCTTCGTCTTTGGCCGGAAGATTCAATTTAATTTTCGAGGTGGCCACAGGTCTCACGGCGACATCGACGCGACCACTCGATGGTGGCTTGTTCGGCTCGACTTGCGCCGACGAAGGCAAAGGCGAATCCGCGAGCGGCGGCGGAGCTGGGCTTTCGCTCTTCGCGCTGGGCGATCGCGCGCCTTGCTGTCGCATTTCCGCCTCGACAGCTTCCAAGCGTTTGATGTCCGACGCCGTCAGCGAAAATGAAACTTCATGATCTCGATCAAAGCGCGGCGCTTGCGGCAAAGCCGCCGCCTGTTCAGGCGTGAGCGGCGAATGCCCCGCAAGCTTGGCGACGCCACTTAATCCAGATCCCGCCTCCGACATAGAACCTAAATCCACGCCGGATGCCGGCGAAGGCGTGAGCAAATCTTCCGCTGAGAAGGGTCGATCCACGATCTCTTCGCTTGCGCCTTTGGCCTCGCTCGGCGCTGCCGCCACGGGCTCAGACGCCTTGCCCTTGGGCGAAGCAAAGGCCGAGGCCACGGAACTGGCCAGCGCTTGACTCTGTGTTGCGCGAAAAGCCGCGCGCTCCACGGGCGACACCGGAAGTTTGATCGTGACCGTGCTGCCTTCACCCGGCCGACTCGAAAGCTCGACGCTTCCGCCGTGACCTTCGACGATCGCCTTGACCCGCGCCAAACCCAAACCGCGCGCTTCAAGATCATCAAAGCCTTTGAAGAAGGGCTCGAAGGCTTGCGCTGCACGATCGCGATCCATTCCCACACCTGTATCCGAGACTTGCACGTAGACGGCGTCTTCTGTGTCGGTCAGCGAAAGCTGAATTTGTTTAATGCTTCGACCGCGCAAAGACCGACGCGCGTTGGAGAGCAATTCTTCGAGCGCTCGCCGAAGTGCGCCGGGTTCAGCACGAAGGATCGGCACGCGCGCCGACTCAAGCTGAAGCTGCACACCTTCGGCCTCGGCCCATGACATCGACTGATCACAGAGCTGCCGGAGAATTTGCGCGACATCCGCCATTGCGCCTTCGCTCGGAACGAATTTCTCTTTCGACAATGACTCGATCTCATCGATGGCGTCTTTGGCTCGACGCAAGTCCTTCTCGATGGAGTGCACATGTTCCGAAATTTCCTCAGGCGAACTTGAGGACTGAATTTTCTCGACGGCGAGTTGCACATGAGCCAAGGCCGCAAGCATGGGCTCGCGAACCGTCGTCTCCATGCCTTTGGCAAAAGATGCGATCGCGGCCGCACGCTCGCGAATCACACGGGCCTCGCTGTCGTTTTTGAGATGCGCGAGATTCGAGTGCACATCGCTGGAGCCGGCCGAAGTCCCCGCAAAGGTTCCGCGGCTGGCATCAAAGTTCAAACCACTTCCTTCATCCACGGGCTCAGGAGCCTCGTCATACGCGGCGCCAGAACCTGTTGCCACCGAGGTTTCCGCATGTGCGCTCGAGGTTCGATGAAAGCCTGTGGTGGCAGCGCCGCTGCCGATGGCTTCGCGAGCCGCCGACAAATCCACGCGCCCTGAACCAGGGCCTTGGCCGCCGCCACTGCCAGTGCCACCGCCGACGCCGCCTGCGAAGCGTCCCTCACTCACGGTCACGGTTCGCTGCAATTGTCCCGACCACGCCATCACCAGCAAAACGCCGACGACAACAGCCAGTCCGCCTGTGGTCGCAGCCGTCTTCGCGAAGCTCGCACCCGACGACAGCACCGCGCGCTCGTCCGTCGTCATGACCACAAACAAATTGCTGCGATCCACTTTCTCAAACGCGCCAAACAATGGCTGGCCTTCGCTCGACGTGTAGCGCGAAGCACCCGAAGCCATTTGCTCGTCGACAATTTTCTGCACCATCGCATCGTTGGTGAGCAAAGCCCCGACTTGCGCTTTGTTGGAATGAGTTGCGGCATAGCCCTTGTCATCGACCACCCACGCCGTCGATGTCGATCCGACAAAATCTTCCGTCGCCGTGAGAAGTGGGTTTCGACCAAAAAGTCCTACGACCACAGCGCGCTCTGCGGACTCGCCCACGGTCTTGTTTGTATTGGACGACGACCGTGTCGCATAGTCCGTACCTTCCGGCAGAGCTTCGCTGATCCCCGCGCCGGAACTCACCACTTGCGTTTCCACACCAATGGCCACAGCCCAAATCGGCAAACCCTTGCTGTCAGAAAATCTCTGCCAGTAAGTCTCGCCTTCGCGAATTTTTCCAGCCGGCAAACCTTTCAGCAGTGCCAACTCTTGTTGATCCGCAATCTGACCTTGGAACTGCGAATACAGCGGGCCCTTCTCAATCCAAAGCGGCGTCCACGTGCCGCTGCTTCCGGGTTGCAACATCGCGATCATCGCAAAGTCACCAAACGCACGAGCGCGGCCCGGCCCCAAGCTACTTCGTGCTGTCGCGAACTGCGCCAAGCGCGCGCGATCTTGAGCGAGGCGCTGCTGCACCACGCGTCTCAGCGGCGAAACTTGTTTCGCTGTCGAGTCGGCCAAGAATGCCGAACGATCTTTTTCGATGACCTCGCGAGTTTTCCAAATGATGCCGAGAACGGCGACGACAACAGAAACAATCACGATCACCGTCGTCAGCAACACAGGACTTGGTCCCTTCGGCTTGGACACGCGATGCGAAGCTGTCGGCGCTGGACGACGATTGAAGCCCGTCGTCGGAATCTCGCTCGTCACATTCCTCGGTTCTTGGCCTTGCACAGTCATAGGAGGACCCCCAGCCTGAAATTCTGCCGACTTCAGACGCGGCGAGCAAGACGTCTGTCGAGTCCAGACCTCAGTCGAGCCTTCAGGAACTGCTGAAGTGTGCCCGCGGCCTCGTGGTGGCGCTGACGAATCGTGACATCAAGCGCATTTTCCTCTACGAATCCGCCATGCCCGAACGCTCGCAAACTTGTGACTTCCTCGTGATCGGCTCAGGCCTTGCCGGCCTCGCCTACGCACTCAAAGTGGCGGACTTGGGTACGGTGATGATTTTGTCCAAGAGCGAGGCCCCCGCCACCAACACCGCCATGGCACAAGGTGGAATCGCCGCCGTCGTCGGCGATGACGATAGCTTCGAGAATCATGTGCGCGACACACTCGTCGCCGGCGCAGGACTTTGCCGCGAAGACATTGTTCGTCGCGTGGTCGAGGAAGCTCCCGCTCGCGTCGAAGAGTTGGTGCGCTGGGGTGTTCCGTTTGACGCGCGCACGGCCGAAGGTCAACCCGTCTCATCGGCCACTTCACTGAAGACCGCCGATCTCACGCGCGAAGGCGGCCACTCGCATCGCCGCATCTTGCATGTGCAAGACCACACCGGCCAAGACATTCACGAACGTTTGATGCTCGCCGTTCGCCAACACCCGAACATCGAAATTCGCGAACAACACTTTGCGGTGGATTTGATCCTGGAAGATGACTCGATGATGAGCTCGCGCCACCCGCGCGCCGCTGGAGCGTTTCGCGTTGAACCTTCGCGCGTGATCGGCGCGCATGTTTTCGATCGCGGACGCATGAAGAGCTTCGACGTCTTCGCCCGCGTGACTTTACTCGCCACAGGCGGCGCCGGAAAAGTTTATCTCTACACCTCGAACTGGTCTGGCGCGACTGGCGATGGCATCGCGATGGCGTGGCGGGCCGGCGCACGCGTGGCGAATCTCGAGTTCATGCAGTTTCATCCGACTTGCCTTTATCATCCTCAAGCGCGCAACTTTTTGATCACCGAAGCTCTCCGCGGCGAAGGTGCCGAGCTCGTGAACGCGCAAGGTGAAGCCTTCGCCAAGCGCTACCACCCACTCGGCGCGCTCGCTCCTCGCGACATCGTCGCTCGCAGCATCGATGCGGAGATGAAGAAGACGGGTGCCGAGTGCATGTTCTTGGACATCACACATCAGCGGCCTGAATTTTTGCGCGAACGCTTTCCCGTGATCTACAAAACTTGCTTTAACTTTGGCATCGACATGACTCGACAGCCAATTCCCATCGTCCCCGCCGCTCACTATTTGTGTGGCGGTGTCATCACAGATGCGGACGCACGCACAGATCTTCCCGGACTTTTGTGCGCGGGCGAGTCCGCTTGCACCGGTCTGCACGGCGCCAATCGACTTGCATCAAACTCTTTGCTCGAAGCTGTGGTCTTTGCAGATCGCGCCGCCCAAACCGCACGCCGCTGGTTCAGCGAACTCGGCCCGGCTTTGGCGTTCGAGAGTGATTGGACGCTCTCTGGCAGTCGCCACGAGGACGACGAACGCATCGCGATCGCGCACATGTGGGACGAGATCCGCCGCCTCATGTGGAACTACGTCGGCATCGTTCGTTCCAACCGTCGTCTCGCCGCCGCTCAAGCTCGATTGAACGTCATCCGCGGCGAGATCGAACGCGATCATCAGTTGAATCGTCACCCGGATGCGATCGAACTTCGCAACATCGCCACAGTCGCCGAGCTCACTGTCCGCTGCGCCATGCGCCGCCGCGAGTCCCGCGGCATTCATTACAACATCGACTTTCCGCACGCCGACGAATCGCGCCCAGCTATGGATACGATTTTGACGGGCGGGATTTAGCGCGTGGGTGCTTGCGCGTGGGTGCTTGCGCGTGGGTGCGTGGGTGTGGGTGCTTGCGCGTGGGCGCGTGGGTGTTGGTGCTTGCGCGTGGGTGTTGGCGCGTGATGCGGTGTGACCCGCGCCAGCGCGGATTGGTTTTGCGGAGTCGTGCGTGATGCGGTGTGACCCGCGCCAGCGCGGGTGGCTTTTGCGGAGTCGTGCGTGATGCGGCGTGACCCGCGCC
>DDUL01000021.1:0-757 GCA_002344785.1 Bdellovibrionaceae bacterium UBA2339
AGTGCTCTTGTCGAAGTCCCACAGCTCTACAGTTTGATAGCGCGAGGTGGAGTTCTTTTTCTGAGCTTCGATCAAGACTGCGGCCTTGGCGCAGTAGATGTCGCCGCAAATCCCCTGCATGATATAGACAGCATCTTCCTTCTCTTCATAGATCGAGTCGGATTGGATCGGGCTCGTGTTCGGGTACACCATCATGTGCATTTCGCGACCGCCGTGTTGAACGACGGCGTAAAGTCCCCAGGCTGGCTCATCATCTGTGCCAGCAAAGAAACGTCGAACAGAATTGACCTTTACCGTAGAGGCCGAGACCTCTCCCGTATAGCCTTCGCGAGTTGTTTGTGCTGCACCTCGAGCCGTGCCGTTGGGCTCAGCACCGCGAAGCGTGCCTCCGGGGGTGAACTTCGAGCAGGCGGCCGTTGAAAGTACAGTCGCGAAAGCAAAGCCGATCGACAGAGAATAGAGAGCCGCGAGCTTCCAGCTGCGATGTGCGCGCTTGAAAGCAGCGTGGGCCGATGAATGGCTGGCCGATGTGTGGGGCGCAGAGTGGAATTCTCGCTGGGGCTGCATGTTGAATTTGTACATCTCGTCCTCCGCGTTTTGATCAAGGGTGGTAAACCCCATTCTCGTTCGCGGCTTTAGGGAGCAAGATGTGCTCCTACGCAATTCATTGTGGATTGCAATAAGGTGAAATTGGCCAAGTTTTGGCGACCAATTTTGTCACTTCGGTGGCGGAGGAGGCACTTGCGCGACCGAAGGT
>DDUL01000021.1:980-1112 GCA_002344785.1 Bdellovibrionaceae bacterium UBA2339
AAGGTGTCGCGGTCACGGACTCGGCGGAACGCGCTTGTGCGGTCAAGCGCGAGGTGAGGATCGCGCTGAAGGTGATGATCAACATGCCGACGGCCGAGAGCTGATCGATGTGTTCGTCATAGAGCAAATAGC
>DDUL01000021.1:1298-2057 GCA_002344785.1 Bdellovibrionaceae bacterium UBA2339
TGTGTTCGTCATAGAGCAAATAGCCGATGAGTGCGGCGTAGACGATCCCCAGGTAGTTGAGATTGGAAATGTTGGCGGCTTTGTCCTCGGAATAGGCGAGGGTCATGAAGTATTGAGCGATTTGCGTAAAGACACCGATGAAGATCAGCACGCCGACTTCCCAAAGTGTGGGATGCACATAGTGAAACAGCGTCCAAGGGCCAATGATCAACACATTCATGAGCGGCAAGTACAGCATCACCGTGAGTGGCTGATCTTGGTGGCGAAGCGCACGGATGAGCGTGTAGGCGAGGGCCGAGCACATCGAGCTGGCGATGCCGAGACCAAGATCCAAAGGCGTCACGCGCGAGTCCACGCCTTTGACGAGCATCACACCGACAAAGGAGAGCGCGAAGAAGAGCCACTGAGTTTTGGTCGCGCTCTCGCGGAGAAAGAAGGTCGCCAAGATCACAGTAAGAATAGGATGGAGATATTGAATGGTGACCGCGCTTGCCAGCGGCATGGATTGCAAGGTGTGAAAATAGAGAATCAGGGCGCCGGTTCCCGCGAGACCTCGAAAAACCAACATGAGGCGATTGTTTCCCCAAAGCGAAAGACCAGCGCGGCGCACAGCCCACCACGTGAGGACTAAACCAATGAGCCCGCGAAACACGACGATTTCATGTGTCGGAATGCGAGGAATGAACTTAACGGCGGCGTGTACGAACGCAAAGCAAAGGCCGGAAAAAATGAGGTGGCGAACAGCCGGAGACATCGACC
>DDUL01000021.1:2297-2428 GCA_002344785.1 Bdellovibrionaceae bacterium UBA2339
CATCTCAAAGAGATTCGAGGAAGCGCAATCGGGAACTGGCGCGCAAGATGAAGTTCATTCGCATTTGCGCCTGACATCGATCGAGCCAAGCATCGCGACGAGTGAAGTGATCGCGTGTGGCGGCTAACTCC
>DDUL01000021.1:2653-3003 GCA_002344785.1 Bdellovibrionaceae bacterium UBA2339
TGATCGCGTGTGGCGGCTAACTCCTCAGCGTTGAGCGGATCCGGTGCGGCTTGGCGCGGGCAGATGGCTTTGAGTGCGGTCATGCAAAAATAGGATGAGTCCAAGAGCAAGGCCCCCTCGGCGGCTTCGTGCGTGCGGCGGGGCAGCTCAAGCCACTCGCGCTTTTGCGCGGGTGTGCTGTGCCTGAGACCACTGACAAAATCCGAAGCGACGCGATCCAATCGACGTCGAAGTCTCTCGACCTCGCGACTTTGCGAAAGCAAAAAGGCACTGCCGATGAGTGAGGAGTCATCGAATCTGCGACAAACGGCTTGGCCCATCTCGCGCTCCTGCGGTGAGCGCTTGAGCAA
>DDUL01000026.1:0-5790 GCA_002344785.1 Bdellovibrionaceae bacterium UBA2339
TAGATTGGCGGAGCTTCAAACGAATACTTCTCCTTCAAAAACACCCACAGCCCGTAAAGCCCAAGGAGAAACCCCAGCAGCCCAACAAAACCCATCACTTTTTGCCGGTTCAACTTCGCCAATTTCACAAAACTCTCCTACTCCAAAACTGAAAACAAAAAAGGCCGGAGTTCCCTCCAGCCTTTCTCGCACTCCCTGGCCACTCGGCCAAGAGAACTCAACGCAAAGCTTGCGGCTTGGCACTGATATTTTACGACTTTCGATTCAAACGCTGAGTGCGACGAGCAGCCTTCGCGCTCTTGCGCACGGCCTTCGCCTTCAATGCAGCTCGCTTGGTCACAAGCTTCTTGGCTTTCGCCTCAGCCTTCTCGTCGACCTTCGCTGCTTCTTTAGCTTTGAAATCAACAAACTGAATGTAGGCCATCTCCGCACGATCACCTGGGCGCATACCCAACTTCAAAATTCGAGTGTAGCCCCCTGCGCGCTCCATAAACCGAGGCGCAAGATCCGACATAATTGTCGCCACGACCGCCTCATTCGGATAACGCGAAAGCAGCAGTCGGCGCGTCGCCAAGTCCTGCTTCTTTCCCAATGTAATCGCCTTCTCAACATGGCGGCGCAGTTCCTTGGCCTTCGCAAGCGTCGTCTTGATACGACCATGCTCAACCAAAGAGTTCACCAATCCACGCAGCAAAGCCGTACGGGGTCCCTGCTTACGTCCAAAATGTTTCACACGTGCATTATGTCTCATGACTCAATCCAACTTTCTTACGCGAATCAGGCGTCTTTGCGAGGAACCGCTGTGTTCGGATCCCAGCCCGGAGGCGGCCAACCTTCGATCTTCATTCCAAGCGAAAGGCCCATCTCCGACAAAATTTCTTTAATCTCATTGAGTGACTTACGTCCGAAGTTTTTCGTCTTCAGCATTTCAGCCTCGGACTTCGACACAAGCTCGCCAATGAAGCGAATATTCGCATTCTTCAAGCAATTCGCCGAGCGCACCGAGAGTTCCAAGTCATCCACTGAGCGGAACAGATTCTCGTTGAGAACCGGCGTTACTCGAACAACCTCTTGCTCAACCGGCTCAGCAGCTTCGTCAAAGGTCAGGAAGATCTGCAACTGCTCCTTCAAAATCTTAGACGCCAATGCCACGGCCTCTTCAGGCAGAAGCGAACCATCCGTCCAAACTTCGAAAGTCAAAGCATCATAGTCCGTACGCTGACCAACTCGAGCGTTCGAAACATGATAGTTCACTTTGCGAATCGGGCTATAAAGGGCATCAACGCCAATGTAGCCCACAGGCAAATGCTGCGTGTTCTCGTCCGCCGGAACATAGCCTCGGCCAAACGTGAGCATCAGTTCAGCTGTGAACTTTGCGTTCGGACCAAGCGTCGCAATGTGCTGATCAGGATTCAGAACTTCGATCTTGTCGTTGACCTGAATATCCCGTGCTGTCACCACGCCAGGACCTTGCTTGGTGATTCTCAGCACCTGGGGCTCAGGATTGTGAGCCTTGAAGCGCACCTGCTTCAAATTCAAAATCACATCCGTCACATCTTCACGAACATCAGGCATGGTCGAAAACTCATGCAAGACTCCGTCGAGCTTCACGCCCGACACGGCCGAGCCCATCATCGAGCTCAACAAAATGCGACGGAGCGAGTTCCCCAAAGTCACGCCATAGCCGCGCTCCAAGGGACGAATCATGAATTTGCCGTATTCGTCGGTCAGAGAGTCCTTTTCGACCTCGTAACCCTTCGGTTTGATCAGCTCGCGCCAAAATTTGTAATAGTGTTCGGGGACCATTTCAGGCTGATTATGACCTTGGCTCTGCACTTCAGTTCCTTTCGGTCTTTCGGTCGCTCCGAGGCCGACCGCAAATCATTAATTTAAAACTTCAATCATTCAATCAACTGAATCCCAGGTTTCTGAGCAAACCAATGGGCTGAGCCATTTGGTCGGCCTGAACCGGGACCAGGGGCAACCCCTCGAATCACTGCCTCATACTGAGAAGTGATTTAAAGTACGCCCCTGTCACTGCCTCATCATCGCGAGTAGTACTCGACGATCATGTTTTCTTCGACAGCCAGCGTGACATTCTCACGAGCCGGCGCGTCTTTGACAACGCCTTTAAAGTTCGCATGATCGGCCTCAAGCCAACCCGGAATCTCTCGCTTCTTCACGTTCTCAATACCCGCCAAAATCTTATTCATTTGGCGGCTCGCTTCGCGAACCTCGATCACATCGCCCTTTTGAACGATATGGCTTGGGATATTGTTCTTCGTTCCGTTGAGCGTGAAGTGATTGTGCTTAACCAACACGCGAGCCTCACGACGGCTTGACGCGTAGCCCAAAGTATAAACCACATTGTCCAAACGGCTCTCGAGCAATCGCAACAGCTCCGTTCCAGTCACGCCACGGCTACGATCGGCCTCTGCAAAGTAACGACGGAATTGCTTCTCGAGCACTCCGTAGTATCGCTTGGCCTTCTGTTTTTCGCGCAACTGTAAGGCGAATTCAGAGAACTTCAGACGGCTCTGGCCGTGTTGACCCGGAGGATACGGACGGCGCTCAAACGAGCACTTGTCCGTAAAACAGCGATCACCCTTCAGGAACAGCTTCATGTTTTCGCGGCGGCAAATCTTGCAGACGCTCTTGTTTACGCAACTCACTTTAAATCTCCCTTAGATTCGACGCCGTTTTGGAGGACGGCAACCGTTGTGAGGAATCGGAGTCACATCACGCATCGATGAAACTCGAATTCCCGCCAATGCCAAAGAGCGAACTGCAGGTTCACGGCCTGCGCCGGGACCCTTCAAGAACAAGTCGACCGAACGGAGACCCTGCTCCATGGCCTTCTTTGCCGCATCTTCAGCAGTGACCTGTGCCGCGAAAGGAGTGCCTTTACGCGACCCTTTGAATCCCAAATGTCCAGCGCTCGACCAAGCAATGACTTCTCCCGTGGGATCCGTCATCGAAATGATCGTGTTGCCAAATCCAGCTTGGATAAAGCACTTGCCATGGGAGACGGCTTTTCGAACTTTCTTTTTTCCAGTTTTCTTTGCAGCCATATTTCACCGACTCCTTACACAGCTTTCTTCTTGTTCGCGACCGTCTTACGCGGGCCTTTACGAGTGCGCGCGTTTTGACGCGTGCTCTGACCACGAACCGGAAGACCTTTGCGATGACGAAGGCCGCGGTAGCTGCCCATGTCCATCAAACGCTTGATCGACAAACCTACTTCACGACGAAGATCGCCTTCGACTTTGAAGTTGGCTTCCATGCATTCGCGAATCTTCGCAATATGAGCATCAGTGAGCTCATCCGTGCGAAGGCTTTCGGGAAGCTTGGCAAATTCACAAATTGTTTTCGCGCGAGTCGGACCCACTCCGTAGATGTACTGGAGTGCAATCACCACACGCTTGTTACGAGGAAGGTCAACACCTGCAATACGAGCCACAAATTACCCCTGACGTTGCTTGTGCTTTGGGTTCTCGCAAATTACGCGAATGACCCCTTTTCGTTTGATCACTTTGCACTTGTTGCAAATGCGTTTCACGGATGCTCTGACTTTCATGAAATCCGCCATTTTCTCACGCCGCACTCATGCCGACGTGGTCAAATCGTTACGATGTTCCAGAGAGCCGTCGCGTGAATCCTAGGTTTCAACTGTTTGCGATCGGCGCCCACCACCATCAGGTTCTCGATGACTTGAACGTCCCGAGCCACTGAGTGATTGAAACTGAGTCTAAGCCCGTTTCAGCACCTTCAATCGCGATCCGGTAAATTACCAATTCGCGAAGATCGTCAAACAATCCACCACCACGAATCACTGCGACTCAACTCTCTCGAATCCCCTCTTTCATGCCCTGCGACCGTACTTGGCCGAATCAAGGCATCGCCGCGAAATTGGTTGATTCTAAAGTGCCGAGCTGAGGAGACACGCCCCCCATTTCGGAAAAATAATCCAGCGTGCTGTGCTACCAGTATGAGATTGACTTGTCCAGCTCCCGAGTCAATCGGACCTAAAAAAACTACGGGCTAACGGCCTCCTGCGCCAGCCTCACTTCATAGCCTGAGTGAGCCGAGCGTAGACAGCTTCTGTCTCACCCATACCCTGAACCTCACGGAGCATACCCCGATCTGCAAAGTAGCTCTTTAAAGGGGCCGTGGAGCGCGTATAGGCATCTAAACGGCTCTGGATCACTTCCTCGTGATCATCCTTTCGTTGCTCCAAGATACCGCCGCAAAGGTCGCATATGCCCTTCGCCTTCGGAGGCTTAGCCGTCACATGATAGGTCGCCCCGCAGCTCGAGCAGACTCGCCGACCCGTCAGGCGCCCCATGAGCTCTGACATGGGCACTTCAAGAAACAGTGCCCGACCGATCTGCAGGCCCTTTCGCTTCAACATGGACTCGAGCGCCTCAGCCTGCGGGACAGTGCGCGGAAACCCATCGAGGATAAAATTCTGATCCTGTTGATCTTCCAAGACCTCTTCGACCATTGAAATCACAATTTCATCAGGAACGAGCTGGCCAGCGTCCATATAGGACTTAGCCTTCACCCCGAGTGGCGTCTGCCCTTTGACGTGAGCACGAAACAGATCTCCTGTGGAAATCTGCTTCATCCGCATACGTTCAACGAGTAGCGCGGACTGAGTTCCCTTGCCTGCGCCTGGCGCGCCAAACAACACGATGTTCAAAACGTCACCCGGCGCGGGCGCTGCTTGGCCCCTTTCAAGAAGGACTCATAGCGCTGCTGCAAGAGGTAGGACTGTAATTGTTGGCTGGTATTGAGAGCGACGCCGACAAGAATCAAAATGCTGGTTCCACCAAAATAGAATGGGACCTGCAGTTTGGAAATCAAAATGGTCGGCAAAACAACAATCGCACTCAAGTAAAGCGCGCCACCCACATTGATCCGATCCATCACCTTTTGAATATACTCAGCTGTCGATTTGCCAGCGCGAATCCCTGGGATGAACTTACCGCCCTTTTTCAAGTTCTCTGCCATCTCATTCGGATTCAAAACAATCTCGACATAGAAGAAGCAGAAAAACACGATCAAGATCACTTCGATCACAAGGTAAAGGCCACCGGTAGGATTCAGAGAGTCTCGCAGGGCCATAATCCAAGGCTGCTCCGTGAACTGAGCCAGTGTCGCAGGAAACATCAAAAGCGAGCTTGCGAAGATCGGAGGAATAACTCCCGACAAGTTGATTTTCAAAGGCAAGTGACTAGCCTGTGTTCCCAATGCCGTTCGCCCGCCTCGATTCGAAAAGTGTATGGGGATTCGTCTCTGACCGGATTCGAGATAAACAATCAGTCCAATCACGATGGCCATCATCGCCACGATAATGAGTGCGATCGCTCCGACCATCTCGCCATTGCTCACCATCGAATACAATTGTACCGCGCCACTTGGAATGGCCGCCGCAATCCCCGCAAAGATAATCAAAGATGATCCATCACCAAATCCACGTTCGGTGATTTGCTCCCCCAACCACATGATAAAGCAAGTACCCGCCGTGAGCGTGAGAACAGTCATCACCTTAAAGGGCAGAAAGCCAACTTCAGTCGATACAACGAGCGGACGTCCCTCAAAGTTCTCTTTCATCAACCAAGTGCTGATCGCCATGCCCTGAATCACAGCCAACACAACAGTTCCGTAGCGCGTGTACTGCATGATCTTTCTTCGGCCCGGCTCGCCTTCCTTTTTCAGCTGCTCAAGCTGTGGAACAACTGCGGTAAGAAGCTGTGAGATGATCGAGGCCGAGATGTAGGGCATGAT
>DDUL01000026.1:6000-6718 GCA_002344785.1 Bdellovibrionaceae bacterium UBA2339
CGAGGCCGAGATGTAGGGCATGATACCCAATGCAAAAATAGAGAACTGATTGAGCGCTCCACCTGTGAAGGTATTGAAAAGACCAAAAATTCCGCCCTGATTTTGAAAGAATCCAAAGACGGCCTGACCATCCACACCCGGCGTCGGTACGTGAACTCCAAGTCGATAGATTGCCAACATTGTGATTGTGAACAAAATCCGTCGCTGGAGATCTCCACCGAGTTGGCCTCCAAGCGATTTTCCACCGTTGACCGTCGCTCCACCTGTCACTGTTCACCTCTTTACAGCTTGCTACTTATCCAGAAACATTTTGATCAAACACGATGAATGTTACTCAAACCAGATGCAACGTCTACTACCGATAGCAATCGAATCCACGTGTCATGGTGATCGCAAATGGATCACGAAATGCTCCCAAGAAGATCATCTCAAACACATCAGATCATTAATTTGAGCTCACTGCCTTAATCCCTCTGACGACAGCCGACATCGCAAGAGCATCAATCGTCGTCCGAGCAAGGCCCTTCTGTCACGCGATTGAAGCCGCCTCAAGGTCCAAAGGCCCTTTCGAGGATCCGATCCCATATTGCGACGAAGCTCCAGCCATAAAAAAAGCCCCCGGTTCTAGGCCGGAGGCATCTGATTTTTGGGGTCAAACCGGTCAAAGCTCCTGCTGCTCAACGAGGGAAAAAATCCCTTCGTTCAACACCTCAGGCTT
>DDUL01000034.1 GCA_002344785.1 Bdellovibrionaceae bacterium UBA2339
CAACGACGGATCATTACCATTTGGCGGCGGCCTCAATGCTCTTCAGGGCTCAGGTTTTGAAAGTCAGAATTCTTGCCTAGCGGGACCAGGTCCGAACTACTGCCGAGCGAAAGCATTCCCTCACAAAGTCGACGCTCATCACGCACAAGGTACCGGCATTGACGCTCGCTATCTTAGTATTGATGCCGCTTTCAGAGAACGCTTTGACCGCAGGAGCGCCGAGGGAAAGCGCGCCGCCTTCGAGAAGATGCGTAACTACATTCTTCAATTAAGAGCACTTGACGTGGATTGCCTCACAGGCCCTTTAGCTGATCGACCGGAAAAGTGTGTCTACAATGGGCATCTCAAGTTTACAGGAAGAGAGTGTTTCATGAACCGAGAGGTAATCAATTTACTACGCACATCAGCCAGCGAAATTGAAGACGTTAATCCCAACTGGCTCCTCGACCCTACCGTTGGGGATGAACCGACCCGTCGCCAAAATATACCAATCCATGCATTCTATGAAAACTGCCCCAATCAAGAAGAGTTCAAATACACTGTTACCGGTAGTTCTTCGACTCACTTTGCGATCGACGATGTCATTAGGTATCAGAACGACATGCTGAGAGGATTTCGAAGACTTAGCGAATCCAACTTACGTACAATCTACTACACGAGCGACCAAGGTGGATTTGCCGTACCAGACAGTCAACACTTCCACGCACGGCTCTTGATCGGAAAGGTGCTGCGATTCTTCAATCCCACAAATTTAGCCAATGCTAAACTTAACTTCGATTACCCGCTGTATCGAAACGGTACAATCGTCCAACCTTTCGATCCTTTCGGTTTGGACACATCTGGCGGTGACGGACAGTTCGTGCCAAACTCAAATGGGGTTCTGAAGGATGTGAATGGGCATGCAGACCACCTTCACTTCGAGGCAAACTGACATGAAGGCATTAACAAGCCACGGCGTTCGACTATCGATTACTTTGTTAATCTGTGTAGGGATAGGGGTTATGTATGCAGCACCCCCGACCGTCTGGGCCGCGTCGTCGACCGATGACGAATGGCCCCCAGAAGCGAAGGCGATGGTGGTCACCTTCCCGA
Organism: Bdellovibrionaceae bacterium UBA2339; assembly: GCA_002344785.1. Classification (GTDB taxonomy): domain Bacteria; phylum Bdellovibrionota; class Bdellovibrionia; order Bdellovibrionales; family JAMPXM01; genus UBA2339. Next base: position 1,093 of record DDUL01000034.1, read on the forward strand.
CTCGTCAGTTTTATATCCACGCTCCTTCGCACAAACTTCGTTTGGTTGATGTTGAAAGAAGCTTACGCAAGAACGCTTCCGGATTGCCACTTCTGCTGAAGTACTTTGATGGATCAAAGGCAAAGCTCGATACATCGGCTGCGCGTACCAATCCCGACCCCGAATCAGTTTACAAGGGCGCCGGAATTAAGTATTTGGGGCAAGCCACTTTCGGCAATAAACTCAAAGGACACAATTGTAGCGTCGCTGCCACCCAGCCTGATGAAAACGGATTTGTGCAGTATCAGATGGTTCAGTGTGATGCGGCCTATGGAAATGAGTATTTCGAGATTGAAGGTATGAAGTTTAGCGCTCTTTTCACCAAACCCGAAAACGTACCCTATGATCCATCGATCGATGCTACATTCTGCGACGAGGAGCCAACTATCCAACGCAAGAATCCGACGATATACATTGAGGATTACCTCACGACATCGGAAGTTAGATTGATTGAACCCTATACTTTGAAAGACGGAACAGTGATCAGCGAAGGTAGACTACAGTGTCGGCCTGATCAGTTGAATCCCGATGGAGTCGTGAAATGCTCCCGTGTCGGTTGGGATGTTTGTGATGCAAGACCATTCTTTGGCGACCGACCAAAATCTACGACGAAGTGATCAAAGCGTGTTAGGCGTAGAAGTTTAAACCGGATCCGACGCTCACCCAGTAAGATCGAACTTGAAACCGTCTTGGGCGAGCGAGGTCCGCGACCCTTCATTTGCTCATTGCTGAGAATCATGCCTCTTTGCGAGGATCGACTTTGATCATCGACAAAAAGCGATTGGGTCTCTCCAAGACTCAAAGTCGAGATCCACATTGTCTCACAAAGCATCGACGGATCATGTGCGTGAACACTTTCGCCCAACGCCTCAATCTGAAACACTTCAATGTTCGAGCTTGAGTCACCCCAACCGCACCGCCCGTGAATGCATCGCTTTGAGAAGCACACAGCAGCGATCATCAATGTGTCGCGAAGCCTGCCTCAAGATTCGATGAAGTTCGCATGGGCCTCTACACCGGGCTTCACATTTTCTCGATAATGTTAAGGAATGCCTGCGAGGAGTCGGGATGTCTGCAGCACGTCAGTTGAAACCTCAATCAGCTTCGTCTGTGTCGGCGCTGGATGCGGCGGCCGACGCCAGCTTATCGAAGTCACTGGTGTATTTCGTCGATGACGAGCCGGCGCTTCGCGAAGTCTTCCGCGCGCGCTTTCATGATCAGTTTCAGATCAAGACTTTTGCCTCGGGCTTTGAACTGGTGAGCCAGCTCAGCAGTGGCCAGCTTCCGCGGCCCGAACTGATCATCACGGATCTGCGCATGCCGGGCATGGATGGCGTGCAAATGCTCGCGGCGCTACAAGCGCTCGGTCATGAAGTGCCGGCTATATTGCTATCCGGAAATTTGGATAAGGACTCGGCGATCGCGGCTAACAATCGCGGCTTTTTGCGCTTGATCGAAAAGCCGTTTGAGCCCAGTCATGTTGAAGCTTGCGTGATCGAACTTCTGCAAGAGTCAAAAGTGCGCCGAATTCGTCATGAAATTCGCTTGCAGGTGAAACGTCTCACGGAAATTTATCAGGCCATGCGACTGATCTTGGAAGATCGAATTCCGAACTTTCAAGAAATTCTCGATGAGACCTTGATGGAATCAAATGGCGAACACGCGACAAAGAGTTTTGAAGGCGTGATTCATGACATCGAATCAAGATTGGATGAGCTAATCAAACTTGAGCAGAGAACGGAAAGTTTGCGCAAGTCCCGCCACTAACTGGTCCTCTAAGCAAGATGCCGACGCGTGCACGAACCAAGGCGTTAGCTATCGCCCACGGTGCTGGCGCGCAAACTCCCTGCGATTTCGCCGGCCTCATCCAAGATCTTGATTTCGAAGGCCCAGTCCGTGAGGTGCTCCCCAAAATGAATCTCAAAAAGATGCGGCGCTCGGGCGCGTAGGTCCGTGACGATGCCGCTGACACCGGACGACTTCCAAAGCTCCCTCACTTCACGAAGCTCTTCGATGGTCCATTGTGTCGGCGATTTCTTGATCGACCCCAATTCGATCCACTGAAAACCTCCCGACTCCACCCAGTCCGCAAACACTTGTAACGCCTCTTCGTCTTGGGCCGTCGACCAGGCTTGTACGAATCGAAGCGCTTCAGATTTCCAAATTCGCGTGAGTTCCTGACGACGCAACTTGCTTTGCTCGGCAGCCTCGCGCTGAGCCTGACCTCGTGCCGCCATTGCATCTGCGGCTTCGTGCTCTGTGACCGTCGCAGAATTCGGCTTTGAGCGAAGGCCCTCAGCTTGCTCGCGAAGCTTCCCCCACTCTTCGAGCAAGGATGAATCGATGGATCTCAGCGTGAGGGCCAAGGCCGTTTCCAATTCGCGCAGCTCATCCGTTTTCGCCGTGTCGGGAACCGTCTGAGCCAAGACTTTGTAGACCTCGTTGAGTGCTCGCAGCAGCAGGCCTTCGGCTCGCTGCAAATCGTATTCGCGAATGTAGTCGTGAAAGCCCATGCCCTTTTCAAACATCTCGCGCACAATACTCTTTGGCCGAATGTTCTCAGTTCCCACCCAAGGATGCTGATCGGACCAGGCATTGAAATGCTCGTAGATGAAATCCCGAAGTGGCTTCGGGTACTCCACTTCGTCGAGACGCGCTTGGCGCTCGTCAAAGTCCACACCCTCGGCTTTTAGCTCGCGATAAAGCGCGTCGCGCGCGCGATCCGCCTGGCGGCGCAGAATCACGTCGGGGTTCTCACAAATTGACTCACACAAGGTGATCACATCCAGTGCGTAAGTTGGCGAGGTCTGATCCAATTCGTCCAAGGCATCGATCAGCCAAAGCGAAAGGCTTTGGTGCAATGAAAAGTCGATTTGCAGCTTCCAGTTTTCATGCAACTTATAGCGGCGCTCACCCGTCGTCGCGTCGCGAGCCACATCGATCAACTTTCTCTCCACTAAAGATCTGAATAGCTCAAAGCCTCGCTTGCGGTGCTTTCGCTTGGCGTGATCCGACTCATGCGATCGCCGAATCAGCGACCTGAGGGCTCGACATCCATCTTCATGCTCGCGCGTCAACACACTCAACACCAAGGCATGGTCCACGCGAAATCGCGACGGCAGAGGCTCAGGCTTGGCCGATTGCAGTCTTTTGAAACTGTCTTCGGTCCACATCACAAAGCCTTTTTCCGGCGGCTTGGCGCGCACCAACTTTTTGGCTTTCTTTGGATCCAAGGCCGCCTTACGGTCTTGGCGCAAATTCTCCACCACATGCTCAGGTGCTTGGGCGACCACAAAGCCCCGCGTATCAAATCCGCGTCGACCCGCGCGTCCGGCGATTTGATGAAAATCCCGCGCACTCAAGATCGCCGTCTTCTCACCATCGTACTTGCAAAGTTTAGTGAACAGCACAGTGCGAATCGGCACGTTCACGCCGACACCGAGTGTGTCCGTACCGCTGATGACTTTCAAAAGGCCTTCTTGCGCCATGGACTCGACCAGAATTCGATAGCGAGGCAAAAGACCTGCGTGATGAACACCCACACCGTGCTTGAGGAATCTCTGCAAGTCTCGACCAAACGGCGAGCGAAATTTCTCGCCGCGCAAGCGCTCTTGAATCAATTGCTTTTGTTCTTTGCTGAGCAAATCAACGCTCATCAAGCTTTGCGCTTCTTCAATGGCCGCCGCTTGTGTGAAGTTCACTAAGTAAATCGGCGCGCGATCTCGAGACAGAAGGTCCTGAAGGCTCTCATGCAAATGCGTTTCACCGCGATACTCAAACTCAAGCTCGACCGGGCGAACGTCTCCCACCACGACGCGCGTGGGTTTCGAATTTAGTTCCGTAAGCCGTTTCCCAAAGCCGTCCAAATCGCCAAGTGTCGCCGACATCAATAAAAACCGCGTTTGCGAAAGCTCAAGAAGCGGCAACTGCCAAGCCACGCCGCGCTCGCGATCCGCGTAGTAATGGAATTCGTCCATCACCACATCATCCACGCGTGCTCGTGCACCCTCCGTCAGCGCCATGTTCGCCAAGATCTCGGCTGTACAACAAAGAATCGGCGCATCCCGATTGACGCTGCCGTCACCCGTCATCAGCCCCACGTTCTCGGCACCAAAGAGTCGGCAAAGCGACAGAAACTTTTCATTCACCAGCGCTTTGATCGGACAAGTGTACACACTTCGACGACCCCAACTCATCGAGTGAAATACCAAAGCTTCAGCGACCAATGACTTTCCAGAGCCCGTCGGAGTGTTCAGAATGACGTTGTCGCCGGCAAACAGTGCCAGCAGGCTCTCTTCCTGCGCCGGATAAAGTGTCAGACCTCTGGACTCGCACTCTTCCAAAAAGCGCGTCAGGATCACATCGACCGCATCGCCCGAAGACAATTCGTGAAATTGTGGCAAACGCCGAAGCAAAGACGCCATAGCCCGAGTCTGCTACGCTCGCTTGCGCTTTGCACGGCCAAGCTTTCAATTTCGCCGTCGATAGCCGATCGCGTGCCACCAAACTCGCTCAAACAGACGCTCGAGGCCCCAGGGCGCGCCGAGAAATAAGCACATGGCCCCACCTTCACGCACCGGGCTCGCTGTTTCTGCGATTGAAATTTAGCCCTATCTATGATGGATTTGCCCGCAATATGAACAAAGCTCTGGTTCGTCTGATGATCGGCTTTCGCCGTTTCAAGGACAAATACTTTCAGCACGATGATCCTGAGAACTCGCTCTATCAGCGATTGGCCACGTCGGGACAAACGCCCAAGACCTTATTGATCGGCTGTAGCGACTCACGTGTTGATCCTGCGATCCTCACCGGCGCTTCGCCTGGCGAACTCTTTGTGGTTCGAAACGTGGCCAATCTCGTGCCGCCTTGTGAACCTTCGGCGGTTGGCTTTCACGGTACGAGCTCAGCTCTCGAGTTCGCCGTCAATAATCTCAAAGTCGAAAACATCATCATTCTCGGCCACCGCCAGTGCGGCGGCATCCGCGCGTTGATGACTCAGGATCCGAATCAACCACCAAGCTTCGTTACGAATTGGATGAGCATTGCCGCCGAGGCTCGAACCCGCGTCGAGAAGCAACATCCGGGCGCCGACGAAGAGACACGAGTTCGCTTGGGTGAAATGGAGTCCATCAAGGTTTCGCTCAAGAACTTGCGAAGCTTCCCCTTTGTCGAGGCGGCCATCCAAGCCCGAGGTCTCAACCTCATCGGTGTCTACTTTGATTTGGAGCAAGGCCGACTCTGGGAATTTGACGAAGCCGGCGATCGATTCCGCCAACTTGATATTTAGGCCGGCCCTTAGATCGGCCTTTTGATCGGCTCTTACGCCGGACGATCAATCCACTGACCATTGCCGTTGGTCACTTTAAGCAGCTTCACGCCGTACACCACAAGGCTATCGCGCGTTTCGACGCGAACAATCTGGCCGATGAACTCGACACGTGTTTGCGGATCCGTGCCGATGATACCATCGATGATGTCTTGCATGCTGAACCAGCTGCCCTTACTCCCGGGCATTTCGCGCAAGAGCAAACCGAACTGATTGTAGTTCAAAGTCTCAAAGGCTTGGCGTGCGCCGCCGCGAAGTCCCGCTGTCACCGGCATGCGGCCATTGAAACGAACCGCGATACGATTGCGATTGTCCTTCGGATAGATCAACTCGCTCTGTGCCGACTGCGGCTGGCGCGCCACTGAAATGATTTTGCCGTTGTTGCAGTCATACGCGGAAAGCGAACCACCAAACACACAGGCCGAATCAATATTGACTCGATTCGGATGAATCTCGGCGCGCTTGACGGGCGTGTGCCCATGCACGACGAGCTTTCCCCAATCTTCAGTCGATGTGAGAAAGGGCCCGCGAGTCCACAAACACACTTCGCGATCAGCGACCGGATCCAAGGCATTGAGGGGCTTCTTGAGAGGAACTCCCGCGTGAACGAAGAAGTGACTTTGGGTTTCGTGGAAAATTTTGAGCGAATTCAAAAATTCAACATGTGTTTGCGGCAACGAAAATGAACCTGTTCCGTCGTCGTAATTGGCAAGAGTTGCCGCGCCACCGTTTAAGATGAAAAGTCCGGCGCCTGTGGACTCGGGATGCTCCAAAAAGTCGATGAACATGGATTCGTGATTGCCCATGAGAGCGATCACTTCACAACGTGAGCGAAGTTCGATGACCTGCTCGATCACCGCGCGGGAATTGGCACCGCGATCCACATAATCACCCAAGAACACCACGAGCGTGTCGCGATCAATTTCAAGCTTAGAGATCAGTCGAGTCAGTTCCGAGGCGCAGCCATGCACATCGCCAATGGCATAAACTCGCCGCTCCTCAGGAAACCGCTTTGATCCGCCAAAAATTTTCGAAAGCATCTATCACCAGCTTAGCGAAAACGCCAAGCGGCAGGCTCGAAAATTCTGCCAATGCCCACGTAAATCACGACTTGGCCCTTTGTCGGGCTCGACCCGGCTTGAAGATCAACAGACTACTCATGCCGGATCAGCATCGGATCCGCTTTGATCTGCTGAATTCGGAAATTCACATCGCGAAGCGCAGCATCGATGTCCACGGCGATCGGTCCCATCTTGTCGCGAGCGTCGGCGAACTTCTGCTCGATATTCTCTAGCTGAAATTTAATGACGGGGTAAATCTTCTCGGCGACGTAGTAGCGCTGAAAGTCTTGCCCCGCTTCGATCATTGGCACCTCTGGACTGCCAAGGGCTTGAATCAACCAATGCGGCGCCGTGAAGCGACGACGCGACTTAAAGTACGGCGAGGCCTCCAGCAACTCCAATTGATTCGACACCATCAAGAGCGTGCCGGCGAAGGCTTTTTGCGCCAACTCCCTTTGCGCGAGCATTTCCATTTGTGCTTGCGCCGCCAAGCGAATGGCCGCGTCTTTCTCAGGATCTCCCGTTGATTCGATTCCATCGGCGGCGCTCGATTCAGATCCCGAGGCATTCATGGCCGCTGCACCCGCATCCCCAAAACCCGTCCCCAGAACTCGCGTGCGATACTTCGTTTCAAACCACAAAATCGCAAAGGGCGAGGCAAAGGGCGCGACGTCCGCCATTTTCCGAAAGCTGCCAAAATAGCAGTCTTGGACTTCAGCTCCAAGATAAGTGAGCTTCGATTTGCAAAGTGACGATGCAGGATCATCCGCGTGCTTGGCCAGCGTCGCGGCTCGAATCCAGTCTGTCCCCAGCCAATAAAAATACCTCTGCGTCGGCGTCAAATACGGATACATCCCCGCCAACATTCCATCGGGTATGAGAAAGGGAATTTGCGAGCCCGCCGGCAAAACCTGTTTCATGGACGCCAAGATCGCATACTTTCGGTTGTCGAAAATCTTAGACGGCATCAACATCACGGCCACTTGCGTGAGCACCAACGCGCCCAGAATCATCTTTGCGATCAACCATTTCGGCGGTCGCTCAGGGACGGCGCCATTGAAGGTGAACAGCGAAGTGATCAGCAAAAGCGGAACCGAAAGCGTTGGGCTCAGCATGCAAAGGCGCAAAAAGGATTTCCAACCGCTCGTCACGGGTCGGCCAAGGATGCGGGCCCAGCGCTTCAAAAAGACATTGGTCAGTAAATAAAAACTCGCCAGACACAGCACAAACCAAATTCCATAAAGCGTCGCCATCTTCTCGACGTCGAGCACTTGTCGTGCGGGCTGCACCAGTCCCTTGATGATCGCGTAGACAAATAGATTAAAGAGCATCAATCCGCCCAGCAGCGTGAAAAAGGCTTTCGCGCTGAGACTTCCCTTGGATTTGAGAATGTTCCAATCATCGTCTTCAAGAACGATGGCCTCTTCTTGGCGAGGCGCTTTAGGCTGAAATTTGGGTTGCGCCAACTTAGGCACAACACCCGCGGGCTTTAGCCCGGCTTTGGCGGAAAATCCGCTTTGCGAGGTTCCGCCGGTCGAGACACCACTCAACGAGTTTTCCCTTAAGCCAATGGAATTGGGGCCGTTGGGATTGGAGCCGGATGAAGGCGGACCGTCACCTTTGTTGTTCATGTCAACCTCGCCTTGGCGAAACTCGCCAATGTCCACCCCAACTTTGCACAGTGTTTATTGTGTCGATCATTCAATGAATCGGCAATTGGCAAACCATGCTCCGGGATCTGGCAAGCTTTTACCGACTGGTCTCCAATTGAACGCTAAAGTTCAAGTGCCGGCCTCGACTTCGCCTCGACTTCACGCTAGGTCTCAAGCATGTCACTGACGCCACCAGCGGACTCGACCGCATCACAACGGACGTCTCAAGCTCCGCACCCGACGAGGGCGACTTTCGAATTGGTTTTCGCAAGCTCGCTGTGGGGATTCGGCTTTGTCGCCGTGGTTTGGGCGCTTGAAGCCATGTCTCCGCTTGAGGTCACTGGCTGGCGTTTTGCGATCGCCATGGCGCTCGGTCTCCTCTATTTGAAAATTCGACGACGCGATCTCTGGACGCAAGTCGGGCTTGCCGCTTGGCCGGGCTTTCTGGTCGCCGGGACGGTGATGCTACAAACTTGGGGCCTGCAATATACGACCGCAACAAAAAGCGGTTTTCTCACCTGCCTCTATGTTTTGATCGTGCCACTTCTTGAAGCCGTAACAGGTCGACAGAAGCTGCAGCTTCGCACCTTGATTTGCGCGGCGATCGCCTTGATCGGCGTCGGCTTCATGACGGGATTGGATCAGGCCTTGGGCTTCAGTCAGCCGGCAACAAATATTTCCCCTGAACTGCTCGCCAAAATGCGCTTGAACTGGGGTGATGTGCTCACTCTCGGTTGTGCGCTTGCGGCCAGTGGCCACATCATTGCTGTTGGTCGAAGTGTCGAAAAGGCCCGGCAACTGACGGGACGAGAACTCGACAGCTTTCGCTTCAATGTCCACCAGAGCATCTGGGCCGGGCTACCTCTTTTGGCACTCACGCTCCCGATTTTCGGCGTGAATGTTTCGCCACTCGGCGATCAGGCTCATACATGGCCCATCGCCAGTGCTTGGGCCGCGGGCTGGAAACCCATCGCCGGACTATTGATGCTCGCGATCGGCTCCACTCTCATCGCCTTCGCTTTGCAAGTGCGGGCACAGAAGTCCTTGAATCCCAGCCTCGCGTCGCTGATTTTCCTACTTGAATCACCCTTCGCGGCGATCTTCGCGTTTTGGCTTTTAGGTGAAACACTCGGCGGTCCGCAACTTTTCGGCGCAGCTCTCATTATGGGTTCCGTTGCGGTCGCTAGCCTGCGAGTGAATCACAAGTCGTAGAGCAGTTCTCTTTCATTCGCCCAGATTTTTTCATCTCGTGCGCAAATCTGCTCGAACGAGTCCACTTCAGCGCGACTTGAGTCCACCCATTCGCGAAGCTCAGGCCCACCGTTGATCAGATCGATGGCCAGCCGATCGCGCTCATACTCATAGTGAAAGTCCCGCCAAATCTTATACTCCGGATGCACCAAGCGAATGCACTTGAGCCACAAGCTCACCAGCCGATAGGGCTTGAACAACTGAGGATCATAGTCATCGTGATCGCAATGAATCTGAAATCCCGGAATGATTTGCCCCTGATGCTTGTGAAACGTCGGCATAAACCAAACATCGCGAATCCATGCTCCTCGCAACCAATCTGGCGCCAATCGCTGCATCTGCTGTCGGATCGCCGGAAGATCGAGCCCAGGTCCACCCATGGTTTCCAAGGGTCGCGTCGTTCCCCGCCCCTCAGAAAGTTCAGTGCCTTCAAGCAAGACTGTTCCGGGAAAGGCGCGCGCCATCGAAAGACTTGCGGCATTGGGAGATGGATTCACCCAAGGAATCTCACCCAACGGCCAACCAAAGCCGGGCGAGGCCAGCGGCCGATAGTCTTGCATCTTCACGACTTGGTATTGGACGTCGAGCTTGAGTTTTTTGACAAACCAATGCGCGGCCTCACCGAGAGTCAGCCCATGTCGCATCGGCAAGCCCTCCGCCGCACCAACAAAGCTCACCCAACCTGGGCGAAGCAAAGTTCCTTCGATCTCGCGCCCCGCCGGATTGGGGCGATCCAAAATCCAAATTTCCTTTTTGAACTTTGCTCCCGCCTCGAGCGCATAAAGGAGTGTCGTCAAGTACGTGTAGATCCGCGTGCCCACATCCTGAAGATCGATCAACAGCACATCGAAGTGCTGACACATACTTTCCGTAGGACGCCGAACCTCACCATAGAGCGAAAACACCGGAAGCTTCCAATGCGGATCAAAGTCATCGGGAGTCTCCTGCATGTTGTCTTGGCGCTCACCGCGCAAACCGTGCTGTGGACCAAACGCCGCGCAAACCTGACCAGGTCGCGTGCTCGACAGCAGCGCATCCATGCTGTGGATCCACTCCGCGGGCCGAGCGTTCACATGACGTCGAGTAATGCTGGCAGGGTGAGCCAGCAAAGCCAAGCGCCGATCGCCGAGCTGCTTCGATAGCGGCCCGCTCGACTTGAGATCCTCACACAAGACTTCGATTCCTAAGCGCATTCTTCGACTCCTTATCGTCGCCAATCAGATCCGTCGACAGGCGCAACCAACACACCCCTCAAAACGGGGTCAGTCGTCGCATCAAGTTGATTCACTTCTTTGCATCTTCGCAATCCAATCTTCGGCGCGATGAAAATCCGGCGCCGACGACGAATGCTGAAGTGCCCAATAAAACTTTTCCCCATCCAGTTCTTCAATCACCGCCGTCCAACCAAGAGTCAGCGCTGTCGCGGGCACAGACATCACGTCACGGCTTTTATGGTCATGCGGGTCGATGCAAAGAGGGTTCCTCAATTGCACACGAAGCATCGCAACTTCGCCAAGCTGTTGAAAGCTCACGCGAGGCACCACTTCGACTGGCGGAAGACCACGCGCTACGGCGATTCGATAATCGGAAAATTCGTAGCAGGCCCAATTCAAACTCGGCGAAAAATTCCACTCGACGTAGGCCGAAAACTCATGGCTTCCGATGAACAGCTCCATACAAGTTGTCGTCCAAAGTCCATCGCGCCTTTGGCCTCGACCAGACTCTTGGCTCGGCCACCGCACCGAATGAGCGCCCGAAATTTCAAAGGCAAATTCCCAGGTGTCAGCCGTCCACGGACTCATCGGGCTCACGGCAACTTGGTGTCGTGGCGGGCGCGAGGCGCGAGGATGTGCCACGAGGTTCCACTTCATCCCCACACCCTCTGCGCGGCTGCGAAACTATTCAAATGCAATTGCACGATCGTGGCCAGTCCTCCGTCTTCATCGACTTGATAGCCGCCGGCGAGATTGAAGACGATGGGAATATTCAGCTCGCGACCAATGCGAAACATGACTTCATCTCGAAGCGCCATCTCTTCGGTGCTCAGCACGCCCCCGAGAGGATCGTTTCGATGTGCGTCCGCACCAGCTTGATACAAAATCACTTGCGGACGAAATCGTTCGAGATCGACACGAAGTCGCTCCAGTCTTTGCAAGTATTCCGCAGCTTGCTGGGGCACGCGAAAATGTCGGCCGAAACTATAGTGGAACACATTGGCGGCGAGGCCCGTGGCCTCGAGAATTTCTTCCGTGCCGTCACCAAAGTGATAATCCGCATCGATAATGGCAATGCGTTCGACCCAAGAATCCGCGATCGCGCGCGCGGATGCCACCATCAAGCCATTGAACGTGCAAAATCCGGTCGCACGCGCAGTTCCCGCATGATGAAAGCCTGAAGATAACGAAGCCACGACAGGTCGCTGGCGCTTCACCGCGATCTTCACGCCGGTGATCATCGAGCCTGAAGTAAATGGCAAAGTCGCGGCGACTTCGGGTGAGGTGTTGCCGAAGCCATTGGGCAGTTGGCCCTCGAGCACGGCTTTCACAAATCGCGGATCGTGTACGCGGAAAAAATCAGCAAGCTCGGCCGCCTCCGGCTCAATCCACTCCAGATCTTGTTGATCGAGCTGACTTTGCAGCGCTTTGGCCACAAGCGCCGGCTTATGTGCCGACGGCGAAAGGCTTGACCCGGAAACTGCCACCATGCGTTGAGAGTAGATCACTGGAATTCGCATCACCCTCTATCACAGCGGCTTTAGAGTTGAGCGTCAACACGTGTGCGCAACAGCGCCCTCCCACATCCGCTCGCCCAGTGCTAGAACTTGAGCGTGACGTCTAAAGCCTCCGTGCGCATTTTGCACACCTCAGATTGGCATCTCGGCAAAAGCCTGATGACTCGCTCGCTGCTGGAAGATCAGTCGCGGGTGCTGGACCAGGCGCTTGTGGCTTGGAAAGCACTGGCTCCGCAAGTTGTCATCATCGCCGGCGACATCTTCGATCGTGCGATCGCGCCTGAAGAAGCGGTTCGGCTTCTCGATTCCACTCTCGCCCGCCTACTCGAGTTCACAGAGCACGTGATTGTGATCCCTGGCAATCACGACTCTGCCGGCCGACTTGGCTTTGCTTCATCCTTACTCAAAAGTCGCGGCCTGCACGTGGTGTCTTCACCGACCTCGGCCCTCAAGCCACTTGAACTTTCGCCGCAGCTGGATCAGCTCGTGCAAATTTGGGCCGTGCCATTTCTTGAACCGAGCGAATGGCGAAGTGTTTTAGGGGATCAGGTGCGCTCGCACGAAGATGTTCAACTTCGACTGAATGAGGCATGGCGAGACGATCTCGCAAATGCCAAGGATCGTCGCCGCATTCTTGTCACACACGCCTTCATTCAAGGTGGACTTGCATCGGACTCTGAACGCCCCTTACAAATCGGCGGCAGTGAAACGCTTCCCGCTGCGACCCTCGAGGCGTTTGACTATGTGGCGCTTGGGCACCTGCACCGTCCTCAAAGCCTTTCTGAAGATCGCTTGGTCTACCCAGGCTCGCTCTTTCCGTATTCATCGAGCGAGGCTTCGCAAGACAAAGGCTTTCGCTGCATCGAGATCACGTCAGGCGCCTCAGGCCAGCGGCCCGGTCCGATGCTTCAACACAGCTTTCACCCTTTCGTCGCCCAAAGACGCCTGCGCGTGCATCGCGGCCACTTTGAAGATTTACTTCGCGGTGAGCTGATGGGTTCAACATCGAAGCCCGGCGACGCTGGAGCGGATCTTCCCGACTATGTTGTGGCCTTGCTCGAAGATTCCCAGCTGCCCTTTGAAGCCTTTCGACGTCTACAGCAAGTTTATCCAGCGCTCTTGCACGTTTCGCGCGCGTGGAAAGAAACCGACACCTCAACGCGAACTGAAGAACTGCGCATGAGGCGCGAAATGAGCGAAGCCGAGTTGATCGGAAGTTTCATCTCTCAGTACGCACGTCAGCCGGTTGAAGCCGCGGATCAAAGTTGGCTGCTTGAGGAACTCCACGAGTTCCTCCGTGCCCAAGAAGGACACGAAGCCAAATGAAAGTTCATCGCC
>DDUL01000007.1 GCA_002344785.1 Bdellovibrionaceae bacterium UBA2339
AAACCCCATCGCTGTGCCTCGTCGTCGATAAATTGCGATCAACTCCTTAGCGCCACGACCTACTCAATTCGTTGCCTCCGGATGCAGCGCTTCCCCGACCAAGGGAACAGTGACCTCGGGCGAGGCCCATTTCATACTCAGTCCAAGCGTCCATTCGAAACCTCAAGGAGTGCTTATGTTACAGTCTTCGCGTTTCGCACTGCTCACAAAGCTCGCTGGCCGAATGATTTTGACGGGCCTCGCGCTGCTGAGTTTCAGCGCCTGCCAAAGTGTCTCGATGGATTCAGCAGCCGGCGATTCGGAAACTCCCACTCGGCAAGAAGCCGCCTCAGATCTATTCTTGCAACTCGACACCAACGGTGACGGAAAGCTCACGCGCGATGAAGCGCGCTCAGGATTTCAAATGCTGGTCACCATGCTGGATCGACCAAGCAAAGACTTGATGATGGCCGCCAAGTCCGGCGAGACCAAAAAGAAAAAGCGCCTCAGCCCACGTCGCCCCACGCCGACGGATTCTAAACGCGCCTTCGACAAACTCTTCGAGTCCACTCCCGAAGGCAAAGAGTCGCTCACACAAGAAGAGTTCAAGAAACTTGTGGCGCAAGCGAAGACCGACGATCCGGAACGCGATCCGTTCCTGCCGTTTTTGTAAGATCAATTCCAACAGTTGGCTCGATCAGTTAGGTCGATAGTCGAATCAGAAATCAGCTGGTGCTCCGGGCCGGAATTGAACCGGCACGACAGTGTGACCCGTCCCAGGATTTTAAGTCCTGTGCGTCTACCAATTTCGCCACCGGAGCAAATGTCGCGTTGGCGATTGGCCGCGACCTCGCTAGCATAGACCTGTGACGCCAGAGCCTCAAGCCTCGCTTTCGAGCTTCATTTTTCAGCAGTCCGTCGCAGTGCTCCGCGCACGAGGCCTCGCCCTGCTCGGCGTGAGCTTTTTTGCGGCACTTGCTGCCCGCGGCCTCGACGATCTCTTCCACTTTCGCCTCGGCCTTCAAGATCACCCCGATCACGTACCGCTCGTGCTCACCAGCCTCAGCCTACTTTCGATCATCGAACTACTGGGTCTTGCCGGTCGATTGACCTTCATTTCACAAGGCATTCACCCCCGCCCGCTTCTTCCCGATCGAAACGAGTTTTCGCTGCTGTTGATCGAGTCCCTTCGCTCGCTCGGCGCCACACTTTGGCGCGTGCCGCTGCTTTTGCTACCCGCGATTTGGGAATTCATTCGTCTCCTGCCTGTGCCCTACATCGTGATGTTTGATCGTTCCTACCGCCGAGGCGAAGTCGACGCGCTCAAAGCTTCGCGTGCATTCTTTAAGCGACACCGACTTTTTGTCTTCGCCATGCTCGGCCTCATGATGTTTCACGCCGCCTTGCTTGAATTTTTTGAACCCCAAATGGATCTCGCGCCGATTTGGGAAGCGCCGTTGGATTTTTTGCCATCACTCCTCGCGATGGCCTTACTCACCATGACCGTCGATCTCTTTGTGAGTTTGCTTTTTCGTTATCGCAGCGACCAAGAAGGTGGCGCATGAGTGAAGCACAAAAATCAGCGGACTCTCGCCCGATTGGCTTTTTCGACTCTGGTTTGGGTGGACTCACCGTGCTTCGTCGCGTGCGCGAGCTTCACCCCAAAGAAAATTGGATTTACTTGGGCGACACAGCTCGACTTCCCTATGGAACAAAGAGCCCCGACACCATCCGCCGCTACAGCCTCGCCAACATTTTGCAGCTGCAAAAACTCGGCGTAAAAGCCGTCGTCGTCGCATGTAACTCCGCATCCAGCACGCTCGACTCACTTCATCTCGATCGCCTCGACGTGCCCGTCTACAACGTCATCGAACCCGGTGCCGAGGCCGCTTTGGCCGCAACAGAAACACGACGCATCGGCGTTCTCGGCACACGTGCCACCGTGCAAAGCAAAGCCTATGTGCGAGCCCTTCATCTTCGCGATCCTCAAGTTCTTGTCTACCAACAAGCCGCGCCTTTGCTGGTGCCACTAGTGGAAGAAGGCTGGGAGGATGATCCCGTCACCAACCTCATCATCTATCGTTACGTGCAGCCGCTCATCGCCGCACAGATCGATACGCTCATCATGGGTTGCACGCATTACCCGGCACTCACCGCCGGCCTGCAACGCGCCGTCGGTGGCGACATTCGCCTTGTGGATTCGGCCGAGGCCATTGGCCGCCAACTCGAGAAGGATTTTCACTCTCTTCGGCTTAAACCCTCCGCAAACTCCCAAGCTCAACTCCGATTATTCGCTACAGACGCGTCTCCGCAGATGGACAGCACGGCTCAACGACTGATGAAGGATGCCAACTTGCCGAGCTTTGAGGGGATCGATATAGAGTTGGTTTCCGCCCAGCACGATCTCTTGAAAGGTGCAAAATGAGCTCGCGCCCCTCGTCTTCGCAGTCATCGTCTGATGTGCCGAATATCCAAGTCATCGGCCAATCTCGCTTGGGACTTCCGCTCTTGAGCCACACTTGGTCGCGCGAGCAAGCACCTCGCGTCCTCATTCTTGGAGGTGTGCACGGTGATGAAGTCGAAGGCGTGGCCCTCGCTCAAGCCTTGTTGGCCGAAGCAATCTCCACAGCGGCCTTTGGCCTCCGACTCACTTTGCAATTCATCACCGAAGTGAATCCCGACGGCGTCCTCATGAAGACTCGAGGCAATGGCGCAGGAGTTGATCTCAATCGCAACATGGACACCCAAGACTGGTCGCCGATTGCACAAACCGAACGCTATCAACCCGGGCCTCATGCGATGAGCGAGCCTGAAACTCGCCACCTCGCCGAACAAATCCTCAACAACAAGCCTCAGCTCATCATCAGCCTTCACTCCTGGAAGCCCATGCTGAACGTCAACGACGCGCCCAACTCGAAGCTCTGCACACAAGTGGCCGAGAGCATCGCTCGTCACACAGGTGATCGCATCGAGCCCAACATTGGCTATTCAACTCCCGGATGTTTGGGAACTTGGGCGGCGCTTGAGCGCGGAATCCCGACGCTGACCTACGAAATTGAACGAGGCCTTGCGCTCAATGAAGTGATTCGACGACACAAAATCGCTGTGATCGATGGCCTAAGAACACTGGAGAAACTCGTATGAACACAGCCCTCATCTCTCGCGCCTTCCAAAGTGGCCTTGATCAGCTCTCGACAACAGAGAAAGCCGATTTGCAGACGGCCGTTGCCAATGCAATTCAAGGTCTGGATCAAGGCCGCCTCAGTGTGGTGGAAAAAGTCTCCGGAGAGTTTCGCGTCAACACTTGGTTGAAAGAAGCCATCTTGTTGCATTTTCGCTTAATGAAAATGGAAGTCATCGAGTGCGGACCCTTCCGCTATGTCGATAAAATTCCACTGAAGGCCTGGAAGGGCGATGAAGGTGTACGCGTCGTACCTCAAGCCTTGGTCCGCCAAGGCGCCTTCATTGAATCCGGCGCGATCCTCATGCCCTCTTACGTCAACATCGGTGCACGTGTCGGCTCAGGCAGCATGGTCGACACTTGGGCGACCGTGGGCTCCTGCGCCTGGATTGGTTCGCATGTGCACCTCTCCGGGGGCGTCGGCATCGGCGGCGTCTTGGAGCCTGTGCAAGCCAAACCCGTCATCGTCGAAGACAATGCCTTCATCGGCTCACGCGCTATTCTTGTTGAAGGCGTGCACATCGAAGAAGGCGCAGTAATCGCCGCCGGTGTCACCATCACAGGCAGCACCAAAATCATCGACGTCACATCGAGCACACCAAAGACCTATCAGGGTCGAGTGCCCGCCAACTCTGTTGTGATTCCCGGTACTGTCAGCAAAAAGTTTCCCGCCGGAGAATACGGCACACCTTGCGCACTCATCATTGGCCAAAGAAAAGCATCGACGAATTTGAAGACGAGCCTGACGGATGCACTTCGTGACTTCGACGTCGCGACTTAAGCTGAATTCAAGGAGAGACGCGCGATAATTGTGGCATCTTTCGCATCGCTTCGGCGGGCATGAGATCCGTCACGCGTCTTGAAGGAAACCAACTCGCAAAAAATCCAAGCCCCAGTGCCAAGGTCACAACCAGTGTGACAAACAAGGGATCGACATGCGCAGGGATTGTGGTGTCGTAATAAAAATCCGGCAAGATTGAAGACTTTCTCGAGTCCAACCAAAAACAAAACGCCACGCCTAGAATGGAACCCGCCCCCACTCCGCAACCCGTCAGCAGCAAGCCAATTCGCGTGAAAAGCGAGCGCACTTCACTACGTGAAAGTCCGAGGGCCATCAATAGACCAATCTCTTTGGTCTTGTGCGTGATGAGAATCAAGAGAACCGTCACAATTGAAAATCCCGCGATCAAAGTCGAAAGTCCTAAGAACAAACCAATGGCGAAGATCTCAAGGCGCAAGGCTTGAAACAAAGTCGAGTTTCGCTCGCCCCACGTTTGCACCCAATGGGTTTGGCCCTTTAGCTCAGGCCACTTGTTCAGCAATTTCGCTTGCGCCTCCGGTGCGAGGCCAGGACGCTGAAGCCAAATCTCCCAGCCTCGTGAAAGACTTGCCGCCTCGCCACTTAAGCCCAGCAAGCTCTGCCCAGGCTCGTAAACAAAGAGCTTGGCATCCACATCCGCAACGTTAGTCATCACCAAGCGATCAACCGTCACGCGTTCAAAGCGCGGCGCTTCGCCTTCTGGAAGCAACAAGGCCTCGGGAGAAATCACCGTCACCTTATCGCCCTCAAAGACGCCCATGCCTCGCGCCAAGTCCACACCAAGTAGCACGCGACCTTTGCCTAACTCCGGAACATCCACCGATTCACGGTGCGCAGCCTCGGACACAGACTCCATCAAAGACTCGATCGCCTCGCGCGAAAGCCCCTTGGCTTCAGCACCCGAAAACACCCCGTCCGCCGTGCGAATGACCACATCTTGCCACTCCACAGGATAAGCCTTCGCCGAAAACTCCGCGAGTGCCGATTCAAGATCGGCCCTTTCCAGCTGTGGCAGATCCGCACCTCGAAGCACCAAGTGGGGCTCAGCCGCCAAGAGCCGAGCGCGGATGGAGTCATGAAAACCGTGCATCACACTGACCACTGTGATCAATGCAAACACGCCGACGGCAATGCCGGTCATTGAAATCCAAGCGATACTGCGCACCAATGCGCCCGCACGCCGACTCAGCAAAAATCTTTGGAAAAATTCAAACTCAAAGCCGCTTTGTCTCACAGCTCAAAGCTGCCATGGCCCTAGGCAAAAAGCCATCTTTTCAGGCGCGACCAAAAGTTAGGTCGAGCCGCTAGGCGCGGCGCATTCCCCGTCGCTCGCGGGCCTTGCCGCAAACAAATTTCGATCATCTCGCGCCATTCGCTTTTCAATTGCGGCGCCGCTTGCAACACTCGCCGCCCCATCCAAAGCACTTTCGGTTCGATCTTCTCATCAAACCGGATTTCCTCCACCACACTTCCAGGTTCAGGCGAGACCTCCGTCTCAAGAATCACGCCGGTGCGCACACCGTCTCGTGCGCTCCAATCCAGAACTTGCCCGTGTACGGAAAGCTGAAAGCGAATCACTCTTGAATCCAACGACAACCAGAGCATCAAATCCGCGTCACAATTCGAGTGATACCAACGCGAAAGGATCTCCACGCCATTGACCTGATAAACATCGACAGCTCGCTCCTCAAGCGACCAAGCAATTTGTTCTGCGACGCCCTCAGCGCCCAGTACATTCCATGACAACGATGTCATTTCCGGTGTCCACTCTCTCGGTGCGCCCACTCAGTCCCCCGCCGGTCGCCGCTCTTGTGTCGCCGCGTCCGAATCGCGAGGCGCAGAGTTCTTCGCCGCTTCCTCTTCGCGAACTTCTCTTGCCGAGCCGCGAAGCAGAAATGACTTTTGCAAAGCCTTGAGTGTCACAACTGTTTCATCCAAAGCTTCGATCGCCCGACGGCTGGCACGCGGTAGCTCCGGTGCAATCTTCTGCATCTCCGGCACAGCCTTACTGAGTTCTTCCGTCAAAACCGCGGTGTTCTTGGCGATTTTGGAGAGATGCTGAAGCATCTCTGGCGAGTCCTTGGCCACCATGGGCAAAAGTTTACTCATCTCTTCCGTCATTTTTGCCAGGTTATTGATCGTGATGATGAGCTGGTCTTGCTTGTTCACGCCCGCCAGAATTCTATTGGCTTCGCCCGTTAAACGATTCGCATTTCGCAATAGCGGCGACAATTCATCAAACATACGGATCATCGCGCGGCTTCGCTCAGGATCTAAGAAGGCCTCCGCCACGATCTTCAAATTCTCCGCCATTTTTCCCGCGATTTCGACAAATGGCCCCACCGTACGACCGTTGAGAAGCTCCATGAGATCTGTGCTGACCTCGCTCTTGATCTGCGCACCGGCCAAGAGGACTTCACGCTCCGAACTCCCCACACCGAGATCCAAAACCTTATCGCCGATGATAAAGGGCCGCATGACCCGGACGACAGAGTCTTCGCGCACCTTATCCCAATACGCCTCACCGACGACAAAATTCACTCGAACTTGCTGACTTGAAACCAACTCGACCTGTCGCACTTCGCCGATCCGCAGGCCCTGCATCAACACGGCCGTGCCTGGCCGCACGCCTTCCGCACTTTGAATGGACGTTACAAATTCTCGTTTGGCCTCGAGCCAACCCCTTTTGACGGCGACACCAATCGCAATCACGATGGTGCCCGCGACTGCGCCTAATACAAAAAGACCCGCGACACGTTCGTATTTATTGAACTTCACTCTCATGCGGCCGCCTTTTCTTCGAGGTAGGCTTTGCCATTCTCGACTCTCAGAATCGATGCCTGAAACTCACTCACATAGGTATTATCGGCTGTCGTAAAGACCATGGTCTTCACAAAGCCATCTTCCCAAATCTCACGCAGGTATTTCACCAACGCCTGAGCCGTTTGCTGATCGAAACCCGAGAAGGGATCGTCCATCACCAAAAAGCTCGGCTCAAACATCAAGGTTCGCAAAACGCTCACAAGCTTACGAAGACCCGCCGAAACAAACGCAGGTCGCTGATCCACCATATTCAAGAATCCAAACCGCTCGGCATACGCACGGATCTTTGCTTCGGCCTCTTCCGGACTGCAAAGCTTATGGTACAAAAGCGGCAACGCCATGTTTTCGGCTAAGGTTCGGTTCGACAGCAATCCGCCGGATTGAAAGGTGTAGCCGAGGTCCAAGCGATACGGCAGGAACTCATCGAAGCTCATCTCCGTCACATTCTCGCCGTTGATCAGCATTGCACCCGAAGTCGGGGTCGATAAGCCGCCCAGCACTCGCAAAAAAGTCGTTTGCCCATGGCCCGACGGGCCTTCGACGTGCCAGGCCTTACCCAATGGAATTTGCAGAGTGATGTCATGCAAAAGCTCTTTGCGCCATTCATAGCCAAAACTCATCCGGTCAAAGCCAAGACTCTCGATCTTTCTCTTGCGCTCCATCATATGATCCCCAAGCGCACGAGTTGATTCAGGTACGACAGAAGCGACACAATGAGATTGAATCCGGTCACTGCGAAGATCGAATGCACGACAGCTCGAGCCGTCACCTGCGGCACCTCATGTGAACTGTGTTGAACCGACATGCCCTGGTAGCAACCCAACACAAAAATGATGAGGCCGGAGAAAACCGACTTCACGAGGAAGAGCCACACATCTTCCACTGCGAATGCATTGGCCAGCGATTCAAAATAGAAACTCAGCTGCATCCCATGCAAAGCCTTGCTCACAAAGAATCCGCCCAGCAATGCCACAAGGTTAAAGTAGAACGACAAGCACACCACAGAGATCACGCCGCCCACCAATCGTGGAAACACGATATAGGACAGTGGCTGTATCCCCATGATCTCAAGCGCCTCAATCTCGCGATTCACGCGCATAGTCCCAAGCTCACTCGCCACCGCGGTTCCAGATCTCGCGATCACCATGAGTGCGGTCAAAAGCGGACCGACTTCGCGGACAATAACCAGCACCAAAATGTTGCCAACCATCGAACTGCCACCCAACAAACTCAATTGCGTCGAACTTTGAATGATCGCAATCCCACCAGTCGCCAACGCCAAAATCGAAATCAGCGGCAAGCCCTGCCAGCCCGTGAAATAAATCTGGGCACTGATGACCGAGACGACTTGCCGCATACCCTGAGTTTGCTCAAGCAGTCCCGAGCGCAAACTCAAATACACCATGAAAAACAAGGTGCGCACGTAGGCGAAAAAGTCGAATACTCGAGCGCCGACATGATCGGCCTGACGAAGCAGGAAACTCATGCCTACTTTTCGCCAAGTCCTCTAAATGACTGGAGTCTAGAAGAAACGAAACTCAAAAGGCCCAGATGTCATAGAACACGTACTTCACGGCCTCGACGAAAATCTCAATCCGATCATCTTCAGCCGAGGCATTGCGCACAGCTCGACCATGGATGGGTACCTTAGACTCTTCAAGAAATGTGGCCATAGCCCTACGTAAATGCGTTTGCGAGGTAATGAGAACCAGACTTCGACACCCCAACTGCTGGGCCAAAAGTAAGCTCTGCTGAGCATTGCCAAAAGTCGTCAGCGACTTTCGCTCCAACACAATGTCGTCCATCGAAAGATCGAGATAGAGAGGCCACTGCGGGAAGATCTGCTCCCACTTCGCCTGCGGATTCACGCCTGAAATGATGAGCTTTCGGATGGAACCTCGCACCAAGAGGTCCAGGCCTTCACGCACGCGACCCGCCCCACCGGTCAGCACAACGCCGCAATCGCCTTGGGCCTCTTCAACCCAAGAATGAGCCGGCGTCTGCCGAATTTCTCGGTACTCCAGCAAGACGCCCAATAGAAAGACAAAGATCACGACCGACGCCGACAACAAGATACCCAGATCACGACGCGAAAGCCTCAATCGAGTCCAGTTGATCCAGCGTCTCAGCATCCTGCTCCCCAAGAATTAGGTCAGCCTCTGACGGCCAAGACCTCAATTTCAACCTTCGCCGCTTTCGGCAAAGCCGCCACGGCCACTGTTGATCGCGCTGGCTTATTGTCGCGCATGTGCTTCGCGTAGACTTCATTGACCGACGCAAAGTCGTTCATGTCGGTCAAAAAGATCGTCGTCTTCACCACGTTCTGCAAAGTGAGATCGGCCGAGCTCAGAACCGCAGAGATGTTTTGCATCACTTTCTCAGCCTGCTCACTCACCGTCTGCCCCACCATTTGTCCCGTGCCTGCATCCAAGGGAATCTGACCGCTGCAAAAGACCATGCCATTAACTTCCACAGCCTGAGAGTAGGGGCCAATTGGCGCCGGCGCCTGCTTGGATTCATGAACTTTACGCTGATTTGCCATAAACGCCTCCTTCAATGAGGACTCGATTAAAGCGGAGCCTCATCCCCAAATGCAAACGCCCCGTCGACTTCGACGAGGCGTTTAAATCCACTTTCTCTTTCAACCAATCTCAGTAAACGGCCGAAGTGAAATCCACCTCAACCTGAGTCCCCGCCGGTTGCGGAACCCAGTCAATTTGGTCGCCGAACACCAGCGCGTTTCGTACTGGGTCATACACCCATCCACGAGCCGGGTCGTTCGGGATCACTTGAGATCCATAGATCACGCTGATGGTGTTCGGATCTGGTGGTCGCGACAAATACATGGTCTTACCCACTCGCTCAGCCAAATCATCACCGATCGCCGCCAACTTTTGACCATAGTCCGGATCACAAAGTCCCAGCGTCTTTCCACCTGTGAGCGTAAACCAACGCTCCAGTTGGCGAGGCTCTTCTTCACCTGATCGATCACAGCTACGATCCACAGACGGGATATACACGCCATACGTGATGATCTTCTCTTTGTCGCCAGCCTTCATATTCAGGATGTTTGAATAGACCTGGTCGGCCTGAAGATTGTCCGACTGATCATCCGTGTCCGTGATGAAGACCGTCACCAAATAGGCATCCGAACGATAAAAGCCTGCATTTCCACCGGTCAAAAGCGGCGGGGTCAACGCGGCCATCAAAGGTTCAAAGAACTTCTCTTGTCCCGAACCATCGGTTCCGACCAACAAGTTTTTGGCCAGGTCCTGCATGCCATTGGGCGAGCTCCGTTGAATGTAAGGAGGCGTACCCACCAATTGACCTCGACCGGGTGTGCGACCAAATGAGTCCATCGACGTCGTGATCACACCAATGTGGTAATCCAAAATTTGGTTGGACTGAATTCCCGAGGTGAACAACTGAATGTTCTTGGACAAGTTCTGTTGGTGAGTCGACATCGAACCCGAGTCGTCCACAACAAACAAAATGTCCACACGCGGGTTGAAGGTCACTCGCGTTCCGACGTTTCGAACTCGTTCCTTCTTCACTTCCGGTCGCGGCACGAGCTTTGGCGTCTCGGGGCTACAAGCCATCAAGCCGCTCACCATCGCACCGATCAACGCAGCTGAATACGTGAGTCGTTGAAACATGGTTTCTCCTTACTGCTTCGTCGTCGCGCCAGATCGGCCCGCCGCCGCACAGCCCTTCTTGATATCCACTTTATAATTCGCGTACTCGTCGAACCAAGTCTCAGACTCAGCTGGGAACCAAACTGTGTCTTTAGCCTGACTGCCCGTTGTTCCCGACTTCACCGAAGATGTGCCCTTGGTCGCACCAATGACTCGATCTGCAATTGAGATCTGCTGCAGCAACTCAGCTTCCACAATGTGAAGCTTTTGAAGCATGCCGGTGACCTCAGTGATTTCCTCTTCGGCCAATGCCTTGATTCGCGCATAAGTCGCCGAACGCGCAGCCTGAGCCCGAGCCTCGACAGCCTTCTTAAAGTCTTCAAGGCGCGCCTGAAATCCCACTTGCCCTGTGCCGCCTTCAAGTGAACGCGCATACAATGTGCCGGCGATTTGCGCCTCTTTCTCCAGCGCCTTTTCCGTCATCACGTTCTGCAACAGCACCTGATCGCGCGTCGTGTAGCGAGGCAGCTTGTGCGCATCCGCTCCCAAGTCCGTCAGCTTCACCGAACCCGACTTCATCTTCTGAACCGTACGCTTCACCTGCTCGGTATCCGCACGCTCTGTGAGCTCCTTCAATGTCGCAACCCGCGGCTTGAAGCGATTGCGGAACGAGTTCAAAGTCTCCACCACCGACGGGTAGTCGCAGACTTTCAACTGCGACAAAGATCGCAGGAAGAACGTCTCAGGACCCACTTCGGCCGCGAAATTCGGCGCCACCAAAGTTTTGGTGATCGCAATCGAGTTCTGCGGCTCGCCCTTACGGATAAAGGCCCAAGCCATTTCTTCCTGAGCATCAAACCAATAGTCCGATTTTTTGCCGATGCGCTGATAGTATTTGATGGCCGCATCCAAAAAACCATTTTGGAAGAGCAATCGAGCCGCCGTCATCGTCATCAGATCTTCGCTGACGGGATTGTTCGGAGCTTTCATCAAAAGCGCCAAAGCCTTGCCCGCCGTACCGGCGTCTTCGCCTTGCGCCAGAGCAATCACAAGCTGCCAAGACAGCCACGCACGCTCGCGCGTGTCGACTTGTGTTTTCTTGATCAACTCACGAACCTGCTCAGCATCAGTGGCCGCATAAACCTGACGTCCGCGCACGCGAACTTCAGCGCCAATGCCGAAGACATCCGTCCAACCTTGATGCCACACCGACGGATTGATCGCCGCCCAAACAGGGGCGTTATCCGGCGCCATTTCACGCCAAGCTTGCTGCAAATAGGAATCGACTTCCTTTGGACGATCAATCATCAGCAGCTGCTCAAGAGCCGTGACCTGAATGCCATTTTTGAACAACACGAACGCGTTCAACGCCCGGCCCGTCGGGCTCTTCGCGAAGCTCGTGCCCTCAAAGGCCGAAGGCCACTGGTAAAGAGCCTTATCGAACTGATTTTGATCGATGAAGGAGACGAAGATATTTTGCTCAGCCGAAAGCTTTCCCATCGACTTGAGCAGAGCTCGTCGCATGAGGCTCTCGTCGGCCTTCTGACCTTGGGCTTTCGGCTGACTGCCGCCTGCACCCAAAATGTCGAGCAATTCATCGTCGGCCTGAGCTCCGCTTGTCGCCAGTGAAGCCACAAGAGCGAGAGCCGAAGCACGGCCGATCAACTTGAGATTCGACTTTGTCATAACATGTATCCGATCTGAACACTGCCGACTGTCGTGTTCATCGCCTCTTCGCCTTTGAAGCGCTTGGCATTGTAGCCCTGCCAACGAAGCTCAAAGCGCGTCGACAAATGCTGAGAGAACCACATGCCGATGCCTCCACCCGCCGTATAGGTGGGTGTCTGGCCCGACTTCAGTTCAATTGTTCCGCCGCCCGCCAACGCGTAGATATCGAAATGAACCACGCCCAAGTCGTAGAGGTTCATCTTTCCGTACACGGGATACCAATTGATGATGGCGAGAGCCTGCTGTTTCGGCCAATCGATATCGGGAATCTTAGCTTTTCCCTCAACCGAGGTATCGCTCAACAAGTACTCGCCCTCAGGGCGAAGTGAGTTGAATGAATACGCATATCGAAGACCCAAGCTCCACTCCGGCACAAAGTGCCAAGTGAGATTCGCGCCCACGTTCTGTGTCCGATTGTAGGAGTCCCCACCCAAAACAAAGCCGATTTCAGGAGCGACTTCCAGTCGCGATCGACGGCTGACCACGCGATCCTGCACGATGCGAACCTGCGCGTCGGGATTCAGCGCACGCGCCTTCTCCAGCAGTACGTCGTTGCCACCGAGCGTATCGAAATCCTTCATAATATCAGCATGAGCCGCAGAGCCGAGCACCATCGCGCCCAACCAAGTGGCGAGGACTTTTGTTTTTGAGACCAATGTCTTTTTCATGTGATCCTCATTTCCTCAGTCAAAAAATTAGCGCGGAGTAGCCGGAGTCGGAGCTGGCGGTGTCGTAGGAGTGGAAGCTGGAGTCGGGCTGGGAGAAGCGCCCGGCATCGGAGGCAAAGTGACCGCCAACTTTTTGATCTGCACCTTGCGACGGAATTTCTCCTTGATGAACTTGATATCGCCAGGAACCTTCGACTGGTTCAAAACCTCAAACTCAATATCAATCGGCGGCCCACCAGCTGCCGACTCTGTCGGCTTCCACGAGATCGTGCAAAGCTGTGCACCATCACGCGACTGATCCGTACAAGATCCAGTTGCAGCGCCCGGGAGAGTGTCCAATCGAGTCACCCAGTTAACCGACAACTTACCTTCGCCCTTGGGATCATAAACCGTGAACTGAATGCGGTTTTCCTGATTGGCAAAAGCGTCGATCTGATCCACCCATGAAACTTGGGGGCGCTCGACATCAGTTTGAATATCGGCATCGATGTTTCGCGTGCCCGTGCGGCCAAAGCGCGAGATCGCCTGCAATGCGAAGTTGAAGGTTTCACGATGCGCGGTGAACTCGCGACCGCGAAGGTCCATAATCATATTAAAAGTCCACTTCGACTTGTCGGCCGTGTCCTGAACGGGGTTCGGCTCGGATGTCGTGGGCTCTTTCATATAGATCAAACCGGCGATGTCGCTCACCCCACGCTTGTTGGTCACAGCCAACAATCGCGGACGAAGCCCTTCAAGGTCCATAGCGTCCGCATCGCGAACCACAACCTTGAACGGACGAATTTCTCGCTCACGTGTCGCCACGCGCTTGAGATCGTCAACTTCCACGATTTGCGGATCGTTTTCACCACGCGTGACATACAGAAGGACCGACTTCGTCGTTCCGATGATCGGCGCCGACTTTGTCGTCAAGCGCACGACCAAACGCTTCGGAGCGCCGTAGTCTTGGCCAGTCGTTTCACGCGGCGGATTCCATTTGAAGACGCCCGTTGCCGCATCAAAGCTCGCGTTCGGGAAGTCGCGCATGTTGTCGATCGAAAGATCGAAGTCGGTGTTGGGAATCAACACTCGACCGTTGACGGTGAACTCGGACTCAACACCTTCTTTGAAAGTGTAAAAATCCAAAGTGTCGATGCGCAAAGCATCCGCCGCGACCGGCTTGGCCGCTGGGGGCTCGCGATCTTCCTCAGGAGGAACGCCGTTACGAATGCTTTCCGGCTTATCCGCAAACGGATCCTGCTTCGAACAACCCGAAGCCACCGCCAGCGTTGCCGCCAACATCATCATCGACCATCGGCTCAAATTCTTGGTCGTCATTGTGCGCCTCCCCTTAGCCCTGGCCAGTTCGTCGCAAGACGAACGGATAAGAAACTTTCACGTCAGATCCACCCGCGGGCAGCGGGAACTTCCACGTGCGGAGTCGCAACAAGATGCAATCCTCCACGAGTTTCGAATTCAAAGTTGTCGAGTCCACGAGAGCTGTCTTCACAGCTCCGTTTCCACCAATCACAAATTTCACCGCCACGCGACCTGCAAGCGCCGGATCTCCCTGCAGACCTTGCTCGTAGCAGAATCGAATCTGACCCAAGTTACGATTGATCACATCGGCAATCAGCGAACTGTCCAGGCCGCCGCCTTCAATAGCTTCCGCGCCCAAAGGAATCGGCGATACACCCGCCGAGCCAACGAGCGAGAGCTTTCCGTAACCCGCCTGACCACCGCCCTTACCTTTGGTGCCGTAGCCTCCGCCACCCGCCATGTTGCCGCCAGCTCCCAAGGGGGCTGCGACCAAACCTTTGGCGTAAATCGAAGACTGCACACCACCAGATCCGGCGTTTCCACCAAGGCCCGGGCCTGCTGTCGTGTTCACCGCGCCCAAATTGACGCCGCCTTTTTGCGAACCATTTTTGAGGCTACCAAAAACCGCCAAGGCGCCCATGCGTTTGATCGATGCCGTCTTTTGCGTGGGCTTCACCGTCGTGGGAGTCTCAGTCGTCGCAACATTCGCCTGCGGACGCGTGACCTGCGGCTTCACCTTGATTTCCTTCACGATCTGTACGACCTGCTGCTTAAGCTGCTCCTCAAGCTGCTGATTCTCCATGGGTCGAGTCAGCACGATCGACATGAAGATCAACGCGCCCACAACCACAGCCCCAGTCACCTTGCGGAATTCGTTCGGTGACATCGACGAAGGAACTTCGTTCTTCAAAATCGCGACAGGTGCTTCTTCGATCGCTCGAATCACACCGATGCCGGGAACCGGGACGGGTTGCACAAGCTGAGAGCGCTCAAGCGTCAGCAGTTTGTCGTAGCCCACCTTCTCGCGATCAAGACGCTCCATCGACGGCGTCAGTTCCAATCGCTTGGTATCGTTACGACGAATGAGGTGCGCCGTAGAGCCCTGCGACTCTGGCCACGCCATAGTTCGCACCGTCACGCCTTCCTGGTTTTCAATCGCAATACGAGTTGCTTGAGTCATATTTGCTCCGTTCCCGTTCAGTGCCGCGCCGTCGATTTTTTAACTCGATCCTTGAAATCCGTGCGCACGCCAAGAAGTGCATCAAGAACTTTGTCGTCTTCGACTGTCGTGACCGCCTCATCTGCGAAATGATACTTACCTTGGACCAAGACGTCGTCGAAGCTCACGTCTGTGGTCTTCTTCTTCTTGGCATCGGCCTTTGGCGCCTCTTTAGATGCGCCCGCAGAGGTCTGAGCCATGGCGGACATCCCAACGGTTGCGCCGAGAATCAGAAGCAACGCAGCCATCATGAGTCTCGCAATGGCAATTCCTGGATTCAGCATCGTCCTATCCTCACTTCTTCCCGGCCGGAGCCGGTCCCGACGAAGTCGGGGAATTGTTGAGATTCGCCAATCGCCCTTCGAGATACGAAACCATAGAGACTCGGCCAGCTTGACGTTCAAGCTGCAACAACGTCTCCAGACGCTCTCGGCTCATCGGACTCTCGCGAACAGCCTGGCGCGCCGTCTCGAGGGCCGCGAGGTTCGGTTTGAGCTCGGTTTTAGCCTCGGGTCGATCGGCCAAGGCCACGAGATTGGCTTTGACACTTTCAGGTGCCACGGCCGCCAAAACCTGGATTTCCTTCACGACCAGCGCCCGAAGCGCCCCTGTTGAGCCCACCAACGAGTCTTCAAGTGCTTTGATCGCACCTTTGTTGGCCCAGAACTCGTCCACCTTCTTTTTCACGTCTTGAGCTTTGATCTGATAGGGCGCTGCCTGTTGGGACAAAAGCGCCAAGTACTGTTGCTCATCTTCGCCTTCGAGGCCGGCCGGAACCGGCAATGACAAAATCTCGCCATAGAAGCGTTCCGATTCGCGAGCCAACAGATCCAGCGTCACGAGCTGCGCCGACCAATCGCCCGACTCCACAGCTCGCTGCGCGAGCTTCTCGAGCTTCTCGATCATCGCAATGCGCGCCTTCAACGTGGCCGCCAACTTTTTCTGATTGCTGCCATCGACGGCATGTGCGCCGATTTGCTTGGCCTGAGTTTCAGTGTCCTGCAAAATCACAATGCGCGAGAGCAATCGACCTGCCGGCGTTCCTACAACACCTTTTACAGCCAACTGCTGACCCGCATAGGTCGCGGAATTCGGCATGCGCGCCGCGATCTCAAGCGCCAGCTGCGCATAGACATCGGGCTTCTTCAAAAGCGTGTTCTTCTGACGTTCGAGCTCTTTCGCCGGCTCCTTCGATTCGCGCACAAGCTGCGTGGCGATCGTGAGGGCTCGCTCTTCATCCTTCGACACACCCATGTACTTGGCCAAATAGGGTTTTGAATCGCGGTTGGCGAGATCCGCATACATCGCGAGCTTCAACAAACGTGCGTCTTCCGGAACGTCTTTGTTAGCTTGCAACTTCTCCGTCGCACCCAATGCGCCATCGAAATCCAAGATCAGCTCGGAGAGCCAAGCTTTGCGTGAGAGCGCGTATTGAACGTCCTCAACGGCGACTCCCGGCATCTTGATCAATTGATCAGCGGCATCGCGAGCCTCGGCAAAGCGCTGCGACTTCTCAGCCAAAATCAAACGATTGCGGTAGTAAGCGATTTTATCTTCAGGAGTCGACGTGCTCAGCTCAAAACGCGTGAGAACCTGCCAAGCTCGATCAAGATCCGGCTTTTCACCCTGAGCCAACGCCACGGATTGCGTGAGCACCGACTTTCGCGCCACGCGCGCATAATCGGAGGCCTCTTTGGGGAACAGCTGTGCGAAGTCCTTCGCCCATTTTTCAATGCGAACATCATCTTTCAACAAGACCAGCGCATCCAAGGCCAAATCCGCGGCCTGGTGGCGAACCTTGAGTGCATCCGGCGATTTCGCATTCGTCATGAAGGCGATGTTGCGCATTTGCTCAGCCGCCGCCGCATAGTCGCTCTTCTCATAGGCGATATTCGCCTTTTGATAGAGAACTTCGATCTCACGCTTCTTGTCGACAGAAAGCTGCAAATAGCTGTCGTAAGCCGA
The DNA here is from genome assembly GCA_002344785.1 of Bdellovibrionaceae bacterium UBA2339. Classification (GTDB taxonomy): domain Bacteria; phylum Bdellovibrionota; class Bdellovibrionia; order Bdellovibrionales; family JAMPXM01; genus UBA2339. Next base: position 17,318 of record DDUL01000007.1, read on the forward strand.
AAGCAAGAGGCTCTGATCCTTGGCCAATTCTCCGGTCTCGATCGCACCCAAAAGTGCGGACTCTAAACCTTCTGTCGCTTGTTTCTTAGCTTCTGCGGTCGAGGCCGCTGCCAACTGCGTCTTATAAAGCTGCGCGCCTCGGCCAAAGGCCTCGACAGACGCCGCGAACTCTTTCTTTTCACGGAGAGCTTGTGCAGCCCACACCGACATGTCCGCTTCACTGAAGATTCGCAGATAGGTCTTGTAAGCCGAGATCAGCTCATCACTGGGCGCCTTCTTCTCTTCACGGTTCCAATCCAAAACAAGTTTACGCAAGCGAGCCTTCAACTCTTTGGCTTCGTCGTCTTGCGCCGGGCCTACAGCCGAAGGCCATAGATTCATCGCCAGATCAAACTCCTGACCGGCGGCTTTGGGATTCTTCTGCTCCATTTCCAACTGAGCAATGCGAATATGTCCTTCAACTTTCGCGCGCGGCTTAGCCTGCCGCTCCTGCGAGAATCTCCAAAGCATGAGAGCATTCGACTTTTGCCCCAAGCGTTCAGCTTCGTTGGCCAAGTACACGATGTTGGCGAGCTTCGCCGAATCCGGAGACAGCTCAAACAACATGTTCGCGTCGGCCATGCTGAGATTACGTCGAGCCAAGAAGGTCGCAAGATCGCGCGAAACTTCTTCTTGGAACTGACGATCCACCTGCACCACGCCGGCCGCCGCAGATCGCGACGACAATTCGGGAGACTTCAAAATGGACTGAGCACCGGCAATCGCCTTCTCAAGCTCGCCCATGTTGAAATCGCACCACGCGAGTCGATAGGCCGCGAGTCCCTTGGCGTTCGCCGCGGGATTCGCCAAAACCGCCTGATAATGCTTCTTAGCGGTTGCATGGTCCCGACGTTTAAACGCCATCTCCGCAAGCGACAAGTTCGCCTCGGCAACCGCCGCAGGAACCTTATTCTCGCGAATGACTTGCTCGTAAGTCGCCGTGGCTTGGCGCTCTTGACCGGTCAGCTGATAGAGATGACCAACTTGGGGTAGTACCTTTGCGATCTGTTGTTCAGAGAGCTTAGGCAGAACTTCTTGATAGTAGCGAATCGCTTTAACGCGATCGTCTTTTCCCGCTTCACAAACCGTGCAGCCCTTTTCCAGTTCCTCCATTGCGGCGACACGAGCTCGCTCGGCATGAAGGTCCGCAAGACGAAGCGTCAATGCTGTGCGAGCTTGATCGGCCGGAGGAAGGCTTGAATAAACCTGTGTGAGCTTTTGAATGAGCAAGTCGCGAGTTTGTTTGTCGGCCGAGTTGGCCAAAGCCGACGTCGAAACGTTTGCGGCAAGGCCCATGAGCCCTGCCAACACGAACGTCGATACGCCAGCGGACAATGTCTTTTTCATTCCATCTCGATTCATCAACTTCCCCTTCGATTTCCCAATCCAGGCCCCAAAATCCTTAGGTTCACGAATTCTCAGTTCATGACGACAGCAAACTTGATCTCTCCATAGCCTGCGTGCGCTGAAGCCTGAACGATGCTCGAAAGCTGTTCGAACTTCACGCGACGATCAGCTTGCACCGTCAAGATTCCCGGGAACTCTTCGCCTGGACGAGTTTCCTGGTACTGCTTGCGAAGATCCAAGAGTGCTTGCACCAACCCGTCGGGTGTGACCTCAGTCGCTTCGATAAAGTATTTGCCGTTATCGAACTTCACGACGGGGTTCCGCTCGAGCTCCGCACCCGAAGCCTTCGGCAGCTGCATGTCCTTTCCCACCGACAGCAGATCGCCAGCCGAAGAGAAGTTGAACAGCAGAAACACCATGAGGATCGAGAACGCATCGATCAACGAAGTCAGCATCATCTCGGATGTGATCTTGCGCTTGTTCTCATCCGTGGTCGGCCCGATGATTGAAGTCGCACCGAGGACCGTCGGAAGGGAGTTGGTTTTCACAACGCTATTTTTCAACATGCTTCAACTCCTTCAAAGCGGCGAAACGCCGAGGTCGATCACGCCCTGAGCCTTAAACAAATCCATGAGATCAATGATGTTCTCATAGACGGCTTGGGCCTCGGGTTGAATGAGAGCTGTGGCGAGATTGGGCTCGGTCGCGCGGAGATCTTGAATCAAGGTTTTGATCTTCGCATGATCGGGCTTACCTTCGACGCCTTTCACGCTCAACTTGGCCAATCGCGCGGGGATGCGCGCGTCCCGTACGTCAAATGTCGTGTCGCCATTGCCGTTGATATTCACCCAAACAGTCGGCTTCTTGGCGGTCTCCGAGGCGGGTTGACCGCCTACGGCCTGCTTCACGTTGACCGAACCGATTCGCACCCAAACTGCCGTCAACAGCAGAAAGCAGATACAAACCGACATCAACGAAATGACGGGAATCAAGTCGATTGTGAAATCGAGGTCCTTGTTTTTCTTCGTCGCCATATCTCACTCCCAAGGGCATTCACCCCGGAAAAGTTACTCAATCCTTACGCGTTAGCTTCGGGCGAACGCTGGCCTTTGTTGGGCGTCGGACGAGTGACGATCGGATCGTAAGAGTAGCTCAGCCAGTTGTAGACCTTCAGAGCCGACTGATTCATGTCTTCAGCCAGATCGTTGGCGCGGTTTTGCAAGATCGCGAAGGCCACGAGTGCCGGGATCGCGACGATCAAACCGTAAGCTGTGGTGTTCATCGCCACCGAGATACCTTGAGCGAGGATGGTCGCTTTGTCGGCGGGGTTGGCGAAAGTCACGGCCGCGAAGGCCTGAATCATACCGGCGATGGTTCCGAGAAGACCTGTGAGGGTCGCCACGTTACCGAGCATCGACAAGAAGCCGACGCGCTGACCGAGAAGGTTGTTCTCGTGCAAGAGAACTTCGTCCATCTTGCCCTGGATTTCATCTTTGCCACCGAAGTTTTTGGCGACGTTGGCGCCCGCAGCGATCGCACGCGCGACCGGCATTTCGGCTTTCGACGCATCGGCCTTGGAAATCACGCTGTCCATTTCGCCGCGACGGAAGTTATCTTCAAAGCCCAAAACAAAATTCATTTGGTTGGGTTTTCGTCGCGCAAACAGTGCGATGGATCGCTCGATGATGATCGCGATCGAAACCAACTGGAAGCCCAAGATCGGCCACATCCAGAATCCGCCCTGCTCGAAAAAAATCGTAATCTTTGTGAGTGATTCCATAACGTCCTTCTCCCTCTTTCATTGGCTGAATCGCCTTGTCGATCCGGCCGGTTCTGCAAGTGCCTGACGGCGGCTTGCGTTTGGGTTCTTTGCAAACAAAATCAAAGTCGGCGTTCGCGCGTCCTGACCGTCGACTCAAAGATCTGGGCTGCCCGACAAACCGCCATTTGGCCGAGTTCCGGACGTCCAAGACCTCGAAATTTATAGAGTTTTTACTCCTCTGTGCTAGGGGCCGATTGCCGAAGAACCTTAGCGGAAACAAACACTTAGGTCCACGCGCATTATCGCGGGAGTATCGGCGAGCTGACTTGATGTGTCAACCAACGCCGTCCAAATTGGCACCGCTTGGAAGGCTTTTCAGGCATGACCATGCCCTGGTCGGGAATGAGAATTGATACCCTCGAGGATTTGCACGAAATGCGTCCCTCGCGAAAGCTGACTCGATTGCATGGATAAGCTGAGCTTTTAGGACCGACAGTTTCAGACGGATTTCACCCTTTGGCCTCGGGCGAATTCCTGACAAAAAACGCCAAATGCGTCGCAACATCTGCCTTTGCGAGCAAATCGGAGGACCTCAAATCAAGCGGTCACTTGGAACTTAGAAGTAAAAGGTCATCCCCGCTCGAACTGGCGAGTCGCCAAAGGTTCTGAACCTTGTGGCGGATGACATGGAGGTGATCGCAATTCCGGTCTCGAAACTGAAGCCTAAATTCTCAAGTCCGTGCAGGAAGAACTCGACACCCGTGAAGGCTTGCACTTCGAACCCAGATTCGTTGCGGCCGGCTGTCTCTTGGCTGAGCAGCCCAGCGCCCGCGCCCATATAGAAATTCAAATTTTGTTCGTCGTAAATGACTCGGTAGAGCTTCAACATTCCGCCGAATTTGGAATTGTTGGTTTGCGTGTCGATCCCGACTGTCGCCGACAAACCAAGATCAGCGCTTGGCCAATACTGAGCGGCGATTCCTGGCAGATCCGCTGCGAATTGATTTTTGAAGCCGACACCCAAGCGTTGGCTTAGATCCTTGGCCGAGGCCAGCGACGAAAGTCCCAAACTCATCGCAATCAAAATCGCCGAAACCCAATGACTCATCTGCATGAGCTGCATGCCGAAATTGAGAGCGTAGGGAACGAATGTTGGCTGATTCCGGAATTGATTTTTCATATCTCCATCGTCGTCAGTTTGCGGCGCTGGTCAACTTCAAATTGCGAGGCCTGCCCGAGGTGCCGACGCACTTGGATACCGAATCCCTCAGCGCGTGGAGCCGTCCACTTTTGCTCGCAAAATTCATCTTGCCCGAAGCTTTGTGGCAAAGTTAACTTGCGGGCTCCAAAAAAATGGGCCCGTAGCTCAGCTGGGAGAGCGCCGCAATGGCATTGCGGAGGTCGGCAGTTCGATCCTGCTCGGGTCCACCAAACTCACTCATTCCAACGAACCGAAACTCGAGCGAAGCGAATTTCTAACGAAGCGAAAATGCGTGTCGCCAAAGTCCAAAGTGGCTGGCAGATTCATGAACTCAGGGAATTCGACCGTCGTTGGTTTGTTGGCGTTGTCGTTTTGGAGTGGTCGTTCAGGAGTTGTCGTTCAGGCTAGTCGTCCCCAATCGGCAAGCTCGCTCAACCGCATCGTCGGTCAAAGTTGAACACTTAGAGGTGCCATGCAAATTGATGTCGTTCGCGAAGAAGATGCGGCCCGCATGGCCGAAATCTACGCTCCCTATGTTCGCGAGACTTGGGTGACTTTCGAAGTCCAAGCGCCCGACGCTAGTGAGATGGCCAAGCGCATTCGCGACTATACGCAGTCTTATCCGTGGGTGGTCGCACTCGACACGAGCAAGGCGAGTCGCCATGAGCAACTCGTGGGCTATGCCTACGCAAGCGCGTTTCGCACGCGCATCGCCTATCAGTGGTCTTGCGAGGTGTCTGTTTATATTGATGAAGCGGCTCGAGCGCGAGGGATTGGCAGTCGCCTGTATCAGGAGCTCTTTGAGTTGCTTCGCCTGCAAGGGCGGCGCAACGCCTTTGCGGTGATCGGTTTACCGAACGATGCGAGTGTGCACTTTCACGAGAAGTTCGACTTTGAAGCTGTCGGCGTCATGCGCGATGCGGGACACAAGCTCGGCGCTTGGCGCGATGTGGGCTTGTGGCAAAAGCGATTCAACTTAGATGTGAATGCGCCGGAAAATCCCCGCGATCTTCGCGCCTGTATCAACGAATGGCAGGCCGCGCGCGCAGGCCTTGGCGCGCCTTAGTTAGCCTACGCAATTCGCGATCCCGAGATTTAGCGCGAAGACTGCTGAACGTTTGTGGACTCGAAAATCTTGTCAGCACTTGTGGCGATGAAGCCGGTGTAGAGCTGACCGTTGGCCTGCGGGTATCGACGCGCAAACTCGTAGTAGCAAGCCGGAATTTCAAAGCGTCCGTCGCTAAACTCGAGGTGCACTTTGCCTGCCAATGTCGAGCTTTGCTCCAGGCATTCTTGTGGAGTCCCCTTGATGAGGCCGCCGGCGGCATTGAGCTTGTGGCCTTTGCCGATCAAGAAGTCATTCAAGTCATTGAGGTCAGTGAAACTCTTGAGCGCGTTGAAGTAGACCGTGAAGTGGTTGCAGCGAAAGCCGAAGGCGTAAAGCCATGCGGCGTACTCGGATTCTTTCAGCAGCTCTTGATAGACAGCGTGACTCGCCTTCCAAGGTCGACCGGCCCAAAGAATTTCCGGAGCCGCCAGCTGCGCATCCGTGAACGAAGCTGCGGCCGCATCGGCGATCTCGCGCACACGCGGCGAAAAGTGCTGAGTCAAAAGTTCGGAAATGAAGACTTTGGGAACTGCCGGATCGCTGTGTTCCCAATGGCGAGCGTAGAGCTTCTTGTCTTCAAAATGATATTCGCCTTTGGCCTCGTAACCATGCTTTTCAAAAAGGCGACCCAGCACTTGAATGTTCAGGCGCGGGTGATTGAAGGTGCGAAGCGCGATGTGATCGTTCACGAGCGCGCGAGTCTCGGGATGCTTTTGGCGCTCGTGCGCGAGAATTTGATCGTAAATGGTTTTCGCGTGCGGGTTGAACGCCGTGTAGTCCGACCAGATGCTTTCAAAAATCGATGTGAGGCTTTTCATGCCCCAAGCCTAAGCATGACTCATGGGGGTTTGCAAACTCGGCGATGAAAGCCCCACGCGTGTGAAATCAAACATGGGGCGAATTGTCCTCGAACACTTTCGGCGCATTGCCGCACGCCGCGAAATTCCTCGAGTCCGTTTTCAGTTCGCCATAGGCGCGAGTCGGCAAACAAAGCCAACGTTGGCATTTTGCGCCGTCGTGACCTGTGCCATAGGCTTTACGGCGCGTGGAATGCGCAAGATCTGTCGGGGAATATTTCGGCCTTGAAGAACGAACTCAATGCCCTCTTGGCTCCAAAGCACTTGCTGCGCCTCAATGCGGCCTCGATGGAGGAGCTGACCTGGAGATTGATTCTCTTCGGCAATTTGCACCAAGGCTTGGACAGCCGATGTGCCGCTGCGACCGAGATCCGCGACGGCGTAGATTTCAAATGCGCGCACGCTGGATGCTGCGTTGGGAGTCACACATCCGCCTAACCAAACAGCGCGTAGACCCGCCAGCGGCCCCACCTCGGGTCCAACAGGTGCCGCGACGATGGCTTGGGAATTTTGCGCGCCGGCCGGGCCTGAGGCTTGTGGATTGGCATTGGCCTGATTCGCGAGCAGAAGCAGGAGGCCGACACCGGCGAGACTTGGCCAGAGCAGTTCACGCAAGAACCAATGGCCAAAATCAAGGCTCTGGCGAAGCATACGTATCAGCAAGCTCTCTTGCAGAGTTGCGGCTGGTCCGACGAATTGCCCGATGAACTGGCTCATCTCTTCACCATTTACCTTTCAAAGTGTCCGCTGACGCCGAGAGATCACTTAGACCTAAAGTTCAGCGCCGACGCGGTCTTGGCCGCAGAAAGTGGCAAAACTTTGGCCAGTTGCGAGGACCAGCCAAATCGGTTCAGACGTTGAACCGCGGATGGGGCTCGCAAGCTTTACAAACGCAAGTTCAACGGGGGCCCTTCTGTGTCACCTCAAGCTGGCTCACTTGAGTGGTTGTGCTGGTGAGGAGCGCTCGGCCGATCAATTTTGCCGCATGGCAAGGTGTGGATTTTCCCAACTTGCGGACGGACGCCGAACAACTCGGACGCCCGAACTCGATGGGGTCAGGATCAGTGCCTGACAGGCCCCAACGAACGCCTAAGCCTCAAGGCGTGTCGCGATGAGGGCGTCTGCGAGAAATGGATCTCGGCGTGCTCGCACAAGTTGCATGGACGAGGACAACCACGCAAGTGAGCCAGCTGATTTTGGTTTTGTCAGCCCTCGCTCTTTCTCGGTAGCATGTCTCGGTGACGACACTTCTTGTGCGATTTTCAAGCTTTGGCGATGTGTTTCAGTGCATGGTCGCCGCGCAAGCTTTGCGTGATTCGGGACGACGAGTACTTTGGCTTGTGCGTTCAGATTTTGCCGAGTTGCTGAATCGCCAAGGCTTTGTCGATGAAGTGATTGCCTTTGATCGGCGCCAAGGACTTTGGAGCTTACTTCAACTGAGTTGGCAATTGGCCTCGCGAGTGGACGAGGTCTATGATGCGCACGCGAATCTGCGCAGCTTTTGGGTCAGGAATTGTATTCGCCTCGAATGGCTTTGCCGCTTGCGCTGGAAGCGCTGGGCGATCACGCGAATTTTGGTGCGACCGAAGTATCGATGGATTCGGCTTCTGTATTTGCGGTTGGGATGGCGAAGCTGGCAGCTTGAAAAGCGAGGAGCGGTGAGCTTTTTGACGCCGCTTAAGCCTTGGCTCGGTCCATTGACCAACAAGCGGCCCGAGTATGCGATGCCAATTTGGCGAGCTGAGTCTGCGCAAGTTCCTGCGGATTTTGCCACCTGGGTGAGATCTCAGGCCCGAGGTGTCGTCGCCTTGGCGCCATCTGCGGCATGGCCCAACAAACGATGGCCGATAACTTCGTGGATTGAGTTGGTGAAGGAGCTTGGGCGAATTTTTCCCGGCCAGAGTTTTCTTGTGCTCGGCGGACCGCAAGATCAGTTTGCGCAAGTCTTGGTCGACGAACTTGGACCTCGCGCCTTCAATTCACTGGGCCGATGGACGCTTGCGGAGTCCGCGCATGCCTTGTCGCTTTGTCGTGCCTTGATTGCCAACGATACAGGTTTTTTGCATGTGGCTGATCGCTTGCAGTTACCGCATGTGGCCATCATTGGCCCAACGGCATTTGGATTCACCGTCAGTCCGAAGGGGCGCACGGCGAGTCTACGATTGGATTGTCAGCCTTGCTCAAAAGACGGCCGAGACCCCTGCCGCAATCGCGAAACTTTAAAGTGCTTGCGTGACCTGCACGCGGTTCGAGTTGTCGAGATCGCCAAGTCCATTCTCATGGAACAAAACACATGAGTGATCGATGGCTTTTGCACCTTTATTGGGGATTGAGTTTCATCGCTCAAGCTTTGCTTTGCGTTCTGAGTGCGGTGCTCAAGTTTTTGCGGATGCTGGGCTGGGAAAGCGATGTGAGCTCGGGACTTCGCAAGCTGGAGGAAACTTGGCGACTGCGCCGCGAGCAGGCTTGGTGGCGGCAGCCTCGTCCTTCGCCTCAAGATCAAGTGCTGTGGATTCACGCCGCGAGCGGCGAGTTCGAATACGCTAAGCCCGTGATTCGCGAACTGCAGATCCATCGGCCTGAATTCAAAATTCTGGTGACTTACTTCTCCCCCACTTATCGTCGGCAAGTGGAGAATTTCCCAGGCGTCACGTGGTCGGCGCCACTTCCGTTTGATCAACCTTGGGTTTGGTCGAAGTTCCTGGCGCACTTTCGACCCCGAGCCGTTTTGCTGGCTCGCACGGATGTCTGGCCGGGAATGATTGAGAAGCTCAAAGTTGCGGGCGTACCTCTGTTGCTCTTTTCGTCGACCTTTGGGGCGGCGACAGCGCGACTTAGGCCTCTGGCCCGCCGACTCACGCTGCATGCCTTGAGTCGATTCGATGAGATCCAAGTCGTCGATTCGGAAGATGCGCAATTTTTAGAAGGTTTGGCGAGTGACGACGAGTCCGCGCTGAAGCTCCCCGTGCGCGTGGCAGGTGATACTCGTTACGATCAGGTGCTGGCGCGCTTGGCCTCGCCCAAGGCCTTACCGCCGGCTTGGCGACAATCGCGATCGTGGATCGTGGGAAGCGCTTGGCCCGAAGATCTTGAAGTGGTTGGACCGGCTTGGGCGTCGATGCCAGGCACGCGGCCGAGGCTGGTGATCGTGCCCCACGAAACCTCGCCGAAATTTTGTCAGCAGATTGTCGAGCAGGCGACTTCGTCATGGGGCGCGAAGCGTGTCGCCTTGGCCTCGGCGATTCGCGATTTGCCGCAAGCCGATCTTGATGTGCTGGTGGTGGATCAGGTGGGCTACCTCGCTGAATTGTATAGCGATGCGTGGGTGGCGACGGTGGGGGGAAGCTTCCGTCGAAGCGTGCATTCGGTGATGGAGCCGTTGGCGGCCGGAGCATTTTGCGTTCTGGGACCACATCATTTGAATAATCGCGAGGCGATCGCCTTCCAAAAGATCTTTGCGCCGGGGGCCGAGTCGCCACAGGCCGCAGTTCATGTCGTCACCGACGTTGAGTCATGTCGCTCGGTCGTGATGAAGTTGTTTGCGCAACTTGAACAGCATCCAGAGTGGCGAGGGTGGCTGATCGCTCAAGTGCGAGCGCGCACCGGCGCCACACAAGCTGTGCTGAGTTGGCTTCGCCGAATTTGAAGCCTGGCTCTATTGAGGTGCTGTCGACCGCTGGGGCGCGGTCGACTTTGATCTTATCTGGCTTGTGGCTCGGTGGGCCGATCCGTGTCGATGAGGTTGGTTCCTCGCAACATCTCCGGATCCAAAGACAGCACACCGGGGAAGCTGGGCGCAACCGAACGATAGGCCGCCGACAAGCGCTCCAGTGGCAATTCTCCTAGGCGAATCTCTTCCGTCACTTCATTCGGACCGCGCTTTCTGGCAGCGATCAGGTTGATGAAGTGCGTGAAGTCGTTACGACCTCTCAGACCCAACATCCACGGGTGATTGAGAATGTCGCCTGGATCCAGCATGACTTCGTCATTCACTGCTTGCGAGAAGTACGAGTACTGCTCATTGATCACGATCGGCGTTTCATCGACGGCGCCATCGCAGATCATGATACCTCGCGTGAGTCGGTTGAGCTTTTCACGGGGCTCAAGATCGCGTGGCAAACGCGAGAAGAGCACGCGAGCGTAGCTTTCGATGTAGCGCGGACTCATACGGATCACACCACAGCGTTCGTGCTTGGCGACCTTGAGCGCGACGTGCGCGATCTCAAGACTGAGGCCGGTGCCCGTTGAGACGCCGAAGCCTTCGTTGGTGGATTGCGATGTCGAAAGCGAGCGACCATAACCCGCGGAGATACCGACACCGTCGGCAATCGCGTGCAAGGTGGAGAGTCCCGGAACGGCTTTGAGGATGGCCAACACTGGCGAAGTGGCGCTCCAGCCGTAGGACCAAGACTCGCTGTCTGACTTGGATCGACCAAAGGAGAAGTCCGCGCCCACACTCAAGTTCATCGTGCGGCCACCGAGATAGCGGTAGTCCGAAGTTTCGAAGACGCGCATCTTGCGATCGACGACAAACACGGCTTCTTCAGGCGTTCGCGCCATCTGCACGGACATCGCGCAAATGTCGTTGAGGAAGGAAGCGTCTGAGAAGGCACGATGCTGAGTCCGTGCGGGTGTTCCCGCAGCCGCCGGAGCTTCTCGATGCAACATGCGTTCGTTGAAGACAAGGCAAAGGCGCGCCGCAAGGCTTCGCGAGATGGTCGCCTCGCCGCGAACAACTTGTCGCAGTTCCTGCGGATTCAGTGGGTTTCGGCCCACGAGATTTCGGAAGGTGTAGAGCGAGCCCATGGGCGGGAATCGACCGCGCAGCTGCTCCACATCCATGGCGTTGACGTTCAGGCCCGACATCAGCTGCTGAAAGCCTTGTCCAGGAGCGAACACCTTATTGTTGGTACGAGCAATGGGATCGGCGGCGAGGTTTTGCGCCTCATTGTTAAGCGACACATATTCGACGTTGGACTCGCGAAGCATTTGCCCCAGCTTGGTCTTGTCACGCATACGCGCCACATACTGCGAATCCAACTCGGCCTTTCGGCGAATGAGGTCGGTCACCGACTTGTTCGACAAGTGTCGAACACTTCCGAAGTAGCGGGCGCTATCGACGTTCACTTCGGCGCTGGGAACCAGGTCGGCTCGCTTCAAGTCATCACAGTCGATGGAGCGGCAATAGGTTTCTGAAAGGTCGTCGGTGGGACGCAAGGGTGCCGAGAATGAATTGGAAATGGGAACAATTGGACCCACGAATGTACGCGCGGCCAATCCTGATTCTGGGTCTTGCAGTTGATCGAGGTCGCCGTCGTAATTGAGCGACTGTAACTGCTCGCGCGTCAGTCGTTTGGCGTCGATGGTCGCAAGCTCGATCAAGAAATTGTTGCGAATGCGCATCACACGCAGATCGCGCATGGAGATCTCAATCGGCGTGACGATTTTGCCGGCGCGAACCTGCACGAGACGACGAACGGCTGAGACGTACTCGGCGGCATCGCCCGTCGGAATTCGGTAGTCCTTCTGGAAAGCCACCTTGAGCAAATAAACTCCGTCACGAATTGGTTCGTGAGCTTGCAGACCGCGCGTGATCGAGTTGTAGCGCAGGACGCGAGGACTGATGTCGATGAGGAAAGACTTTTTCACTTTGAGTGTTAGGAACTCATCGACTTCATAGCGAAAGCGTTGCGTGTTGACCTGAAAGTTCGTCAGCAAAAGCTGCGACGGCCGCTTTTCACGCGAGTTCACTTGCGCCAAGTAGCTGGGCTGAAGTTCGCGAATGTCGCGTGCGAAAGTGAAACCTTCGTTGTCCCATGGGTTGAAGGCCACACCGAGACGCTTTTGAAAGCCCGACGAGTGCTTAATGGTCACGTAGCGGACCATGTATTGTTCGGGCATGTAGTACTTGTGGGCGATTTGATCGTTCCACACGAAGCAGCCGCGGTGATTGGTGCGGACGTTGATTTCCGAACCGTCAATTTTCACAACCGTAAAGTTCATATCCCTGAGCGGAACACTGGGATCGATGGGATTGGTCACGCAAGTGGTGGATCGATACGCGAGAGTACGTTCTGTCGCCGTTTCATCCGGCAAAATAGTTTCAAATCGCGATGTGATGAAGTCGAACTCGAAAGGCTCAAGGCGCGAGATGCCGCTTGGAAGAAGTTGCGAGTCCGCGGGAGCCGGTTCAGCAGCCGGAGCCGGTGTTGCGCCCGGTGCTTGACGAGGATTGGGTGTGGCGCCGGGCTGAGCCGGCGGCTGACCTGGCGGCTGAGCACCTGGCTGACCCGCAGGCTGAGCCGAAGGCTGATGCGGTGGTCGCGCGCCTCCAGGACCAGTTCGACGGCCCATGCGGAATTGTTCCGGATTGGCCATTCGGCGTGCCACATCGGCTTCATCCTGAATGTCGCTCAGATCAACGCAATCGCGCATGTAGTGATCTGCATCGAAGCGTCCCGTTGGACTTGCGAGACTGGCTTGGCGCAAGTCCGCAAAGCGAAGTCCCAAGAGTGATCTGTGATCACCCATGATCCAAGTGGCTTCAAAGGGCTCAAGCGAGCTCGGCCCTTCTTGAGCTTGCACACGTCCGACGAGTTCAAGCTGACCGAAGGTGTTGCGATACTTGAGGGTCAAGCGCACTTCTTCGCGCAGTCGACCACCCGTCATTTGCACATCACTGAGCACACCGGTCTTAGCGATGATCAAACACTGATTGGAGTGTGTATCCGTGCGAGCCATGATGTAGAACTGCAGACGGAATCTTCCATCCGTCAGCGCATAGGGTGCCGACTCGCCGCGAATATTCCGCATGAGGACTTTCGGCGTGAGGCTTGCGAGCATGTCGACTTGCGCGCCCGCTGTGCTGCCTGGGTTGTGGACGATGTTGAAGCGAAGATCATCGACCCACAGACTGCGTGTCGCGCGATCGCCCGAGGCCAATTCACCGCGCAGAATCCGCGGCACATCACTGGGGCTCGCCATTTGTTCAGCCGGAACTGTTTGTCGCGACAGATCGACGAGGTCTCGACCGCCTTCAAAATTCCACGGATTGATGGCGAACATCACTTCGCGGGCACCTGAATGCATGCCTTGTGCAACGATCATGCGTTTGATCGGCAGAAACTTGGAGTCAGCCAAGAAGTTGAAGTGAATCGACTCCGGCCAAGTCAAACAGCCTTGCGCATCGCTTTGCACTTGGACTTCGCGCTCGCCTCCGCGAATCACAAAGCGATGCCCTTTGATGCGGTCTTGAGTCCGCTTGTCTTGCACGCAAGTGGTGATGTTAAAGAGCTTTGCTGTGGGAATGGAGAATCCACGCACGGTTTCTGAAATCTGCGAAGTGCCGGTCACTTCGGTATTGAAGAAGGTGGCGACTTGCTCTTCGCGCTGACCGACGTTGAGATCCGGCGCATTGGGATCGACTTGCCGCCCTTGCGGCTTCATACAAGCCGAATTCGCCAGCACCACCAGGCCCAGCAGCAACGACGACTTCCAATTTGATTGAGCGAGCAACTTAGAGTTTTTCATAGAATGTCTCGAATCGAATCATGAAGTAGCGTTGTGCGGTTTGAATGAGGCTTGTGTTGATGACGTCGGCTTCAGCATAGCGGCCCGAGACTTTGAATCGCTCTTCGCGAAACCAAAGACCCAAGTCCGCGGCCCAACCGTGACGATTGGTTTGGCCACGCTCTGCGGAAGCGTAGAATCCAGGTGTTGCATCGGATTCGAGAAAGAACATTTCCGCACCGGGCTTCAGATCCACGTCACCTGGCAAAGCGAGGCTGAACTCGGTGCGAACCAATTGTCCGTTTCGGTAAGTTTCGGGAGCCTTTGAATTCTGAAGCATGTGGCCGCTCACCGACCAGCTGAGGGAATTGGAGAGACGCATGTTCAACTCCCCGCCGGCCACGAAGCCGTCAAACTCATAGCGAAATCGCGAGGTGTTCGGACCCAATTCGACAATGGTGTTTCCGAGGGCTTGGCTATCGATCGCCACTGTTGAGGGCAAACTTGTGAATCGATAGTGCGTGGCAAACAGCTTGCCTGTGAAGCCATCCCAAGGATGAATCTCAAGTTCCGCGGTTTCCGTTGTGAAACTGGGTGTAACTTCGCTCTCCACAGCTCGTGTTGAGAGCGTCGACGATGTGGGGATGGCTTGCTGGGCGGCCAAAGCGAAGGTGAAATTTTCGTTTCCAACTTCCAAACGCTCGACAACACCTGGGAAGGGCTGACCTTCCACCAACAGCGAAGCATTGAGTGAATCTTGGTCGATGGCGCCAGCGCGAATTCCAAGTCGAAGCGTTTCGCCATCGATGGCTTTCCATGTGAGGTGGGCCTCTCGCATCATCACACCAGATCGCGGCGACTTATCGCCGAATTGCGATTGGGCATAGCCCGAGTTCAACGAAAGTCCCGCGCGGGCTCGAGCCGAAAGACGCGGCAATAGCCGCACACGAGTGTCGAGATCCAAACCAAGACCAGTGAACTGGCTCTGTTCTTTGGCGTTCGCGAAGCTTCGCGCACCGAGATTGGATCGATAGAAAAGTTGAAACTCACGCACACGCGGAGCCAGGGTCGAGGAAGTTGTCGTCGTTGAAAGCGAGGCCGCTGTCGACTTGGTCGTCGTTTGTGAAGCAGCGACGGAATGAAAGGCGAAACTCAACGCGAGGATCGAGAGCGCGAAAAGGCGATGCAGCAAGAGGTTCCCCCCTCGCTTCAATTGCGCCGACCTGAGCCTGAGAACGCGCTGCTTGCGGGCCATGCAACCCACCTTCCTCAGGTCACTCAACATTCAAGAAACATTCGCGGTCTAAGTGCCTCAAATCCTCGAATTTAGCCGTCTAACCCCTTGAAATCTCAGGGGCCCTTTGGCGCCTCAATTGAAAATGCAGCAACTCCAGGCCAAGAATTGTCAGGGGAAGGCGGCGAAAAGTGGCCGACGGGCCTCGGTCTCCGTACCCAATACCTGTTGTGATCGATGGGTGTGTTGAGGGCCGAGCCCAGTGTCGGCAGACGTCACTCTGATCTTATGGCGCGCTTCACGCTCATCGGCTTACGATGACGAGCCGAGCCTCCGGCCGTCGCATCGGCAATTCTCAATTTGAAAAAACCTAATTTTTCTTAACTTCGCATCTCAGTTTGAGATCGCGGTGAATTGTTAAGCGGCCACGATCTGCACCGTGTGCGCGATCTTTCCGATTTCACTCGCGGATCTTTGGCATGACTTCAAACGATCCCACTAACCCACTTGATCCCAGTGGCTTGCGAGTTACGGCATCGGGTACAATGCAGCAAAATCGAGGGCTCTGGGAAGCGCTTTCGAAGATACGCGGCAGCACAAAAGGTGCCGAACTGCACGATCTTTTGAATGATAGCGAAGATACAAATGTGATTCGATTTAGGTGGTCGGACGATCGTCGTGGCTCTCATCCGAAATGTAAAACAGGAGAAGTCGTCGTTGATCCAAACGACATCGGAAGATTTTTCGAAACCGTAGATGGATTTGAGCAATTCACCCTAGAGCGGATTCTTGCCCATGAGTTGAGACACTTAACTGGAACTCGTGACACCGGACATACGCGCATGGACAATATCAATAAGTGGGAAAATCCAGTCATGACGCCCATTGATGGCTTCGTCCGAGATGCGTACTGAGATTCGAGGTTGATATGGCTCGCGTAATTTTTTGTATGCAGGCTCTGGCTGGAACTGTCGTGCTGATTGCGGCGAGTGCATCGGCGAGGACGGGATCATTGGAAAACGACTGTGACGTTGGTGATCGGCTGGAAATTCAGTTCCTACTGCCGGATGACCTCGAGTCGAAGGAGCGGCAATTTTTCTTGAGGGAAAGAAAGTTTATAACAACGCGCTCGCCAGAAATTTTGAGCACTTATGAGCGAGCATGCCGCCAAGTTGAGAATGAAGAATCCAAGGAGATACTGTTTCTGGGCCGCGTTTATAATCCAAAATCCAAGAAGAGCCTCTGGATCACGTCGAAGGGCGTGGCTGCCTTTGAAGACCGAAAGGTGAACTTGTCGGAAAGTGATGTCGAAGCCCTTATTGAGAAAATTGAAAAGGTTCTTCCAAAAGTTGAAGAACGAGGAAAAGAGTAGAAATGTGATTAATGGCAATCGCACGCTCACAAGCGAGCGCGGCGCTTCGTTCACTGCGACCACCGATGCGCAAGATCGCTTAGTCTCTTTTGGCGCACTGAACTTCCAATACCAAGACTCAGGCGAGCTCGCCCTTCGTAGCGACACTTCCATTGGCGAATCGGCCACGTTTAATTTTGATGATCGCGGAAATCTCCGCGCCGCAAGACCGAATCCAAGGAGAAGTGATCGATGTGGTACCATAAACGGATTCTGACAGTTTTGATGCTGATCACTGCTACTGAATCGGCCAACTCAACCACCCAGTTTGAAGTGGAGCCAGGAGTCTCGGTGCCAGTGAATGTGATCCCAGGAAGTCAGTTTTCAGACTCCCACCTACGCATTCTTGATCAAACAATCGGTCAATCAACTCTCAATGATGTCATGGCCAAATTCAGCGGAAGTCGTGAATCGAACTCCGGCGATGCTGCTGGCTCTGTCAAAACTGTTTGTTTAATTGGTAAAGACAAATCCGTCGTCGCATTTGAGTCAGGAGAGATGGGGAGCGCAAAAGCCCAGATCACCAAAGTCAAACTTCAGTCCGCTCCGACAACGTCAACTCAAGAGCCAGCCTGCACGCCATCTCGATCCGTCAATCGCCACATCAAGCTTGCAGGAACAGGACTGAACTGGAGTCGCCAGCAAATCGAAAAGGATAAGGGTACCCCAAGTGCCAAGCTGGGCGACTGCATTTACTATGTCTACAACTCGACTCAGCAGAGCAAATCGAAGACGCGAGTTGTGGATACCATGCTTAAGGTTTGCTTCACCAACGGACGGTCCAATAGGATCGAGCTATCGCGAATTGAAACGCATGAGCCTCATTGAGCGGGCTCATAATCTTTGATCCCTAAACTCCACTATTGCAACTTTGCATCTTATGTTGCTGCTTCCTCTTACTTCAACTTTGACAACAAGGTGATTAACCAGATGAATGGCAAGAGGATCAAATTCTATGTAGCAACCCTCTTATTTAGCATCATCGCGGCGCAAACAGCTGGGCCAGAATACGTGATTTTTGGTATGGGAAGCCTCTTATTCGCCATGAACATAGTTTCATTTGCTCTGATTCGAAGAGACTTACGTCTTCAACCGCGGACCATAAGAACTTTGATTGTCATTCTAGGAGTGATCCTGTTTGTTGAACTGAGCCGAATGATGCTCGGTATCCGATTGTTGTACTGACCTACGCCATCAGCCTTCGAGCAAGGCCTCAAGAAGGCGTAGGCTTCGAAGGCCAAACCAACTCATGGCTTCACCGTCAACGAGATAAACGCCGCGTGCGCCATGGGACATGAAGTGTCCGGCCCAATTTTCAAAGTTTCGCCAAAATGGAAACGGCTCGGTCACAAGGAGGACTTGCATCCCTTGCGGCAGACTCGGCACTTGCGGATAGGGGTTGAGAAATGGCTCGCCCAACTGATTCTGACTCGGAGCTTCGGGCGGACACCATAGCCTTCGCCCCGTCAAACGCGAGAAGACATCGCCGAGAAAGACTTGTGGCGAAGCCAACATCAAGGATCTCGGAGATTCGCTCTGAGGTGCGTCGCCGAGGCTTGATTCGTCTGTGGCCTCGGGCGAAGTCTTCTGCTGCCAAATCACCAGTGCCGTATCGTGTTCCGCGCTCCACTCCTGTCCGATCGACTGCAAGATCGGCAAGCGACCCGAGGGTTTAAGCCGCATCAGCGATTCAGCGCGATGGCGCAAGTGATTGAAGCATTGTGCGGGCTCAAGCTCGTTGGCCTTTGAGAAAACTTCGCCGAGCAGGCCCAATTCCCTATGCAGATCTTCGAGATTGCGAACATGCGTGGCGAGGACTTCTGCGCCGAGCGATTGAAAGCTCTCGAGATAGGCCTTGGGATTTTCGTCACGATCCAAGATCACCAAATCACCTGGCCTCACCAAGGACGAAGTCGAACTTTCCGTTTGCAAAGTCTTGGTTCCGCCATGCGATGGAATGGAACTGACTAGATCTCGAGGATGAATGCAATATCGCGTGCGACCGACGACTTGCGCGCCGGCAAAAAGTAAAGTCTCGGTCCAACTCGGGACAAGAACGTGCACGCGGCGATGGGAAGTTTTCGGATTGCGATAAGGACAGTTGCGGCAGCCCGAGTCACAACAGTGACCTCGTGAAAACAATGCTTCGCGCGTGAAGACGCAAGCCCCGCGATCGAAATGGAAATCGCGGTGCTCTTTGGTCGTCCACGGCCAACGCGGCTGCTGACTCGCGCTTTGGTCCGAGTCCGATGCATTAAACTTTGCGGATGGGCCTTGATCCGAGTTCACAGTTCGAATTTGTCTCAAGGCTTCGCTTGGACGGCAAGGCGTTGACGCCGATTATTCGGCGTCAGGAGCCACAGTAGGTCCTGCCGGTCGCGGCACCGGACTTGGCTGCGCCGGCGGCGCCGGCGAAGCGCTCGGAGTCGGCGAAGCACTGGGAGCGGGCGTCGCACTGGGAGCGGGCGAAGCGCTCGGAGTTGCGGCGACGGGTGCTAACGGTTCATCAACGTCCGCACCGGGAGTCGGCGAAGGTTGGGGTGTTGCGCCGACGCTCGGAGCTGGCGCGGCGGCGGGACTTCCCTGGCAGATCGGTCGATAGAGTTCTTCCAGATCTTGAGGTTGCAGCTTGGCTTGCGCGAAGAATTCTTGCGCGCTGGTGGCCTTAAACACGGCGGCGGTTTTCCCCGCCGCGGCGTTTTGCGGCTGAGCTCGCGATGCGCAGTCTCGACCCGAAGTGAAGCCTAAGTTTTCCGATAAGCGAAGCGCGAGCTGAGCGCAGAACGCCTGATGCACATTGAAATCCGTCTGCGTGAGTGAGCCCGAAGCGACAGCCTCTGGCTCATCGGCCAAGCGAAGGCCTGTGTCGGTGACCTCAAAGTCAATGATGCTTTGCACGCGCGTGCCGCGAACTCGATCCGTGGCTCCTGCGGCTTCGACGACTGCGGGTGAATCCAGTTGATCAATGTCAGCGCGGAACATTCGGAAGCCAAATTCGACGCGCACGCCAGAGCGACGAAACACCGATGTGATCGCCGGTCGGCAAATGTTGTTCACAAAACGCACCACTTCGCCCTGCTGTTCAGCGGTGATGGCCGTCTGCCCGGCGGCGACAACCTGTCTCAGGGCCACAGCCTGACGAATCGAAATACGACCTTCAGCATGTTGAGCTTGATAGCGAGGACGAAGCATTCGATCCGACAACTGCCCGTCGGCTGTGCGACGGCACACAGGCCGCGCCTCGCCTTCGAGAGTTTTGAATTGTGCGGAAAGAGAGCGTCGAGCGCACTCGGAAAGGGCCTTCTCGGATTCTGTTTGTGGGGCGATTCGAACTGGCACTGATGAATCTTGGGGCTTACCACATCCCATCATGATTCCGGCCATGAAGCTCGAACCTGCAACGAGCCAAAACCAACGCCGATTCAATTGCCGACGCGTGAGTCGCGTGCGGCGAACTGGTCCTCGATGGGCTGTGTGTGAACCTGAATTTGACGCTGGCTCAGACGCTGGCTTTGAATTGAGATCCGACGACATGGCAGGTCCTCCAAGGTCAACACGGGCAAGGTCAACAAGCGATCTCCGGAAGCCTCTTTGGCTTCCCTCGAATACAGCTCGCCATACCCAGCAATAAGACCTAGCAATAAGCGCGCAACCTTCGTCCATTACCCCCAAGGCTTACCTCAACTTCGCGACCAATAGGCTGCACGCGGCTCAGCCATTATGTGCGTCGGGGGCCATTCACCCGGCCAATGTGCGCAGGAAACCGCCAATTTTTGTCACCGATTTTGCGCAGTAAGCCCGCCGCTCAACTGAGTGGAATCAACGCAAGGCTTTCGGTGCAAAATCAGCTGTTTTCGCCTCACAAGCTTTTGACTGACACTATGCGCTTAGGCGAGCGTCGAGAGCTTAGGCCGAGTCGAATCTCGAAGGAGCGATTATGTTCCACACGTCCAAGTTGTCCCCGAGTCGTTTGCCTGCTTTGCGTGAACTTCCCGCCGAAGCCGGCTTTCAAGCCGGCGATGTGCTGGTGGTGTTCGGTGAATTGTTCGCGCGCGGCTATGCCAACGGCATCGTCGACGAGGCCACACGACGTGGATTGAAAGTGATTCGCTCAACCGTGGGACGCCGAACTCCCGAGGGCGAACTTCGCGCCCTCACCAGCGATGAGCTTGCGTCTCAACCCCAGCCCTTCATCAATGTGCCGCTCGAAGCCGGATTTGATTTGGAGAGCATTGAAGTTGGCGACACAGGTTCGGCGCGCACGGCGGTGAGCTTGTTTGATGGCGTGAAACTCAGCGATTGGATTCAGGCCAAAGTTGATCTGCAAGCTCTGGAACGCGCACGCGATCGCGGTCGAGCTCGCTTCCGCGATCAAGTCCGACGCTACATGCGTGAGCTGAAAACTCATATTGCGCCGGGAAAGAATGTGATCTTCTGCCACACGATGGCCGGCGGTGTGCCGCGCACGAAAGTGATCATGCCGGTGATGAATCGCGTCTTTAAAGGCCAGGGTGATCGCCACGTCTCATCGCAAGCACTCTATGAATCCGACTTGGGTCGATTTGCACTGATGAATTTTGATGAGGTCACAGCTGAGACCTTCAAAGTCCTGATCGAAGAAAGTGCGGCCTTGCGAAGCGAGATCGAAAAGTCCGGCGGACGCGCTTCCTATCTCGCCTTCGGCTATCACGGTACAGAAATTCTGACGAAGGGTCAGATGCGTTGGCAAACCTACACGCCGTACTTTCAAGGCTGGGCCAAGATGAAGCTTGAGGATTACGCCGCCGAAGCGCAGGCCCAGGGCCATCGCGCTTGCGTCTACAATTGCCCGGAGATCCTCACCAACTCTTCATCGATTTTCATCGGTGTCGAAGTTTCGCTCTACCCGCTTTTGGGTGCGCTTCGAAATTCTTTGCGCTCAGCTGAAGGGCTTGGAAAAAAGCGAATTGAGACAATCTTGCAAGAGGCCACACAACTTGTGAAACCCGAGTTTCGCGAAAGTCAGGCCTTCATCGATAAGATTCAGGAGTTTGTGGATGCCTATGTTTCAAGTGAGGTCATTCAACGACACTCTGAATTTGCCAAGTGGCCGCAGGCGAGCGAGCTCAAGCAAATGGAGAAGATGCTGAGTGCCAGCGAAGAGCTGTTTGCATTGAATGCCGATGAGAAACAGCCGATGACAAGTCTCCTCAGCGAACAAGTCTTTCGCGCCACGGGTGCGCTCATGTTTCACGACGCTTGGACTTGCTCACGTCCGGTGGTGTGGCTGGGTCATGACGCCATGGCCTCGGCCTTGGCTTCAGGAAGAACGCTTTGAGTCTCGAACGCGGCTTTTCACTGAATTTGGCAGGGCATCGTTTTGTCGGTTATTCATTAGCCGGCATCACCACTTCCATCGGCGTGCCTGAAGCGCAAATTCTCTTTGACGTGGGCCAAGGTTTACCTTGGCAGGTTGGATTCTCGAATATCGCGCTCACCCACGCCCATATGGATCACGCTTCGGGACTGCCGTACTTGATTTCGCAAAAATCCATGCAGCGTCGACCCACGCCTGTGGTGTACATGCCCGAGTCGGCGCTGGATCCTTTCCACCGCATGATGAAGATCTGGCACGAGATTGATCAGTTCGAATACGAGTTGGACTTTCGCGCCGCCAAAGCCGGCGAGAGCTATGACCTAGGGCAAGGCTACAAGCTGCAACCGTTTCCGACATTTCATCGCGTGCCCTCGTTGGGATATTCACTCATCAAACAACGTAAGCGTCTGAAGTCCGAGTGGAGCCAGGCGACGCCGCAAGAACTTTCGCAAAAGCGACGCGAGGGTGTTGAGCTCGACGAGTACTACGACGAAAATTTGCTTTCGTTCACAGGCGACACGCGGATTGAGTTTTTGCAATCGTCCATGGCGCGAAGTTCGAAGTGTTTGTTCATGGAAGTCACTTACTGGGATGAGCGAAAGAGCGTCGCAAACGCTCGTGAATGGGGTCACATTCACTTCGACGAATTTTTGAAGGCCCTTCCGCAAATCGAATCTTCGCACATTGTGCTCATCCACGCATCCAGCCGCTACACAACTCGGGAACTGATGGATCACCTGCGCGCCCGCGTTCCCGAGCATGAGCAAACTCGAATCACGCTGTGGCCTCGTTAAAGTTCTAAAGCACCAGTCTCACTTTGAGACACTCATCCCGCCTCACCGCACAGGTCGTGGCCGCCTCCCGCTTGTGGTTTAGGTTTCACTTCGTTTCTGCCGATAAGACTAAAGTTGGGCTGAGTTCCCAACGCACGCTGATCTATGGAGTCGGCGCAGAACGTTTGCGGCAATTTTGGAGTGGTGCCATGTCACTGATGGCGAGATTTCGAAAAAATGGCGGCCTAGGACAAATGCTGGCGATGCTCGAGTCATCGACTCCTGAGCGGCAAAAGCATTTGCTTCGATCACTGCAACACGAGGATCCGAGCCTCGCGGCCCTACTTAGGACCAAGGTCCTGAATGTTGAGCGCGTGGCGCGCTGGCCTCAGGCTGTGTTGAGACAAATTGCCCTCACACTCGACGATGCGACTTGTCGGGGAATCGCGAGTGCCTTGCAAGAGGCCGCTGATCCCCAACTCCAGCGCCATTGGCTCGAGGCCCTTGATCCGTTTCGACGGCCCAAGATTGAAGCTGCGGCGTTTTCGCCAGAGCTGATGGATGCCGCACGTTTTCAACTCTTCGCTCGAGTTCGCGAGCTGGAGCGCACAGGCGAAATCAAACTTGCCGACTTCGACCCCGGTGCCAAGCTCGATGAGCTGACGATCCCCCATTCTTCTTCTCGAGTTGCGTGACACGACCTCCTCGTGCGCCCTAGGATTCTGAAGTGGTCCAGTGCAACTGGTGCCGCTGAAGCTTGTGACAGAATCCACGACCGGAGGAAGCCCTTCATGAAAACGCCCGTTACTCTGATTCGTTTGGCCGTGGGCCGATCGGCGCACTCGGTGCGCCACCGCTTAAGTATTGCCCTTGGTTTCAGCTCAATTGCCATTTTGGCGATGCTGATCATCGGCTGCGAATCCGCGCATAAAGACGCCAAGAGTTCATCTCCGAATTCAACTTCAAAGCCCTCGGGCGAGTGGTCGGAGAGAATGCAAGAGCTTTCACAGTCGCTCACGCAGCTTCTTCCGCTGGTCGCCGATCATCGTGCGTTCAATGATCCCGCCAAGGCCGATTTGGTGCAGAACTCGATGAGCCAGCTGAAAGCCATGGCCCATCAAGTGAAAAAAGGCAGCAAGCCGTCGAGCGATCCCGCTTTCACGCCCATTGCGGAAATGCTGGACGAGGACTTGGCACGAGCCATCGTCGCCTTCCAAAGCGGAAATCGCGATTATGCTCGCCTCACCCTGCGCGAATCCATGAGCTATTGCATCCAATGCCACACGCAAGCTGCAGGTGGACCTGATTTCTCAGGTCGATCCGCGCTGGCGATCAACACCGATAACTTTTCGCCGCTCGCTCGCGGCGATTATTTCGCGGCGACTCGCCAATTCGATGATGCGCTCAAGTCTTACATTGCGGGCGTGAAAGATCGGCAATTTGCCAAGGATGATTTGTTTGCTTGGGAGAAGGCGGCGCGAAGCGCGCTGGCTCTGAGCGTTCGCTACAAAGAAAGCCCGACGCATGCGCGCGAAGTCGTCAAAGCGATTCAAGGAAACTCGCAGACGCCGCCTTCGCTGAAGGACAGTGCGCGCGCGTGGATGCAATCGATTGATAAATGGGAGCGAGAAAAGGAACCCGACAGTCGTCTTGAGCGCGCGGATCGTCTCTTGAAGGAAGCCGAGAAGCGAGCTTCTTCAGCCACAGAGCGCGGCCAAGACCTTCTCTATCTTCGCGCCAGTGCGGATCTCCACCAATGGCTCTCGACGCACCCTGAACCGAATGCGGCTCGCGCCAAGGCGCTGCTGATGGCGGGCAAGGCGGCCGAGGCCTCGCGCGATATGAATTTCTGGACGCTGCACGAACGCTACTACGAGATGTGCATTCACACGCTGCCAAATTCAGTCATGGCTCGCGAGTGCTATAAGTATCTCGAAGAAAGCGTGAAGCTGGGGTACACAGGATCTTCCGGCGTGCATATGCCGCGCGAAGAAGCCGATCGCCTCAAGAGCTTGCGTGCGAAGGCCATGGGAGAAAACACCAAGGCGAAGTGATGGCCGTTGGCCCAATGGACGGAAGACTCTATGAGCATAAACGCCTGGGACCGCGAGAAGCTGTTGTTTGATGGCGATGCTTACTTTGAGTCTTTGCTGCAGGCTTGGTCCACGGCCCGAACCAGCATCGACTTTGAGACTTATATTTTCGATATCGACCCCATTGGCGCACGTGTTGAAACCGCACTTATACAAGCGGCACGACGAGGAGTTCGCGTGCGCTTGTTGGTCGATGGCATTGGCGCGCGCGCTTGGTGGGAAGAACGGGCCGAAGCTCTCATTCGTGAAGGTATTGAAGTTCGCGTCTACCATCCTCTCATTATGGGTGAGGTCTGGGCCCGTGTGCGAGCGAGATTCACGCAAGGCCGCTGGCCATGGGCCCACGTGCTACCGCGAGCGCGCGAACCCAAATCCGGCTACCGGCTCTCCTTTTTGCGACGACTGAATCGCCGAAATCACCGGAAAGTCAGCGTCATTGATGAGGAGATCGCTTTTGTGGGATCGATCAACGTCAGTCGCACACACTGTGCGGAGTTCATGGGGCAAGCCGCCTGGCGCGATACGGCGGTTGAGTTGCAAGGCATGGCCATCGCCGACCTTCGCGATGCCTTTGACCATGCGTGGAACAGATCTCCTCAGCGAAATGAAATTCGCCTGCGCCCCCGACTCAAATTTCGCTTTCCACGTCGGACCAAGACCCGCAATTCACCCGTGGGGCTCAATTTCACGCGCCGACTGCGACGCAATCACCGCATGAAATTTGCCGAACGATTGGATCGGGCCCAGCACCGCATCTTCATTGAAAACGCCTATCTTGCCCCGACAGGCAATGTCTCGCGTCGCCTCGCCAAGGCGGCAAAGCGAGGCGTTGATGTGCGTATCATCGTACCTTCAAGAAGTGACGTCTGGTTCATGCTGTTCATCGCCCGAGCCCACTATCGTCGGTTACTGAAGGCCGGCGTGCGAATCTTTGAATACCAACCCCGCTTTTTGCACGCCAAGAGCTTGGTGATCGATGACACCGCCGTCATCGGCAGCTCGAATCTCAATCGAAGAAGTCTTCTGCATGATTTGGAAGTCGACGTCCTGCTTTCGCGATCTGAGAGCATCACGCAGCTTGTGCAGAGCTTTGAGCGGGATCAATCCCAGAGTATTGAAATTTTCAACCGTGGAACAATTGTCGGATCACGACTTGGTCGACTTCTCTCGGCGTTTTTTCGATACTGGGTCTAACGTGGCCCTTAAAATCTTCAGTTACAATATTCATAAAGGCTTCAACTTCACCCAGCGCTTCGTGCTGGCTGGAATCCGCGAAATCATCCGCGCCGAGAACGCGGACGTGGTCTTTCTGCAAGAGGTGCTCGGCGACCACCGTCGGCATGGACGCACGCTGCAAAGCTGGAAGGGATCGCAATTCGAATTTCTGGCCGACGAGATCTGGCCGCACTTCGCGTATGGGAAAAACGCCGTTTACACGCAAGGGCATCACGGCAATGCCATCTTGTCTCGCCTGCCGATTCTCAGCTCAGAAAATATCGACATCTCCAATCATCGACTCGAGCGACGAGGCATTCTGCACGCTTGTATCGAGTATGAGGGCCAGCCCTTGCACCTTTTGAATGTGCATTTAGACCTGACGGACCGAGGCCGCGCCCGGCAGTTTCAGAGGATTCGCGAGAGAATCCAGCAGCACATCCCGCAAAACGAAGCCCTCATATTGGCAGGCGATTTCAATGATTGGCGAGAAAAAGCCACTCGCTTTTTCGCCGACGAGGCGGACCTTCAGGAAGTCTTTTGGGAGAGCTTCGGTGCTCACGCCAAAAGCTTTCCCAGTTTTCGGCCGACTTTTTGTTTGGATCGAATCTATGTTCGCGGCTTGGAGATCGTCGGCGCGACGGCTCACAGTGGCGCACCCTGGTCGAAACTGAGTGATCACACCGCCCTCTCCGCACAAGTCCGGCGCCCCTGAATCCAATCTGAGCCGCAATCCGAAGAAGCGTCGACAGCCTCGGTGTTTTCCAATATGTTGGGTCCGAACTTTCCGTGATCGTTCATTTGAGGTGCGCGAGAATGAAGGCAGCAGATCAAGACAGTCTCTATGACCCCTCACAAGCGATTAAACTTGTTCTCACTGGGGGGCCCTCAGGCGGCAAAACCACGCTGGCGCAAGCCATTCAGCGTGAATATGGCGATCAAGTCGTCATCGTCCCGGAAGCGGCTTCCATTCTTTGGAGCGGAGGCTGGCCGCGGCGGACAAATCGCGAAGGCGTTCGTCATCAACAGCGTGCGATCTATTATATTCAAAGAGAGATGGAGCAATTGATCGCAACGGAAAACGCGCATCGACTTCTCATCTGTGATCGAGGCTCCTTGGACGGCTTGGCGTATTGGCCGGATCGCGACGACCCATTTGCTTACTTGAAAAGCCTCAACACCAAGCTGGAGGACGAGGTCAATCGCTACGACTGGGTCCTGCATCTGGACACACCTCGGGCATCGGGCTACGACACCAGCAACCCGCTTCGCAATGAATCCCACGAAGAAGCCCTCAAGCTCAACGATCGAATTCGCGAAGCTTGGAACCACCACCCCCGACGATTTGTGGTCGGCAACACTCCCTCGGGAAAGTTCGTTGATAAGCTCACCTGCGCACTTTATGTGATCGAGAACATTCTGAAAGGCGAAGCCTTCGATGTGATCAATGAGGGAATGATTCGCTTGCGCGACGCCCACTGATCGCCTTTGCGAACGGTCTGAAATCAGCGCACCACGAGGAGCTTTTCGCGCATCAGCTCCCGAACATGACCGGGCACTCCGCCCACACCGCGACCACTCGCACCTTCGCCTCGAAACGGCATCCAATCCACCCGAAATGAAGGCCCTTCATTGATCATCACCGCTGTGGCCCGTAGGCGATTTGCAAGATCACGACTTTGCGCCAAGGACTTCGACCATACACTGGCTTGAAAAATCCAGGGTGTTGAGTTGGCCAAGCGAAGCGCCTCTTCCAGATCCTCGACAACTTGCACTCCGACGACAGGGCCGAAGATCTCTTCTTTTGCGAGATGCGAGGCTTCGGGAATTCCATAAATCAAAGTCGGCTCAATGAATCGTTCGCCTCTTCGCTGACCGCCAACCAAGACCTTTGCGCCGCTCCCTTCGGCTTCGCGAATCCAAGCCTCAACTCGATCGGCATCTTGCATGCGAATTAAAGGGCCACAGTCAGTCGCCTCATCCATCGCATCACCGAAGCGAAGCGCCCTGACTTCTTGAGTGAAAAGTCGAAGAAACTCATCCGCAACATGACGATGCACATAAACTCTTTGCAGCGAGACGCAGACTTGGCCTGAGTGAAAATAACCGTGACGGCAGAGCGTTTGCGCTGCGGCTTGAAGGTCCGCATCTTCGGCGACGATGGCGGGTGCAGCGCCGCCATGCTCGAGTAGGACTCGAACACCTGGATGCACCTCTCGAGCCATCGCCCAACCCACGCGGCTGGAGCCGACAAATTGCACGGTCCCCCACATCGGATCGCGAAGCTTCGACTGTGTGAGTGAGTTGCTCCAAAGCGCCAAGTCCACGGGACACTTGGCCGCACTCACTTCGCGCCAGACTTGCGAGATTAACTGACAAAAGCGATGTGCCGTGTGAGCCGTTTCCAGAGCTGGCTTCACGACGATGGGGCAGCCTGCGGCTAAAGCCGGACCCACCGCATGCGCGAGCAAGTTCAGCGGATGATTGAAGGCCAAGATCGCCAGTACAGGACCAGCGGGCTCAAGCTGCGTGAAGGCCCAAGGTGCTGCGATGTACTTTCCATCGGCTTGCGGCTGGCTAAGACTTTGTAAGGGCAAGACTTGCCCGGCGACACGCTCAGCTTCCGAGGCCGACCAGCGAAGCGTGATCGCCGCGCGTTCAGCCTCAATGCGTGCTTGGCGAATGGGCTTGCCTCCCTCAAAGGCAATGAGTCTTGCCCAACTCTCGCGCTCAGTGTCCAGCGCCTCTGCGGCCATTCGTAACGCAAGACTCACGGGTGCCGCATGAAGCGCTGACGCTTGCGATACGGCTAACATCATGGCACTCGCTTCGCCCTCGGTGTGGAGCGAGAATCGACCGTAACTTGCGCCATCGTTGGGTGAGCGAAATTCAAAGCTTTCCGGTCGATGACTATCAAACAAGATTTCAGCGGATTTAAATTCCTGCGGCCAAGGCCTCGGCGTTTGTTGACTCATCGGCATACCTCATTTGTGTTGGACTGCTGCGCGCGCTGAAGGCCAAGCCTCACTTAGAAGGAAAGCGGCAGATGAATTCCGAGCCTTCGCCCAGTCTCGATCGCACGGCAATATTCCCGCCGTGCGCGAGCACGATGTGCTTCACGATCGCCAAGCCCAATCCCGTTCCACCGACTTCGCGCGCGCGACCCGCATCCACGCGATAAAATCGCTCAAAGAGTCGTGGCAAATGCTCTTCGGCAATGCCGGGGCCTTGATCCACCACTCGCAGCACTACGTCTCCAAGATTCGCGCCTTGTCCAGGTTCCCAAACGATGCGGATCTCACCGCCTTCGGGGACATACTTGATCGCATTGTGCAGAAGATTGACGATGACCTGCTCAATCAACCGTGGATCACCGAGAACTTCCGCCGACTGACATTCCATCACCAATCGCTGTCGCTTTTGCATCGCCATCATCTGACCTTCAACCTGGCGAATCGCGTGCTCGGTGAGCTCGATGGTGCTGACGAATTCTTTCTTGACCTCAGCTCCCGATTCCATGCG
Source organism: Bdellovibrionaceae bacterium UBA2339 (assembly GCA_002344785.1). GTDB lineage: Bacteria > Bdellovibrionota > Bdellovibrionia > Bdellovibrionales > JAMPXM01 > UBA2339. The sequence continues at coordinate 46,745 of DDUL01000007.1, forward strand.
GGACAGTTCGAGAAGATCATTCACGAGTTGCATCAAGCGATCCACGTTTCGCCGAACCACGTCGACAAAAGGCAAAGTCTCCTCGTAGCGCCGATTCTGAAGATCGTCGCGAATCGTATCGACGTAGCCCTTGATCGAAGTGAGCGGCGTCTTCAATTCATGCGAAGCATTGGCGACAAAATCGATACGAATCTGCTCAGCTTGTTTGAGTTCCGAGATGTCGTGAAAGATGGCGACCGCGCCGTACACCTGCCCGGCGGCCGAAGCCGCGGGCGCGCTTTGCGATCCGCCGTCACGATCCGCCGACGTCAGTTCGGCTGATCTCAGGGGCGAGACGGAAACCGAAAACGTCCGCTCGCCCTCGTGCAAAGAGGTGCGCAATCGAACACGAATGCTTCGAGTTTGTGCTTCCTTGAGCACGCGCTGAAATGCGGAAAGCAACTCAGGCGATCGAAAGCGTTCGCTCAAGGACTCCGCGGACTCGTCCGGCCCACCAAAGAGCAGCGCAAAGCGCGAGTTGAAGTAGAGTGGCCGAGTTTGCAGATCCATGGCCACAATCGCATCGCTCACGGATCCCAAAATTGTCGTAAGTTCCTCGCGCTCGCGCGAGACGAGGCGGCCTTGTTTGCGAAGACGGCGGCCGAGCTTGAGCAGGCTTCGCTCCAAATCCATCCATTCGCCGGGCTCATCTAAATCTGAGTCTTGATCTTCACCTTCACTGAACGACTCACGTCGTTCGCCGAGATTGGCGACGGCCGAAGAAGATCGCGTCAATCTGAGCAATCGAGCCAATGGCCGAAAGGCCCAGTAAGTGGTGAGCCACGTCCAAAGAATTCCGACGCCGAGAACACTGACAAACAGAATGGTCAGTCGCTCGTCGAACATGGCCATCGCAGTTTCCGGAGTCTGGGTTTCCGTTAACCAAGACTCCATAAGCCAGCTCTCAAAGCTTAAGCGCAATGAATAACCCGTCACCACGACGGCTAAGAGCAGACCGCCCAAACTCCAGGCCCATTGCCTCAGTGCGATTCGCCAAGGAAAGTGCGCGAGTGGGCGCACCACTTGCGGCCAGTGTTGAGGTGACAGTCGACGTATGGAATCACCGATATTCAATTTTGAACCTCTCGACTGAACCACTCGACTGAACCACTCGATTGAAGCACTCGATGGGCGCATCTCGATGCCTCAAACGAAGGCCATCACCGATGTCCCAACTGTTGTCCCAATAGTGGCCAAACTGATGCCCAAATCTATGACCGAGGCGGAGGATCTGGGTGAAGCCGTACATGATGGAATTCATCAATGCGTCCCAGGCTTAGCCCAATTCGACTTCCCAACCGCCCAGATCACTCAAGCGGTCCCTCAAGTCAGTGCTTCATCGGGTTTTACGCGGTACCCGACACCACGCACAGTTTCAATCGTCTCGGCGCAAGCTCCAAGCTTTTTTCGCAGGCCAAACACATGTGTGTCGACTGTTCGGCCCACCACTGAAACTCCTTCGCCTTGGACTTGGGCAATCAACGCATCGCGCGTGAGCACGCGCCCCTTAGACTTCGCCAGTGCCATGAGCAGCTTAAACTCGGACGGCGTGAGCAAAATCGGCTCGTCGCCACACTTCACTTCGTAGGTTTCAGGGTCCATACGAAGATTCCCCATTCGAATCACTTCGCGTGATGATGAGGAACTGACTGCCTCCGTCTGCCCCGCACCTGCGCCACCCATCATCGGACGCACTCGTCGAAGCACGGCATCTACTCGTGCCAGCAAAATGGCGGGTTCAAAGGGCTTGGTGAGATAATCATCGGCTCCGGCCTCAAGGCCCGCGACAATATCCTGCGGCTCAGATTTCGCAGTTAACATGACGATGCCGAGATCGCGGCGATCGGGATGCTTTCGCACTTCGCGCGCGAACTCGACACCCGAAGTCCCCGGCAACATCCAATCGACACAGGCCAAGTCAAATTGCCCGGCCGCCATGGCCCCTCGGGCTTCTTCAACTGAACTGACGGCCGTCACGCGGTGACCGGCTCGCTTCAGGTGCAGTTGCACCAGTTCGCGCACATCCATTTCATCTTCAACGACGAGAATCGCACCCATGCTCTTCCTCCACAAACTCTAGGGCCTCAGCCTATCCATTTGATGGCAGCGTCGCTTTGTGCCGAACATCCACGCCTGTCGTCACGAAGATCACATCTTCGGCGATGTTGGTGGCGTGATCACCCATGCGCTCTAAGTTTCGCGCGATGAGAATCAAGTCGAGAGCCGCCGCGATCTGCGTGGGCTCGCGCTGCATATGCGGTACAAGTTTTCGAATGGCCTGATTCTTCAATTCATCGACGGCATCGTCACTCGCCAAAACTTGCTTAGCCAGCTCCGCATCACCGCGCATGAAGGCATCCAAACTCTTGCGAACCATTTCACGCACCAACTCCGACATTCGCGGCAAATCCAAATTCACACTCACACCGCCATCTCGAGTCAGATGTTCAGTGTTGTAGCCGATGTTCATGGCCTGGTCGCCCATGCGCTCCAAATCTGTATTAATCTTGATAATCGCCATGACGAGGCGCAGATCAGCGGCCACCGGCGAGTGTCGAGCCAGCACGTCCAAACAAGCTTCATCAATTTGCAAGTGCTCTTGATTGATCTTTTGCTCCACACTCTCCAGACGAGTCAGATCGTAGGAATCGCGCTGAAGCACCAAGCGCGTGGCCTCTTGAAGCGCTTCCTCGACCAAGCCTCCCATAGCGAGAAGCTGACTTTTGAGCTGTTTGAGTTCAGCGCTGATTTGTCTTTCCATTACAAATACCTTTCAAAGATTCGTTCCAAGAGTCTGATTTCAGGTGTCGTTGTCAGGGCCTGTTCCATCTCTGTCGCGCAAACCGATTCGACCCACGAGTCTCAACCAAATCGGCCGGTGATGTACTCTTCCGTGCGTGTGTCTTGAGGCTTCGTGAAGATCCGACTTGTCGGCCCTGCCTCGACCAACTCGCCCATCAAGAAAAACGCCGTCTGATTTGAAATTCGCGCGGCCTGCTGCATGTTATGAGTGACGATCAGCACCGTCACCTCGTTTCGCAGACGTAACACCAACTCCTCAATCCTCGCTGTGGAGATCGGATCCAGAGCTGAGGTGGGCTCGTCCATCAGCAGCACCTGCGGACGCACCGCCAAGGCGCGAGCAATACAAAGTCGCTGCTGCTGGCCGCCCGAGAGCGAAGTGCCAGGCTTTTTCAGTTTGTCTTTGACCTCGTCCCAAAGTGCCGCCTGCTTAAGGGAATGCTCAGCGGCCTCTTCCAAAAGCACCCGGCGACGCACTCCAGCAAGCTTCAGCCCCACCACCACATTGTCGAAGATGGAAAGCCCAGGAAAGGGATTGGGCTTTTGAAAGACCATGCCGATTCGCCTTCGCATGCGGACGGGATCCGCATCGCGCGCATAGATATTGAGACGCTCAGCCCCTTGGGCCTCGATCCACACTTCGCCGCGCACACGCGCACCTTCAATTTCCTCATGCAATCGATTGAGACAACGCAAGAACGTCGACTTTCCGCAACCGCTCGGTCCGATGAGTGCGGTGACTTCGTGGCGAAGCGCGGTCAACGACACGTCTTTGACAACATGATGATCGCCAAACCACGCATTGAGCCCTTGCACGCTCAAGGCTTTTGAACTTTGTGCGGCTTCGGCCGCCGTCGTCGTCACACTCATCTTCACTCACTTTCGTCGCAGCAAAAGTCGCGTGATCACGTTCACGATAAACACGAGAAACACCAAACTCAACGCTGCTGTCCACGCCATCTGCCGCGAGATCTCATCAGGATTTGAAGCTAAAGTAAAAATCTGCACCGGCAAGGAAGCGATCGGTTGATCGAGTCCGCGGAAACCAAACTGGTTTGAAAAAGCCGTAAAGAGCAGAGGCGCCGTCTCCCCCGCCACGCGCGCGCCCGCAAGCAGGACACCCGTTGCAAGTCCGGCCTTCACGCCAGGAAGGATGATCATCAGTGTCACCTTCCATCGAGGTAAGCCGAGAGCGAGTCCGGCCTCGCGAACATGATCGGGAACCAAGTTGAGAATCTCTTCCGTAGCGCGGGCAACAATCGGCAGCATGATGATCATCAGCGCCGCGCCACCGGCCCAGGCCGAGTAGCCACCGAGAGGCACGACCAAAAACGCGTACGCGAACAGACCGACGATGATCGAAGGCACGCTGGTCATGAGATCAATCACGGCGCGAAGCATTTGCGAGGTCGGGCCTCGTTCGCGTTCAGAAAGTTTCATTCCGGCCGCAAGACCCAGCGGAATGCCGCCTGCCGAGGCCAAGGCCAAAAGCACAGCCGAGCCGGTGATCGCGTTGGCCACTCCGCCACCTGACTCACCCACCGGCCGAGGTAGCTCGATGAAAAAGGCCCACGAAAGTCCCGCGGCACCGCGAATGAACAAGTAAACGAAGATGAAAAATAGCGGTGCGATCGCCATCACAGCCATGATGGAGAGAATGGATGTGGCCGCACGATTGTGCCAACGTCGTCGCCAGTCTCGTGCTTGCATGGCTCGCAAGCCCGCCTCACCTCTCATGCCTTTTTCTCCAAATAACGGATGATGCCGCGAGCGAGCAGATTGATGATCAGTGACACCATGAGAAGTGTGAGTCCAACGGCGGCGAGACTCGACAAATGCAGGCCGCTGGCCTCGCCATACTCATTGGCCAGCACTGACGCCATGGTTTGCGCGGGATGCATGAAGCTGGTTGGAATTTCGTTGCGATTGCCGATCACCATAGTCACCGCCATGGTTTCGCCCATTGCGCGACCGACACCCAGGAGCACAGCACCCACAAGTCCTGCGCGACCCGTTTTCAGTAGTGCGAGCTTCATCATCTCCCAGCGAGTCGCACCAAGGCCGAGCGCGGCTTCGCGAATGCTATCGGGAACCGTCGCTAAAACTTCACGAGACAGTGCGGTGATCGTCGGCATGATCATGATGCTGAGGACTAAGCTCGCCGTGAGAAGCCCAAGTCCCATCGGCGGACCATCCATGAGCCCTTGACTGAGGCGCTGCATGTTTTCGGAGAGAATCGACAAGCTCACATCCGTCCAGCCAAACTGCGATCCGATCAGCACAAAGGGATAGGCCAGTCCCGTGAACAAGTGCCCGAGGGCATTGGCAAAGAAAGTTTCTGGACCCAGCCAACGCGAAAGAAGAGGTTGAACATCTTCACGCATCAGCGGAGCGAGCACGAAAATTCCCCAAAGCCCGTAGACGACGGAAGGAATCGCCGCAAGCAGCTCCACCAAAAACGCCAGCACGGCTGCGATTCGCGTGGGTGCGACTTCCTTGAGGAAGAGCGCTGTGCCGATGCCAATCGGTGCCGCCAATAGCACGGCCAAAAGTGAAGTCACGAGTGTTCCCACCAAGAACGGTGCGGCACCAAACTCCTCAAGCGGCGGATTCCATTGATTGGTGAAGACAAAGCCTAAGCCGTAGTGCGACCAAGCTTCCCACGACATCTGCACGAGGAGAACAATGAGTCCAACAAACAGCGCGATGATGGACCAAGAAATGCCGCGCAAGACCCAGCGATAAACCAAATCACCACGGCTTGTACCTGATCGAATTTCAGGGGTAGCGGGATCCGAGGAGTCGCCTGAACCCCCAGGGCCAGAGCCCAATCCCGGCGGCGGCGGTGGGCTCGAACCTCGGCCCATGTGGTGTTCCTGAAAGCGCATTACCGTGCAATTTATCAGTGGGCCCGTCAGACTCGTGTCAGGATTCTGTTAGGGCAGGCCAATGGCCCTTAGGCCCTGCACGGCTGCGACGCTCACGACGTAAGCGACCAAATTGAAACAGATCAGTTGCAACAGTGCGAACTTGAGTGAGCCCGATTCTCGCCAACTCACGGAGAAGGTGGACAAACACTGAAGTGCAATCATGAAAAACAAGATCAGCCCGATGATGGAGCTCAAGGTGAAGAGCGCTTCTCCGCTATCGGATTTGGCGTCACGAAGTTTTCCGAGCAGCTGACTCATGCCCTCGGCCTCGTCGGTGGACAAGTCCTCTGAACCGGCGAAGATCACCGCCAGAGATGAAACAAAGACTTCACGGGCCGCAAAGGCCGTCATCAAACCAAGACCGGTGCGCCAATCCCCTCCCATGGGTTCAAAGATCGGCTCAATATACTGCCCAAGTTGGCCTGCGTAAGAAGTCTCAAGCCGCAAATGTGCGTCGGTCTCTTGATGATTCGGAAACTGTGTCAGCCCCCAAAGAATCGCCGAGACGGCCATGATCACCGGACCTGTGCGCACGATGTAGCTTTGCGTTCGGCGTGCCGCCATCAAGATCAAATTTCGAAGCTTGGGGCGACGGTACGGCGGCAGTTCCAAAATCAAAAACGAAGCCTCGCGCTTCCACCATCCCCACTTTTCTGCCAGTGCCGACGCACCCAAGGTCACGACGATGCTGCCAAGGTAGAGCAGCGTCAGGCCAAGTCCTGCCCAAAGACTTTCGTCGGCGCCAAAAAGCAAAGTGAGAAGCAAAGCATACACAGGCAGTCGTGCGCTGCAGCTGGTGAGCGGCAAGACAAACAGCGCCAACCAGCGTTCACGCGGCGAATTGATGGATCGCGCCGCCAACATAGCAGGCACCGCACAGGCAAATCCCGAAAGCAGTGGCACAAAGCTTCGCCCGCCCAGACCAAACGCGCGCAGCGGTCGATCCAGTAAGCTCGCCGCACGCGCCAGATAGCCACTATCCTCAAAGCATGCGAGGATCACAAACAGGATAAAGATCTGCGGCACAAACACGAGCACAGCTCCGACGCCCGCGACGATGGCCTCAGCAAAAAAGCGCATGGCCATTTGCGCAACAGGTGATGTGACCTCGATCGCTGCAAAATATTCGACCAGCGCGCCAATGCCGCCGTCGACGGCATCCATCATCGGCGCGGCCATCCAAAACACGCTGGCAAACAACAAGGTCATCACGCCTAGCAAAAACACCCAACCCCATTGTGGATGCAGGAGAAGCGCATCGATCTTCCGCGTCTTTCGTCGCAATGCGGATGTGGAATGGGCCCGATGAAGTTCAGCTGTCCAGGCCTTTGCTTGCGCCACTTGTGCTGTGCGATCTTCATTCAACTTCGTGTTTACGGAGTTCTCTTTGCTGGCAAGGGCGCCGTGCAGAGCCTGCACGAGTCGCTCCAAGGCCGAGGCATCACTCTCCGCGCCACCGCGAGGCAACAGGACAACTTGTGCACCCAACTCGAGCTTCAGTTGCGACCAGATTTTCGCCGATTCATCCAGCGGCGAATCCAAAAGGTCCAACATAGTGATGGCGAGGACCAGCGGCACGGGTGTGGCCGATGATCTGAGCTCGAGAGCCACTTGTTGAGCCAAAGTGAGCTGCCTTTGGAGTTGCGTGGCATCAAGAACCAAGATCACCGCATGGGCCGTCGTTTGACTGGGCTCATTCAATGCCTTGAGGGCTTTCAATGTCACTTCTTCTTCCGGAGACTTGGGCTCGAGCGAATACACACCCGGAGTGTCGACGATGGCGATGCCAGAGGAATTGGCGAGCGTGAGTTCGCCCCAATTGAGCTCAACTGTTGATCCGGGATAATTGACGGTTTTCACACTTCGGCCGGTGAGGCGATTGAACAACGTCGACTTTCCGGAGTTGGGCGCGCCCACCAAATAGACTCGGGAAAGTTTTGGCCCCAATTCCGATGTCGGCTTTGGCGCCGTCGGCGAGTTCGAACTGCTGGTCGGCAAGTCTTGCGGATTCACTTTCGTTCCTCAGTAGCTGTCGAAAGATCTGAAAGATCACGACCGAAGATGCACTCAGCTTCGGTGCGCCGAAGTGCGAATTGTGCGCCCTGAACTTCAATGTAGATCGGCTCCGACCATGCCGCGCGAAGCTGCACCACCAGGACTTCTCCGGCGACAATGCCTAAATCCAATAGCCGGCCACACGCCAAGCTTTGGTCAGCCTCAGTTTGCGCGGAGGATGGCATCTGTTCGCCTTCTCGGCCAAGCCCCTGCACCAAAAACTGAAATTCGCCTTTGGGCGTTCGTCGCGATTTCACGTCGGTCCACGCTTGATAGAGATTGCGGGGCGATTTTTCCTGACTCATCGACGAGGACCTTTAGTAAAAATTGGCGGTCGTAAAAATTCGGGGAAATCCATCTCTGACAACGCCGACAAGCTAGCATAGCGAGTTGGCTTCGCACAGCTGACGACGACAGTTGTGAGCTTATTGAAAGTGAGATGACAATCTCGAGGCCAATGCGCCTAAGGCTTTTGAACGGCGGCGAGGTAGCGCCGCAAAGTTTCGCTCATGCCGTAGTTCAAAGCATCGCAAATTAGCGCATGCCCGATGGAGACTTCTTGAATTTCAGGAATGTTGTCGATCAGTGTCGGCAAATTCTCCAGATTCAAATCATGACCCGCGTTGATCCCCATACCCCACGCGAGCGCCAAATCAGCGGCTCCTCGGTAGGCACGAATTTGTTCGGAAAGTCGGGTCGGCTGTTGCTGGCGGTGGCCGTGGGCCTCGGCGAAGGCTTCCGTATAAAGTTCAACTCGGTCCACGCCCAGTTCGCGAGCCAAGCGCGCGTCCTCGGCGGAGAAAGTCTGCGGGTCGACAAATAAGGAAACGCGAAGTGTGTGTTTCTTGAGTCGCTTCACGACGGACTCAAGTAAGGCGGCCTGGGACTGAACTTGCCAACCGGCATCTGAGGTCAATGCGTGCGGTGGATCAGGAACGAGCGTCGCCTGATGAGGACGAACTTCATCGACAAGCTTGAGCCAGGCTTCGTCGGGATAACCTTCAATGTTGAATTCGCCTCGCACCAAGCCCCGCAGATCCCGCACATCTTGGTAGCGAATATGCCGCTCATCGGGCCGCGGATGTACGGTGATGCCATGCACGCCATGCGCCTCGATCTGCGGCACCCAAGCCGCGAGGTCGGGGTTGTTCTTGCCACGCGAATTGCGAAGCGTGGCCAGTTTGTTGATGTTCACCGACAGATGAGTCATGCGATGAAGTCTTATGTCACACTCCCTGTGCGCTGGCTAGACCTAGGTCGGCGGGTGTTCAAAGTTTTCCAAGCTTAAGCCGATAAAGAGGCGCGGTCATCGCTAGGGCCGCGCATGATGTCGATCACGTCGATCATCATGTGATGGCATTTGCGGCAACAAGTTGGGGCAACAGTCGGCAAGCATTGTCGACACGGACGACAGCAACAGGGAGTCTTCATGAGCGATCTGATTCGCCGAATGCGGCATCGCCGATTTCAAATTAAACCTGACGCGGAAGTGATGTTTCACGTCGAACTTCCCACTGGCACCAAGTTGACTTTGCCTCTCGACAACGTCTCCCTCACCGGCTTGGGCGTCTGGAGCGCTGAGCTTCCGCCTGATGAACAAATTCATGTCGGAACCCTCGTTCCGGCCGCCAAAATCACCTTCAAAGACCATGAATACACTTTGGGTCGCATGGTGCTCAGAACGACAGGCCTGCGCGATGGCCGTCAGTTCTTTGGCTTTTCTTGCGTCGACGCAAAGGTGCCCGTGGACTCGCCACTCTCAAAACACTTTTTGCAAACCCTGGAAGAACCCGACGCACCGTTTGAGTTTGAGTTGTCGCCGGATCGCTTCAGCATGGCTTCATTCGCGGAAACCGCCAGCTCCAACGTCGATATCTTTGGCAAAGTTCATCAGTTCTCGGTGTTCATGCGCGATTGGCGAAAGACGGCGAAATTTTCCTATGAAAACATTCGCGAAGCCTCGCAAGGCCCCCGCATCGCCTTGGATCGTAAGCGCCGTGGCGGCCGGCAAGACTACATCATCATGGGCTCCAACGACTATCTGGGCCTAGCCGCTCATCCCGAAGTGAAAGAGGCCGCCAAAAAGGCCATCGACGACTATGGCTTTGGTTCCACAGGCTCGCCGGTCACCACAGGCATCACGCGCTTGCATGTCGACTTGAGCGAAAAGCTCGCGAAGATGTTCAAAAAAGACCGCGTCGTACTGTTCAATTCTGGCTATGCCGCCAACGTCGGCATCATCTCCAGTCTGGTTCAGGCTCAAGATTTGGTCGTCGCGGATATGTTGGCGCACGCCTCAATTCAAGATGCCATGCAGATGTCCAAGGGCGCGGCTCGTTTCTTCAAACACAATTCGGTCGCCCATCTTCGACGCGTGATGCGTGAACATCGCGACCAATATGCAGGCTGTTTGCTTGTGAGCGAAGGCGTGTTTTCGATGGACGGAGATGTCGCACCCGTGGATGAGCTGGTGAAGACAGCCAAGGACCATAAAGCCCGCTTGATGATTGATGAAGCGCACAGCTTCGGCGTGATCGGCGAAACCGGTATGGGTGCCGTCGAAAAGTACAATGCCTACAATGACGTCGACGTGATCATGGGCACCTTCTCAAAAATTGGCGGCGGCATTGGCGGATTCGCGGCGGTGAGCGAAGAGGTCGCCGATTGGCTCTGGTGTTGGGCTCGGGCGCATGTGTTCTCTGTATCCATTCCGCCCTCGACGGCCGCGGCCGCTTTGAAAGCCATTGAGATCTTCGAGCGCGATCGAGAACGACTCAGCAAGCTCCGAGAGAACCTCGCGCACTTCAAGAAAGGTCTCTCGCAACTTGGCTATCACTTGCCCGCGACGCACGAATCCGCCGTGGTGCCGGTGATCGTGGGCGATGAGAAGAAGCTGGAAATCATGAACTCTGTCCTCATGGAACATGGCGTGTTCGTGGTGCCGATTGTTTACCCCGCAGTGAGCAAAAACAATTGTCGTTTCCGATTCACCGTCATGGCGACGCACACGCAAAGCGATTTGGATTTGGTGCTCAATATTCTTGAGATGGCCATGCTCAAAGCGGACTTTAAGTTCAGCGATGTGGATGAAGCGCGGGCTTCCTGATGCTGCATGAGTGGGCGGTCGCGCTTTTACTTGGCCTATCGCAGTTGCTGGGTGTCCCCAGCACGCCGCCCGAGTCCGCCCTTTGGTCACCAACTCAGTGGCAAACGCGCATCGATCCAGCATCCGCATCTCAAGTCGAGGTGATGCTCTACGAGTCGCAGAGCTCGGCCATCATTGAAGCTTGTCGGAGTCAGCCCAAGTCCTTCATCAATTTCCCGCGTGTGATTCACGGTGCCCACGAAGTTTGGGCCATCGATGCACAAGGCGCGCAAACTAAGATCCTGCAACAAGGTGATCCAAGCTTTCAAAAGGCGAGCGCCTTCTACGCATCGCCGAGTTTAGCTTGCGCCTCAATCCCGCCCGAAAGCATCAGTCTCAACTGGCGAGTCACAAGCTACTCGGCCTACTTTGCCAGAATCCCACACGAACCCCGCTTTGCCCCCAAGGCCAGCTTCAACAACTTCTTCGCGCGGACCTTGCACATTGCCGGTGTCGGCATGGCCTTGGTGCTGGGACTTTTCTCCCTGACACTTTTTGCCGGCAAGGTGCCCGGGCGCCTCAATGCCGCTGTGACTTTGAGCGCCTTGTTTTCCGCCGTGTATTTCACGCTCACCGTGAGCGACGCCTATGGCTTTGATCTCAGCATGCTGACAGCTCATCGCATCGCGGATCTTGGCGTATGGCTCAGCATTTTGCTGCTAGCGTACTCGCTTCGCTTGGAAAATCTGATCGGCCCGCGATTTTTCAAAGTCTACGCCGCGCATGTCGCCCTCGCGCTCGCCATCATCGCCTTCGCCGACTCGGGCGATGCGATTCAACTTGGAACATCCCTCCCCTTTGCCATTTCACTGAGTCTGGTGATCCTCCCACTCAAAAAGACTTTGCTGGATGTCTACTACGGCCACTCTCGACGTCGCTCCGTACTTCAGTCCGGCACCCTGCTGCTCTTTGCGTTGGGAAGTTTCAACGAGATCTTTTCCGTATCCGGGATCCTCGACACACCTCCTCTATTTCCACTCGCGTACACAGGGTCGGTGTTCTTCTTGGCATTGGCGGTCAACGAACGCATCAGCGACACCTATAGCGAACGAGATTACCTGCGCGCTCACTTGGAAAGCGAAGTTGAACGAAAGACCCTGGCCCTTAAAGAAGCTCAAGCTGAGCTGGTGCAATCCGCAAAGCTCGCCTCGCTCGGTACGCTCTCCGCGGGCATCGCTCACGAAATCAATAACTCGCTCAACTACGTCAACGGCGCCCTTCAGCCGCTGGAGCGTCTGGTGCTGGCGAAGATGCCAGAGGGCGATCGAGGAAAAACGCAAAACCTTTTCGCCGTTATGAAGGAAGGTTTGCAGCTGACCGTTGAGATCGTTCGCTCGCTTCGCTCGTACACGGGGCTGAATCAAGCCAAGTTCAATGACGTTTCGCTTCGCCAAGTGGCTGAGACGACGCTGACGATTCTGCGCAGTAAGCTGCGAGGTCGAATCGAAACGCAAATCGACATTGACCCAGATCTCAAAGTCTATGGCAGCGTCGTCGGCCTCAATCAGGTCCTCATGAATCTGGTGACCAACGCCATCGACGCTATGCCTGAAGGCGGAAAGCTGCATCTCAGCGCGCAGAAATCATCGACTCAGGAAGATCTCTGTGAGCTGATCATCCGCGACACCGGCGCAGGCATGGATCAGGCCACGCAGTCGCGAATCTTCGAGCCCTTTTTCACCACCAAGTCCGTGGGCTCGGGCACAGGCCTTGGCCTTCACATTGTGATGAACGAAGTTCGACGCCACCACGGGCAAATTCGCGTGCAATCCGCCCCCGGCGAAGGCACCAGCTTCACCATCACCCTGCCCCGACACGCACCGAACGTCGCCAATCGTGATTTGAAAACCGAGGAGGCCGCATGAGCCAGGTGGATCAAAAGCCCATTTTGCTCTATGTCGACGATGAACCGCATAACCTCGTGGTCTTTGAAGCCGCGCTCCCCGATGACTGGCAAGTGCACACCTTCACAAGTGCCGCGCAAGCTCTCGAAAAAATCGATCAACTTCAGCCGCAAGTTATCGTCAGCGATCAACGCATGCCCGGCATGTCGGGAGTGCAGTTTTTAGAAATTGCCAAGAAGATCGTACCCCACGCCGTGCGCATCATAGTCACTGGCTACTCCGACGAAGACTTGATCGTCGAGAGCGTGCGCAAGGCGCAGATTTTTGACTACATCCGCAAGCCCTGGGACGTGGACGACTTGCTCGCAAGTCTGCAGCGCGCACTGGAATTGCAACGGGCCGAGGCCCAAGCGCGAAATCTCATCAACGAGCTGCAAAAGCGCGAACAATCGCTGCGCGAAAGCCATCAGCAGCTTGAGGCCACTCTCAAAGACCTGCAACTGGCTAAGCATCGCGAGGCCGAGATCCGCCGCGAGCTGGAATGCTGGGTGCCTCCGGCGATTCTCCAGCGCATTCACGAACAAAAACTGGATGGACTTGAACGCCGCGACTTGGTGCTGCTCGCCTTTGACTTGATCGGCTCCTCGAAACTTCACGGCGTTGATTTCCAGGGCTTGCCGGTGCGTCTGCAAGTGATCCAACTCTTCACTGAATGCGTGCTTCGACACGGCGGCTGGCGCGAATCGCACAGTGGTGATTCCGCCTATGCGCACTTTGGCTTAAGCGATGAACTTCTCCCGGCCGCAAGCGCCGCACTGGCCGCGGCCAACGAATTTCGCGTTGGTCTTCGCTCACTTGCCAGCCGAAGTGGCGTGACGCTCGAGTGCGGAATCTCACTGCATGTGGCGCTGGCTTGCCCGATTCACATTCACGAAACTCAGCTTCGCACGCCTCGAGGCCCCGTCACGCAAAAGAGCTTCGACACCTCCTCGCGCGATGTGGATCTGGTTCATCGCATCGAGAAGCTCATGCACAAACTCCCAGGCACCAACATCGTCGCGACCCAAGCTTATGTTGATCTGCTGCGCACCAAAGCGCACGCGGATCAGCCGACAGCGACGGTGCCGATTCTTGCGGAAAAATTCTTGCCGATTGGCGCCCATCACTTGGCCGGTCAACCTGAAGCCGTCAGTCTCGCTGTCATCGCCAGCGATCGCGTGAAGTCGGAGGACTTGCAGTCACTTCAAGAAGCGGCCCTGGCGCCCGCGCTCAAAGTGGCCTAAGGGCCCAACCGGCGACGCAAGGCCTCGCCCCATGAAATGCGCAAATCGTGGTGGACCACTCTCTGCGTTTGGCCTAAAACCAGGTCTATGCTTCAAGCAGTTAAGGGCACACGCGATCTTCTTCCCGGCACCTGCCAAAAATTCCGTCACGTCGAGCAGACGGCGTCGCAGATCGCCTCGCTCTATGGCTTTGATGAAATCGAAACTCCAATCCTCGAACCGGCCGCACTCTTTTTGCGCTCACTCGGCGACACTTCGGACATCGTCTCAAAGGAAATGTACCGCTTCACCGATGCGGGCGGCGATGATCTGGTGCTGCGCCCCGAAGGCACAGCCGGCGTGGCGCGTGCGTTGATCTCCGAAGGCCTTGCGCAAGAACTTCCGCTGAAACTCTTCTATCGCGGTCCGATGTTTCGTCGCGAGCGTCCACAAAAGGGTCGTTATCGGCAATTTTATCAATGCGGAATTGAACTTCTCGGTGTCGAGTCCCCAGCGGCCGATCTTGAAGTGATCGCCTGCGGCTACCACATGCTGCAAGAGCTGGGACTTTCGCAAAATCTAACTTTGCGTTTGAACTCGATCGGCGATCTCGAATCCCGCGCTCAATTTCGCGAAGCTCTCAAGACCTATCTGCTCCAACATCGCGAGCAACTGAGTAAAGACAGCCAAGATCGTCTGGAGCGAAACCCACTTCGTATCCTCGACTCCAAAGATCCCGGCGACCGAAAGTTGTTGGAGCATGCCCCACGCTTAGAGCAAAGTCTGACGCCTCAGGCCCGTGAGTTTTTCCTTAAAGTTCAGCAGGGTCTTCAGGCTCTCAAAATTCCCGTAGTGATCGACCCCCTGCTCGTTCGCGGGTTGGATTACTACTGCCACACCGTCTTTGAGTTCACGACGGAAAATCTGGGTGCGCAAAATGCCGTGCTGGCCGGTGGTCGTTACGATGGGCTGGTGTCAGATCTGGGCGGTCCAAAAGTTCCCGGCGTAGGTTGGGCGTTTGGTACGGATCGACTCGTGCTTCTTTTAGATGAGCTCAAAAGCGAGTGGAAACGCGCGCCGAGCTTCGCGCTGATCCCGGTGGGCGAGCGCGCTGAAGCGGAGTTGCCAAAGATGGCTCAGGAGTTGCGCCGAGCTGGGCTTCGCGTGGACCTGAGCTTTAGCGGCAATTTGGGAAAGCGTATGAAGCGAGCCGACAAAGTCGGCGCCACTGCGGCCGTGATTTTTGGCGATAACGAACTGAATGCGGATCGCTTTCAGATCAAGCACCTCAAGACCGGCACTCAAACTGAAGTCCCACGAGCGCAAATCATTGCGGAACTGCAAAGGCTCGCGGCCCAACCCTGAAATTAACGCGCCGCGCTGCCTGCTGGCCCGACACATTTCCCTGAAAGCTGTTCGGCGCGCAACTCTCGGCATGGACGAGCCCCAGGCACAGGGGTAGTCCGTCAGCAAACAAGTTTTGACCTTAGCCGATGAGCCTTGTCCGTCGGATTCCCGCCTCTAGATCGGCGCGATGCTCGGAGCGAAAGTCTCAAGACTTCAACCCAAAAGTTTATTTATCGAATTCGTGGCGCGAATCCGTACTCATGATGAGTACTCATGATCAGTGCCAATGAAATTCGGAAAGGACAGTTCCATGTTCTCGATGAACAAGTTCTTCGCTTCGATGATGGTGATGGCCGCTTTGGTTGGTGTGAACTCGGCTTCGGCTCAAGAGGTTCAGCCCCGCTTGCAAGAGCCGCTCTGGACTTGCGGTATGGAGTTGGAAGTTTCTGGCATGGATATCCAAATCCTCGTCGGCTACTCGAAGCTCGAAGGCACTGGCAAAATTTCTTGCGTCGATATCGCTGGCAACACCGAAGTTCTGCCCGTGAAAGTGACCATGGGAACTCCGGTTTTGTTCCCGCGCTTGGCTTTTGCTCCCGCGATCTCGATCAAGGGTTTGGCAACTGGCATCGGCCTGGCTTCGGGCGGTCCCTCGGCACTGCTCGGCAACTACTTGGTGGTTGACGCGAAGATCGCTGTTGGCGCTGGCTTGGGCGGCTCGCTCGCATTGCTCGGTCAGAGCAACGCTGTGACCATCAACCTTGGCATTCAAGGTGTTGAAGGTTTCGGCATCGCTGTCGGCGGCACTTTCGTGAAGCTGGAAGCTCTGCAGTAATCGACGATCCCGTCGGCCCTCGGCCGACATTGTTAAACTGGCCCGTGCTCTTTTGTGGAGCGCGGGCTTTTTTTTGACGAGTCCGCCTGCGCCAAAACTTGAGCAAGTGCCAAAGTCTGTTGTGGGCTTAGGCCTATGTCAGAAAATCAATACTCATCGCTCGCAAGCCCTGCCACGCAAACCCATCTGTTCACTCCGCCGACTTCCTTCGCCGCCAATTCGCGAATGAATGCCGCGGCCGAGGCCGAGCTTCGAAAGAAATTTAAGGAAAGTCCCGACTCGGCATGGGCTGAGATGGGGAATCGACTGAGCTGGTTTAAGCCCTTCACGAAAATCAAAGACGTCAGCTTCAAATCCCCCGTCAGAATCCGTTGGTATGAGGACGGAACACTCAACGCGAGTTTCAATTGCATTGATCGGCACCTGGCTCATCGAGGCGACAAAGTCGCCATCATTTGGGAAGGCGATGATCCTTCAACACCTGTTCGCCGCTACACCTACCTGGAACTGGCTCGCGAAGTCGGCCGATTTGCCAACACACTCAAAGCTCGCGGCGTGCAGCGTGGCGACTGCGTGACCATCTACATGCCGATGATTCCCGAAGCTGTCTTCGCGATGCTCGCTTGCGCGCGAATTGGCGCCATGCACTCGGTAGTGTTTGGTGGATTTTCGCCAGACTCGATCACGGATCGCATCATCGACGCTCGCTCGCGCTATGTGATCACGGCCGATGAAGGTGTTCGCGGCGGCAAAAAAGTTCCGCTCAAGGCTAATGTGGATGCAGCGCTGGAGCGATTGGACTCGCTCGCTCAAAGCGCTAAGGCCGACGTGCAAGTTCGCGAAGTGCTGGTCATCCGCCACACCGGTGCCGCCGTCGCGATGCGCGCGGGGCGAGACGTCGATTACGCCGAAGTTTCGCGTGGTCTTCCGCATGATGCGCCTCCGGCGGAGATGAATGCCGAAGATCCGCTCTTCATGCTTTACACTTCAGGATCCACCAACAAACCCAAGGGCGTGCTGCACACGACCGGCGGTTACATGGCCTGGACGTCGTGGACGCATGAGCATGTTTTTGATCTGCATGAAAACGATGTCTACTGGTGCACGGCCGATGTGGGTTGGGTCACGGGGCACAGCTACTTGGTGTACGGTCCACTGGCCAACGGTGCGACGGTGTTGATGTTTGAAGGTGTGCCGAACTACCCCGATTCATCGCGCTTCTGGCAAGTCATCGACAAACACAAGGTGACTTTGTTTTACACCGCACCGACGGCAATTCGCGCGCTCATGCGCGAAGGCGAAGCGCCGGTGAAAAAGACCTCACGCCAATCTTTGCGACTACTCGGAACCGTGGGTGAACCCATCAATCCTGAAGCTTGGCTTTGGTATCACCGCGTGGTGGGCGAAGGGCTCTGCCCGATCGTCGACACCTTCTGGCAAACTGAGACAGGTGGAATTTTGATCTCTCCACTTCCTGGCGCCACCGCGACCAAGCCAGGCTCGGCGACTCGCGAGCTTCCTGGACTAAAGCCTGTGCTCCTAGATGAGAAGTCACAAAGGCTCGAGGGCGAGGCCACAGGCCACCTCTGTTTTGCCGACTCTTGGCCAGGGCAAATGCGCACGGTGTTTGGCGACCACGCGCGCTTTGAGCAGACGTACTTTGCGACTCATCCGGGCTACTACTTCACCGGCGATGGTTGTCGTCGCGATGCCGATGGCTACTACTGGATCACAGGTCGCGTCGATGATGTGCTCAACGTCGCAGGACATCGTTTGGGCACAGCCGAAATTGAATCCGCGCTGGTCGGACATAAGTCGGTCGCAGAAGCCGCCGTGGTCGGCTTCCCGCACGACATCAAAGGCCAAGGCATTTATTGTTTTGTGACTTTGAAATTGGGCGAGTCGGCAACCGAAGACTTGCGACGAGAGCTGACCCAGTGGGTGCGAAAGCATCTGTCGCCGATTGCCACTCCCGACCGCATTCAGTGGGCTCCTGGACTTCCCAAAACTCGCTCCGGAAAAATCATGCGACGAATTCTGCGCAAAATTGCGGAAAACGCGATGGCTTCAGCTGAGCAAAAAAATGCTCAAGCATTACGTGAAGTGTTGGGCGACACCACGACACTCGCGGATCCAAGCGTCGTCGATGACTTGGTCAAGCTGTCTTTAACCACTGAGACTCGATGACGAGCGTCTCGTTGCAGATCTCGAGCGGCGTGCGAAACTTTCAGCGCTCTCAACGCGTCGGGGCCCAAGCGATAAGCTTGGGCTCTAGGAGAAATTCCGAGAGATGAATTCTGGACCTCGGCCTCAGGCCACCTCGCTGATCCAAGCTTGTCTCATGGGGTGAAAGTTCGAGACAATGTTGAGGAGATGTTGTCGTACGCCACCCCTTCAGGAACAAAGCGCTTTCACGATCGAATGAAGTCGAATGGTGGATTGGCGTCGCGCTTGGCACCCGCCAAACTCGGAAGCACGGGGCTCTGGGTCTCGCGCCTGGGATTTGGCGCGTATCGCGTGCACGAGCATGAGCCCGATCATCGCGAGGCGCTGCTGCAGGCTCTGCAAAGTGGCGTCAATCTCATCGACACCAGCGCCAACTACACCGATGGTTCCAGCGAACGCCTCATCGGCCTCGCACTCCAAGACTTGCTGCAAGGCCAAAGTGAATTTCAGCGCGATGAGCTGGTGATCGTCAGCAAAGCTGGCTTCATTCAAGGCACACTACTCGCGCAAGCCAAGGCCGCACAGAAATCCGGCGCCGAGCTTTGGCCAGATCTCGTCGAAGTCTCAAGCGAAGTTTGGCACTGCATTTCGCCAGCGTTTTTGGAGGTGTCGTTGGAGCACACGCTTCAACGACTCAAGCTTGATCGTCTCGATGTCTTTTTGATTCACAATCCGGAAACTTTCTTTAAGGCCTCTAGGAAAAACATCGACGAGCGAAAGGCCTTTTACAAACGTCTGCAAAACGCCTTCGCTTTCCTCGAATCCCAACGACAAGCCGGACGCATTCGCTGGTATGGTGTTTCTTCCAACGGCTTGCCTGAGCCGGAAAATCAAAGCTCGCATGTGTCGCTGGCAAAACTTTTGGCTGCGGCCCAGGCCGTCGGCGGCGCCGATCACGGTTTTCGCGTGATTGAATTTCCAATGAACATTCTTGAAGCTCAACCGCTTCTCTTCCGCCAGCAAGAGGGCAAAACACTCCTGGAGATGGCGGCGGAACACGACCTTGGCGTACTCACCAATCGCCCGCTCAATGCTCGACGCGAAGGCCGCGTGCAACGCCTCGCCTACTTCACCGAACACAATGGCGTGGAGATCAAAGGCGAGCTTCACGCCACTTTGGGACAGGTCCTCGAGCTGGAGCGACAACTCCCGATCCGCACCAAGCCCGTGCCGATTGGACTTCGCTGGGGGCACGAGCTGCGCGAGCCGATCGCGGAACTGGGTGATGTGCTTTCGTGGCGCGAGTTCGCGCTGGTCAAAATCTATCCATCCATTCGCCAAGCCATGAGTCGCCTGCCTCAAGATGCGGCGGCACAAGCTTGGCGCTCACGCTACGAACATGCGATCTCGCGCTATCTGGACTTGATCACCGCCGATCTCGAAGTCATGGCGAATTCCAAAGCGCAGGTCTTCATGGAACAAATCGACGGCCTGGCGCCGCAACTTAGAGCCGCGGAGAGTTTGGCTTTGAAGTCCATCGAAGCCTTGTTGGGAGTGCCTCAGCTGCATAGCGTGCTGGTTGGCATGCGACGTCCGCGCTATGTGAAAGACGTGCTTCGCGCCAAAGGTTTGCTGACTCCTGATCAAGCGCAGGAGTTCATTCAGTCATTGCAAAGACATCGAAGTTAATTCGGAAATTGACGATGACCTGATCGCGCTGAGGAAGTGACCTGAGGCGTGATTAAGCGGCACTCTTGGTGCGCTGAGCATTCTGCATGTTCAGATCAAGAATCCGCGCCGTTGTCTCATCGGATCTTTTAATCTCAACACTGGGTGCCGTGGGATGAGATTCCAGAAAGACTTTGACCAAGTCCGGATCAAATTGCCGTCCCGCAAAGTCCATCAGCTCTTGATACGCCACTTCAGGCGCTAAGCCCTTTCGATACGGGCGATCCGCGGTCATCGCATCGTAAGTGTCGACCACGAGAATGATTCGGCTGGCGAGAGGAATTTGCTCTTTCATCACGCCATGCGGGTAACCTCGTCCGTCCCAACGTTCGTGATGATGTCGCACGCCCGGAATCGTCAGACCGAAGAACTCGACCGCCTGCAAGGGCTGAAGAATCTCAACGGACTTCACCGGATGTGACTTCATGATTTCATATTCGGCATCGGTGAGCTTAGCTGGCTTCAGCAAAACTTCGTCGGGCACTCCCACTTTGCCGATGTCATGGAAAAGACCCGCGTACTCGACAATGCGAACATCGTCGCGCGATAGACCCGCCGATTGCGCCAAATGCCTCGCCAATTGCGAGACTCTCACGCAATGATTAAAGGTCTCCCGATCTTTGACTTTCACCATGGTCATGATGCTTTTGGCGACATCAAGTGACCAGTCGGGAATGTCGTACGCCATGCCTACTTTTCGGATTTTCAGCCCTTTGACCTGAGCCGAAAGGCGTCAAAAGTTAAATAACGGTTGGGGGCGTTTCCGCCGTCTCAACCTGAGACAAACTCACGCGTTCCCAATCTCTGCGGCGTATGAATTCGCTCTAGGTACGAGCCCAAAGCTTTCGCATCCACTCCAAAGCACCGCGCGGATCCGGAGTCGGTGGAACGCCAGCTGCTCGCTCGCAGACCCGCCAGAATTCGCGATACTCCGGATAGGTCTTCAAAAAATTGCAGCCGCGCCGAGCATCGTTTCGCTTCACAAACTCATAAAAGTGCACGCGCGACTGCAAATCAAAATCGCTTCGCTCTTCGCGCGACATCGACTGATGTAAGCCCTCAAGCAAATGCTCGCGATAGCTCCACCACGAGCCGTACCACTTTTGTGTTCGCGCGATGCGATCGTTTTTCTCCTCAAGCGGCTTGATGAATTCGATGGCCTCGGCCACATAGCGCGCGAAATCCGGCGTCAGAATCAAGGGATTATGATGCCGCGGAAAGCTCACGACGTTCTTCATCAATCCCAATTCAACATCGTACTTTTCGTTGAGCGCTTGCACCCAACGAATGAAGCCCGGAAGGCTGGAGAGGCTAAAGGTGTTGATCGCGATCTGAAAGCCCATGGAAAACTGATTTTGATTTAGACCCTGCTTCTTCATGTGCGTGAGCAACATGTTCACATTTCGCTCCAGCACTTCCCACTTCAAGCCAAAGCGAATGTACTCCGCACGCGCGCCTTGCGCCTCAATGCTGGGTTGCAGGCGAAACAAAAAATGCTCCGCCAAACGAGGCATGAAATCCATGAGCTTCTGCATTTGCGGCAAAGCCGTATTCATGTTGGAGAGCACACCGAGTTCAGGGCGAGGCCGATCCCCTGGCCCCAAATCCTTGTAAGCCGCGATCAGCTTCTCCAGCAGATCATAGAATTTCGGCACATAAGTCGGCTCGCCGCCAAGGATGTTGATGGTCTCAACTTTATGTCGACCGATGTCGTAGAACCATTCCCAAAACACCGGCTCAAGTTCCGGCGGAGCTTCGGGAAAATCCCGCTTGTACTGCTCTTCCGTCAACTCACCGTTTTTGATCAGCTCCTGAGCCCACTGCGTGGAGTAATGAACTGAGCAATAGGTGCACTTCAAATTGCAGTGATTGCCGAGAACGATCTCGAGCATCTGCGGATGATCACTGTGAAGGATGGGAGAATCGATGCTGAGATCCTTCAGCTCTCGCTGAACAATTTCATCAAACTGCTTGGCCGTTCCAGGCCCCAAGCCGCGCTTCACATAGTAGTCTCTTGCCCACTCGTAGGCCCCCGAACGAGGACTTGTCGCACCATTGTGCTCCAGCCGCACGCAGCTCTCACAGTCAATGTGCGTGATCCCCAGCAACTTCTCCAAGCGCCGCTCTTTTTCATACGGCAAATTCATGATCGCGTCTTTGCCGTAGGTCTTGATTTGTTCGGAAGTGATCACCTGCTTGGGAACTCGGCAACAATTGCGGATGTGACCGCTCATCAAATTGACGATCGGATAGTCCCATTTGAAACGGCAGAGTACGTTCTCATACCCCACCGACGCGGGAAAACGCACATCCGGCATTTCTTCACGAATCTTGATCTTCGAGATCGTCATGCCAAGATGCTACGCGCCTGCGATTTGCGTTGGCAAGTTGAAGCCGCGCCTAGGCCAAGCTTCAAAAACTGTGAGCGAGGCTCAAGCTCGCTCACAGTGGCCTCGACATCACCAACACAACAACTCAAATGTGTCGTCGACTCCGAGATAGAATGAGCCTTCAATTGGCGACGTGCGTCTGTGCCAACTTTCGCAAGTCATCGACCATGCCGATTCCCGCCAAGATCACGGCCTGCTGAAGTTTCAAGTTTTCCTGGACCTGTGCGGACGCCGTAGTGACAGCTTGACGAGCTAAGCTCAAAGTCTGCTCGGTCAAGGCTTGTTGAACCCGCAGTTGCTGAGCGGTGAGCTCTCGAAAGAGCTGCGCGCCGGATTCGAAGGTCGAAGCTTGAAAACCTGTGAAATCAAATCCTGATCGTGTCGTCGATTCCTTATTCGCCATAATCCTCACTCCTTGGTTGGCCTTGTGGGTTGGTCTGCTTTCATGCTCACGAGCGAATTCTGAATAGGCAATGATCGACCAAATCTGCATCTGCATTTAGAGCCCACGCTCTAAATGCCCGACATAGTCATCAAGATTTGGACGAGGCCACAGGCCAGACCTCAACATTTTCACATGCGCCCTAGCAAAAAATCCTCAGATCCAATCCCCACGGAAAAGCTTGATTTGCTTTGGCAGACTTGGGCCAAACAGCCCGATCGCATCGAACTTGCGGCGCGAGTTTTACATTGGAGCGTGAACACTTGGTTTGCGACACTGCGACCTCGACCGCAATTTCACCAATGGCTGGCGCGCGAGATGAAACGGCGACTTGAAAGCTCGAGCGAGTCATGAGTGCGGTCACGCTGTTTGAGAAACTGACGACGCCAAAGTTCGGCGCTTTGGCGCGATGGAATCGCGAACTTCTGCAACCCACGCCCTTTAGCGTGATTCATCAACATCATGGCCTGCAAGTGCGACACTACCAAGCTTGGTCCAGCACGCCGAAAGCGCGAGCGCTGATCTTCCCGTCGCTGATCAATCGGCCCTATGTGTTGGATCTCGGGCGAGGCCGAAGTCTCATCCGCGCGCTTTTGGGCTGGGGCTATGAGGTGCAACTTTTTGATTGGGGTCGACCCGGGGAATTCGATGCCGACTTGGGACTTGAGCACTTTTTAGAAGATCGCCTGCTCCCCGCTTGGCAAATCGCCGATGCGGAAAGCCGCTATCTTCATTTGCATCCGGATGCCCCACCGCACCTCATTGGCCACTGCCTGGGTGGCGTGTTGGCCTTACTTGCCGCTGGTCGCCGAGCGCCGCACGCGCGCCTCACGCTGATCACCACACCCGTTGACCCGATGGCCGAAAACTCAGATCAAGATACTTTACTGCAAGCTTGGGCCAAGCACCCGAGCTTTGACTTTCGCCAACTCGGCCGGCAGTTGGCCACAATTCCGTGGCCGATTTTGCAAGCCAGCTTTCAGCTTCTCCGACCTGTAGCGCAGTTGCAGCGCTGGCGACATGGACTTCAAACTTGGTCAGACCCCGCGCAGCGCGATGCTTGGCTACAGATGGAAGTCTGGGCCAATGACGCCGTCAGCGTGCCCGGCGAACTGATGGCGGATCTCATCGAGAATGTGTATCGCGATCGATCGCTCACGAAGCCTCACCCCACCGGCAGCTGGCGCGGCGTTCGGCAACTTCGCGGAGAAATTCACGCGCTCATCGCGCAAGACGATCACATTGTGCCCGAATCTTGCGCAAGCGCCGTCGAACGGCTTTTGCCGCTCGCGAACGTGCACTTGCATCGAGTTCGCGGTGGGCATCTTGGCGCGCTACTTTCAAGACGATCAAGAAGTGAAGTCTGGCCCAGGATCTGGGCCACGGAACTTTGAATCCGACATTAGCCGCTTCGGCGACGACGAATCGCGGCCGCGGGCACTGAGTTCTTGAGCCAAAACGTGCGATCATACCGCTCAAGCGCTTCGCGCCAGTCTTTTTCGGAAATACTCTGCGAGAGCCGACGCAATTTCATTTCGCTGGGAAGCTCGCGATCAGCAAGCACCTTCAAGAAGGTCGGATGCTCATCGAAATTCGGCGCGAGCTCAAACATCAGCGCTGAGAATCCCGCCAGATCTGACACGGTTTGAAAGCCGTAGCGGCGCGCTTTGTGGATCGCGACTTGGATTCTTCGCTCCAGCACATCGCGATCGATGTGCTGCACGACTTTGGCGTGATGATTTCGCAGATGCCAGTGCAACACATGCACCAAGTCTCGCTCGATGGCCTGGCTGCAAGTCTCAAGTTGCTCGCGCGAAAGATCAAGCAAGCAAGCCTCAGGTTCAGGCAGCTTGCGCTGCCTCGGCCCCATGGGTGACTCGACCAATTTCACTTCGACTTTGGAAAGATCGGTTAAGCCAAACGCATCGCAAGGTCCAAAGAACTTGGCTCGATCCGCCGCACTCCAAGTGGCGAGCAACACACCCAACACCGAAGCGTCATGAAATCGTAAGAAATAGGGACTGCCATCGGGGCCACGCGCAATCACAAAGCGCGAAAAGTGCGAGGCCAACTCTTTGAGATCAAAGCGCGAGACGACAAACACACCCCAGCGCTCCGTGCTCAATCCATCAAGGAGCGTGGAGAGCCCTTCGGGCGGCACGCGCACCAAGCGAGGCGGCTCGTAGGTGACTCTCTCCCAAGCGATCATCTCGAAAAATTGCGGATCCGTGTCGCGCAAATCCAATTTGACCGAAGGCTCAAAAGCAAAGGAGTCAAAGAAGGGATCCAGCAGCGCATAGAGCTGGCTTTGACCGGCTCGCGCGGGAGCCGACCAGCCCGCCAAGCGCTCACGCACTTGCTCGGAGCTGAGCTGCTCCATGGTTTCGCCTGTCGCTTCTTTCCGCTTCATCGTAGGTGCGCCCATATGCCTCTACCTATCGGCTAAATCTGCGGCGCGGCTTGAGCCACAATGTCTGCGATTGACCTGAAATCCACTCCCCCACAGCTGGCCCAACTCGGCTCACGCCTCAGGCTGAGACGTCTCAAGCTGAGGCGCGTGGAATGTGACTTCTGTAGGCTTTGAACATTGTGGCGTTTGACTTCTGGTGTGACCAAACTTCCAATATCGACTTAGAGGTCACAACACGATGTCCGACATTTCCCTTCGCCCGCCTCGCCGCCAACGACTGCGCACCAAGCGTCGGATGATCGACAAGGTCAATCTTCAGAAGCTGCATCAACCCGCTGGCACACCCATTCACTCGGGTGTTGCACAAGAGTTCGACGCCTTCGCGACAGCCTTGATTTTCAATTCACAAAATCTCATCGAGTGGCTGCATTTAGATCCCGAACAACTGCAATTGATTAAAGGCTCGCCGGGCGACACGCTTTGGCTCGATGTCGAAGGCGTGCACGATACGGAATTGGTGGCGCAAATCGCCGCAAGCCTGGATCTGCATCCCCTCACCGCCGAGGACGTCGTCAACTGCGGACTCAGACCGCAGTTTGAATCCTATCCGGGCTACTTCTTCTTTGCGGTGAAGATGATTTATCTCTCTCACGAGGCCAGCCTCGATGGACTGGACCACGAACCCCACCTCGTGAGCGAACACGTGAGCTTGATCCTCAAGGGCCAAACCTTGCTCACCTTTCAAGAGCGACCCGGCGACGCCTTTTCACGCATTCGCGATCGCTTGCGCTCGCAAACCGGCAAACTTCGCCACCGTGGCGCCGATTATCTGCTCTACACTTTGCTTGATGCCATCGTCGACGGCTACTTGCAGGTCGTCGATCACCTGGGTGATCGCATTGAAAAGCTCGAAGATGAATTGCGCCGAGGCCCTCGCGCCGATCACCTCAATCGCATCTATGCCCTAAAGCGCGAGATTCTCTGGCTGCGCAAATCGATTTTTCCCGTGCGCGATTTGCTCAACAAGGTGCAGGTCGAGCAAAGCGTGTTTCAAGACAACACCAAGCTCTTCTTAAAGGATCTCTCCGATCATGTGGCGCAAGTCGTGGACTCACTTTCACTCTCCATGGAAATGGTGGCCGTGCTGTTTGACACCTGGCACTCACTCAACAATCAAAAAATGAATGCCATCATGAAGATTCTCACCATGATCTCGACGGTGTTTCTGCCGCTCAACTTCATTGCCGGCATCTACGGAATGAATTTCGAACACATGCCCGAGCTCAAAGTGCCTTGGGCCTATCACGCCACACTCGGCGCGATGGGATTTGTCGCGCTTTTTAGTCTCGGGTTTTTCGCGTGGAAAGGCTGGCTCTGGGAGCGCTCAAACCGTGAGCATGTCCAGGCTTCTCCACCTGCGTCCAAAACTTGACGCTGCCGTTTCTGCAGGCAGTTTTTTGACAGATCGATGACAGATTTCCGACCCCGATACAGAGTGTCGATCGCCAAAAAAACCAGCATGAAACCCTGCAAAATTACAAGAATTCGTGGAATTTGGCAGAGCTAAGGGCTTGAGGGCTGTGCTTGAAAATCGACGTTTCGGTTTTCAAAAAATTCGCGAGCTTGAAGTTCTGAAATCCTCTTTGACAGAAAAAAAAGCCGCCAATAGCGTCGACCTTGAAAGCGCATGAAAGTGCGCTCTCGGCGACTTCAAAATTGTGGACCCCTCAAGGAACTTCCTAAAGGAACTTTTAGAAGGAACCCTTAAAAGGAACCTCTAGGAGAAACTTTCAGAGGTCACAATTCGGAAGAAGCATTTCGGAGGGAACTGAACAATCGCATTGCTCCTTCGGATCGCGATCTCGAGATCGCAAGTTCCGCAGTGCAAAGCCGAAGCTCAGTCGAAATGCATCTTCCTGATTTTGAATCACCGAGAAGGCAGCGAGGGGATCTAGGCCAGATTGAGATTCGGCGAAACGCCGCGAGACTCTGAATTCCAACAGGCAATCCAAGTCGGACTGTTGGGATCCTGAGTGTCGCTTCGGCGCATCAGCACATTGTGCTGGGCCCGTTGGGTTGGCCGGATCCGCGAGCGAACAAAATTTTGGGAATGAACTCGTTCACAATGACTGTGAACGACAAAGCTTAAAGAGACTTCGTCAGTCAGAATTATTCAGTCAGGAGACACGCGTGAACATCGAGACGGAAACCAGCGAAAGCCTCAGCAGCAACTCTCAGCGCCCGACCGCGACGGCCAACACCATGGTCGCCCCTTCGATGCGCGTGAAAAAGCGCGACGGACGCCTGGAGCCTGTGAACGTGCTGAAGATCGTCGATCGCGTGACACGACTTTGCGGCGGCCTCACTGAAGTGGATCCCCATCGTGTTGCGATTCGTGCGATCTCCGGTCTCTACGACGGCGCCACGACCAAAGAACTCGATGATCTTTGCGTGCAGACAGCCTCGCTCTTGATTGGCGAAGAGCCCCAGTACTCGCTTCTCGCGGGTCGCTTGCTCTCGACCTACATCGACGAAGAAGTCGTGCAATTGGGCGTGCGAAACTTCATGGAGTCCATCGAGTTTGGCCACAAACACGGTTTGATCGCCGAACCGACGCTCAACTTCGTTCGCAAAAACCGCGAAAAGCTGGAAGCCTCGATCAATCCCTTGCGCACGCAGCTGTTTGAATACTTCGGCCTGCGCACCATCTATGATCGCTATTTGCTCAAAGACCCGAAGAGCCGCGCCGTCTTTGAAACACCTCAATATTTCTTTATGCGTGTCGCCTGCGGCCTTGCCCACAGTGCGGAAGAAGCGATCGAGCTTTACGAACTCAATTCGCGACTCGATTACATGCCGTCCACTCCCACGCTTTTCAACTCCGGAACTTTGCGCCCCCAGATGTCGAGCTGCTATTTGCTCGACTCGCCTGAAGATGATCTGGCCTCGATCTATCAAAAGTACACCGACATTGCCCTGCTCTCGAAATTCGCCGGCGGCATCGGTGTCGCTTACCATCGCGTGCGATCGCGCGGCTCGCTGATCAAAGGCACCAACGGCCATTCCAACGGCATTGTGCCTTGGCTGAAGACACTGGATTCGTCCGTGGCCGCCGTGAACCAAGGCGGTAAGCGCAAGGGTGCTTGCTGCGTGTACCTGGAGACTTGGCACTCGGACATCGAAGAGTTCCTTGAGCTGCGCGACAACACTGGCGATGAGGCCAAGCGCACGCACAACTTGAACCTCGCCAACTGGGTTCCTGACTTGTTCATGAAGCGCGTGGAGTCGGATCAGATGTGGTCGCTCTTTGACCCGAAATCCGTTCCCCACTTCACCGACATTTATGGCGAAGAATTCGAGAAGGCTTATCTTGAGGCCGAGGCCAAAGGCCTCGCCATGCGCCAGGTGAAAGCCCGCGATTTGTACGCGCGCATGATGAAAACACTCGCGCAAACCGGCAACGGCTGGATGACTTTCAAAGACGCCTCCAACATGAAGGCGAATCAGACGAAGCTCCCGGGCAACGTCATTCACCTCTCGAATCTCTGCACTGAGATTTTGGAAGTGACTTCGAACAAGGAAACAGCAGTTTGCAACTTGGGCTCGATCAACTTGGGTCGCCACGTGATCGAGACCGCCAACGGCATGGAGTTCGATTACGAAAAGCTCGCCAAGACCGTGAAGACGGCGGTGAAGTTCTTGGATCGCGTGGTGGACATCAACTTCTACCCGATCGATCAAGCGGCAAAGTCGAACGCGCGCTGGCGTCCCGTGGGCCTTGGCGTGATGGGACTTCAGGATTTGTTCTTCAAACTGCGTTTGCCCTTTGACTCTGCCAAAGCTCAAGAAGTTTCCCGTCGCGTGGCCGAAGAGATCTACTTCCACGCTCTGGAAACCAGCTGCGAATTGGCTGAGCAAAACGGTCCGCACCCCGCGTTCCAAGAAACGCGCGCGGCCGATGGCGTATTGCAGTTTGATTTGTGGGGTGTAAAGCCCACGGATGAGACTCGCTGGAACAACTTGAAGGCTCGGATCAAAGCCAAAGGTCTTCGCAACTCACTGCTGATCGCGATTGCACCGACAGCGACCATCGCTTCGATCGTCGGCGCCTACGAGTCGATCGAGCCCATGGTGTCGAACCTGTTTAAGCGCGAAACGCTCTCGGGCGAGTTCCTGCAGGTGAACAAGTATTTGATCGGCGAACTCAAAGCGCTGAATCTCTGGAACGATCGCATCCGCAACGAAATCAAAAAGGCGGAAGGCTCGATCCAAGGTATCAGCGAAATTCCTGAAGACGTGCGCATGATCTATCGCACAGCTTGGGAATTGCCGATGAAGGCCTTGATCGACATGAGCGCGGATCGCGGTGCTTACATCGACCAAAGCGCTTCGCTGAACCTCTTCATGGAAAGCCCGACCATCGGTAAGGTGTCGAGCATGTACATGTACGCCTGGAAGCGCGGTGTGAAGACGACGTATTACCTGCGCTCGCGCCCTGCGACCTCGATCAACAAGGTGACCGTGTCGCAAACCGGTGCGGCCGAGCCCACGGCGACAACACCCGCGATCGAAGCCAGCGCCACAGCGACAGCCGCGGCGGCAGCTCCGGCGAAGACGTACACGGACTCTGAGGCCATTGCTTGCTCTTTGGAAAATCCAGAGGCCTGCGAGGCTTGTCAGTGATTCGGCCAAGTCATTGGCCATTCGCTCGGAAAATCTGAGTGGCGGTAGATTCGGCTCAAGTGAATTGCAAAGTAAGAACGAGGGAGCGACATGCTCCCTTTAACGAGGACCAAAGGACAACAAGATGAACAACATGAAGTTGCTCGACCCCGGATTCAACCTGACACTTCGCCCGATGCGCTATCCGACCTTCTACGAAATGTATAAGGACGCGATCAAAAACACCTGGACGGTGGATGAGGTTGATTTCTCTCGGGACGTGACTCACCTGCAAACCAAACTCACTCCCGCCGAACGTCACTTGATCAACCGCTTGGTCGCGTTTTTCGCGACGGGCGATTCGATCGTCGGCAACAACTTGGTGCTCAACCTCTACAAGCACATCAACGCCCCAGAAGCGCGCTTGTATCTTTCGCGCCAGCTCTACGAAGAGGCGCTGCACGTGCAGTTTTACCTGACACTGCTCGATACTTACATTCCGGATCACGACGAGCGCGCGCGCGCATTCGCGGCTGTAGAGAACATTCCGTCGATCAAGAAAAAGGCCGACTTCTGCTTTAAGTGGATGGATTCGATCAACGAGCTCGACAAACTCGAGACGATTCAAGATCGCCGCCGCTTTGTGATGAACCTCATCTGCTTTGCGACCTGCGTGGAAGGCTTGTTCTTCTTTGCGGCCTTCGCCTACGTCTACTTCCTGCGCTCCAAAGGCCTGCTCGACGGCTTGGCCGCTGGAACCAACTGGGTGTTCCGCGACGAATCTTGCCACATGAACTTCGCCTTCAAAGTGATCGAGACGGTTCGCAAGGAAGAGCCCGAGCTCTTCGACGAACGTATGAACCAACTCGTCACCGAGATGCTCAAAGAGGCCGTGGACTGCGAAATGACTTTCGCCGAAGACATCTTGGGCGGCGGGATCGCTGGTCTCTCGCTCACCGACATGCGCGAGTACTTGCAGTTCATCGCCGATCTGCGCTTGCAGTCGCTCAACATCAAGCCGGTGTTCGGTTCGAAGAACCCCTTCTCCTTCATGGAGCTTCAGGACGTTCAAGAACTCACCAACTTCTTTGAGCGCCGCGTGTCGGCTTATCAGATGGGTGTCAGCGGCCAAGTCGCTTTCGACGAAAGCTTCTGATCCTCGCGCATTTCACAAAGCCCGACGGCGCCTCCGCGCCCCGAGCACAAATCACGGCGAGCCTACAGGGCCCGCCGTTTTTTTTACAACTCTACGCCCGAGCCCTTAGCCAAGGTCCAATGCGTGCTCCCAACGGACATGTCAGATTTAGCCCCGCCTGTCTTGAGTTGAGCGCTCCGCCGAACGCATCGGCAGCACAGGGCGAAGAAAAAACCTAATTTTTCTTAACTTTGCATCTCAGTTTGAGATTGCCCGGAATTGTTAAGCGGCCAGCCGAACTCGCGCCGAATCTCACTTGTCCTTTTCAAATAAGGTCACATCGCGTGAAACTGGGTTCAAAGGACAGGTCAACACCATGCTCGTGATCTACGGAACTTTGCCAAATGGATTGCTGCTCCCAGGAGATTTGCACTTGAAAGCCACCGCCATTCCGGTGCCGTCAGTGCTAGTTACAAATGGACTTTTCTTTGATCCGAACGCTCCTTCGGCCATCGAACAGCCGGACCATGCGCTCATTGAATTCAGCGCACGAGATGAAAGTCATTATGGCCATCACCACTTTAAGAATCCCCTCCAACCACCAAGGCGAAAATGGACAAACTAAACATAAATCGCGGCCAAAGATGTACTTTGATTTTCGTCAGTTTGATCGTTATCGGCTCGGCAGGTTGCCGATTGAAAGACTCTCAAACTAAAACCATTGAGTCAGATCAGTCCGCCGCTCCAGTATCAAAGCCCGAACTCTCAGCTACACCACGAGTTCGAAAGTTCGCCGCTAT
This sequence comes from Bdellovibrionaceae bacterium UBA2339, assembly GCA_002344785.1. Lineage (GTDB taxonomy): Bacteria > Bdellovibrionota > Bdellovibrionia > Bdellovibrionales > JAMPXM01 > UBA2339. The sequence goes on from DDUL01000007.1 coordinate 78,737, forward strand.
GATCCTCGATAAAGAAATCGATGCATCGGTCTGCCCTGATTACAAAACTCGAGCACAAACAGAATTCCACTGCAAACTCGCAGCGGTTTGCGATCCCTGCTGGGTCAATCCTAAGCAATGGGAATCTCTACTCAAACCACCGACTGGAATAGACAAGCGATATTATATACGGATCATTCCTGAAAGACTGAGACTCCCGTCTAACGTGAAGATCCGAGATTTTGTAATTGAGACGCCAATGGGAATCTACGAGAGCTTAGCTCACAACAAAGACATTCTACATTTGAGCGGACATTACGAAGTTAATGGTATTGAAGTATCTGGACTCAATTTAGAGTTTATCGATGGCGTTCCGAGAATCCAACTTACAGAACCTACAGCCTTCAAAGAGCTGATAAAAGGCAAGACTAAGTTCACCACAATGTCGAGTCCTTACTCTATAAAGAATGAGGGAAAGTTGAATCGCGTGTTTGGGTACACGGATATCTTTGTCGAATCGCCCTTCGCTTTTTGTGATCGAACGCTGCCCATTGGAAGTATCATTTGGGGATTAACTGAGGTCCCGAATCAAGACCAGCTTCTTTACGATCGCCTGGCAATTCCACGACCTGGGAAAAAAATCGTCTGGGGTGATCCTGCAACCTATCGTGAATACAAGATCGGTTACCCCAACGACTACACTCAATGTACCACTCGAGAGGTAGATCCCGGAGAGTAGTATGACGAGCACTTGGCTGTCAGAGACAAAACTGAGGAGTTCCACCGACCGACGCGATATCTTGAAAACGCTTGAACGGAACACCCAAATTCCACCTCTCTCTTTCGGAGAAGGAAAGCAGGGGCCATGTCCAGAGTGAAACTCATATTGAAGTCATCTCTGACGAAGATCGCCATTTTCATTGTTCCAATTTTCCTGACGAGAGTCTTGAGCGAAGGCAATGCTCGAGGCGTACTGTTAAGAATTCAGCTGAATGTCATTGGACGAAATGATCCTGAACTCGCGAAAACGATCCCTTTTAACGTGAATGATCTGGCCATTCCCGCTGACCTTTTCCTGACACTCATGATTGTCATTGCGCTATCGATGTCAATTTTGGTTTGGAGCCGAACGCGCGCTGAAAAGATTGTGCATGTCGTCGCTTGGCTATTGGCGTTCCTCATAATTTCTTTCAGCTAAATGCCTGAAGCTCACATAAACCCAATGAGTCAGAGGTGCGATCGCCCCCTCCCCCACCATTTCTTCACAATGCCGCAGGCGACATGTGTTGAACCCTCGCGATAGATTCAGAGGAAGATCGAATCGATTACCTCGGACTCAATCTTAGGAATCTAGCACCCATGAGTATGCTGGGTGGTTTGAAAACGGAAATAAACAGAAGTGAACGAGACCTACTGGGACATCCATGATTCTGTATTCGCTGGCGCTGTGATCGACGGCGACGAGGTGGTGCTTCGCATTGAACCGGCGATTGTCTTTCTAACCGAAGAAGACGCCAGAGAGGCGAAGGCAACACATCAACAATCAATTCTCGTTCGAATCCGCGGAATCATCGGCAAGCTCGATCTCACTCCACTCAATGAGCAAAGCATATTATGGAGCGGCAGTGTTTCACTCCATGAAAGAGTCATCGATGGTGTCATACACTTGCCAATCCACTTCAAGGGTCCATGTCGCCTGAGGCTCTTCCTCGTGGGATCAGGGACGGAAGTTGATATCAGCGGCCAAGAAATTCATATCGAGCCCACTAGCCCTCCGATCAAACTTTGAACGCCACCCCTCGTGAAAACTTCCTCCCAACAGGTCGAAGTTTCTTGGGACTCGAAATCTCAGCTCGTCTGTAAGTCGCGAACTGAACGGAGCGCCCAATGTGGACCCGTCCTCAATGCGGAAATTGGCGATCAACTGCAAGAACGTAAAGGTGATCGACTGACAAGACTCAAGCGCGCGCGATGAACTTGTTGGCGCGCGAAATGAGGCGAAGCTCACTCGGGAGCGGTAGCCCCGGCCCCGCCGAGGCCTCTGATGAACTCGGCGATGAGGCCAACTGCTGCGCCAAAGACTGAAGCTGAGCGAGCAGCTGCTGGGCCGCGCGCGGGCCTGGTGTGACCTCGAGACTGGCGAAACTCAGCTGACTCATGGCCTGATCCACCAAGGCGAGGTCCGCCACCATGCCGGTCTCTGCGTCCACGCGTCCCGTCCACACCACTTCAAGCCGCCATTGCGCCGGGCGATCCGCGATGCTCACCGAGACGATCTTCGAGCGAATCAGCTTCACCTCCGACTGCGCACCAGCCCAAGCGTTCATAGCTTTGTGCCTCCAGCAAGTGTGATGAAGTACTGTGTTTCATTGCTCGCGCCACTCACCGCCAGCGAGTTCATGATCACTTTCGCTCCGCCACCGATGTGCAGACCGCCGGTTCGAAAGCCGATGCCGCCTTCGACGATCGGCGCGGAAGTGCCCTTGGAGACAAAGCGCCAACCCGGGCCGACGAAAGCGGAAAAGCTCATCGCCTCATCCCCGACATCAAGGCCGGCCCGAAGACTTGTGTCCAAACCATAAACGTTCTCAACGCCGGTTTGAAATCGCGCAAAGCCCGAGTTTCGCCACGTGAAAAACTCCGCGAAGTGCGCGTTCACACCGACGTTCATCTCCGACACGGCGACGCCATTCACGCTTCCCGACGAAGCACCCACATCCAGGCTCAGCTCGGCCTGCGCCGAACCGCTCGCGCCCAAAACGACGATCGCCGCACCGACAAGCAAGCCTTGGAATTGAAAGCGAAGTGAACTCGACATGCGAAACCTCCTTGGGACGTTGTCAGGATCGCTTTCACATCACATCATAGGCTATGCAGGTCGTCGCCACTTTTTTAGGCTTCCAAGCGAGCTGGTGGATTCTCGTGCTCAGCGCGGATCACGCGGCGACGCATGTCTTTGCTTGTGGGCTCGCTGCGGTCTGGACGCTTGTGGCAAAAGTTCGAGGCCACAGGCGATGGCGCGAGTTGGCCGGCTTTGCCGCTGGAGGCTGGCTCGCGGAGACCCTCCTGCAAAACTTAAATCTCGTCGCCTATGTCGGCGAATTCAAACTTCATTTCGCACCTCAATTCACCTTCAGCCTGCCACCACTTTGGCTGATCGCGCTTTGGTACATTCTTGCCGTCGTCGCGCTTGAAACACCCAAGTTTTGGCTTCGCCTCAGAAGTCGCTGGTGGCTTGCGCCGATGGCCGGGGCTTTAGGCGGCCTCAGCTCCTATGCGCCCGGTCCAAGCCTGGGTGCGCTGACGTGGCCGCAAGGCCCGACACTGGGGCTCTTGGCCGTGGCCTCGGTCTGGGCGCTGGCTTGCTGGGTGCTCGTGCATCGTTTTTCATGGTCACCCCATCACGATCCGCCTCAACATTGACGAAGGCCAAGCGTCCAAGACACACTCGCGGCGAACGCGACAAGATCGCGCGCGGATTCTTCTCTGACCGAGGTTGCGAGACATGTTTGGCCGACTCAATTCCATTCTCATCAAAGGCCTGATCACGCTTTTGCCACTCACCGTGACGGTGTATTTGATCACTTGGATGGCCGGCAGCCTCGAGGGCAGCTTCGGTAGCGTCATCACCGCCTTCTTGCCGGAGGGCTACTACATCCCAGGGCTGGGAATCTTGATGGCGCTGACGACGATTTTTTTCGTTGGACTGATCGTCGAGCACTACCTCACACAGCGCGCCGTTGAAGGTCTGGAGCGACAGCTCAAGAGACTACCTGTGGTGCGCGCGATCTATTCGCCGCTTCGCGATCTCACGGATCTTTTGAGTCGCGCGCAGTCCAGCTCGCAAGGCGGTGGTTCGCAGCGCGTGGTCTTCGTTCGCTTCGCGCCGGGAATTGAATTGATGGGCTTGGTGATGCGAGATCGCTTTGATGATCTGCCGGGCCAACCGATTGAACCCGGCAAAGTCGCCGTGTTCGTGCCGTTTAGCTATGGCTTTGGCGGTACGACTTACATCGTCGACGCAAGCGCCGTGCGCGAAACTCAGCTCACCGCGGATCGCGCGCTTCAGTTGGCGATCACCGGCTGGGTGAAGGCGAACAAAACGCCGAATCAATGAATCTCGTCGGGCTTTGAGGGCGCTTCGCGGTCCAATCGTTCGCGAATTTGCTCCGCGGATTGGCCGAAGTCATCCAGCTCGTCGACTTCGTCGCGAACCTCCAGCCAAACTTCAGCGGCGCGAAATTTTTTGCGAAACACCAGAAACCAGATCGTGCCGAGCGCCAGTCCCGAGGCCAAGCCCGCCATGTGCACGCGTTCCGCGACATGCGGTCGATACTCCTGCGGCAGAAACAGCAGCGCCATCACACCCAGCACGCGCAAAAGTCGACCGCCCATACGAAACTGCCGCTGAATGAAAAACTGCAGCGACAACCAAGTGCCGCCCATCAAGTACACCAGGCCGGAGGCGCCGATCACCTGCGCCTCGCCGGAGTAACTGGGAAGCACCAGCGCATGCGCCAGTCCCGCCACGATGAAGGCCGTCAGCGGAAACAGCCGCCAGCCAAAATATTGCGTCAGCCAGTAGCCGAACAGAATCATCAACGGAAGGTTCGAGGCCCAATGCGCGACATCCGCGTGCACCAACATCATCGACCAAAGCCGCCACCACTCGCCTTGCTCCATGACCGCATCGCGAATCATCGCCATCGAAGACAAGCGCGCGTCGCTTTGCCAGGCCCAAAGGCTCGTCGCGCTGATCAAGATCGCGAGCAAGGCCGTGCTCAGGATCGCGAGATGTGTTTCGTCCTCAAGCTTTCGACGATCTCGCGACAGCCAGGTCTCGACGAGCTTGTGATGGATGATGACGCTCTGATTTGTCGAAGTGTCGCCTTCGTCAAAGCTCAACTTGCATTCCCACTTCGATCACTTGATCGGCTGGAATGTTAAAGAACATCGTCGCACGAAAGGCGTTTCGCGCCATGAAGGCGAACACCTGCTCGCGCCAAATCGCCATGCCGGGATTCTCGCTGGCGATCAGCGTTTCGCGACCCACAAAGTAAGTCACGTCGCGAGGCTCGAAGTGAATGCCAGTTTCGCGGATGCGCTCCATGATTTCTTGAACGTCCGGCGTTTCGGTAAAACCGTAGTGCGCGACCACTCGATACACGCGATCCGCGGCCTTTTCGATTTCCAACCACTCGTTTTCCCGCACGACGGGCACTTCTTCGCTGACGATGGTGAGGATGATGATCTTGTCGTGCAACACCTTGTTGTGTTTCACATTGTGCACAAGCGCCGGCGGCGTGGTCTGACGATCACCCACCATGAACACCGCTACACCTGGCACGCGAACGGCGCAGTCGTTGCCGGTCTTTCGCGCCAAGCGTTCTTCGGCGTCTTTCCAAAAAGCATCTAAGGGCGGCTGAGCCTTGCGCATCCGATCCGCCAAGATCTTTCGACCTTCTCGCCAAGTGAGCATGAGAAACAACATGCCGAAGGCGATTCCCAGCGGCACCCAGCCGCCTTGGTGAACCTTCACAATGTTAGCGCTGAAGAACGCGACATCGATGACCAAGAAAAATCCGCACACCGCCACGGCCATCGGGAAGCTCCAACCCCATTGGCGTCGGGCGACGATGAACATCAAAAGCGTTGTCACCACCATGGCCGCCGACACGCTGATGCCGTAGGCCGCCGCCAAATTCGATGAGCTCTGGAACTGCAGCACCAACCACACTGTGCCGATCAACAATGCGCCATTCACTTGCGGCAAGAAAATCTGTCCGATCTCTCGCGACGAAGTGTGAATGATCTGCAGTCGAGGCCACAGGCCCAACTGAATCGCCTGCTTGGTGAGCGAAAACACACCGCTAATCACGGCTTGCGACGCGATCACCGTGGTCATGGTCGAAAGTGCGATCAAAGGATAGAGCGCCCAGCCGGGAGCCAACAAGTAAAACGGATTCACCGCGGTCTCGGGCCGCGTGAGCAGCAATGCACCTTGGCCGAAATAGTTGAGCACAAGTCCCGGCATGACCAGCGACCACCACGCCAGTCGAATCGGCTTTCGTCCGAAGTGTCCCATGTCCGCGTACAGCGCCTCACCGCCGGTCACCACGAGAAACACCGAACCTAGAACGAAGAAACCAGCCCAGCCATTTTCAAGAAAAAACCTCACCGCATAGATGGGATTGATAGCCGCCAAAACGCCAGGGTTTTGCAAAATTCCATAAATTCCCAGAACACCGAGAGCTGTGAACCAGCAGACGATCACTGGCCCAAACACCGCGCCAATTTTTCCTGTGCCATGCCGCTGCTGCAAAAACAGCACGACCAATATCGCCACGGTGATCGGCACCACAAAGGGCGTCAGACCACTCGTGGCCAACTTCAATCCCTCGACCGCCGACAAAACCGAGATCGCTGGCGTGATGATGCCGTCGCCGTACAAAAGTGCGGCGCCGAAAATTCCCATACCGAACAAAAACCATTTGCGATTGCGAAGCCGCGCCGGACAAGCGAGCGCCGTGAGCGCCAAGATCCCGCCTTCGCCGCGGTTGTCCGCGCGAAGAACAAAGACCATATACTTCACGCCGATGCTGAGAATCAGCACCCACAATATCAAAGACAAAATGCCCAACACATTGGCCGAGTTCACCGCGATCCGATCGCCGTGAAAGCACTCGCGAAGTGCGTAGAGCGGACTTGTGCCGATATCACCGTAAACCACTCCGAGCGCAGCCAAAGCCATTTGCCCAAGTGGTGTTGAGGCGTGACCCGCAGCGTGTGGTGCGTGAGCAGCAGCCGGAGTTGTCGAAGGTGTCGGTGAGGGCGTCGAAGTTGAATCTGCCATAAGAAGTTGTGAATCAGACTATGCCAGCAACTTTGGGCTGTCCAATTGTTGAGTATTGTTGAAGTTGAGTTCGATCTCACGACCGCCAGAATTCACCCGCGAATTACTGTCCCGCGTTGAGACCTGGACCACGGCGCCTCTTGCAGAACCGCATCAAAGTGAGAACATAAAAGAAGAGGGTGCATAAAGCTTTGCATCCCAGCCGCACGGAGGTGCCGCCTTCAATCCCAAGGCTCTCAACAAGGTTTTGAACTCGCAAAAACTCGACCTCAGCATCGACCTGAAAATGGCGCCTCAAGAAGCCGCCAAATCGACCAGCGCGCCGCCGACCCCTCAGCGCCCGCCTCGGCGCCGAAAAAAATCGCAGGCCAACTCATCCCCGCCCGTCTCGACCTCAACTTCCAAAATTATCAGTCCTGATCCGCACACCGATCACAGTTTAGCCGCAAGCACAGCTGCCGCCGAGCCCTCGGCCACCGACTTCAACTCACCTGACTCATCCCACACCAACCGACGCCTGGCGAGCCAACGCGCCTTGGTTTTGAACTCGAGCTACCAGCCCGTCAAAATGGTGAGCTGGCAACGCGCCTTGATCTTGTGGTTTCAAGGCAAAGTCGAAGTGGTTGAATATCACACTGAAGTCGCGCGCAGCGCGCGTGCGGAATTCCAAATCCCCAGCGTTTTACGACTGAAGCGCTATGTGAATCAGCGGCGCTTTGCGCGCGTGAAGTTCTGTCGCGAAAACGTTTATCGTCGTGACAACTTCACTTGCCAATACTGCGGTGAACACTTTCATCCGCGTGATCTCACCTTGGATCACGTAGTGCCGGCATCGCGATCAGGCCGCAAGGACTGGACCAACATGGTCACAGCCTGCCGCCGTTGCAATCATCGCAAAGCCAATCGCACACCTCTCGCCGCCGGCATGCCGCTGTTGAATGAACCTCGGGTTCCCGCGTGGCTCCCGCCGCTTGAAACCGCAAGTCGCTGGGAGAGTTTGCCAGAGTCTTGGAAAGTGTACTTGGGCGAAGAGCCTTCGGACTCGAGCGAAGAAGCCACCGGCTAGTCGCCCTTCAAGCTTCGATCAGGGCCTGAAGATCATGCGCTGATAATTGACCTTGATAGGCGTGCGCCAATTTTGACCAAGGCACGCGCGCACTCTTCCAAGCTTCATCGCCCGATTCTGTTTGCACGACACTCACAGCCGCACGCAATCGCGACATCAAGATCTCACGCCGCGCGCGCCAAGCCTCGGGCTTCGCCAACTCATTTTCAATCTCCGCGATCATCTCCAAAGTTTCCCAGCGCGAGGCCACAGGTCCAGCCTCGCCATGTCGCTGAGTCGCAAGCCGCACAAGAGTTTCGAGGCCCAGAAAATACGACCACGCACAGAACAACTGATAGCCGGGCCAAGCTGAAGGAATGCATTGAATGTAGCGCCACGCGGACTCGGCATCTTGGAGAGTCGATCGTAAAACACCGGGGCGCGTGGGCACGAGAAACCGACCTTCGATTTCGTCGGTTGGCTGATCTTTGAGAATGTTCACCTTCTGAAGAAACAATCCAAATCGCCACACATCTTCAGCGGACGGAGAAAAATCCTCCTGCTCGGAGCGAAACACCCGCGTGAGCATTTCACCCACAATTCCCGCGACAAAAAAACAGTAGCGATTCACATCACCCAAACTTCCCAGCTCAAGTGTTGGACTCGTCGCCGACGTCGGCGCGAGCGAATCGCGAAATCCGCGCATGCCCTTTTGCATCGAGCGCACGCAATCATCGATCGCAAGTCGAACTTCCGCAGGCTGCACCCACCAAAGTTCACGAAGCGCCTCAAAGTCGCGGAACAAAGTTCGTTCGCCCTCACGAAACTTATCCCAAGGCCAGTTGGCCGCAGGCGAAAGAAACGGTCGATTCGGATCATGTAGCGCGCTGAGGAAAAGCTCGTAAGCCGCGTCTTGCTCGAGCTTCGAATCCCAAGCCGTGTCTTCAATGGTGTCGAGCATTCGGCAAAGCAAGTAAGCTAAGCCGATTGGCTCTCTCAGCTCTGGTTCAAGTCGGGCGATGCAAAACGCAAAGGAGCGACTCACGGCCTCAAGATGCAAGGGCACGCGATCGCGAATGTCCGCTAAGGGAATTGGAGAACTCCGGGATTCTTGAACTTCGTTTTCAGCTAAAGGCTTCGCGGATAAAGTCTGCGCAGGTAAGGCTTTCGTAGGTGCGTGAGCCTGCACGGCAATTTCGGTCGGCTGCTGTCTCATAGTGCCTCAATCCAAACTTTTCGACCTGTCGGGACACTCTGACCCAATTCCGGATTTGAGATCAAGACCAGCCGCACGAAAGCTGGTGATTCATCATCGTCATATTGCGAGATGGGCTTTTGTCCCCATCGAGCCCGACGTCAGCCCAAGATCCCATCTTTAGGTTCAGTAAAATCTAACGAAGATCTCAAACAACTTCACTCTCGCGGTGGACTGCAATTGAAACTCAGTTGATAATAGTCGCACGACACATCGGAGGTCAGTATGTCGCAACGTCGCGAGTTTCTGAAAAAAGCAGGCTGGACAATCTTAGGCGCATGGGCCGCAGGTCGACTCACATTGAGCCCCGCCCCTGCACGCGCTTCAACTCCGCTTCCGCTCTTGAGCGAAACGGATCAGATGGCGAAGACTTTGGGTTACGTCGCCGACGCCAGCAAGGTGGACACAAAGAAGTGGACCAAGCGCGCAGGTGACGCGGGGAAAAAACAGTTTTGCTACAACTGTCTGCTGTATAAGGCCGCAGGTGATGTGAAGGCGTCCAAGCAAGGCAAGTGCACCCTCTTCCCGAAAAACGAAGTCATGGGTCGCGGCTGGTGCAACAGCTGGGCGCAGAACCCGGCCGTTAAAGATTGAAGCTCGCGATCTGGCTGTCTTTTTGGGCTCGACTTTCGCCCAGCGCTTCGGCGCTGGGCCGAATGCCTTCGACCTTTGGCGATTGACCCAATTGCCAAGCTGAATTGTCCTAATCATGTGAAACAAAATCGGATCATGCCTTTGCCTTTTGCCTTCGTGAGCTGGCGATCTCTCGCCATCAGTCTTTGCGCGATCGTTCTTTGCGCGATCAATCTTCACGCGACATCGGCTTGGGCCAAGCCGACGGCCGCTTCAACCAAAGCCAAAGCAACCTCGGCACAAAACGCGAAAGACCAATCCGAACCAACACACAGCGCCCTTTCGAGTCTTGATCACAATTGTCGTCACAATCTGGTGCTGTGGGTGGATCCGGCCACCAATCTCGATTATCCCCAACGAAGCTTAGTCGAAGCCGCGGAACAAATTTTCTGCGCCGATGAAGCTTCGGAGCGCGAGGCACTTCGCCAACTGCGTGCGCAAATCCGCCAGCGAAAACCAATTTCTTCGATCTCGAATTCTGGCGAAGCTCGACTCATGGTCGTGCCGGTGAAGTCGCAACGTCGAGGAGCGAAAGCACCACAAGTTTTGACGTTGGACTCGGCCGATGCCTTGGCGTTTGGAAATCGCGGCGAAGTTTTCTATCGACGTCACATCTATCGAATTGATCGCAAGCTCGTGGAACAAGCCTATCTCCCACTTCGCGATGAGGGAGACTTGCGCCAATCACAAGCCAATGAGCTACGCGAGCCCTCTCGGCGACCCGCTGCCCTTGATTCCGCGCCATAGCCCGCTGCGGCATTGGGGAAATGTTTTCAACCGCCTTTCGTGACATTGCTTCAGCCCCCTGAAGTGAGTTCAACCTGCCTCCAACATAAAGCACCTCACGCTCGGATGTGCTGAGCTGATGAGGTCACCCAGGGGGAGGGTCACTATGGGGAAGAAGTTCAACGCAAGTCTGATGGCGGTTCTTTTGATCAGCGCAGGTGGAGCTTCGGCGGCGGAATTCGCAACCGAAGAAACTTTGCGCGCGACCGACTACGGCTTTACGTCGCCGGTTGAAATGCAAGGCTACTTCGACATCAACGATGTCGAAATCCAAGAAGTGCCCGTGGCCCTTTCGGCCACACAGCTCGAGGCCGCAGGCGTACGTCTGGGTGGCGCAAGCGCTGATGAAGGCACGATCTTCGATGCGCTCACAGATGTGATCGTGAACTTTGACGATCCCAAGGCGTGGGCCACGTTGGGCAATCGCTTCTGGAAATTGATCAACAACAATCAGCCTGTGGTGAACGTGCGGACGCAAACGGTGACTGTTGTCCCACAAGCGCTCGCACAAAACTGGATGGCGATGGAAAACTGGAAGGGTCCTTACTCGCGAAGCTACACAGTTTCCGCGAAGAACCTCTACGGCATCACCGTGATCAGTCACACCTACACCGTGGCCTTCAATTATGGCGGACAAGTTAAGGGGCAAGGCGCATTCTTGGCGAACGCGACCATCATCCCCTCGGCTGTGGACGTTGCTTGGGGCTTCACCTTGAACTCTGATGTGCAGGTCGGTCAGCCGATCAACACAGGTTCTGCGGCATCGCCGACACCGGGTGTGGATCTCACCGTACAGTGGGAAATGAAATCGATCTTGAAGGTGATCCAAGGTCGCGATCAGTTCTTCGTGCGTGGCGATGGCTCCAGCCACCACACGACACTTCGCTAATTCCTCCAAAGAGTGAGCGGCGCTGGTTTGATCTTCTGGTTTGATTTTCTGGTGGCCCGCTTCAGCTCACATCGCGCCGCTTCGTCGCCCGAGTCTTGGGCGGAAGCGGCGTTGTTGTTTTGAGCCATCCCCCGCCCACCTCGGTGTTTCGCGCGCTTGAATCCTGGACCTCTGAGTCGCGACTCACGGGATAGTCGCTTGTCAAAGTTCTTTGAACTCGTGACACTTTTTGAGTTCACAGCTTCAAAATTCAAATCCGCTCCCGCGCTTTGGCGCGAGAGAAGTTCCGCCTGTCGAAAGGATTCACATGCGTCGCCTCATGTCTCGAATGCAAATTGGATTTTCAGGAGTCCGTAGCCTAGGCCTGATCTCGCTTGTGGGCTTAAGCATGGCGGCCGCTCCTCAAGCTCAAGCGTTTTGCGGATTTTACGTCGCCAAAGCCGACACGCAACTTTTCAACAAGGCCTCGAAAGTCGTCTTGGTTCGCGACGGGGATCGCACCGTATTGACGATGGTGAATGACTTTAAGGGGAACATGAAAGAGTTCGCGATGGTGATTCCCGTCCCCACTGTTCTTGAGAAAGAACAAATCAATGTGGGCGACATGAAGTATGTCGATCGCATCGACGCCTTCACAGCACCGCGATTGGTGGAATATTTCGACGACAATCCCTGCGATATGATGCTGCAAAAGCGTGAGATGATGGCCGCTCCATCCGCCGCCATGGACATGGCCGGCGCAGGACCGCGACGTAGCGCTCAGCAACTGGGCGTGACGATCGAAGCCACCTTCACCGTCGGCGAATACGACATCATGATTCTCTCGGCGAAAGAAAGTACGGGTCTACGCAAGTGGCTCTCGCAAGAGGGCTACAAAGTGACCTCGAAAGCCGACCAAGTCCTTCAATCCTACATCGCTCAGAACTTGAAGTTCTTTGTGGCCAAAGTGAATCTCAAGGAACAGAGCAAATCCGGTTACACGTATTTGCGTCCGATTCAGATCGCTTACGAATCGCCGCGCTTCATGTTGCCGATTCGCCTAGGTACGGTGAATGCGGATGGCGCCCAGGATCTTTTCATCTTTGCGCTGACCAAAACCGGACGCGTTGAATCGACCAACTACCGAACGGCGAAGATTCCCTCGGATCTGGATATTCCGCTCTACGTGAAAGACAAATTCGCCGACTTTTATAAGTCGATGTTCTCTGAAGCTGTAAAGCGCGAGAGCATGAAGGCGATGATGCTCGAGTACGCTTGGGATATGGGCTGGTGCGATCCTTGCGCCGCGGATCCGCTCACGAGCGAAGAGCTGCGAAAGCTCGGCGTGTTCTGGGTCGGCGGACAAGCCGAAGTCGCCGATTCCTCGATGCCCGCTCCCCCTCCGGGCCGACGTCGCCCGATGCCGGTGTTCGTGCCCCCAGGCGGTGGCGCACAACCCGTCTACGTGACGCGTTTGCATTTACGCTACACCGGCGAATCTCATCCTGAGGATTTGGTCTTTCAGGAAACCGGCAACAAAGAAAATTTCCAGGGCCGCTACATCATGCGCCATCCCTTCAAAGGCGAAGCGCGCTGTGAAGCCGCCAGCTCTTACTACGCCAGTCTTCCGCAGCGCTTTGACAACGAGGCCAAGAACCTTGCTCGGATCACCGGCTGGGATATCAATCAGATTCGCAAAGACATGAAGCCGCTGCAAAACGCCGACGGCATCAAAGAAGATCAGAAGAAATGGTGGAAAAAAATCTGGTGATCCGAATTTTGAGATCGCGCGCTCAACCCTGACGCGCGCGCTGATCCACCGCCAAAGCCGCCTCACGCATCACTTCGGAAAGCGTGGGGTGTCCGTGGAAGCTTCGAGCAATGTCTTCGCTCGAAGCTCCAAACTCCATCGCCACCACGGCCTCAGCAATCATATCTGAAGCTCGCGGACCAACGATGTGCACGCCTAAGACACGATCGGTTTTTTGATCCGCGATGATCTTCACCATGCCATCTGTCGAGCCGAGTGCGCGCGCTCGTCCATTGGCGATGAAGGGAAACTGGCCCACCTTGTAGGCCACGGACTCGGCTTTACATTGCTCTTCGGTCAGGCCCACACTCGCAAGCTCAGGCCAAGTGTAGATCACCGAAGGCACGGTCTCATAATTCACGTGACCCGCGCGTCCCGCCAAGATCTCGGCGACGGCCACGCCTTCTTCTTCGGCCTTGTGAGCGAGCATCGGCCCACGAATCAAATCGCCGACGGCATAAATCCCCGGTACGTTGGTTTGGAAGTGAGCGTCGACTTCCACGACTCCACGTGAGTCACGTCGCACGCCGACCTCATCCAAGCCCAAGCCTTCCGCGTAGGCCTTGCGACCGGCCGCCACCAAAACGACATCGCCTTTGAACTCAAGCTTCTTGCCTTGCGCATCTTCGGCCGCGACGGTCACGCCCGAGGCGCTGGCGTGCACAGCTGACACCTTTGTGCCGAGCGAGAACTTCATGCCTTGCTTTTGAAGAATACGATGCAGCTGTTTGGCGATCCCTTGGTCACTCGCGCCGGCAATCATGGGTGCGTACTCGATGACGGTGACCTCGGAACCCAAGCGCATCCACACGGATCCCATCTCAAGACCAATGGCGCCGCCACCGATCACCAACATGGACTTAGGAACTTTTTCGAGGGCCAAAGCTTCAGTTGATGAGATCACGCGCTGGCCATCGAATTTCGCAAACGGCAGCTCAACGGGCACGGAGCCCGCGGCGAGCACGATCTTTTTCGCCAACAGCGTTTCCTCACCGCCCGCATTGAGTTTCACACTCACTTCACCGGACTTCTTGAGCCGACCTGTGCCCTGAATCACGGTGATCTTGTTTTTCTTCATCAAGAAGGCCACGCCATCGGTGAGCCCCTTCACCACGGCGTCTTTGCGCTTCATCATTTGCGGCAAATCCAGTTCGACTTTGCTGAGCTTCAGTCCATGTGACTCAAACTCGCCATGCGAGGCCATGGCAAAGTGCTCACTCGAATCCAACAGTGCCTTGGAGGGAATGCAGCCAACATTGAGACAAGTCCCGCCCAGTGTTGGACGCTTCTCCACAATCGCGGTCTTCAAACCAAGTTGGGCGGCGCGGATCGCGCCTGTGTATCCCGCCGGACCACCACCGATAAACACAACGTCATAAGAGTTCGAATTGGGCTGACTCAAGTTGCCTCCGCTGAACAAGACCGCGGCCGACACGCACCCCAAGAGGATGCGGATCGCGTGGCCTTACAAATCGATCAAATTCCTACCAGCAAGCGCGAAGGATCTTCCATGTTTTCTTTCACGCGAACCAAGAACGTGACGGATTCCTTTCCGTCAATGATGCGATGATCGTAGCTCAAGGCCACATACATCATGGGTCGAATCTGAATCTCTTTCCCCTTCGGGGTGCTCACGACAATCGGGCGTTCTTCGATCTTGTGAAGACCCAAGATTCCCGACTGCGGCGGATTGAGGATGGGCGTCGACATCAAGGAGCCGTACACGCCACCGTTTGAAATCGTGAAGGTTCCGCCTGAAAGATCATCGACAGAGATTTTTCCGTCACGAGCCTTGCCGGCGAAGTTCTTGATCGCGAGCTCGATCTCCGCAATCGACATCTGATCCGCGTGGCGAATCACGGGAACCATCAGGCCTTTTTCCGTCCCGACGGCGATGCCGATGTTGTAGAAGTCGTTGAAGATCAAATCATGGCCATCGATTTGCCCGTTCACTTGCGGAATTTCTTTGAGCGCCTCGATCGCGGCCTTCACGAAAAATCCCATGAAACCAAGACCGGTCCCGTATTTTTCTTTGAACTTGTCTTTGTACTTTTCGCGAATCGCCATGACGGCCGACATGTCGATCTCGTTAAACGTCGTCAAAATCGCAGCCGTGCGCTGAGCCGTCACCAGTCGTTCAGCGATTTTCTTACGAATGGTTGTCATCGGCACCCGACGTGATCCACCCGTTGCAGACTTCGCCACACTAGGCAGCACCGCGGAACCAGCTGTTGTGGCCGAGGCCGGAGCCACAGTCTGAAGACCTGCTGTCGCGCCAAGCCCCCCCACACCGCCTTGGGTTTTGGCTTGCGCTGCGAGCTCTGCATCGTGCTTGGTGATGCGGCCGTCTTTCCCCGTACCGCGAATGTCTTTGGCGTTCAGTGCGTTTTCATCCACCACGCGACGAACTGCGGGACTGAGCACTTGATCCATCGGAGCTTGCGATGCCGCAGGCGCGCGAGTGGGCGTCGGCGCTGAAGTGGTGTCGGTATTTTTGGTGGGCTGCTGAATGCCAGCAGTGGCCACACCTTCAGTGTCCACCATGGCCACGGTCGCACCGATCTTCACCACGGTGCCTTGATCCACCATGGTCGTGAGCACGCCATCGCTGGGCGCCACGACTTCGACGGACGCCTTATCGGTCTCAAGCAACAAGATGATCTCATCGCGCTTTACAAACTCACCGGACTTCTTGGTCCACTCGCCGATGGTAGCTTCGGAGATCGACTCACCCACTGCGGGAACTTTGATTTCAGTTTTCATGACGTCATCTCCTCACTTCTTCTTTGCCGTGTTCATTGGCGCGCTCTTACTTTTGGCCGTCGCTTGCCGATTGAATGCCGAGTCCACCAGACCTTTTTGCTCTTCTTGATGGCGCTTCTCGGAGCCAGTCGCGGGGCTTGCTCGCTCGTCGCGACCCGCATACAGCACAGGTACATCCAGCATCTCTTGCAGGCGCGGCGCTACAAAAAACCAGGCCCCCATGTTCTTTGGCTCCTCTTGGCACCAAACGACGTCCTCAAGATTCGGATACGAATTGAAAATCGGCGTGAGGCGATGCTCAGGCCAAGGATAGAGCTGTTCCACGCGCACCAAAGCGATCTCGGCGGCGGCCTTCGAGTCGGTTTTGGCCACTTCTTCGCGTCGTGCGAGCAGATCGTAATAAACTTTTCCAGAGCAAAGGATCAATCGCTTCACGCTCTTTTGCGCGGCTGTCGACTTGGTCGACTCATCGGCGATGACTTCTTGGAAGCTGCCGTTGACGAACGCCTCGATGGGCGAGACCACGCGCGGGTGGCGCAGCAGCGACTTAGGTGACATCACAATCAAAGGCTTGCGGAAATCGCGCTTCACCTGCCGACGGAGGGCGTGGAAGATTTGTGCGGGTGTGGTCATGTTCACGACCTGCATGTTGTCTTGCGCACAAAGCTGCAAGAAACGCTCAAGCCGCGCGGATGAATGCTCGGGCCCCTGGCCCTCATAGCCGTGCGGAAGCAAGAGCACCAAGCCCGACATGCGCTGCCACTTCTGTTCAGCTGAACTGATGAACTGATCGATGATGATTTGTGCACCGTTGACGAAGTCGCCGAACTGCGCCTCCCAAATGCTGAGGAACGTTGGATCCGATGAGGAGTTGCCGTACTCAAATCCCATCACCGCGAACTCGGAAAGAAATGAATCGTAAACGCAAAACTCAACTTCCGAGGGGTTGATGGTTCTGAGCGGATCGTACTTCTCGCCGGTCTTCACGTCGTACCAAGCCGCATGTCGATGCGTGAAGGTACCGCGAATCGCATCCTGACCCGTCAATCGAACCGGAATGCCTTCATGAAGAAGTGTGCCGTAGCAAAGCATCTCGGCCATGCCCCAATCCACCGCGCCCTCGCCTTGCAACATCGCTCGCCGCGACTCCAAAAGTTTGGCGAGCTTCGGATGCGGATTGAAGCCGGCGGGTGTTGTGGTCAAGATTTCGCCGGTCTTAAGTAGCGTCTCACGCTTCACTTTGGTGTTGGTGTCCGCGCTGAAGTCTTCAGGCTTGGCGCGACGCAAGCCTTTCCACAATCCATCGAAGGCCAGAGGCGCCATCGCCGGCGGATTTTTCTTGGCGGCATCAAGGATGACCTGGAGCTTTTCAATTTTTTGCTTAAAGACCTTTTCCGGCTCTTCATCCGTGATCACGCCTTCTTTCACCAAGCGCTGAGCGTACAAATCAAATGGCGTGGGATGCTTTTTGATCTTCTCGTACATCAGCGGCTGTGTGAACGCTGGCTCATCGCCTTCGTTGTGTCCGAATCGGCGATAGCCGATCATGTTGATGACGATGTCGCGTTTGAACTCTTGGCGGTAGCGAATCGCAATGCTCATGGCGCGACAGCAAGCCTCGACGTCATCGCCGTTCACATGCAGCACGGGTGCTTGAATGATCTTGGAAATGTCCGAGGCGTAAGGCGAAGATCTGGCGTTCTCAGGCTTCGTTGTGAAGCCGACTTGGTTATCGAGCACGATGTGCATGACACCGCCGACGGTGTAGGCCGGAAGCTGTGACATCTGCAGAGTTTCAGCCACGACACCTTGGCCAGCAAATGCGGCGTCACCATGAATCAAGACCGGCACGACCTTCTTGCGCTCCAACGTATCTTGGCGTCGGCGCTGCTTGGCGCGTGTCATACCGCAGACAACGGGATTGACGGCTTCAAGATGCGACGGGTTGTACGCCATCGAAGCGTGAACCGGCTTACCGCTCTTAGACTTCTTATCCGACGAGTAGCCCATGTGATACTTCACATCGCCGTCGAAGAACTTCATGTCGGGACTTTGATAGCCTTCAAACTCCATCAAAATGGTGTCGGTGGCTTTACCCATAAAGTTCGCCAGCATATTGAGTCGCCCGCGATGGGCCATGCCGACGACAACCTCTTCCATGCCGAGATCCGCACCGACATCCACCAAGGTCTCCATCATCGGAATGAGAGAGTCCGTGCCTTCAATCGAAAAACGCTTCTTGCCGACGTAGCGCGTGTGCAAGAACTTCTCAAAGCTCTCCGTCTTGGCCAACTGGTCAAACACGCGCAGCTTGTCCTCGCGCGAGACCACAGGCAGCGCGTATCTCTGCCCGTCGCGATTCTGTTCCATCTCGTTGATGAACCACTGACGAAGCGAAGGTGTGCATTCGGAAAATTGCGCCGAGATGCTGCCGCAGTAGGAGGCGCGAAGATGCGCCAAAATTTCGCGCAGGCTTGCATCTGGCAAACCCACCACTCGTCCCACGGCGAAACGTTGATCGAGATCAGCTTCGGTGAGGCCAAAGTTATGCAGCTGCAGATCCGGATGGCTTTTCACGCTATCGGTGAGCGGATTTAATTTCGCTTCGTAGTGACCGTGATCGCGATAGGCATGGATGAGGCGAAACACATCCATCTCTTTTTCCGACAAGCCGGCTCCCGCCGTCGGCAAATTCTGACCGAACTCAACGCCCTCAAAGAACAATCGCCAATCGTCGCTGACACTTTGAGGGTCGCGCTTGAAGTTTTGGTACTGCATCTCGATGAACTCGAGATTGGGGCGAGTGGCGAAATTAAATGGGCTGCGATCGAATGCGGAAGTTGAATTGGTCGACGAGCTTGATTGGTCCACACGTCCTCACATGTCCGCGTCTTAGAGCTTCGCAAGTCGCGGGAAAAATTTGCGTCTTCGGATTCATCGAAGATCCGCAGTCTTCGGCCGGCGTGGAGCGAACTCAACGCCGAACAAGCTTCAAGTCTGCAAATCCTCTCGCTTTTTTATACTGCTTTCGCTGGCATTTGGGCAGAGCTTGGACGCTGTATTTCAAAGCTTTATGCTCTTAGGTCGAGCCTTGCTTCGACGTCGGCCACTCGAGCCGCGACTCTAGTCGCGTAAGAGTGGCGCCAAAGTGGGTTTGCGCCTGTGGCCTCGACCATCTGCAATTGGGTCACAGTTGGTGGGTCCGAGCTGTGAGGCATGGGGCGCTTGCGCAGTTTGTGATGCAATTTGCGACATGGGCTCGCTGGAAGTTTAGGCAGTCGATCCAAAGCGAGCGCGGGAAAAATGCGTTCGCATTGCTCGTTGCCTCTCAGGCCAAGCGGCGTTACGCCTAGAAGTAGAACCAGAAGCAGAACCAGAAGCAGAGCCAAAATCAGATCTGGCGCCATGACAGAACTTGATGACAGATCTTTAAAGAGTTGCGCCTGAAATTTGGCCGACTCCAGCCGACTTGATGAACTTCGGAGGCGCAATTGAACGAGCCAGCCCTTTCCGCCACCCCCGCGCAACTTCCGCTTCAGGCGGCCATTGACCAAGGTGTGATCGCACCTGAACTTCACGAAGCTTGGGTGCATCAGCTTGACCCTTTTCTGTGGCAAATTTCAGGTGAAGTGGGACTGCGTTGGTACGGACTCGCCTATTTGTTCGGCTTCATTTGCGGCTACTATTTGATGCGCCTGATGGCCCGACGCGGCAGAGGCGGTCTGCCTGAACATCTCATCGCCGATTACCTAGTCGCCGTTGTTCTCGGCACCATGATCGGTGGCCGCTTGGGTTACGCGATTTTCTATAGTCAGGATCTGCTGACCGACTTTTCGGCGAGCTTTCCGTTTTGGGGAGTCTTGCGCGTTTGGGAAGGCGGCATGGCCAGCCACGGCGGCATCATCGGCATCACCTTGGCCGGCGTATGGTTTGCGAGAAAACATAAACTCGACTGGATGAATCTGGGCGACCTTGCGACTTTGGGCGGCTCCATCGGCGTGGCCGCAGGACGCGTGGCGAACTTCATCAATGGCGAACTTTATGGTCGGCCGGTCGAGTCCGCGGTGAGTTGGGCCGTCAAGTTTCCAAGCGAACTTTTCCTTTGGCTCAAACATGACTTGGGTAAGCCATTGACCAGTCAGGATCCAGATCTTTTGCCCCGACTCTCCGAAGTCGTCACACATGTCGGTGTTTCGGCCGAGCAATGGGCGGAATGGACAGCGCGACTTCGCTCCAGCCAAGGTGCACGAATCGAAATTCAAAACGTCATCTACCGCATCATCGAGGGCTCACAAAATGGCAACGAGCCTTTGATTCAATCTCTGCAACAAGTGCTGACGGCGCGACACCCTTCGCAACTTTACGCCAGTTTGCTCGAAGGGCTTTTCACTTTCACCGTGGGGATGATGTTCTGGCGAAAGCCGCAAAAGCCCGGCGTGGTCGGCGGAATTTGGATCATCACCTATGCGATCGTGCGAATTCTCGATGAGTCTTGGCGAATGCCGGATGCGCACATCGGCTTAAGCCAACTCGGCTTGAGTCGCGGCCAAGAGATTTCGATCTTCATGCTGTTGATCGGCATCGGCGTGCTACTGTTTGCGCTGAAACGTCCAGTTGCGAAAGTGGGCGGATGGGCCAAGGGCGCCAACTGAGGAAACTCAGCTCAAGACAAGCGAACTTCCACTAGGCCTCTGTCGGCCTCGACCTCGCTCGACGGGACAGCGCCAATCGAGATTCGATAAACTCAAGTTCACTGTGTCGAATCTCACCACGCCCTCGCGACGAAGGAATCGTCGCAACGCTTGGATCGGTTGGGCCATGGCTTGGCCACTGCTTGGCCTTGGCCTTGTGTATTTCGGCGCGGCCTGGACGCTGCAAGTCTGGCATCGCTCCCTCATCAGCGAGACCACCCCAGCGCGCACCTCCATATCCCTACAAAGCCAAAGGCCTCATGCTCTCACCTGGCTTGAGGATGATCGCCGCTCGATTCACTTACTGCTTCGACAGCTCGATCAAGCCCAATCCCAAGTCGATGTGGATTGGCACATCACCGGAATTGACGAACACACGCAGCTTAAGCTCTACGCGCTCACGCAGATTGCCAAACGCGGCGTGAAAATTCGCATGCGCTTGGATTTTGCGAATGCGATCGAAGCTGAACAGGTGAGCGCTTGGCTTACCGAGCTTCAGCGCGCCGGGGTTGAGGTCCGCTCGCCGCGCTTTCCTCGTCTACAAATCGGCATTCGCCGATTCTGGACACGAACACCCGGATCCATCATGACTCTGCGGGCGCCCGAATGGCTTCAGAACAAGTGGGCCCAGGCGCTTCAGTTTCAAACCGGCCGTAGCGTGCAGTGGATCTTCGATAACAAAAGATGGCTGTTGAGTTCGCGCGCCGACAGTCGATCATCGCTGTTCATTGAAGGCGAAGTGGTGCGCGGAGCCGTCGCGGGATTCAACTCGGCTTGGGCCCATGCTTCGTATTCGCACACGCCCAATCAACAACAGCGTGCCGCTTCCGCGGTGACCATGGCATCGACCTCTCACGAGCCGCGAACAACTCGCTTCGATGTGCAGTCCGAATGGTCGCGCTGGCTTCGCCACATTCGCCAACCTCAGTTGGCTCGCGCGCTGAATGAGCAACGTCGTCTCTGCAAGGACATGCTGATGGCCATTGAGCCTGCGACGACGCCCGAAGCGCGGCGCCTGATCCCCCGCCTTCTTCACCACCAGGCGCAGCGAACTCGAGCCGAACTGCGGCTCGAGTTCCCACACTTATCCTTGCAGGATGATGCCTTGGATGTCTTTCAGAGCCTCACGCAAAGAAAGACGCCCGCACGTGTGCTGATGAATCCGCTGGCGCACGCCTCGCATCCGGCGAGTGTCGCCTTAGGCATGAGTCGTCTTCGCCATCTGTCACTCACGCAAACGGATGTGTCCTTGCAAAGCGCGAAGCCGGCAGCACCTCAGCACTATCTATGGATGAGCGACAATCAGGTGCTTGCCTATGGAAACTTCAATTTGCGTCGCCAGTCGACGCGTGCGGAACCCGAGTTGTTGGTGATCTGTCGGCAATCTTCCGCATTGGTGCAAGATGCGCAGACGCATTTTGAATCGCGCTGGAGTTCCGCGACACCTGTACTTCGCGGCGGATGGGTGGAAGATCAGACGGCATGGTGGTCCAACGCGAGCTGGTCACAGCGGGCGATGCTGTTTGGGATGTTTCCGATCGCGCATTGGATCGACTCGAGCCTTTGAGCCGAATCTTCGAGAGCGCACACAAAGTGCGCCGCTTAATTGAATCCCCGGCCCGTGAGTTTTTTGAGCGCGCGAATCGCGACTTGCACAGCTTCATCATCCACGTGCGGCGCGAACACAATGCCAAAGAAGAATCCAAACATCGCGCGAATCGCCGCGGGCTCGAACTCTGGGAACAAACGCTGCAACTTGCGGATGTAGGTCGCCTCAAGCGAGCGAATCTCCTCGCCGATTTCCGTGGGGCGATCGCGATGCGTGAGATAGAAGTTGCACAAGTTCGGCGCTTGATTGGCGACATCGCGGGAGAGCTTCACGGTCTCCGCCCAACGGCCATCTCTCCACATCGCCGTTCGCTCGGGATTGGTGGCCACGATTTCTTCGCCGATCACGGAGATCGCTTCGCGAAGAATCGAAGATTTAGAGCGACCAAAATGATAATAAATGAGCGAGCGCGTGATCCCGCTTTTTCGCGATAAATCCGACATCGTCCACTTCAAATGCCCTTTGCGAAAATCCAATTCGAGAGCGGCATTCAAGACCCGCCAAAACGTCGAGTCTCGATCTCGCATTTTTTCGCGTTTCTTGCGTCGCAGTCCCTCATGATCACCGCCGCTTTCAGAAATCGGAGCCGTTTCGGCGGCAGGTGGCGGCGAGTCCATTTGGACATCCCACGACGCGTTCGTCGACTCCGTGGTCGACGAGCTGATTGCGGAGGCCTCGAGATCTCGATCAAATGCGAATGATTTGTTCATAGGCAAATTACCTCTACACTTTGGCATCAGTTCAAGCTGAAATCATCGAGATGTCGATAGATTTCGTTCGTAAAGACCGGCCTCACTCCATCGAGAAGGTGAATGTGACAAAACTCGCAGCGGCCCTTTTACTGACCCAAGTCCTGGCTTTGAGCACTTTCACAGCGGCAGAGGCCTCCACATCCAGCGATTCCCTCACCAAGCTCAAAAGTCGTCAGAAGCGCTTTCAGTCTTGTCGCAAGGACGCGGACTGCACCACTCTCGCCTATGGCCAAATCCCATGCGGAGGACCGGCCGCGTTTTTGATTGTCAATTCCAAGGGCGCCAAGGACGCGCAGCTAAGAAAGCTCGCTGAAAAGATCACCAAGGAACAAGGCGAGGAACAAAAGCAGCAAGGTCTTGCAGGCATCTGCATGATGACGCCTGAACCGCGTGTGAAATGCATGAAACAAATTTGCCAAGAGTCCGCGCCGACTGATTAATTCGGAATCACTTAAAGCAACTGCGAATGCGAATTTCTTGCGGATAGACAAGCTCGCTGGCGCTATCCCACCAGCCGGTTCGGCCCGCAAACCGACCGACGCCTGCATCCGTCCAGCCTACAGGACATGCGGCAGGATCTAAGGATCCACCACCTGTGTTCAAGCCACTTTCCAAATATATGACGGCCTTACCGCCAGTGCCTAGGCATTGCCGTTTCAACAACACTTGCGGCCGTTGATTACCCGTCGCCAAATCATAATAGCCTTCGTAACCAGCTTGCTGAGCGATTCCGAGATCTGTCCAACCCGCAGGACAAGCCGCCGGCTGCATAGGACCCGCGCCGACATCCAAGCCGCCATAATTGATCAAGAAGGGTACACCACCACCGGCTGTGTCTTGAATCGTGCCATCTGGAAACTTGATTCCGCCGGATGTGGATTCGACAAGTCCCGCGACGGTGAGTTTTTCTGTGGGATTCGTCACGCCCACTCCGACTCTTCCCGCCATATAGAAAATGTCGTTCGGATTGCCGGGCGAAATCTGCCAAAGCCCATCTGAGCCTGAGGCAATCGCGATACATGTTGTCACTTGGTTGGTGGCGTTGACCGTGGCGAGCACTCGAACATCGCGCATGTAGACTCTCGGCCCCACCGGATCACCCAGCGGCTCAAGCTGCAAGGTGAGCTTCGCTCGACCCTTGGTGGGCTCAGTGACCGAATCCGGCGTGTAGCCGCCAATGTGAGCCGACACAAATCGCAGCATGTTGTTTTGATAAACTTGCCCGGTCACAAACGCATCGGAACCGTCGGCTTTGACGATCTTCGTAAGGTTGGTGCCGGCACCCGTCACCAGATCACCACTAAAGTTTTGTTGGCAGGTGTTGGCTTGGCTCAGCAAATTGATCACTTCGCCTTCAAACAGGCGAACCGCATCGCGAACTTCGACAGCGCGTTGGCCGCGCATAGAAAAGTTAAACATCGTCGCCATCGCCAGCGACAAAAACGCCGTGATTCCAGCCACGATGATGACTTGAACGAGCGATTGTCCCCGCACGCCGATGCGTTCCCGCCGCTGTAACATACGCCCTTAGCATGAACTGAACAGGACTGAAACTGAATGCGGCCGAGGCCTAGCGTCTCGATTCAAGACACAAGTCGAGCCTAAGTCTCCTTCGCCGGACTCACCATTGCGAACGCATCGTCCAAACAAGCCCTTCTTTCATCCGGACCACCTCACGTATTGGAACTTCGGCTTGAGTTCTCCATAATGAACAGCAAGCCCGTGCGAAATTCGCCTCAATCGTTAGCAACTTGTTGAGACGCAATTTTGAATTCGACGGCTTCATGGGGAAAGGAAGCGCGTATGTCGAGTCCTTCGTTGCCGAAAGCCTCATCAACACGGCCTGAGTTCCATTCAATGACTGAGCGCTCTCGCCAAGCTTCATCGTGGCTCAGAGTTTTCGCCATCCTCCTCCTCGCGACCGGCACAGTCTTACTCGGCCCTGAGGATCTCTCAAGTTCGTCCGTCAAGACCCCCGTCTGGGCCGCGACGGTGGCGCGCTTTAGTGGAACGGCAGAAATTTTCCGAAGCCCCAATTGGGTCGGCCTACGTGTGAATGAACGCCTCATCGTCGGCGATAGCCTTCGCACCGGCCCAAATTCCGCTTTGGTCCTACGCTTTAATGACAAATCCGTCTTGGAACTTGCGGCCAACTCGGAAGCCGTCATTGAATACTTCGAGCCCAAGACCGGAGAAGCGCTCATCGGCCTCGGTGCCGGTCGAATCCGCGCCGAGGTGATTCGCCGCCAGAACAACGAAACTCGGTTCAAGATTCGCACAGGTGCGATCGTCGCCGGAGTCCGCGGCACGCAGTTCATGCTCGCGCACCAAGAGAATCGCGACTACGGCATGGATGCGATCGCGGTGTTGAACGGCGTCGTCGAAGTGCGCGATGCTGCGACCAATCGCGTGATCACCAACATGTACCGCGATCAAGTACTCACCGTCTCCTCTCGTGACGTCGAGCGCGGCAACATTTTTCCCGCTGCCGCCATCACGCCGAGCATGTGGGATCTGCGCGTGAGCGATAACTCAGGTGTCACGCGATTTGGCGACCACAAGATTCGGGTCGCACAAGGGATTTTTCTTCCGAGCAATTCCAGAAAGTGGCGCTTTCGCATTGAAGGCGCGCGCAAGAAAAAGCTCGTGGCCGGAGCCCTGGCCACTCAGTTCACTCCGACCAAGATGAAGCAATCCAGCCTTCGCGCCGTCACAGAAATCGCTTCGGCCTTGAATGTTCCCGTCGTTCGACCCGATACGCTTCCTACGACGGCGCTCACAGCTCGCGCGGCACCCACTCCGGCGCCCAACATCGTCGCCGTTCGCGACAAATCCGTCCTCGCCGCGATCACAGCTCCATCGTCAGGCGCCTTACTTGCCAACATTCGTCTGTATGGCGGCTATGATCCGGTGTACTCGGCAGATCTGGAACGAAATCCTGATCAGACGATCACCTATTCTCCGGGCACGATGCCCATGCCCACAACCGCCGTCAGCTCGGATACTCTCAATGAAGACACGACTGAAATGCTCCATGAAGGTGGCTGGGAGTTAACAGGCGGCGGCGGCACAGTCACACCAGGGCCATTGCCACCCGTCGAGACAGCACCGGGTGCAAGCCCTCTTCCCATGATCACACCCGGAGCATCTCCCCTCCCTTATCCGAGCCCGCTTCCTTCGCCGACAATGTCGCCCATCATGGCACCCATGCCGGAGGAGATGGGCATGCCTCGCGGTGGCGGACCGATGGTGGGGCCTACACCTTGGTATGATCAGTGAAGTTCGAGTGGATCTCTTGAGACTACGACTCAAGTTGAGACAGCGACGCAACTTTTATCGAGCTTGAGTGCGCAGGACTTGGGAAAGCTTCTGTTTGAGCGCTATCCTATTAGGAGTTCGGAGCGTTGGTGTTTTTAATCTGCACGTTCATGGGGCCCTGGCCGGGTTCAGTTTCTTGCAAGCTCACTTCGCCGGCCAAGCTAATTGGAGAACATCGTCAATGAAGTCATTCTCTCATTTCGACGATTCAATTCCGCAGCAACCCCTCTCCCTTCTTGCATCCTCACTTTTGCGATCACTCTTCATCACCTGCACTTGGTTTTTGACGATGACAACCATGTTGGCATCAACTCCCGCCCTCGCCCAATCCGGCAATAACGGCGCGGGAATCCTCGGGGGCGATAGCGCCAAACCTCCGCCGCCACCACCGGCAGCGCAACCCAACATGGTATGGGCCGGAACTGTGGCTCGCATCGACGGCGCGCAAGCGCAGTTTTATGAAGCCTCAAGCTGGCGCGCTTTACGCGTGAATCAACGTCTCATGGTGGGCGACTCGATCAAAACTGGTAACTCAACTGTCGTCACAATTCGCATGAATGATCGAAGCATCGTCGAGCTTGCGGCGAATACCGAAGCCGTCATCGAATACTTTGAACCCTTGAGCGGCGAAGCGCTGATTGGACTTGCGAGTGGACGAATTCGCGCCGAAGTCATACGTCGACCCAACAGTGAAGTGCGATTCAAAATCCGATCCGGCGCTGTGGTCGCCGGGGTTCGCGGTACAGAATTCTTGGTCGTGCATCAAGAATCTCGAGATCACGCCGCATCGGGTGTGTTTGTTTCAAGCGGAATTGTGGAAGTTCGCGATGCAGCCACCGGTAAACTTGTCAGCAACGTACGAGCGGATCAGGCCGTCACAGTGAGCTCAAACACTCAGTACAAGGGAAATCAATTTCCAGTCGGCGCGATCACGCCCAGCATGTGGGATTTGCGCGTCAATGATGATGTCGCTGTGACGACCTTTGGCACACATCGTGTTCGTATCGCCAAAGGCCTCTTTCATCCCGGCAATCACCGTCAGTGGCGCTTCCGCGCTGAGGGTGCTCGGCGCCGGACACTGGCTGTTGGAGCACTGCGAGCGGAAATGCAACCCGCGCGACTCAAGCAAAGCATGAACTTCCCGCTCAATACCGTATCTGGCGCACACTCCATGCCCATCGTGAATCCTGAGAACTTGCCGACGGATCCGTTGCCGCCGCCTCCCGCGCCCACACCTCCGCTTCGCACAGGGCGAAAGAAGAAGGTCGAATCTTCGACGGTGAGTTTGGTGCGGCCACCGACGACACACTACGCGTATCTGTTTGGTGGCTATGAACCCAAGCCGGATGTGCTGGAGCCCATCGCGCCGCTGAGCTTCTCAGCGCAACCCATGCTCTCCACGGGCATGATCACCTACACGAGCTACGACGACGAGACTCTCAGCATGTATAGCGACTATGATTGGACCTATCGAACCACGCTCACCACCACCAACACCACGACGACAACCACCACCCTCCAAGAGCCCGTCGCTGGCTGCGTGCAGACGCAATGGGGCGATTGTTTGACCACCAGTTCAGGCCAAGCCGTCACCACGACAACCGGCTCTTCCAGCACGACGACCAGCAGCGGGTCGAGCAGCTCAGGAACGTCGGGAACGTCGGGAACATCAGGCACTTCTGGAACTTCTGGCACATCCGGAACTTCGGGCGGTGGCGGTTCGGGAAGCTACTGGGAATATCAGTGGCAAAGTGGCAAATAAGGACTGAAGACCCGGATCACAATTGATCCTCGATCAACTTCTTTCGCAGCTCAAAAATCCTATCACTTTGATGCCGCCAATGAATTCGATCCGAATCTTGATCTGATATCAGAAACTCTCCGACAGGCGTGACATCCAAAGTTGTGCCGATCATCATCGCCCCTCGCGCCGATCGCAAATCCTCAGGGCGTGCATTCACTTCTTTCACCACCCAGCCCAATGACTCAGCCAACTTCGCTGCGCGCGTGAGTGTGCAGCCATCAAGAATGTGTAAGGGCCGTGGGAAACACAGTGATCCCTCCGCATCCAACCACGCAAAATTCTCCGTCGCGCTCTCCGCCAAAAAACCGGACGAGTCCACGCTCACCACAAAATCCAAACCTCGATCCACGGCTTCTTTCTTCATGAGCACATTCGGAAGATAATTGCAGGACTTGATCTGCGGATAAGGTGCCGGCTTCACGGCCACACTTGAAAGTCCGACCCGACAACCGCGCTTGAGCCAGTCCTCCTTCACAGGCGAAAGTTCCGTGATCACCACATGCAATTGCGAGCCCAGCGTCGAGTACGGATTGGGGCTAAAGTCACCCGGCCCGCGCGTGACAAACAGACGAATCAACCCCTGGGACAGGCGCGAGTTCGCATCGCTGAGCACAGCTTGCACTCCATAATTCAACAACGACTTCAATTCGGCCTGACTCCACGGCAGACGCAATCCGATTCGATCCGCGCTACGCTGCAGGCGGAGGAGATGCTCATTGAGCAAATAGATTTTTCCAGCGTTGAATTTGATGGCCTCAAACACGGCATCGCCGCGATGAAAACCGTGATCATCCAAGGGTAGCAACATGAGCGCCGGATCCTTGGTCCATCCTCCCCAGAAGCTTGAATACATCCAACGCATGCCTTGTCGTGAACTTGTCATTTGTCGACGATTGGCCTCGAGCAAACCTTCGAGAGTCAGCGGCTTTAGGATCAGTTCGGCAGGCTTGGAATCGACACTCATGAATCACCTCAAGGTCGGGACTTCTGTTGAATTTCAAACCGATTCAGGATTTCATCAAGCTCGAACATCAATTTCATTGCGAGGTCAGCTCAAGTGGAGATTTGGCAGGCCATCATCTTGGCGATCATTGAAGGCCTCACCGAATATTTACCGGTGAGCTCGACCGGGCACATCATCCTAGGCTCGGCCGCCATGGGAATTCACGAGGACCCCTTTGTGAAAGACTTCACCGTCATCGTGCAATTCGGTGCAATCTTGTCCGTGGTCGTCGCCTATCGCGAGCGCTTGCAGAATGCATTGAAACTCGGAGCCACACCTTGGCTCAAGCTCGGCTTGGGATTTCTTCCTGCTGGAGTGATCGGATTTTTGCTCAAAGATCACGTCGATGCTTGGCTTGGTTCAGTGGAGGTCGTCGGTTGGTCGCTGCTGTTAGGCGGTGTGCTATTGATCTTTGTCGATCGACTTTGGGGACGCGGTCGAGCTCAAGATGCTCTCAACCTCCCCTACAGCAAAGTCGTGGCCATTGGACTGACTCAATGCTTAGCACTCGTGCCGGGTGTGAGCCGATCTGGCGCCAGCATCGTGGGCGGCATGGCCCTTGGACTTTCGCGTAGCACAGCCGCGGACTTTTCCTTTTTCTTAGCTCTCCCGACCTTAGGCGCGGCGACTCTGTACAAGTCGATTAAAATCGCGCCCAGCATCACTGAAGATCAAATACTCCCGCTGCTGATCGGCAACGTCATCAGCTTCATCGTGGGCCTTTTGGCGATTCGCGTGTTCATTCGCTTCATCGCTCAACGTGGTTTTTTCTGGTTCGGGGTTTACCGAATTCTTATTGGCTCAGCGATTTTGCTCATTCTCGCATCAGGGCATACACTGAAGATGCAATGACCAAGACCCCACAAGTCGACCGCGCGCCCGCGGACAAAGCTCCCCCAGCCTCACGCTACATCGTCTACTTCGATGGCGTCTGCGGCTTGTGCAATTGGAGCGTCGACGTCTTGCTCCGACTTGATCGCGAGCAGCGACTTCTCTTCACACCGCTGCAAGGTGAGACGGCGGCTGGGAATCTTGCCGCCTCTGATCGCGAAGATTTACAGACCCTCATCTTCAGTGAAGCTGTGGGTTCCACGACTCGCCTCTGGCGCCGATCTGACGCCGTACTGCGCGCCCTTGAGATTTGCGGAGGCCCCATTGCCGCCATGGCTTGTGGGTTGCGAGTTTTGCCGCGCTGGCCTCGCGACTTGGTTTACAATCTCATCGCGCGATTTCGCTATCGCTTGTTTGGTCAAAAATCGAGCTGCCGGATCCCTTCGCCAGCGGAGCGATCGAGGTTTTTACCCTAGCCGCAAGCCGCCCAAAAATGTTAAGCCCCAAGGCTATGATTCAAGTCGCGGGTCTGGCCAAACACTACGGCAACAAAGTTCTTTATCGAAATGGCAACTTTCAGCTCAATCCGGGCGAGAAGGCCGGACTCGTTGGCCCTAATGGTGCCGGCAAAACCACGATCTTTCGCTTGCTCATGAGCGAGGAGCGACCCGACGAGGGACAAGTCTCCAAACCTGATCGCGTCACCATGGCTTACTTTTCCCAAGACATCGAAGACATGCGCGGCAAATCCGTGTTGGACGAGGTCAAATCCGCGGTGGGTGCTGCGGGTGACATCCAAAATCGTCTGCGGCAGATCGAGGCCGAGCTCTCTGAGCCTATGGACGACGACGTCATGGCCAAGAAACTTGAAGAGTACGGCCAGCTCCAAGGCGAGTTCGAACGCTTGGGCGGATACGATTTGGATTCAAGAATCGCCGAGATTCTCACCGGCCTTGGCATTCCACCTGAAGACCATTTGCGACCGACGGAAAGCTTTTCGGGCGGTTGGAAAATGCGCATCGCCTTGGCGAAAGTTCTGGCCGTCAATCCTGATATTTTGCTGATGGATGAGCCCACCAACCACTTGGATTTGGAAAGCATCATCTGGCTTGAACAGTGGCTGATCAATTTTCCGGGCGCGCTGTTGATGACCAGCCACGATCGCGACTTCATGAATCGCATCGTCAGCCGCATCATCGAAGTGGCGCATCAAAGCATCACCGTCTATGGCGGCAACTATGATTTCTATGAGCGCGAACGCGCCATTCGACGAGAACAACTCGTCGCCGCCGCAAAACGCCAAGAAGATATGCTCGCCAAAGAAGAAGAGTTCATCGCCCGCTTTGCGGCGCGAGCTTCACACGCCGCCCAAGTGCAGTCGCGAGTCAAAAAGCTAGAAAAAATCGATCGCATTGAAGTGCCCACTGAGGAGCGCAGCATGGCCTTTGAATGGCCTGAGCCTCCTCGTGGCGGCGAAGAAGTGGTGAAGTTTGATCAGCTCGGCAAAGTTTGGAAAACGAATGAAGGCCAAGAGAAGCTCGTGTTCCGAGGCGCTTCAGCCTTGGTCAAGCGCTTGGATCGCGTCGCCGTCGTCGGTGTGAACGGCGCTGGAAAATCCACGCTGCTCAAAATCGTTGCGGGCCAAACTGAAGCGACTGAGGGCCGCTGCACTGTCGGAGCGTCCATCAAGGTCGGCTATTTCTCACAAAACTCGTTGGATGTTTTGGATCGGCAAAGCACAGTCGTCGAAGAAGTACATAGTCGCATTCCCAACCAAAACCTCGGCTATGTGCGGAACTTGCTCGGCGCCTTTCGATTTTCGGGCGACGAGGTCGAAAAGAAGATTTCGGTCTTGAGTGGCGGAGAAAAAAGTCGCGTCGTCCTGGCGACCATTCTCGCCCTTGCTCCCAACTTCTTGGTGCTGGACGAGCCGACCAACCACCTCGACATACAGTCGCGTGAAACCTTGCTTGATGCGATCAAAGGCTTTCCCGGCACAGTGATGATGGTGAGCCACGATCGACACTTTTTACGAGCCCTCGCCACACGCGTCTTCGAAGTCGATCGCCAAGAAATCCGCATCTACGACATGGGGTGGGATGACTACATCGCGTGGAAAGCCCGCGGCACCAAGTAAGATGCCCGAGGCGGCTCGCCCCGGGCATTTCTCATTCACGTCAATTTGTGGCCGTGATCAGCGCTTCGCCTCGACAAATCCAACGACGGAGTTTTTGTTTCGAATTTCCACACGCAACAGGCCTTGCTGCCAAGTGCCTGTGATCGACAACACGTTTGCGCCGGGAATCGTGCTGGGTGCGGAACTTGAGTCACGCATCGCGATCTCGCCCGTCTGTGCGTTGTAGTCGACCTTTAGATTCCACTCGCCAATCCCAGACGGAAAGTCGAGACGACGATACTGAGCTTGTAGCTCAGGCATGGAGACACCCGTCGAGCTGGGTCGCTCGACAATCACCAAAGCGATCTCGACAGGAAAGTCATTGCCAGCAGTTGCGCGCACAGTACCTGTGTACGCGCCTTCCATCGGGCGATGAATGCGAAGCCAACGCTCGCGAAGCTCTTGCTGAGCTCCCGCACCCGGAGCCATGGAATCGACCGAAGTTCGTCGCGCCCGAAACACTCCCCACACGCCGCCTTTTCGCGCCAGCTCCACCTGCATTTGCTCACCGCCGGCTTGGCCGCGAAGCGAGAGCATCACGTCAGATCCCGCGCCGCTTGAAAGCGAGGTCATCACCAAGCGACCACCGCGATCATAATCGCCAGCCAAGGTGAGTTGATCCGTCTCCGTCACCACGTCTTGCGGCAAAAAGCGCGCACGCAAAGTTGGGCGAAGTCGGGCCGAGCCATCGGGATTCGCGCCGTCTTGCAAATACACAATATACACGCTCAAACGTGCGGCCAACGGACGAAGCCCGGGGCTTTGCAGTTCGCCGTCCCATGTGCCTTGTACGGAGCTGTACAAGTCTTCGAGTGCCTTGGCATCTCGGGCCTGCTGCGCTCGAGTTTCATCACCAGGTGTGGAGCCCGGCGAACACGCTGTCGTGAGCATGGCCGTCGAAGTCATGAGCCCAAGCGCCAGCGCGCATGTTCCTAAGCCCGTCTTCGAGAAAGTCTGTCGCCAACGAAAGTTCATTTGCTACCTCACTTCGTGCTGGACGTGGGACGAATCAGTTCATCGCGAACCGCCGCCCATTGGTTCAATGCAATTTGATAATTTCCGACCGAACGCACGCGCTCCAGCTGTGCGACGAACAGATCATTGTAAGAGCGGATCAATTCCACCAACGTCGTTCGACCTTGGCGATAAGCTTGCTCCAACTCTCTGACGACTCGGCTTCGCTGATTGACGATGGTGATCGCCGCGATCGCCGCATCTCGATTGGCCGCAGCATTTCTCTCCGCCGCCGCCAATTGATCGCGTACTGAGTCGCGAGAATTCTTGAGTTCCATTTCACGCAAGGTGCGGCCCGCACTCGCTTCACCAACTTGCGCGCGAAACAGTGAAGAATCCAGCGGCCACTCCAGCTCCACGCCCACAGCGTAAGTCGGCGTCGAGCCGCCGCCCATTTTGGCGAAGCTTTGATCCGATTTCTCATCAACACCTGTCGACTTTGCCCTTGCGACCAAATCCAGTCTGGGTCGCGAAAGACTTCGCGCCGACAAATAATTTCTCTCGGCAATTTCGAAGTTCATCTGCGCCAAGCGCACAGGCCGCAGGCTCTCAAGCTCCAAACTCGCCGGCTGGGGCAACTTCGGAAGGTCTGTCACTTCCGAAGGCGAAGCTTTGAACTGAATCGGCTCTTTGGGGTCAATTTGCAAAAGTGTTCGCAGCTGATCCAGCGCCGCCAGATACGAAGCTGCCGACAACTTCACCCGCGCATCCGCCGACTCGAATTCGGCCTCCAACCTCGGTAGCTCCCCGGGCGCCGATGCGCCAAATCCCGTTTTGCGCCGAACGCTAGCGACCAATTGCGAATACTTATCGCGGGCCGCTGTGTTCTCGCGAAGCTGAGTCTCAGCCACGTAGGCATTCCAAAACGCCGTCAGTCCGGAAAGTATCGCCTCTTCGAGATTCTCTTGGCGCAATAGATCAGCTTGTGTCACCTGCGTGTCCGCAGTTGCCAGCACAGCGCGATCCGACTGACCCAAAATGTTTCGCCACAAACTTTGCCGAATCGCCAAACTCACCGCATCGAGATTCGCTTCGGGTCGGCGAAGGCTTGAGGTGAACGATGAAAGCGTCGAGCTTTGGCTGATTTTGTCGTACTGCAAAATGAGCTGCGTGCCCGTCGACATACTCTTTTGCGCCGACGTGACGATTGTCCACGTGCGATCTTCGGGGTTACCTGTTCCCGTCAACGTCAGCGCCTTGTTCACTTCGTAGGTCGGCGCAAATCGAAACACAAAGTCATACGGTGATCGCAAACGCTCCGCGAGCGCGACACTTTGTTCGGCCTGAGCCTCGATGGACTTGGCGCGCGTGCTTTGCTTCAGCACCAAGTCGACCACATTTTGCTGCGACAGCTCTAAAGCCACGGCCGGTGCGCCAGATCCGCAGAGAGCTAAGCTCAACAGCAGGGCCGCACAGGTCTGGCTTAAGCCAAACCGGGCCAAGTTCTGAGTTTTCCCACCGAGCTGATGATCATGATGTGTGAGATTAGAGTGAGCCAACAAGTCCTCCCGACCAGTTCCATTCATTGAGACTCAAGCTTCCCGCCTGAGCCGTCGTGTTGAGTCCTGAATCACGGCTTCGCAAGTCGCGGCGATAGGCCGCACCGATCACGGCCGACCAACGCGAGCTCATCGCCCACTGCAGATCTGCGCCGCCGACGACGAAGTTTTGATCGGCACTTCCAGCGATCTCGGAATAGCGCGATGTCTGCATCCAGCTCATCCGGCCCGCACCGGCCTTGAACTGCAAAGAGAGCGCGCGAAGTGTCGCGCCGCTCACCGGGCTGAATTGCGATTCATCATCCGATTGCGACGCCCAGGCTCCCCAGTTCACACCGACGCGAAGACCGGCCTCGGCGCGAAGCGCGTGGAGCTGAACATCGTCGTACAAAAATCCGATGGGCGATCGATAATTGATCTTGGACTGCGTGTAACCCACGCCAAGGTAAGCGCCCCAGTTACTGGCCTGACCTACATCATCCAAACCCAATTCGAGATTGAGTGCGGGCAGTGGCTTCAGCCGACCGTCACGGAAATCCACCTGCTGACCGTTACCGAGCTCCATGACCAGCGATGGCTGCCACACTTCGCCTCGAAGCCCAAGTGACCACGCCCAGCCTTGAGGCTCGATGGACTTGAGATCAGCTTGCGGGATCACGGTGGCCACTTCAGCCTGCGGTGCAAGCGCCGCCATTTCACTCGCCGAATTTTCGCCGACTTTCGCATCTCGGCGCGCAGAATTGGAAGTGCGACGTGGCTTCTTTGCAAACGGATCTTCCGCGTGCCCCGCACCGATCGCCAACTCGCCCTGTGCTCGATCTTCAAGACCAAGTGGCCCCGAGGCGGGCGCCGAAGCCGCGGCGTGAGCGCTGGACACAACGCAGATCGTGAAGCTTACCACGAAAGCGAATCTCAACGCTTGCAGGCCAAGCACATGCACAAGCACATGCAATCGAGGCACATGCAACCGCGCAAGAGGCTGAATCCGAAGCGCCCCGAACCGACCCACGTAGGACGATGTCGAATTTAGAACTTTCATGGTTCAACTCCGACGTGCAAATAGCGACAGCGTTCTTGCGAAAGCGGCAGCACACCCTGCGCCGTCCAGCGATAGACACGACGGCCATAGTCCGCAGGCAAGGTCGCAAACAAGGCCCGCGGCGCGACCTCGTCGTCACCTGTCACCTGCAAATCCCAAATTCCGGGACGCAGATCAAAGTTCGAAAACATCTCAAGTGCCTTCACGATGTCCTGCGGGTAAGCCAAATCTTCCACCACGCTCCACGATGCCGCCCCACGAGCGGCTGTTGTTCGCCGGAGCACACGCAGCCAAGCCTCGCGAACTTGAACTTTCGTACCCATGAGATCGCGAGTGGTAACGAAGTCTTCGCTGGCGGTCGCCGCAAAAATCTCACCGCTCTTCACGTCTTTCCACATTGCCAGTGCTGAGGACACGCGACCCGGCCATCGCCCCACGAGGGCTTCGACTTTCATCTGCGACACCTGTGTGGGCGGAACGATCACCCACTGATTCTGCGCATTCATGCCGCCCAACTCTTGACCCGCATGTTGACTGAGGAACTGCAGCGGCCGACGAAGCGAGCTCACGCTCGAACGTGAGATTTCCCTTCGCGAGGCCAGGTCCAGCTGTACGATGTGCGTACGAATTTTTCCCCCACTGCCACCGACAAGCTCCGAGAACATCATGATGCCGTCGCTCTCGCGCAGTTCAGGTGAGAAGGCGTTTGACACGGTTGCGATCCGCATCCACTCGCGCGAGTTTTGATGATCCCAAACTCGCCAAGCCTGAATGCGGCCGCCTTGGGTCGCGGGGAAAATCGCAAAGCGACCTCGATCACTTCGGCCAAACGCGCGCAATGTCGCACCTTCGATCGCGGCCCATTGACTTAAGTCACCTGACCAAATGGGTTCGTCGGCGACCTCGCGCGCTTCACCCAAGCGATACACAAGATCTGCATCGGCGATGAAAATTCCGCGCGACTTCGACAAGCTCGAGCTTGTGCCCATGCGAGTGGCCGCGAAAATGAGGCGGGCCTCGTTGGTCTTAACCCAACTCAACAGCATGGGAGCTGTGTGATCTTCCAATCCAAGTCGCGAGCGATCGATGGCGGCACCCGGTGATTGCGGAAGCCCCAACGACAAAGCCGCGCCGAAGCCCGAAGCACCTGCCAGTGAAGAGATCGCGGTCACGTAGCTGGGGTAACGATCGTCGCAAAACGCGCGGTAGCGAGGCAGCGGCGCAGGTGTAGCTGTAGGAGTAGGCGTTGGCACGTTGTCGTTGCCGGATTGATCTGAGTTTTGTGGCTGACCTCGGTCAGAGTCGGAGCCGTCTTGAGCGGGTGGCGTTTGCGGAGTCTGAAGTTGAACTTCGTTCTGCGGCGTACAAGCCGCTCCACCCACGAAAATCGCGATCAAAACCGCAAGCCACAACGATTGCCATTGGCGCATGAGGTCCCCCTCTTTGGACTGAGTCATTGCCTACCTCGCTGGGCACATATCGGCCAAGGATTTATCGAAGCTGTTCAAGTCTTTGCGCAATCAAATGCTCAGCTCTTTTCAAAGCCTTGACGCCGCATTGAACTCAAGCTCCACCTGGTCTTTAAACGCCTCCCCAGCTCGCTCAGAGCCGACCACGCCACCCTGAACCCGCATGAATGCCCAGAGCCCCACCTTGCCCGTTGACAACAAGACTCCCCTCCCGGCTCGGCGCTATGGACCTTTGCACTTTTTCAAGTCCGATTTTTTGCTTGGCTCTTGATCAGCTTTCGCTTGCCGCATTGGGTGTTGCGAATCCCCCTCCGCTTTGCGCACACTGATGCACAATCAGTATGAAGGTTCGCGAAGACTCCCCTCAGACTCATTCTTCACGTCATGCTCCCATGATCGAAGATCCTTTGCGTTTGGCTGTTGAACGCCTGCGGACTCGTACGCAAGCTGAACCGCGACTGAGCCTCAAAGATTTTGTGCTGACCTTGGGACCTGAAGGTCCGGTGATCGCGGCCTTGCTGTTGGCTCTACCGTTTCTGCAGCCCTTCCCTCTCCTCGGAATTTCAACACCGATGGGGTTCACGATTTCGCTTTCGGGTTGGGCGATGATGACGAATAGAGAAATTTGGCTGCCAAGAGTCTTGGGCGATCGCCAATGGCGAAGCTCCAGCATTCGGCGCACGCTGGATTTTTTTGACGGACTTGAACGGAGGTTCAAAGTCTTTCTGCGCACAGATCCTCGTTTTCAGCAAAGCGGCTTTCGCCGTCGAGCCGGACTTGCAATCTGCATTCATGGATTTCTACTCGGTCTGCCGCTGCCGCTTCCGTTTTCCAACACGCTTCCGGCTTGGGTCGCGGTTTGGGGTGGACTTGCAGTGCTGTTTGCGAGCCCTCGCGCCGCTTGGGCGATGCGCGCCACCGTGCTGATCAACGTCGCCTACTGGGGAGGCGTGGGGTATTTGATCGTTCGACTCGCCCACCGCATTGGCACCTGGAACCCTTGGGCTTTGGCCGAGGCCATAGGCCGGGGCTTGGCCTTTTGAACTGAAATTTCCCCGCTGAGCGCCCCGCGCCGAGGCCGGATTTCCAGATCCAGCTGCGCGAAGCTTGAATCCCCGCGTGAAGTCCAGCAGCATAAAACTCACGAAGCTCGGGCCGCCCGAACTTCGACCTAAGGACAATTTGCTCCAGGAGTTGCCGCATGTCTCAGGATTTAGTTTCGATGATTCCGGTTCCGACATCTTCACCCCACCTCGATGACGGCGAAGAACGCGGCAAAAAAACAGACAAGGACAGCAAGCTTCCCAATCCCATTGAAGTTGAACTTTTTGAGGCGCGGATCGTGATGATCTCGGCACCGATCGAGGCCAAACTCGCGCATGCCGTCAACGCCAAGCTCTATGCCTTGGAGCGCGCCAACGCCGAAAAGCCCATCTACATGTTGATCAACTCTCCCGGCGGAGAAATTCAAAGCGGCTTTTCGATCTTTGATACCATTCGCTTCATTCGCCCGCGCGTTTACACCGTGGTGACGGGTCTTGCCGCGAGCATGGGTTCCATCATTGCTTTGGCCGCGTCGCCCGAGGATCGATTCGCTTTCCCGAACTCTAAGTTTCTGGTTCACCAACCGCTGATTGCCGGAGGACTAGCTGGTTCAGCGACGGATATCGCGATTCACGCGAAAGATCTGATCGAAACGAAAAACAAAATCATCGATCTCTATGCGACCGAAACAAAGAAGTCCCGCGAAGATATCAAGAAAGCCATTGATCGCGACAACTGGCTATCGCCTGAGGCGGCGCGAGATTTTGGTTTGATTTCGAAGATCGTCAGCAAGCGAAGCGAGTTGCCGTAAACGTTCTCTGTGGATCATCGCCTTAGGCGCGATGATCCATCTCCTTGAGATCGACTTAACGAGTGATCGAGTTAACGAGTGACGTTCGGGCCCAGAGTTTGGCGCGTGCCCGCTGGCTGCGGTTGACCTTGGCCACGATCCGCATCGCGACTGGGATACCACACCGAGCCTTGGTCCTCGCCAATCATTTGCTCAAGCCCTCGTCCAACCTTGCCGAGCAAAGCTTCTTCAACCGCCAGCGCGCCCAAACCGACCGCACCTGCGACACCCATGCGTGCTGAGCGGACCATGCGTCGCAGCTGTTGAAATTGCTCGGCCGGTAGGCGCGTGACCGAGTAAACCCGTCCGCCTTCGCGCAGCTTCTCATTCAACAAAGTCTCAGCGCGAGCGCGATTGCCTTGCGCATCGCCAATGGTTTCGTCAAAGCGGTAGATCGGCACCGGTCCACCTCGTCGAGCATCGTCGGCGCGAACTCGATAGTCAGCCGCCTGTGCTTCGGATTGAGCCGCAAGCGCCAGGTTGCGCGCGTAACCCGCATGATCAATTTCCGTGACGGTGTAGGTGCGTGTCTGAGATTTGCCCTCGTGATCCGTGTAGTACTCAGTCTTCGTCACTTGCCGGGGGATCAGGGCGTTGGCCGCCGCCATTCGATACATGGCAGCGCTGCTGTCCGCGGAGCGCGCACTGGAATCCATCAATTCAATGTGATGCTGGCGATTGGCTGAATCGCTGAGTCGCCACTCCACTTTCACGCGATCGCCATCGGCAACTTCGCGAACTACAGATGATGTGCGGACTTGATCCGCCGTTGAGCCATCGGCACTTTGCAAAAGTGAGCGCGTGTGAGCTTGATCAAAGTTTCGTGCAGCTCGGTAGCGGCGAACGGTGTGAATCGTCACAGCCGTTGCCCCCGTGGCCGCACCTGCAGTGGTCGCGCAATCCACTTGATCCAAGCAATTCGAGCGACCGTCTGCCACTCGCTCCAGCAAAGACTCTTGAGCATGGGTTTGGGTCGACAAAGCGGACACCATCATGGCGCCCAAAGTTGCCCGCAAAATAAAGTTCAGGGCAGTCGCTTGGCTTTGATTCGGCTTCATACGGCCTCCTGTTCGAAGCGACGGCCTTAGGCGCCACCTCGAGGTCCAAAAAAATCTTATGAATCGTTCATCCATGAGAGGGGCAAGAGCTGTTCCATTTTGAGATGCCCAGGTCTTGCCTTATAAGCAATAGCTTCGAGCCCACAGGCCCTACCCATTTGTGGTGACGAATCAGGCAAGACATCAGCGACATTCATGGCCGAAATCGCATTCGCCGATAAGTCGATATGTTCGCGAAGGTTCGCGGCTTTCACAAACACCGACCCAATCCCGCTTTGACGATTCGTCGACGCAAAGATCTTTCCTTGCGAAGCCAGAGCGCCTTCATGGTCGCGAGCGTGATCTGCGGCTTGAGCCTGGTTTACGGTGAGCGAGCCCAAGCGCAAACTGAACCTTGTGTGACTTCGCTGTTTGAAGCTGAGATGGGGCAAATCCAAACCTTGAGCGCCATCGTTGAGCGCGATGAGACTTCACCATTTCGCGTCGCCTGTCATGATCCGCCGGGCTTACTTCGTCAGCGCCCTCCGACTGGACTCTTCAGGCGACAAGTCCCCGCGCGCGATGCCAAGGGCCGCAGCACGCGTGACTTTCTCGGACGCATTCGCGAACGCGTGCAACAAAAGATCACCGAAAATCGCAATATGCTTCGCTCGCTCGAGTCTTGTCTTTCTCGCGTGCGAGCGCCAGAAGGCTGCGAAGAGTTGCACACCTGGGCCGATCGCGAGCTCCCCGCCTTTGTGGCCGAAGCTCGTCAGCATTTGGCGCTGGCGCAAACCGAACACCAAGTGAACTCTTGGTTCTCTCGCCCCAATCGCGATCTCAACACGCGCCTGTCACCCCAAGGCACGGAGAAAATGGTGCCATGGGCTCCGCTGACGGAGGCTGAACGTGAACTCGCCCAAGAGCGCATGCGCGGTTACAATCGCGACATTCGCGCCGAGGTTGAACGGCGCATGGCCGATGGGCGCCTGCCTCGACCCCGCGCTTCGCGTGCGCGTGTGAGCGCCAGCGGCGCTTCGGGTCGATTCTCAGTTGAGGCGGATCGCTTTGCCGCGGACGCCATGCTCGCTCAGCGTTTCACTCACGCCCAGAATTATCATGCGATGATTTCTGAAATTCCACTTCTGCAGTATCTCTCTTCCGCGCAACCTTCGCGCGAAGAGATCTTGGGTGCCGTACGAAAGATGCTCGAGAATCTGCGCGACGAAGAAAAGATGGCCGCCGACGCTTGGAAGGAACTTGAGTCGGCACCTGCGGACCAAGTGCCGCCCTCAGCCCTTCACTTTCTGCGCTACCAAAGCTTTGTCGAAGAAGAACTTGTGCGCGAGCCCGCTGACTGTGGACTCATCACGAGCGTCAGTTACACGCAGCTGAATCGCGAATTGGGAACAGGGTTGGCGATTGGCCTGCCGATACTCGCCGCCTCGATCTTCGCGCCACCGCTTGCGGCGTTCGGCATTGGTGCCGTCGCAGGTTTAGGCTTCGCTTACGACTCACAACTGGAACTTGACCGCACGCGCACCATTGCGTTTTCGCAGCTCTATGCGGATCCCGCGCAGGGTGAAACCCGCGAGGTCGAGGCCGCAGGCCGCGCGCGCGACATGAACTTAGTCTTGTTGCCACTCAGCATGGGTGGAGCCGCGGCGGCCACACGCACCATCGCTGTTCGTATGGGGGCCGCACAGTTTGCGACAACCCTGGAGCAAATCACGCCATCAACCTTGGCCCAAGCTGCTGCGGAGCGCTTTCGTCGCGTCGCTCGCGAGGCGCGCTCGCGCCGCTAATTGGCAAGCTTCACGCACCCTCGAACATCCAAGCTCAAGTTTAAACCGAAATTGAACACGACGTTCATCTTGATGCCTCACGCCCAAACCGCTTTAATCCTCACATGCTGCGCGTTTGGTACTCTGACGATTTCACTTTGCCGCTTCCGGAGGGTCATCGCTTTCCGATGCGCAAGTATCGCGATCTGCGCGAAGCTCTGCTGCAAGCTCGCCTCCTCGCCGAACATGAACTCTTCGAGTCACCCGAGGCCACGCGCGAAGAGCTTCTTCTGGCTCATGATCCCCAATACGTGGATGGAATCTTGAACGGCACGATTTCCGAACGTGAGCTGAAGCCCATCGGCTTTCCTTGGTCGCCCGCCTTGGTCCGCCGCAGTCGTCGCACCGTCGGCGGTGCTGTGGCCGCCACACGCTGGGCACTTGAGCATGGCATTGCCGGGCAACTTGCCGGCGGTACGCACCACGCGCATCGCGATCGCGGCGGTGGTTATTGCGTATTCAATGATCAAGCTTGCGCCGCACTCCTGCTCCTCAGCGAATCCCGAGTTCGACGCGTGCTGATCGTCGACTTGGACGTGCATCAAGGCGACGGCACCTCCAGCATCTTGCAGGGCCACGAGCAGGTTTACATTCTCAGCCTTCATGGTGAGCGCAATTATCCATTTCGCAAAGTGGCCTCGACGGTAGATCGCGGCTTGGCGGACGGCACGGGAGATGAGGACTATCTTAAAGTCTTGGATGAAGAATTGGATCGAGCCCTTGGCTTTCGACCGGACCTGATTCTTTATCAAGCCGGAGTGGATCCGTTGGCTTCAGATCGCTTGGGAAAACTGAGCCTCACGCATGCAGGCCTCAGAGCGCGCGATCGACGTGTCATCGGCTTGGCGCGCGATCTCAACATCCCGATTTCACTTGCTATGGGCGGCGGCTATGCCGAGCCCATCTCTGATACAGTTCGCGCACACGTGGGCACCTATGAGGTGGTGCGCGAATTTTGGCCAAGATTGTCTTGAATTGATGAAATCTGTTCCAGCCCTAGGTCGCGCATGCATTCTCGCGCGCGTCTCTCTATAATGAAGGGGCCCTTGCTCACCAAGAGGTCCTATGCACGTCTCCGTGTTCATCAATGGCAAAGCCGGTCGCGCCGATGCCCAGCGCATCGAAGATGCGATTCGTCGCGCGCTCTTTCGCTGCGACACGCACTTGTTTTTGCCAGATAGCGTGAGCGAGCTCCAAGAACTCATCGTACAAGAAAGCCACAAAGCCGATGCGCTCATTGTCTGCGGCGGCGATGGAACATTGAACGTCGCCGTGCAACCTCTCATGGCCGATCCGCGTGTCACGCGCATCCCGCCAGTGCTGCCTTTGCCGATGGGCACGGCCAATGATCTGGCCAGTGAGTTGGGAGTTTCGACAGTTCGCTTGGAACGCGCGGCGCACTTGGTTTTAGAGACTGAAGCCAAAGCCATCGACGTCATTGAAGTGCGCGCTGACGAAAAATCCGTATTCATGCTCACCAATGGCGGACTTGGCATTGCCGCAGAAACCGCAGATCTTGCCAATCACGTGCGCCAGTGGTTCGCAACACGCGCACAATCCCAGGCGCTGGCGCAGCCGGTGTTCCGAGCAGGACAAGATCTTGTGCGCCAAGCTGGCTCACGCATTTACGAAATGCTACTGGCCGGACAGCTCATGAGCGGACGCACACGCGAGTGGCTGAAGGGTTGGTGTGTCACCATTGAGCTTGAAGATGGACAGCACATCGAAACCAGCGCGCCCTTCATCATGGTGAACAATCAACCCGGTCTTGGCGGCAAGTATCTGCCCGCTCCGCTGACCTCCAACACCGATGGAACTTTCAACGTGATGCTGTTGGACTCGCCCTTGCTTCACCGACAAGCGCGCGCGCTTTTGGATATTCGCCGAGGCCGCTTGCCCGACGAAAGATACTGCCCTCGCTTTGAAACTTCAGCCGCCATCTTTCGCTCCAAAGGCAAAGC
Source organism: Bdellovibrionaceae bacterium UBA2339 (assembly GCA_002344785.1). GTDB lineage: Bacteria > Bdellovibrionota > Bdellovibrionia > Bdellovibrionales > JAMPXM01 > UBA2339. The sequence goes on from DDUL01000007.1 coordinate 122,670, forward strand.
TCGAGATCTCACCTTCTTCGGCGACGGCGAAATTTTGCATAAGCACGTCCGTGAGATCGAAGTGCGTTGCCGCAAACGAGCCCTGCCTGTGTTCACGCCCCAAGGTGCTCTATGAGACGTCTGCTCGTCACCGGCGGCACCGGTTTCCTTGGCCACTTTGTTCAAAAGGAACTTCACGCCCGCGGTTTGAACGCGCGCTACCTCACTCGCAAAGCCACGACGAGTGATCAACACCTTGTCGGAGATCTCTCGCGCTGGGATGCTGGGCTGGAAGTGAATGCACTCCGCGATGGTTTTGACGGCATCCTCCACATGGCAGGGCTCTATGATCTGCGCGTGGCGCGCGAAGATGCCTTCCTAGCGAATGTCGTGGGCACGCACACCGCACTTGCGATCGCGGAGAAGGCCCGCATTCCCGTCTTCGTTCATGTCTCCACGGTTGCGGCGACGATGAATCTTCCGACACAGGAAGCGCCGATTCAGCCCGGACAATTTAGTCCCGATGGCCCGTTCCCTGACCCGTATGCTGAAAGTAAAATCCACGCTGAGAAACTTGTACGCTCTTGGCCTGGCGAATTCCCCAAAGTGCGACTCATACTAAGACCTGGGATCTTAGTGGGCGACACGCGCGAAGGCCTCATCCACCGCATCGACGGCCCCTACCACGCGCTCGATGCCTTTCGACGCTTGATTCGCCTGCTTCGCGCATGGCGAGGACCACTCATTCTTCCCGGACGAGTCGAAAATCGCATTCCACTGACACCCGTTGATCGCGCCGCCTGGGCGATCGCGCAGCTCACCGAAGCCGCTCTCACGCATGGCGAACGTGGCCTGGCCTCGCTCTTCATTGCCCCGCCTCGCGGACCGACGGCGCGCGAACTTTACGCAAGCATTCTGCGCCATCTCGACTTGGACCTTGAGGTGCGACTGATTGACCAGACTTCCGCACCGAAGTCGCTGCTCAAAACCGCCAGTGAAATCATCGCTCACCTGCCTGGCGAAGAGCTGGAGTACTTGCTCGGGCTTCCGGATCTCGATGTTTCAGCCACCACCGAGCGCTTGGGTGCCGATTGGTGCCCGGACTTCGCCGACATCTCAACTCAGCTTTGGAAGGGCTACGATGCGTTCATACAAAATCGCTGAGCTGAGCTTCGGCTCTTCGCGCTGGGATCATGTCACAAGCTTCACAGCTGGCGACGGAAACTTCGAGCTGCAACGCTTTGGCGTCGAGTATTCAGTCGATACTCTGAAACGCATGATCGAACGACTGCGCGGTGAAGTCGATGCGATCTCGCTCACCAGTTTTCCTTCGGAGATTCGCTTTCGCGATCGCGTCTACACGCACCGCCAAGCTCTGGACATCATGACCACGCCGACCTCGATTCCGCTCTGTAACGGCGAGCGCGTGCGCGAGCTGACCGAAATCGACGGGTTGGTGCATCTCATTCGCGAAGGCAGCATCTTTCCGCGCGATGGCATCTTTGTTCCGCTCGCGCTGTTGCACATGGAAGCTGTGTCTTTGCTTCGCGAACGCTTCGACGCTCGCATCGGCTTTGGCGATGTGTTTGCCATTTTCAAACAACCGCTTGTCGCCGAGCCTTGGCCTTGGCTTCTGGAGCTCGCCAAACTCGGCTTGGGCTTCGCGCAACTTCGCGAGATGGGTGATCTGGCCCCCTCTCCGCGCACCGTGCGCGAACAACAGGCCCTGGAAAAACTCATCGGCGCGATGCGCGGCTATCGCTACATCTATGGCGATCCCTCTGAGATCATTCTCTTTGCGATGAATGCGGAAATCTTAGGTGGCGGAACGGACTTTGTGCGCGGCAAAGAAATCATCACCACGACCTCTGACCCGCGAATGCTGAGCGAGCTTCGGCGCTTGGGTGCCGCACAAGTTCACCGCATCTTCCCTGCAAACTTCGAAGAATGGAGCCCCCGCCTCACGCACGCCAGTGCCGATGCCGTGCTTCGCTTACTCACTGGCAAGTCCACACCCTTGAGCCTTGAAGAATGGCAAGAGGTGCTCTCCGCCCGCACGGAAATCACCCAGGAAACCAAACGCTGGGTGATGGCCGCTCGCCCCAGTGTGCAGACTCGTCTTGCGGCTCGTGCGATCGGACGAAGACGCAAGCGAGAGGTGGAGCGCGAGCCCGACTTTGCTTTTGTCGTACACTCGCTTTCCTACCGCGATCTCACGCGCGCACCTGGCCTGAAGCTGATGCGCAAACTTCCAAAGACTTTGCAGCCCAAGCTCGAACGCGCCACCTCGCGACTTCCCGGCATCGTCTACGGACGCGCGAGCGGCATCATCTCTCAGGCCACAGGTCGCGAAGTCACCGGCCTCATCTACGGACTCTTCGCCACGCCTCGCGTGATGAAGGAAGACCCGCCCGAGGTCACTTACGCCAAAATCGAAAAGCTCTGCCATCACGCCGCCGATCACGGCGCCAAGATCATTGGGCTTGGGGCTTACACCAAAATCGTCGGTGATGCCGGCGCGACCATCAATCGCATGAGCCCGATCCCCGTCACCACGGGAAATTCTCTAAGCGCCAGTGCGACACTTTGGGCCGTGCACGATGCCGTTCGCAAAATGCGCCTGCTCGAAGTCTCACCGCATAGCCGTCGGGTTCGCGGAACGGCCATGGTGATCGGTGCGACGGGATCCATTGGTAAAGTTTCAGCAAAGCTCTTGGCCATGGTGTTTGAGCGCCTCGTGCTGATTGCGCCGCGAATGGAGAGACTTGAAGAGTTGGCGCAAGAAATTCGCCAACTCGCTCCGAATTGCGACATTCGACTCTCCACGCAAGCCAATGACTTCGCCGAGGAGTCCGACGTGCTAGTCACCGCGACCAGCGCCTTTGATCAAAAGGTTGTCGACATTCAGCGCTTGAAGCCAGGTGCGGTGGTCTGCGATTGCTCGCGACCCCTAGATTTCACTTTGGAAGACGCCATCGCCCGCCCCGACGTTTTGTTCATCGAATCCGGCGAGGTGGAGCTGCCAGGCGCCGAGAAGCAATTTGATTGTGATCTGGGGCTTCCCGGAAAAGTCGTTTACGCGTGCCTTGGTGAAACCGCGCTTCTCGCACTTGAAGAACGTTACGAGGCCTTCACCTTGGGGCGCGATTTGGACTGGCAAAGGGTGAAAGAGATCTACAAGCTCGCCACTCGCCACGGAGTTCAACTTGCGGCCATTCGGGGACCAAGCGGCCTCATCTCAGATCGCGAGATTCAGCTTTGTCGTGAACTTGCACTCAGGCGTCGCCAACAGATCTAGTCCCTCTAAGCTCCGTATCAACTTCCGCATAGCTGAGCCGAAAATCTTGCGCCCAGCTCAAGTCCGGTTTGCGTCGGACTCCCAGACCAGCGAATCCCCTTTCACGCGGTTCAAATTTTTTGAGACTCAACCCGACTGAGCGGGAATTAGTTCTCGACAGGCTTCAAGTTCAGTTTTGAAATCAAGTCGATCTGAGAGTCTTGCTCCAATGCCCAGGGAGGTTTTTGCATTCCGTGGGCTCGATAAGACAAGAGAACTTCGCGATTGAAGGAGGGTGCAGTCATGATGGGAAATCAGCGTCAAAATCCGGAACTATCAACTTACCTGAAGACGACTTTGAGTGATCGACGAGGGCCGCGAACACTCTTTATCGTGAAGGCGATTCAGCTTTCAGTCTTGTCCATCATCGGCCTCTCTGCAGTTTCGGCCTCAGCCTCCACAATCGAAACTCTGCCCCATGTCGATGTGGCTCGCTACGTCGGCCGGTGGTTTCAAATTGCGCGAAACCCTCTCCCGTTTGAAGGCGAATGCGCTTGCTCACAGCAGACTCTCACACCCACGACGATTGCTGGAACAGTCGCAGTTCACAATTCGTGCAATGATAAGACTCCGCTCGGACCGCTCCGAGAGATTCGAGGCACGGCCTCGGTGATTGATGCGACGAACTCGAAGCTGAGCGTGGACTTTGGATTCCCGCGAAAAGGCGAATACTGGATCATCGCCGTGGGTACCAACTACGAGTACGCCGTCGTCACCGATTCCATGGGGAACTCCCTCTATATTTTATCCAAGACACCACAACTGGATCCGCAACTTGAAGCCGAAGCACGAGCGGCGGCCGCACGTCAGGTCGACACATCAAAACTCCTGGTCACGGATCAAAATCAATGCGTCTATCCGCCACTTTGAGCGGCGCTACGACTCGAAGCTGATGGCATCAATGCAGATGACGATAGTTGGGTGGAGATGCTTGGCACTGTTGGACTTCAAGTACTTCACCAGAAAGGCCCACCATGCGAATCACAGCAATTCAATTTTGCCTTTCGATCATGGAACTGAGGTCATGGAATTTGCGGTTCGCACTCAGTGCACTGACACTACTGCTCGCCCCCACTTCGCTCGCGCAAATGACCGCACTTCCCGGGCCACCCACAGATCCGCGACATGGCGGATCGAAAGTTTATAGCCATAGCGCCCAAACCGCGACATTCAAGTGCAGCGGCCGAGACGTGGATGTTGTGTATCCAACGCCTCGCCAAGCCCATGAGATTTTTCCGGTTGTCATATATGGCCACGGACAAGCACTCGGCTTTGCAAACTATCGAGGCACGCTGGAGCACCTCGCTCGCAAGGGCATAGTCGCCATCCATCCCATGTATGATCGAGGCTTCTTTGATCAGGACTGGGCGCGAATGGGTCGTGACTACGTATCTGTTTCAGCCTGTGCTCTCGATGAGCTGAAGAAGCTTGGCGTGCAACATGACTCTCGCGCGATTGTTTTCTCTGGCCACTCTAAAGGCGCTTTCGTGGCCAGCATGGCGGCGGGACTCTCGCATCGCGAAGGTTTGAGTCTAAAGCCTGATGCGATTCTTCTGTTTCAGACGGCGGGCGTCGATAGCAATGTGGTGAAGGACTTTCCGCCTCAAGCCCGCCTCACTTTGGTATTCAGCGATCGCGACCAAACCGTGAAGCGACAGTTGACCGACGACACTTACCGCTTCGCACCTTCGATGCAAAAACAGATCTTGGTGGTCAGAAGCTACCCGAGCCTTGAAGCCGACCATTTCTGGCCACTGACGCAAGGTTCATTTGTCGGTGGCGGCAATGAAAGTGCACTCCACTATTTTTCCGCGTGGAAGTGGTTGGTGAGCGCAGCTGAAGACCTTCAGGCGAGCCCACAAAGACCTCAGGGTCCTGGACGTCATCCGCTTCTCTACGGAGCCGATGCGATTGATAAGGGAGTCGCAGGCTTACAAGATGAGATTGCCGAGCGGAATTTTTAAGCGGAACTATTGCGCGGAATTTCTGTTCAAAACTTCGATCAAAGATTTGCTCGCAACAGCTGCGGAATCGACATTTTCACCAAGCGCCGAATTGGCATAATGCTCGCAAGCAAAGTGGTGATCGCCGGAAGCAACAGCGCTTGCGCGAAATGCGCGGGCTGAATTTCCAAGAAGATCAAGAACTGTCGCGTGATCCCCGGTCCCGGCGGCATGGGAATCCCTTGCGCCAAGAGCGTGGCATTGAGCACCACCGCAACGGCAATGCCCAGCAAGCCACCGAGAAGCCCCAAGAGAGCACTCTCCACACTGAGAATCGCAAATACGCGTCGTCGCGACTCGCCATTGGCGCGTAGCGCACCGACTTCACCGGCTCGCTCAAAGAGTCCCGTGGCGATGGTGTTAAAAATGCCGAGCGCCACGATCAAGAGCATGATGCTGCGAATGAAGGCGAACTGCGCATCTAAGAACTCCACCGCGTTTCGATAGTAGACTTTGTCCAACTCATCGAAGGGTTCCGCATCGACTTCAGGCAAAGTCTCGCGAATCGCCGCGGCCACCTTCGGCCAATCTTCGACACCACCCGTGGCCAATGAGAACAGCTCCACACGCTGTGTATCGATCAAACTTTGCGCTGTCGGAAGTTCCATTCTGAAAAAGGTGTCGTCGAACTCCTTGGAGCCCGTGTGGAAGATCCCCGTGACGGCCAACTCCACGCCATTGAGCTGCCCATTCACGGTCTGAGAAAGAATGGTGAGCGGCTCGCCGACTTTCACATTGAGTGAATCCGCAAGGCCTTTGCCGAGAATCAAGCCTGTTCGCGCATCTCCTTGCGAGCCCAGATCTCCGCCGGCGACAAAGTTCATGGCGGAAAAAAACTTCGACTCGCGCTCACTGAGCACGCCTTCGCCGCGTCCCGCAAGTGTGACGCCACCCTTCATCAAAAACGCGTAGAAGCTCACACGCGGAAACACTTCCTGAACTTCGGGAATGCGCCTTAACTTTTCTTCGATGGTGACAACACCCGGCGCGACGGAAGTCGTCGACACATCCGGCTCAGTGGCCTCGCCCGCGCCGGACGATTGCGGTGACTGCAAGGCGTTCTCAAGCCAAACCTTCCAAGGCTCTTCGAACTTTTTTTGCAAGTAACCCTTGGGGAAGACTTGGCCGTGGCCGTAACGAACGCGAATCGTATTTTCCCTATACTGATTCATGATGCCTTCGTTGAAGCCCTGATAGATCAACAGACCCGCGGCGCCAAACGCCACAGTACAAAGGCTCGCAAAAGTTCGCCGCTTGTTTCGAAACAAACTTCGCCACGCTAAATGCACCCATGTCGTGATCGTGACACCAATGTGAATCTTGTAGGCCTTCGATGCGGTGGATGAGTTGGGCTGATCCACTCAATCCTCCGCGCCGGGCGCGCGGGCGGCACCACGGCCTTCTGAAGACACCAAGCGCCCTTGATGCAACATGTGCACGCGTTGGGCATAGCTCAGTAAGTGATGATCATGAGTTGAAAAGACAAAACTCACTCCGTCCTTCTCACGAAGTTCCTGAAATGCGGAAACGATGGTGTCCGAGGTGTCACGATCGAGGTTCGCCGTCGGCTCATCGGCCAAGATCACCTTGGGTCGCTTGGCCAACGCTCGCGCGATCGCCACACGCTGACGTTGTCCGCCCGAAAGCTCTCGCGGCAATTTGTGTGCGTGATCGACCAAGCCCACACGCGCCAAAGTTTCCATGCCACGATCACGCGCTTCGCCCCGACTTAAGCCCAGTGAAGGCAAAAAGTAGGTCGTGTTCTCAATCACGGTCAGCGTCGGCAAAAGAAAAAAGGCCTGAAACACAAAGCCTAACTCACGAAGACGCAAGTCTTCCAACTCGCGCTCCGTGAGGTTTCGCACGTCACGGCCGACGAAGCTCACGCGGCCTTTTTGTGGGGGCTCCAAAAGTCCAAGAATATTCAGCAGCGTGGTCTTACCGCTGCCACTTGGCCCGACCAGACAAGTCATCACCCCAGCTTCAACCCGCAGATCAATGCCCTTAAGAACCTCGGCACGAGCCGCACCCTCGCCATAGGCAAAGTGCAGGTCTTCCGTCACGATGACCGGCTGTTGAGAAGATTGAGATGTCGGCGGGTTCGGATTTAGGCTTGTCACGATGTTGAAGTCTAGCCCATGCGTCGATGCTTATCCAATGAGATTGCATCAGCTAAGCTAAAGGGCATGGAAAAAATCCCCGCCTCCTCGCGTGCGATCCGTCGATCTCTTCTCATGGCATTGTTAGGTGCTTGCTTAGCTGGTTTGAGTTGGCTGTCTGGCCCTGAGGCGATGGCCGTATCCAAAGCGGATCGACAGCGGGCATCGAAATCTGCGCCTTCATCGTCCATCGATGCAGAGAAGCTCTTAGCTCGCGCCGATCAAGTTCGAAACCCCGCGGAAAGTTATGTGATGCGAGTGCAGGTGAAGACCGACTCGAGTGATCAAGAGTTTGAAGTGTCCCTCAAGGGCCAGGACAAGACTTTGATTGTCGCAAAAAAACCCGCCAGCGACATTGGTCGAAACATGCTGATGTTGGATCGACAGATTTTCGCTTACATTCCAAACCTCAAGCGCACCACCGCCCTGAGCCTTCAATACAAACTCTCCGGCCAAGTCGCCAATGGCGACATAGCGCGCACGCGTTGGTCGGGCGATTACACACCCACGCTGGAGTCGATGGATGGAGATCTTGCGGTGATGTTTTTAAAGGGCGCCAAGCCTAATCTGACCTATCAGAATCTCAGACTTTGGGTGAATGCGAAGAACGCCCACCCGGATCGTGCCGAGTTCTTGGGTCTTGACGGCAAGACCTTACTGAAACGAGCGCGTTACACAGATTACAAAAGCTTGGCAGGAGCCTTGCGTCCCACACGCCTCGAGATCCAAGATCCCGCCGGTAAGACATCAACGATCACCATAATCAGCATGCAAGCTCGCGAGTTTTCGGACTCGCTCTTTGCGGAATCGAATTTGGAGCGCGCAAGATGAAGTTCGCAAGGAGAGGTCTTTTGTCGCATCGCTACCTCTCCGCCTTGAGTCTTGCCGCAGGCCTGTTGCCCTCAATTTCACAAGCCCAGCTCGCGCATCGCCTCGAGTATGTGCCCCGCATTGATCAGATTCAGACGTGGAGAAGCGACACGCAAGCACCTGATGCTTACGCTCAGCGATTCTTCCTTAAGGGCGCCTGGGACACCTCAGGCGCCATCGGCCCACATCCTCTGCGATTGAGAATCGAAGGTTTCACCGAGCGTGAGACAACAGGTCGCCGTGAAACTCACGACGAAAGTGATCTTCAAGAAGCTTGGTTCGACACCGGATTCAAGAACCTGAGTCTTCGTTTGGGACGGCAACCGATTCGCTGGAGCCAATCTTGGACATTGCCGTCTGTTGATTACTTCACGGGTCGCCGCTTGCATCGGCTCTTCATTGACCCCTTGCCAGAACAACTCACACACCCCGATGCGATCCGCATCTTGTATGCCACAAGCGAAAGTGAGTTTGAGCTCGTGCGAATCTTGCGCTCAAGCCCCACCCGTCAGCCTGCGCCACTCGGGCGTGTGGATCGACGCGACGATCAACAGTGGGGCCTGCGCGCCAACGCCAAATTTGGCGCGGTGAATTTGAGTGCCATGGCCCGAACACTTGAGGTCGCGACGACCACCAATTCCGACGCCCGCCGAAACGACGCTGGCTTGCAAGCCTCATGGTCCTGGGACGACTTTGTGCTCAAGTCCGAAATGGGCGCCGGTCAAATTGAAAGCACAGATCAAAGTCAGTTCTTCATCTTCGGTGTCGACTATTTCAAAGGTGACTGGAGCTTCACACCACAAATCACGCTCTGGAAAGACCGAAGCCTGACTCAGAATCGTGACGAGCAGCAAATCTACTTTCCGATCCGATGGATGAAAGACAAATGGTCGGCCGAGGCCGAAGCCCTGCACACCATCGGCAAACGCGATCACTACATCAACCTCGCACTGACTCGTGAATTCACCAGTGGCCTGACACTGACGGCATTGTTTCAAGACTATCTCGGAGATCCGACGCGATTGCTTGGGATTTACGAGCGACAAACGCGCGGGCAACTCTTCGGGCTGCGACTGAATTACCAAGGAGGGCTAGAGCTATGAGCCAATACTTTGAGAATCTCAACTACACGCTCTCCAATGAAGACACGCGCATCGAGCATCGACTTTGTCGGGAAGGCTTAAGTCGAGTGTTTTGTATTGGCGGCAGTGGCGCTCGCGTGCTTCCCTTGCTCGCGAAGCGACCCGAGGTCTTGGACATTGTCGATCTCTCTCAAGAGCAGTTGGCACTCATTGAGCTTCGGATTGCGGCCGCTCGACAACTCAGTCGGGACGAGTTTCTATTTTTCCTTGGATATCGTGGCGGACTTCCGGGCGACGGTGCGGGCGAAGACAATCGCGCGGCACTCTTTGATCAACTGGATCTGACGCCTGCGACACGCGCCTTTTGGTCTGATCGCGAGGCCGCCTGGCGACCACGCGGCTTCATCTTACTTGGCCGCTGGGAAGGGCACTTTCAAAAGCTCGGAAAAATCTTCCGCGATGTATTAAGGATCGATAGCCGAAAGATTTTTGCTGCGCACTCTTTGGACGAACAACGCGAATTATTTCGCGAGCACTTCAAACCTCTGGTCTTCAAGGCCTTCATCAAGATCGCCGCCAGCGAATTTGTCTTCAATCGCTTTCTCTACAAAGGTCACTTCTCGGGCCGAAGCGAAGCGCGCACCGAGGCACGATCTCCCTCAACCTTCATTGAGGAAGAATTCACTCGGCTCTTTCAGCAGACCCTAGTTCGCAAAAACTACTTTCTCCAGGTCCTATTCTTAGGCGAGATCGCCTATGAAGAAGCTTTGCCGCTGGAATGTCGCGCCGACCTCCTGGAACAAGTGAAAAAGTCCAAGACTCAGATTCACTACCGAAAAGAGAACCTGCTCGACGTTATCAATAAGGACAGCTTCGAATTTTTGTCGCTCAGTGACACCATCTCATACCTTCCAGCGGAAGCCGCTCACGGCCTGCTCACCAATCTCCCCGCGGCAACCCCGCAAGGATCTCGGGCCGTCATTCGCTCGTTCTTACGTCGACCGCCGAGCTTTGAGACTCGAGGTTGGAAGCGTTTAGAGGCCGATGAAGCCTGGGCTAAGGCGCTGGACACCACCGGTGTCTATGAGTTCGATGTTTTCGAAAAGCTTTGATCAGCTTTGATCAACGGAGCCGCATTTGAAATTTTGGCGATTAAAATCAAAGTGCGTCCAGTCCATGACCGCCGCCGCCCGCTTCAAGCGGGGCTCTGCCATCATTTCAGTTCTTGCGATGAGTTTGGCGACATCGCAGCTGGCGCTTGCACAAGACTCGTCGACCCGGGTCTTCTTCCCTCACGTGAGCTACGATGCCCGCGCCTTGGGTGCTTGGAACTTCGCCCTCCAACAAACTCCAGGCACCAACCTCAACACGACCATGTGGCTCTCAAGCCTTGTCGTGGGCATTGGCGAGAGATTTGAACTGGGAACTGTACCTTTACTTTGGTTCAACCCTGATCACGATACGAACTTTTCCTTGAAAGCCGAGTTTTGGCGCGGCGAAGAGTTCACCTGGGCGCTTCTCAATTCTCTCATGCAGTTTCACTTGCGCCTATCGCCCGACGATGTGTTCGCATCGACACAACCCAAGATTCGCCTTGAGAGCACCACTTTAGTGACAACTTATCGGCCTGCTGAAGAGCCTTGGGTGGCATCGTTCTTCGGTACCGCCAGCCAAACCTATATTGACGGCGTCAATGAACTCATCCGCCTCTACACCTTGCGAACACAAGTCGAACATGGTCTGGATGTGCAGTTTCCCGTTGGCGGAAATGGCGATCGCATCACACTCGGCGTGGGACGCCTGCGCGAAGCCGGGATCACGGCCTATGAGGGGCTCGAAACTCGCGCCGGCTTCACCTACACTTGGGATCTTGGCCAGGAGGCTTGGCTACAGTATCCACAATTGGGACTGAGCCTCAATCCAGGCAATGGAAACTTGCGCTGGCTCTTCAATGCTCGTTTTTGAGCTCGTTTTTGAGCTCGTTTTTGAGCTCGGTTTTGAGCTCGGTTTTGAAATTCGCGAGACTCAAAGCGACTTAGCGAACAAGGCGTAGCGATGCTCCCAAAGTTCTTCAGCTTTCCCGGCGTAAGTCTCTGAGATGTTCCCGCGTCGCACGAGCGCGTGAATCATGCGATCCACTCCGGCGGCGAGCGCCGATTCGCATGAGTAACTCATCACCGCGTTGGAGAGACCTTGACCACGGAACTTGGCCGCTACGGCTAAGGTCTTGATCACCACATAGCCTTGATCGACAAATGCAAATGAGAAGGCCGCAGGTTCACCTTCAGCGGACTTCAAGAGGTAAGCGTGCTGCAAACTCTCGCTTCCGCCCTTGAGAGCCGAGAGGCCCGTCACATAGAGAGCCTCGAAAGCCGCGTAGGGAATCGGTGTGAACAAAAATGCCTCGTCAAAACTCTCCATCGAAAGCTCATACAAGCCGCGCATCAGTTCGCCTCGTGACTGCGGATCCGTGACGAGCGCAGAGAAAGCTTGTGGCCGATATCCTTTGGCTTCAGCTTTATCTCGCGACGCGCGAAGTTTTTTCGCAAAGCCCGCGAGGTCGCCAAGACCTTTGGTGTGATAGGTCTCAAGAACTTCGAATCCTGCTTCGCTCCAAAAACTCTCGTCACCAGGATTTTGCTGGGGCTCCCATGAAAATCGAGGAGTTTCACCGATGGCGGAATGATCTTCCTGCCACATACGAGCGCGATACGGAAACCAAGTCGTCATCATCATCGGTCCAACAATTCGCTGGGCACCTTGCTCTTTCGCCCAAGCCTCGGCCACTCGCACAAGTTCAGCGAAGGCCTTCTGACGTGCTTCACCCTGACAGCTCGAAGCGAAGAAACCTACAGCCACAGCGCGACCTTGATCCAAGCTCCGCGTAGCGCCCAAGCGTGAGTATCCGTCAGGAGTTCGCAGGGCTAAGAACACATTAGGAAAATCCAGCGCTCGGGTGAGAAAGCGCGCCTCAGGCGATGCGCCAGAAGCCGGTGCTGGATGACCGAGATAAAGAAACTCCTCAAGCCTTTGACCTTCAAGCGGCGCTGATCCAAGAATTTCCACATCTGTGTTCAATTGAATCTTGATGCTCATTCCACCACTCTCCTTGGCCACGCGTTCACGGTGACTTTTCCAGAATTCGCATCTCACCGCGAGCGCCATCAAGTCGCACGCGATCCCCCGTCTTCAGCTTCTTCATCAGACCACCAGAAATGCCAACGATGGTCGGAAGCCCCAACTCTCGCGCCACAACCGCCGAGTGCGAAAGTAGACTTCCGCGCTCAATGAGCAATCCACTGCAACTTGGATACAGCGGAACCCATCCTGGATCCGTTCGCTCGGTGACAAGAATTTCGCCATCGATACCCTCGGCGTCCTTCATGTCGCGAACCACACGCACGACTCCTTCGACAACACCGGGGCAACAAGGTGTACCGATCAATACATTGGGATCATCCGATTTAGGACGATCCTTCGCGAGCAAGTCCAGCTCCGCCAACACTTGCGCATAGGGAAGGCTCACGCCGACTGATCCCTCTAGGAGAAAGCGATCCGGAGGCGGCAAGCTTCGATCATAGGCTTGGAACTCGGCCTTTCGCATCTTGGCCAATTCACCGAGCGATGCGGTCACACTTCGGCCTTCGTTGTAGGCGATCAATTCTTCAATGGTGAGATAAAACACATCGCGCTCAGCTTCCAAAACTCCAAGCTGTTGCAAGCGAAGACCCATCGCACGAATCAGGTGGCGAGCGACGCCAAAGACTTTGGTGCGAGCAAAGCGAAGGTTTTCTCGATTCCGCACGGCGCGACGGGTTTGATGGAGAATCCAATTATAGAGTCCCAACTTCCAGCCACCCAGACGACGCCGCAACTCTTCCTCGGCCTTCGCCCGAATCTCCTTCTCCCGCTTCTCCATCGCCTCGATGTCGTAGGCCTTGGTGCGAATGTAGCTTTGCACACTGCCGACCACAAAGGCCGGATCATCGTGCAGATCGTTTTCCTCGAGCTTGAGTTCGTTGATGCATCGAAAGCCATACTTATCGAGGAAGCTTTCAAAAGCCGCCTTCACTTTCGCATCACGTCCTGCCTTGATCTCTTTCCAAACCAGATCAGGCTTGTCGGAAACAAACCACTTTTTGAACGCCTCATCTCGAGTTTTATCGATGTCGGCCGCGATTCGCATCAAGGTCTTCGTGGGTTCGGTGGACTCAAGATCACCCTGACCACAGAGCAAATCGTTTTGCAGAGCTTGCACAGCTTGCGACTGTGCGGGGTCACCGCCAGCCACCCACTTTTCGGTGAGGCTCTTCAGCAGCCCGAAAAAGATCATGCAAAGATAGTCGTTGATGATCGGCACCTGCCAACGTGAAAGAAAAGCCGTCTCGAGGTGATTGTACTCTCTGAGCAGCTGATCCAGCGGCAAGGCGCGATAGTTTTTATGTCGAGCCGTTTCATAAGTCGGCACGAAGTTCCGATTGAATTCGCTGATCATCGAGTCGATCTGCAAGAAGCGGCCGATGGTCTTCACCAGCAAGGTCAGCTTTTGTAGGGGTGAATATCGTGGAGGATGTTGAACAAACTCAAAGAGCTTGGCCACTTCCGGCTTCAAGCCTTGCTTTGTTCCCATCATGGTTTCCATAAAGGACTTGTTCGAAGCCGATCCAGGAAGCAAAAGCACAAGCTTGTACCAGTTGACGAGATTGTAATAGATCCGGCCGCGGATCAGCCCCAACATATTGCGGAAAACATCTTCGCGCTCGACGATCCATGCTGGAGGGACACCCATCACGTCGCAGAACTGAATGTAGACTTGACGGTAGGCGCGCGACGCAAAACTAAATGTCAGCGGTGTGGTGACGCCCGAGTAGCTCTCGATGATGTTCGAGTTGTCCCAGAGCGTGGGCTCTTGGCCTCGAACATCCATTTGAAAATAGACATCGGGCGGAAGACTCGTCACCGGTCGCGTCTGCACGCAGTAAAGTTTCTGCGCATCAATCGCCCACTCACAGTCTTGAGGTGAACCCAAGCGCGCTTCAAGATCCACCACGAGCTGAGCCACGCTTCGCACCTCGGCCTCAGTGAGGCTCGGAGCTTTGGCGAGATCTGCTGCGACAGCAGCTTTTACGAGCCCACCCGAATCATTGCGCCGAAAGGCCTCGGTCTTCTCCGCGAGTTCAGACTTGTACACAAGCGAAGTGGCTTTCAGTGAGTTCCGCGACACATCGAAGTTGTCGCTCTCCAGATAACCACTCACCAAACCCTCGCCGAGGCCATAGACCGACGACACCAGGACAGAATCGCGGTCCAAAGCTCGCACAGGGTTTCTCGAAAAGGCCACGCCACTCACGCGCGCCTCAACCATTTTCTGAATCACCACGCCAACGGCGATCGACTCCAGGCTGATGCCACGCTCAACCCGATAGGCCAGCGCGCGAGCCGAGAAACCCGAGGCCCAGCAGCGCTTCAAGGATTGTAGAATTTGTTCTTCGCCCTTTTGAAAGAGGTAACTTGAAAATTGTCCGGCGAAAGAATTCTCAGCTGAGTCTTCATCAAGTCCGGAGGACCGAACCGCCACCGACTGATCTTGCCAACCCAAGCGCTGCAGTTCGGATCGAATGGCTTGGATCACATCCGCGGGCACTTCGCCTTTGAGAAACTGCGACTCAATCTCCGCGGCGATGGCCTCAAAGTTCACGCTTCGCACGTCCGTCTTCAGATCAAAGGGTAACTTTAAAAGTTGATCGAGTCGGTTGTGCGTGATGAAGAGCCGAAAGCTCGAGGCCGAAACTGAAAACCACTCGGGCACGGGCACGCCCAAAAGCGTCATGCTCGCCATATTCCGAGCTTTACCTCCGGCCTCTCGAGTGAGCAGCTCCCGACGTTCAGCTTCAGACAAGTTTCGAAGTTCCTCAGGTCGGATGATCAGCATCTTCATAGTCCACCCATTTTCAGTTCGAGCCCGATGTACCGCTCAAAGTTCCAAAGATCAGGGCGTTCAAGATCGGCGCCCAAATGTGAAAGAAGAGCGACAGCGTGGCCGTGGCCTCGATCACCTTATGAGCCCGGTGTTTGAACAAAAGCAGGATGTAGGAAAGGAATGTCAGCACCGAAAACGGCACCATCCAAAACGTGAGGCCGGTATTCAGCGCGCCGCCAATGGCGATCAGCGTGAGGAACATGACGATGATCGCGCTCCCCTTGATGCCATAAGTCTGACGATAGGTCGCTAGCACCGGATGCGCGTCTGCATCTTGTTTGCGCGAAACTTCGTAGGAAAAAAAGCTTCCGAGCACGGCCACGGACCAAGCTAAAATACTGGCGGTCTTTGCACCCAAGAACTCGCGACTCACGAATGGAATCCAAGGATGTGGATCCTCGATGATCATCACGCTCGCGCGCCCAGCGTCTTGGCTAGCGGCCATTAACAAACAAAATGGGATCAGGATGATTTGATGAGTGATTGCATAAGCGAGCGGGTTCTTGCCGAGGGCTTCGCCGATGTAGAACTCTCGGTACATGAGCCAAAGCCAAACTGTCGTAACAAGCGCCAAGCCAGCAGCCCAGCCTGAGTGCAAAGCAAACGCGAAAGACCCGAGCATGCCGATCAACATCAAGTACTGAATCACTCGACCGACGTGGGTCTTGGTCAGCCAGCCTTGCGGCATGGGGCGCGTCGGATTGGCGATCACATCTTTGTCGTAGTCCTTCAATTCATCCATGAGCCGAAGAGTTCCGAACAACCAGATGGCATAGAGAAAGCTCGCCAAGGTTTTGAAGTTGATCAAGCCACCGGCGAACTCGCCCCCTCCGGCTTGAGCCGCACCGGAGAGCGCCAGTCCACCCGACAACAACAGATACACAGGGATTGGAAATCGCATCTTCACATAGGCCCACCAAGCTGCGCCTGAGTTGGCGGTCAACTGTTGACTGGTCTTTTCCATCTTGAACTCCCTTAACGGAGAAAATTTCGCGACCCTAATTTCTCAATTTCATTAAGCCAGTGAGGACTTCTTGCGCCATCCCCGACTCGACTTCATACTCTGTGCGCGATCGATTCGCGCGCGATGTCGTCGATCCCGATGAATGCGGCAGCTTCTCAATTCCACAATCTCGGCGGATTCGGCAATCTCGCGCCAAGCCCGCTGTAAAGACTCTTCGTCTCCTTCAACATAGAGCACGCCGCCATTCGCATTTCGCATCAAAAACACACGGCTATGACCGAGCTTTACAGCCAATCGCTGCTCCAAATCGAAATCGATGGCCAATTGCGAAGATCGACCCGCATACCACCAAACACCTTGCCGATCGACGATTCGATCTCCCATTTTGTGCCACACTCGCCCCTGCTCATCGCGACGCTTGTTTTGTCGGTTCTCTTCGGCGACACCCTCACCATCTCCCACATAGAGCTGGCACACATGCGGTCCCGTGACCCAAGCTGTGTCGGGCTCAAGCTTGGCTTCGATCCATGAGATCGGTCGGCCCAGCGCCAAGGTTTGCAGGTGACCCGCATCGCGCGAAGCGCGAACAGCTTCGCGCGCATCCATGAGCGCGACCGGCTCGGCCTCGCTTGACCCGTAAATGTGAACAAACTCAGTCTGCGGAAAACGCTGAAATGCCGCCTCAAAAGTTTCACAGTCCGTGAGCGCGCCGCCCACGTGCACTTCGCGCAAAGCGGAGTAGCCGTCTTGCTTCACCAGTCTTTGCAAGAACGCCGGCCCCAGCGTCGCCGTTTGCGGCGCCAATTCACCTTGCAGCTCTCCGGCCCATCGAAGGTGACGCGACTTCCAAGCCGGGGGAATCACGACGGATGCGCGTTGGCTGGCAAGATTGGCAAAGACGAAATTGGTGAAGATGGTCAGCTCTGGCCCGGCGAATTGATCGTGGTGTAAGGCCTGTGACAAAACCCGATGCTGATCGATCAAGTACTGATGCCGACGCGCAACACCTTTAGGCGCACCCGTCGTGCCGCTGGTGAACGCCAGCAATCCTCCGTGATCCGCTTCCACGTCGATCACCTCAAGACTTGTTTTGGCCGAGGCCAAAGCTCGCAATTGCGAGAGCGACTTCCAAGTGGGAATCTGCCGAATCGCTGGCACACGCAGGCCCCAAAAGCGCCCGAGCCACGAAGCCAAGAGGAGGCGTGGCCTAAGTCCACGCACCACACCTTCAATGCGACTCAATGGCATCCAAGGTTCAACCACGGCCACTTCAATTCCGAGTGCCAAAGCGGCCAACACAAAAGCATAGAGATCGGCCTGAAGACCCTCGGCGAGCAGAACTTTATCGCCCCGATTTAGTCCAAGCCGCTTGAGTGCGCTTTGATAGAGTTCAGCGCGCCGACCAAGCTCAGCAAACTCCAACACAGCTTGGCCCGGAAAGATGAGCGCGGGTCGATTCGGCACAGCTTCAAGAGCGCGCAGCACAGGCAGAACGCCATTGAGCCGAGAGCGACTGGCGCTGTTGGGCGTTTTGGAATCCGTTGCCATGCTCTCCTTAGCCTGATCAAAGTTTTGACAAGTCAGTCATTCTTATCCGACGTCGGGCACCTAGGATCAGAAGCATCGACTCATCTCAAACTAAACTTAGGAACTCGCCGCTGCGATCCACATCCAAGACAACGCGCTCCACATCAGATGATTGACGAGGAAAACACCGCGAGGCGCATTTGCGCGAGGCCTTGGAAAAATTCTCCGCGCTTCGTCCGCCGCCAACAAAAGATGATAAACTGCGTTCGCTTGCGCCGCCCATAGGGGAATACCGGGCCAAAAGATCAGCAGACTGATTCCGTTGATCGAAGTCAGTCCGCCCAAAAGCGCAAGCCGAGAGTTGATCTGCCAGCGCCCAACACGCTCTCGCAAATCAACCAAGTTCTGGCGCCACAACCAATCGGCCCAGAATGCGTGAATGACGAGGAGAAAAACTGTGCAGGCAATGATGAGTGGGCCCAAATTCTTCACCTCGAAGGCATCACAACCGTCGAGAATAGTTTCATGTTTCCTCGCGATCTTGTCACGATCCGCCTCGGCCAATTTCCCTCGCCTGCTGGCCATCTTGTTTCCGATTCTCATCGGCTCGCATGCGGTCACCGCCTTGGCGCAGGACCCCAGCTCGCCTCACTTGGGCGCCAGCGAATGGGATGAGTTACGAGCCCGCTCGAGAGGTCCAGAATGTTTTCGTCGCCATCTGCGCGAGGCGATCGAACTGAACCACACACGCGGCATTCGCTATTCGCAACTGAGCCAAGGCGAAAGTCAGGCGATCACCGACAAACTCATTGGCCTAGAACGCTTGGCGATCTTTGGCAGCTATTTGCCTTTTCTCGGATACAACTTCGATGAGCGCGCTCTGGAGTGGCAAAACTCTTCGGCACGCATCAACATCGTGTGCGATGAGTTCATCTCCATGCATGAAACTCCGCAGTTCCGTCCTCAATTCTTTGATGGACCAGCACGCGAATCCTTTTCCGTCGGCTTGCCACTGAAGTCCGACACGCTTCCGGCCTCGCTGACGCCACGTTCGATCAAACGTCGACTCGCCCAAGCGCTGCATGGTTCACGTGCGGAAAAATTCGTTGCGCATCAACACCTCGCGCACGAAGCGCATCGCTTGCTTCAGGAGCTGGAAGGACATTGGCCGTCAGCTGAAGGCTTTTATCTCGGTGGGACTCGGCATGATCAGTCGGATTTGCGAAAGTCGAACTGCATGCTTCGCCACATGCTCGAGAGCATTCGCCGAATCGCGCGACTCTCACCTCGTCACCACATGCGCGCCTTGGACTTTGGTTTGCGCTCGCCGATTTCGCTCTCCGATGATCTCATCAAGGCGCATTTGAAGTGGCTCGATGAGGCCGTGGAGTTGGACCGCATGGCAGCCCCCTTACATCGCATGGGCATTCCGATCATCTGCAATGATGTACCGACGATTCCTGACGCCAACTAAAGTGCTCAGGAGGTAAAGGCCGCGGGCCGAAGTTCTTGGGTCCGAATTTCTTTGGGCAAAGCTTTGCCGACAAAAGTCGAGTCACACCGACTTCCGCCCAGTGACAGCTTGGAGCCAAACTCGTCGGACGTCGCAATTTCGGTTCCGTTTTGGAACTTACCTCGACAACAAATCCTTCACTTTTAACGCTAGAGCATGGCTAAAAAATGCTCGTCGAATCCACCATCCCTCAACTCAAAATTCATTCTCAGAAACTTGTGGATCGTGTCCGCATGCCTGTCGATTTCTCCGAGCTGGGCGCACTCCGTAGCCGATCACTCCGACTTGTTTCCGACTCAAGCGCATTGGGTGCTGGTGGACGCAAAACTTCTTCAGCAATTGAAGCTCGAGGCCGCGGCCACTGAGCCCAACTCTCGCGTTTCCATCGCGCGCCTCAATGGCGCGGATCGCGCCCGCATCGCCGAGGCCGCTCACGAGCGCGGCGCTTGCGGCGGCCACGAACAAATTCAGGATCTCGCCCCCAGCACCTCCACGCGCGACGCTGTGAAGTGGGCCAAAGAGCATGCCTTTCCGCAACTCGCCGCCGGCCACCGTCGAAGTCTCGAGGTGACGCTTCAATCATCGCCGAGCACTCAGGCCACACCGAACACTCCATCCTTGCCACTCAATGTGGGAATTCCGCGCGCGCCCGGCGCTGCTGACGCTCGCATCGAGAGCCTCACCCGCCAAGTTTCCGAGACGAACATTGAAGATCACATTCGATTTCTTTCTGGCTTTGCCAACCGCCAACACAAAAACGCAGCGACCGAACAAGTCGTCATTCAATTTCGAGATCGCCTGACCGCGCAGCTCAAAGCGATCTCAAATGGCGTTAACCCTTGGAGCTTTGATTTGATCCGCCATCAGAGCACACCGATGTCCACGCTTCGCTTGAAGTTTGAGGGTCAAACACCCGGACAAGACGTTGTGGTCTTGGGCGGACACTTTGATTCGATCAATCAGTCGTGGATGGGTGGCCAAAAAGCTCCGGGCGCTGATGACAATGCTTCAGGCTCAGCCAATTTGGCCGAGATCGCGCGCCTCATCGCGCAAGCCCCGCGCCTGCAACGCGATGTCGAAATCTACTGGTACGCGGGCGAAGAAGGCGGGCTTTTGGGAAGTGCGGAGATTGCGAAGGCTGCACAAAGCGCAAAGAAGTCCGTTCGCGGCGTCTTGCAACTCGACATGACTTTGCAACCCGGCAGCGGCCGCTTCAAGATCGGCTCCATGACGGACTTCACCGATGCCAATCTGCGCGAGGATCTCAAGCGCATCAACACGCTCTACGTCGGCGCCGAGATCATCGACGATCAATGTGGTTATGGCTGCTCGGATCACGCAAGCTGGCACCGCCACGGCTTCCCCGCGATCATGCCCACCGAGGCCAAGAAGCGCGACATGAACAAAAACATCCACACCGAGCGCGACGTCCTCAGCGCCAGCTCTGACCTCACACACTCGGCCATGTTCGCGAAGCTTGGCCTGGCCTTCGCGTTGGACCTGAGTGGACTTGCAAGCCCTTCGAGCATCGCGCAACCCTAAGCGCCAAGGCGCACTTCGCTTCGGCAGCTCTCCC
This sequence comes from Bdellovibrionaceae bacterium UBA2339, assembly GCA_002344785.1. Classification (GTDB taxonomy): domain Bacteria; phylum Bdellovibrionota; class Bdellovibrionia; order Bdellovibrionales; family JAMPXM01; genus UBA2339. The sequence goes on from DDUL01000007.1 coordinate 143,660, forward strand.
AAATTTCACAACCTAATTTTTCTTAACCAAAAATCTCACTTCGAGATTTTTTTGGCTTCCCAAATTGTCAGAAAGTTGTTTGCCCCTCGAGTCAGCTGAAATCACTCACAGAAACTCGCTAACGAATTGTTAGTAAGCTGTTGATACGTCTCTCATGCGAGAGAAAGCTCCCTCATAAATTTTTCGTGCCATGTTTCGCGCTGAGAATCTTCGCGACAGCTCTTTAGTTTTCAAAAATTTCACCCGATCTA
>DDUL01000049.1 GCA_002344785.1 Bdellovibrionaceae bacterium UBA2339
GGCAACATCATGAAGTTCACCGAAGGCGCGTTCAAAGATTGGGGCTATGAGTTGGCCAAAGCCGAATTCCCCGACATCACCGTGAGCGAACAAGAGCTCTGGGATGTGCACGGCGGGAAAATGCCTGCAGGAAAAATTCTTGTGAAGGATCGCATCGCCGATAACATGTTCCAGCAAGTGCTGCTGCGACCCGATGAGTATTCGGTGATCGCGACGCCGAACCTGAATGGCGACTATATCTCCGACGCCTTGGCCGCACAGGTCGGCGGCTTGGGCATCGCTCCGGGCGGCAATATCGGCGACGGCTTCGCCGTATTTGAGGCAACGCACGGCACAGCTCCGAAGTATGCGGGCCAAGACAAAGTGAATCCGGGTTCAGTCATTCTCTCAGGCGTGATGATGCTCGAGTACATGGGATGGACGGAAGCGGCGAACCTGATCGAAAAGGGACTTGCCGGAGCCATCGCCGCGAAACGCGTGACCTATGATTTCCATCGCCAGATGCCGGGTGCCACTTTGCTGAAGTGCTCGGAGTTCGGCGGCGAGATTATTTCGAAGATGTGATTTTGATTTTTTGAATTTCACCCCATGAAGGAGATCTACATGCACAAACGTAAAAAACTCGCCGTCATCGGCGCAGGCTTTGTCGGTTCCACTTGCGCTCATTGGGCGGCGGCCAAGGAATTGGGCGATGTGGTGTTGCTCGATGTGAACGATGGCGCGGCCAAAGGTAAGGCGCTCGACTTGTTCGAGGCTTCGCCGGTTGAGTTGTTCGATTCGCGAATCACCGGTACCAGCAACTACGCGGACATCGCCGGTTCGGATGTGGTCATCATCACAGCGGGCCTGCCGCGCAAGCCCGGCATGAGCCGCGACGATTTGCTGGCGACCAATGCGAAGATCATGAAAGAAGTTTGCTTGGGCGTGAAACAACATGCGCCGAACTCGGTCGTCATCGTGGTTTCCAACCCTCTCGATGCGATGGCCTATGTCGCGAAGGATGTGTTGGGTTTCCCGAAGGAGCGCGTGTTGGGTATGGCCGGTGTTTTGGATGGCGCGCGCATGCGCTCCTTCATCGCCGAAGAGTGCAATGTTTCGGTGAAAGACGTGCAGGCTTTCGTTTTGGGCGGCCACGGCGACACTATGGTGCCGATGCCCCGCCACTGCTCGATCGGCGGCGTGCCGCTGATGGAAATGTTGCCTAAGGAAAAAATCGACGCGATCGTCACTCGCACGCGCAATGGCGGCGCTGAGATCGTCGGCTTGTTGAAGACCGGATCGGCCTACTACGCTCCGGCCGCATCGGCCGTGCAGATGGCCGAAGCCATCTTGAAAGATCAACAGCGCATTTTGCCTTGCGCAGCTTTGCTGACTGGCGAATACGGCGTGAACAACTTGTTCATCGGCGTGCTCTGCAAACTCGGCGGCAAAGGCTTGGAGAAAGTCATTGAGTTGAAACTCAACGACGAAGAACGCAAAGGCTTGGATCACTCGATCAAGGCCGTGCAAGAGCTGGTCGAAGCGCTCAAGAAACTCGAATTCTAATCTTAGCTTCAGGCGCCGGTATCCACTCGGCGCCTTTTTTCATCCGGGACACCAGGGGACATCATGAACATTCATGAGTATCAGGCAAAAGAGATCTTGAGAAAGTACGGCGTCACCACACTCAACGGGCGCATGGCCGAATCACCCGACCAAGCCTATCAAGCCGCTAAAGAACTGGGCGGAGCGCTTTGGGTGGTGAAAGCACAGATTCACGCCGGCGGCCGCGGCAAAGGTGGTGGCGTGAAGCTGGCGAAGTCACCGGAAGAGGTGCGCGAGCTGAGCAAGAAAATGATCGGTATGAATTTGATCACACATCAGACAGGACCCGAGGGTAAAGAAGTCCAGAAGGTCTACATCGAGCAAGGCTGCAACATTAAGAAGGAATACTACGTTGCCGTGTTGCTCGATCGAAAGACCGGTCGCGTGGTGGTGATGGCTTCCGCTGAAGGCGGCGTGGAGATCGAAGAGGTCGCCGAAAAGCACCCTGAGAAAATCCATCGCGTGCAAGTTGATCCAGCCGTTGGCTTGATGCCTTTCCAAGCTCGGCAGCTCGCTTTCGCCGTCGGCATGTCGGAGAAAGTGGCGTCGAAGGCCGCGAAGTTTTTCATGGGTCTCTATAAGTCGTATGAAGAATGCGACTGCTCCATCGCCGAAATCAATCCGCTGGTCGAAACTGCCGAGGGCGAAGTGATCGCTCTGGATGCGAAGATGAATTTCGATTCGAATGCACTCTTTCGCCATCCCAAGATCATGGAGCTTCGCGATTTGACCGAGGAAGATCCCACGGAGATCGAAGCTTCGAAATACGACCTCGCCTTCATCAAGCTCGATGGCAACATCGGCTGCTTGGTCAACGGCGCGGGTCTCGCGATGGCGACGATGGATATCATCAAGCTTCACGGCGGCAGCCCCGCGAACTTCTTGGACGTCGGTGGCGGCGCCAACAAAGAGAAGGTCACCAACGCCTTCAAGATTATTTTGCGCGATCCCAACGTGAAGGGAATTTTCGTCAATATCTTTGGTGGCATCATGAAGTGCGACATCATTGCCGAGGGCGTGATCGCGGCAACGAAGGAGCTGGGATTGAAAGTTCCCGCCGTGGTTCGCCTGGAAGGCACCAATGTGGAGTTGGGCAAAAAGCTGCTCGCCGAGAGCGGCCTCAACATCATGCCCGCCGACGACATCACCGATGGCGCCAAAAAGATCGTCGCCGCCGTGAAAGGAATGTGAGCCATGGCTATTATGATTGATTCGAACACTAAAGTGATTTGCCAGGGGTTCACGGGAGCTCAAGGCACCTTCCACTCCGAGCAAGCCGTTGCCTATGGAACAAAGATGGTTGGTGGCGTGACGCCGGGAAAAGGTGGCACCAAGCACTTGAATCTTCCGGTCTTCGACACGGTTCGCGAGGCGCGTGAAAAGACGGGCTGCAATGCTTCGGTGATCTATGTGCCTCCGCCGTTTGCGGCTGATGCGATCATGGAAGCTGTCGATGCCGAACTCGATCTCGTCGTCTGCATCACGGAAGGCATTCCCGTGATGGATATGGTGAAGGTTCGCCGTTTCATGCATGGCAAGAAGACTCGTCTCGTGGGTCCGAACTGCCCCGGCGTCATCACGCCCGGACAGTGCAAGATCGGCATCATGCCGGGACACATTCATAAGCCGGGACGAATTGGCGTACTGTCTCGCTCAGGCACCCTCACTTATGAAGCTGTTCATCAGCTCACGCGATTGGGACTGGGCCAGTCAACTTGCGTTGGCATCGGTGGCGATCCCGTCAACGGCACGAACTTCATCGACGTGCTTGAAATGTACAATGCTGACAAGGACACCGATGCCGTCATCATGATTGGCGAGATCGGTGGTACGGCCGAGGTCGACGCCGCTGAGTACATCAAGCGCGAATTCAAAAAACCCGTGACCGCGTTCATTGCAGGCGCCACAGCACCCAAAGGTAAGCGCATGGGTCACGCTGGCGCGATCATCACGGGCGGCAAAGAGACGGCCGAAGCGAAGTTCGAAGCACTGGCCGCAGCCGGCTGCTCGATTGCCCGCAGCCCCGCGGACCTGGGAACGACACTGAAGGCAAGCCTGAAGCACTGAGCTGAGGCGAGCCTGAAGCACTGAGCTGAGGCGAACTCGATCAGTCAAACTCACAAAAGCAAACGGGCGCCCTTCGGCGCCCGTTTTTTTTTAGCTCCGTGGAATTCGGATCACTTCAGTTCAAAGCGATCGAGCATCATGACTTTGTTCCAAGCCTTCGCGAAGTCGCGAACAAACTTTTCGTGGCCGTCGTCGGCGGCGTAGAACTCGGCAATGGCGCGAAGCTCGGCATGTGAACCAAAGATCAGATCCACAGGCGTCGCGGTCCACTTCACCGCACCCGATTGACGGTCCACAGCCTCGTACAGGCCTTCTTCTTTGGCGGACTTCTGCCACTTCACCGACATATCGAGCAAATTCACGAAGAAGTCGTTGCTCAACTGTCCAGGGCGCGAAGTGAACACACCATGCTTCACACCGCGTGTGTTCGCGTCCAAAGCTCGCAAGCCTCCCATCAGCACCGTCATTTCCGGAACTGTGAGCGACAGCATGTTGGCGCGATCAACCAAGCTCTGTGTCGGCGATAAGAACGCGTCCTTCGAATAGTAGTTTCGGAAGGCATCGGCCTTGGGCTCGAGCACAGAGAAAGACTGCACATCAGTTTGCTCTTGAGTCGCGTCCATTCGGCCCGGAGTGAAGGCCAGCTTCACGCTGTGACCCGCGCTCTTCGCCGCTCGTTCAACCGCTGCGGTTCCGCCCAAGACGATCAAGTCGGCCAAGGAGATTTTCTTGCCACCACCCGCTGACTTGTTGAACTTCGCCTGAATGTCTTCAAGTACTTTGAGCACCTTCGACAATTCTTGCGCGTCGTTGACGGGCCAATCCTTTGCCGGCGCCAAGCGGATCCGCGCACCGTTCGCTCCACCGCGCAAGTCTGTGCTACGGAAGAATGCAGCCGAGGCCCAAGCTGTCCGAACAAGTTCTTGATTGGTCAGACCCGACTTCAGAATTTGTGACTTCAAATTTTCGATGTCAGCAGGCGTCGCCAACTTGTGATTCACAGCCGGAATCGGATCCTGCCAAATCAGCGTCTCAGCCGGAATTTCTTTACCGACGTAGCGCGTGCGCGGACCAAGATCCCGATGCGTGAGCTTGAACCAAGCTTTTGCGAATGCCTTTTCAAACTCTTGCGGGTTCTCCAAGAAACGCTTGGTGATCTTGCCGTACTCAGGGTCAAAGCGCAGTGCCAAATCCGTCGTGAACATGATCGGCGCGTGACGCTTGTTGGGATCATGAGCATCGGGCACCATGCCTTCGCCTTGTCCGCCTTTGGGAATCCACTGAATCGCGCCCGCGGGGCTCTTCGTCTTCACCCATTCGAAGGCGTAGAGATTCGCCAAGTACTGATGCGTCCACTGTGTCGGCGCCGCGGTCCACGCACCCTCAAGTCCCGAAGTCATGGTGTCGGCACCGTGACCCTTTCCACATTTGTTCGTCCAACCGAAGCCTTGCTCTTCAATTCCAGCGGCCGCGGGTTCAGCACCCACGCAGTTCGGTTTGCCGCGACCATGAGCTTTACCGAAGGTGTGTCCGCCAGCGATCAGCGCCACAGTCTCTTCGTCATTCATCGCCATTCGGCCAAAGGTCTCGCGAATGTCTTTCGCGGCCAAAAGCGGATCGGGCACGCCGTTCGGACCTTCGGGATTCACATAGATCAAGCCCATTTGCACAGCCGCCAAAGGACCCGCGAGTTTGCGACCTTCCTTGTAGCGCTGATCTTCAAGAAATTTCTGTTCGGGACCCCAGTACACAAGATCAGCTTCCCAATCATCTGTGCGTCCGCCCGCAAATCCGAAGGTCTTAAAGCCCATCGACTCCAGAGCGACGTTGCCCGTGAGCACCATCAAGTCCGCCCACGACAATTTGTTGCCGTATTTTTTCTTGATTGGCCAAAGCAGACGGCGAGCCTTGTCGAGGTTAGCGTTGTCCGGCCAGCTGTTGAGCGGCTCGAAACGCTGTTGACCTCCACCCGCGCCACCGCGGCCATCGGAGATCCGATAGGTACCCGCACTATGCCAGGCCATACGAATGAAGAACGGACCGTAGTGTCCCCAATCGGCGGGCCACCAAGCTTGCGAGGTCTTCATCACTTTCTCGATGTCTATTTTGACCTCAGCCAAATTGAGTTTCTTGAACTCCTCAGCGTATCTGAATTTAGCGTCCAAGGGATTCGACTCGGCTCCGTGTTGGCGAAGCGGAGCAAGATCCAATTGGTCCGGCCACCAAAACTGATTCTTCATATTTTGAAGATTCGGCGCCGACGCCGAGGTCTCGGTCTTTTTCGCTGCGCCAAAAACCGGCGCGAGCGGAACAACGAGAGCCAAGAGCGCCGCAATCTTCATTCGGCTCTTTCGCATCGTCTGATTCACGTTCACCTTCATATTCACTCCCCATTTTCAACAGGCTCGCTCGCATCACCGTGATGCAAGTTGTTTAAAGTCGAGATCCCTCTTCACAATTCCGACGACTCACACCACCGCTCTCTTCTGAGAGAGATCATGGCGATCGACAGTCCATACTGTTTTTGGGCGACTCTACTGTTCCCCCAAAAACTCCAGGTGTCGAGTTCCATCATGCTAGGCCCATCCACTTCATCGTTGAAATTGATAGTTTCGATTTTTAAATCGATTTTGATGATAGTAGGCCGAGGCTCGTCAGCTCCGCAATTGCGCTAAATGTTGGCGGAGCTCCTGCGCCCACACTTGGGTCGCTGGGGAAAGTCTGCTTTCAAGTTGATCGAGAGGCACCCACTCGACGCTGAAGTTCATGTTTTGATCAACTCCAGATCCCGTCACACAGTGATCCCAATGCGCTGGCAGATCGCGGTGGATTTCGACGGCAAAGGCCTCGTGAAGCTGAAATTCGATGGCGCCTGCGTCGGTCTGAACGATGGCCGATCGCACGGCGAATCGGCGCAAGCGCGATTGCTCATCGTCGCTGAAAATCAAACCTGACTCTTCGGCTTGTTCGCGAATGATACACTGGCGCGAGGTTTCGCCGGGATCAATCGTGCCGCGAACGGGCTCCACCTGGTCTGTGAGCGGATGCCTCACGCAAAGTAGGCCGCGGGTTCCGACGGGAAAGCCCAACGCCTTGCGAATCAGTCGACCCTCACGTCGCCACGTTTCCAGAAAAACTTCGCGTTCTTTGTCGGTCACCAAGCGCAACGGCAAAGCTTGCGTGCCAGGGAATTCTTCGCGCGCCAACTTTTCAAACAGCGCACGGATGCGCTCGCGGCGTGGTGCCCATGTGGTCCACATCCAATAGATGATGGACTCACGCGTGAAGAGCCGAAAGAAGGGCTCGCGATTGCCGTGCCAAAGCTCTTCGCGCGTGAAAGCTCGACGAAGCGATCGAAACGTGACCCGCCAGAAGTTTGTCCAAAATGGAAGCTCCGTCGCGATCACCAAGTCCGCGCGCTCCAGCACCGGCTGATAGGCCCGCGAGTAGTTGCCGTCGATGATCCAAGATTCGCGCGCAGCGAAGCTCGCCACCTCTGCGGCGAATTCTTGGTCGGTGGCCGTTTGCCAGTTCGGCCGCCAATAAGCCGCGTCCATCTCGAGCCGCGGCAGGCCTGTGGCCTCGGCCAAATGACGAGCCAAAGTGCTTTTGCCGCTACCGCTGACGCCGATGATGGAAATTCTCTTGAACGATGCCGAAGGCAAACCTGACCTCCCTGGGAAAAGGAAGTGTGAGGCGGGTCGGCGACGCTCGCAACCCGCTAGTAACGCCGCGCAATAGTGGGTCCTAACTTGAGAGCTGGGGCTGGATTGGGGTAAGAGGTGGCAACTTAAAAAGGAGCTGAACGTGGCGAAAGAATTGACCTTCTCCATCATCAAACCCAACGCCGTGAAGAAAAACGCCATCGGCGACATCATTTCGCAATTCGAAGCGAACGGATTGAAGATCGCTGCCGCGAAACTGACAGTGTTGTCGCGCAAAAAGTGCGAAGAGTTCTACGCTGAACACAAAGAGCGCCCGTTCTTCGGTGAGTTGGTGGACTTCATGACTTCGGGACCCGTCATGTTGATGGCTCTCTCTGGCGAAAACGCAGTGATGAAAAATCGCGAAATCATGGGCGCCACAGATCCCAAGAAGGCGACAGCAGGGACAGTTCGCTCGAAGTTCGGCGACTCGGTCGGCGAAAATGCGGTTCACGGCTCAGACAGCCCCGCGAGCGCTCAACGCGAACTCTCGCTGTTCTTTGAGAAGCAAGAACTCGTCAACGAATAAGCGATTCAAACTTTCGAGACATTGTGAATGTGAGGCCGCTGTGATGTCTGTTTCAGCGGCCTTTATTTTTGCTGCGTGCAGGTGATTCATGATCGGCCAAGAGTTTGAAGTTCAGTTTGAACGCATGAGTCGGGACGGCGGCGCTGTCGCTCGCGCTCCCGATGGCCGTGTGATTTTCGTTCAAGGTGGAGCGCCCGGAGACATCGCACAAGTTCGAGTCACCGAAGCGCACAAGCGACATTTCATCGGCGAGCTCGTCGAAATTCGGGTCGCGTCTCCGCATCGCGTGACCCCACCTTGCGTGTATTTCCAAACTTGCGGAGGCTGTCCGTGGCAACACATCGATTATCCGGAGCAGCTTCGTCAGAAAACAGAGATGGTTCGCTCAACTCTGCAAAAATTCAAAACGCTCTCTGATTCTGAACTCGCCCGCCTCGAGGCCTGTGCCCCTAGCCCCAAAATTTGGCGCTATCGTCAGCGCTTGAGCCTACACGTCGGCAGCGCGCCGGGCTCCGCGCTCCCCAAAGTTGGTTTTCGCGCGCGCGGCACTCACGATTTCGTCGCCGTCGACGATTGTCGTATTGGCCCCGAAGGGGCTGTGCAATTTGCTCTCAGTCTGGCACCGCAGGCCCTACGCAACAAAAAGTCCTCGAGCGAGGAGCCGAAGATCGACGTGCGCATGGAAAACTCGGAATTGAAATCGGGTGCGGGATTTGTGCAGGTCAACGCCGAACAGAATCAGCGCCTGCAAGACTACGTCAGCCGCGCGATTCGCCGTCGGGTAACCCAAGACCAAGGTCGAGCTTGGACAGTTTATGATCTCTATGGTGGATCTGGAAATTGGTCCCGGCCTTTGGTCGAGCAGTTTGAAGCCCTGCAAACGCCCTGGCGATTGCGTATTGTGGAGTCGCATCCGAGCAGTGAGGTCGAGGCCCGGCGCAATTTTGAATCCGCACAAAGCACATCAGAGTGGCTGCGCGACTGGGCCTTTCATTCCAGCGATGTGGAAACCTGGATCAGACGCCACCGCGAAGACTCTGAGCTCGGAATTTTCATTCTCAATCCACCTCGGCAAGGCCTCTCTCCCTCTGTCATCGAGCGACTCGCGCGCCGTCGCGATCTCGTGCACCTCATCATGGTGAGCTGTGATCCCAACACTCTCGCTCGCGATCTCACGTCCCTGCGCAGCATGCGAAAGATGGAGCTCATCGCCGGAGCGAGCTTCGATCTCTTCCCGCACACAGATCATGTTGAAGTCGTCACGGTGTGGGAAATTCAGAAACCTTCTTGAGGCGAAACAATCGTCATCGCGGGCACGAAATCGCTGAGCAAAATTTTGCTCGCTGAGCGAAGTCCTGCTACGATTTTTGGCATGTCGACGTTTTACGCTGCACATCGCGCAAATCGCCCCACCGCCATTCCGGTCCGCGGGAATACGCCATCTTTTTTTGTCGGTCGATTTGGGGTTCAAAGCTTGGTCATCGTCGCGATCCTGACTCTGCTCAGCGCTTGTGCCTCGACCCACAATTCGCGCAAGTCACAAGAAGACGCGGTTTTGCGTTTGCAATCGGGAACACGGTTTTTTCAAAACCAACAGTACGCAGCTGCGCTTCGCGAGTTACTGGAAGCCCAGCGCCTCGATCCACGCAATCCCACAATTCAGAACAACTTGGCGCTCACTTATTTTGTCCGCGAGCGATTTGATCTGGCCCTGAAACATATCAATCGCGCTATTGAGTTACAGCCGCAGTATTCCGAGGCCCTCAATAATCGCGCGCGTATCCACATCGAGCGCGGCGATTATGCGCTCGCGATCGCGGATGCGAAGCGCGTGCTGGATGATTTGACGTATCCCGCGCCCGTCAAAGCCTGGAACAACATTGCCCTGGCTCACTTTCGCAAAGGCGACTTCCGCGAAGCTCGTGTCGCGACCGAGTCCGCACTTCGTGTGGATCGCCAAAATTGTTACGCACAGACACTTCACGGCCGATGTCAGCTTGAGATGAACGATCTGCAGGCGGCGGCGCAAACGCTCGACAACGCCTTGGTCGCCTGTGCCGATCAACAAGATGAAGAGGCCAGTTATTTTGCGGGGCTCGTGCAGTACAAACTCGGCAAGCACGCCGTTGCCGTGGATCGTCTTGAAAATGTCGTTCGCAAGTACCCGCAGGGCGAGTACGCCCAGCGCGCCAAGAGTCTTTTGGAAATCGTAAAGTGAGCCAGTTCGCATCTCCGCGGTTCGAGAGGAAGTCAGACGCATGAAGATCACGGGACAGATTTTGAAGGAGAATCGCGAACGCAAGCGGATGACGATTGCCGAAGTCTCGCTCGCCACCAAGATCACCACGAAAACCATCGCGGCCATGGAAGAAGGCACGGCCGACAATTTGCCACCGAAAACTTTTTTGCGTGGATTTGTGCGTAGCTACGCTCTGTATCTCGGTCTCGACGTCGATGAGATTTTGCGTACGTTTCATGAAGAGATGGGCTCAACACTCGCGCACCCCGCGGGCTCGGCCAAAGCCATTCCAGCGGCTGAGCTGGCTGAGAAAAATTCGCGTGCAACCGAGTCTTTAAGCCAAGAGGAAAAGCCGAGCAAAGAACGTGAAGTCTCCGGAAAGACCTCCGCATCGACCAACATGAGTCCGATGACTCACGCTTCAGTTCCACGATCGCCGGATCAAGCCGTCGAAATGGTGGCGCGAAGCGGGCAAATCGGATTGACGAAGTATTTGATTGGCGGACTGTTCGTTGTGCTGATTGCCCTCATCATTTACTTCAAAGGCAAGATGGATTCGTACGAGAGCGAACGCGCGCCTCAAGACTCAGCGACGACTGCTGACACTCCGGATTCCACGGATCCAGCAGATTCGGGGAACGGTGACAATCCAACCGACGGTGACGGCACGCAAGATCCGCAACTCGCTCCAGGTGCAACACCTACAGAGACTCAGCCCACTTCCGCATCACCTGCCCCAACAGCCGCAACGGCGGCGACAAGTTCTCCGGCACCACTCCCCACAAGCCCGCCGGTCACCGCAACGCCACTTCCGTCGCCGACACCCAAGGCCACACCGACGCCCAAGGCGACGCCCGTCACGACACCCACGCCACTTCCGCCAACACCAAGACCTTCACCCATCGCGACGCCCTCACCGTCGCCCACTCCCAGGGCCACACCGAGCGCGACGCCAGTCGCGACGCCGGCGGCATCTCCCGCCGCCTCGCCTCGCCCATCTCCTAGCGCCACACCACGAACGGCGAAGCCGACGGAAATCCTGATTGAGGCACTCGACACGGTCGAGCTCGAGGTGAGCGTCGACAATGATCCACCTCGCAGCGTGCGCCTGCGCGCGGATCAGATTCAGGCGATTCAGGCCAAACGCAAAGCCGTCATCAGATTTTCGGATGGCGGAGCGGTGAACGTTTTGGTCAATGGCGTGGATCGTGGAGTGCCCGGAGATTTGGGCCGACCGCTTCGGGTTGAGTATCCGTAGTTGATCGCGAAGCTTCGCAGGCCATTGAGGAATTAATCACTTGAGCAACTCGAGCACATTGAGGCATTCAACCGCTGGGGCCAAGCCTGATCTGGAGTGCGCGAAACCATCGCGCACTTCAATTTCTTTGGCTTGGGAAAAGTTGAGCGAGGCCACGGCCACGCAAGCTTGGTGGTGGATTTGGCTCTGCAGCCTTGGGCTGAAACTCGTTCTCGCGGCTCTCATTCCGCTCTCCAATGACGAGGCCTACTACCGGATTTGGGGATTGCTACCGCAACTCTCCTACTACGATCATCCGCCCATGGTGGGTTGGCTCTTTAGTTTAGGCGTGCAACTCCCCGGCGCAGAAGCGTGGCCAGGAATCACTCGTTGGCCAGCTGTGTTGCTCGGTCATTTCACCTGGTTGATGTGGAATAAACTTCTGCGATTTTCAACCACGGCGCGCCAGCGACTGATCGTGCTGCTGGTGATTCTGCTGTCGCCACTTTTCGGACTTGGATCTTTGATCGTCACGCCCGACCTACCGCTTGTGGCCACCTGGACACTCGCACTTCTCGCCATCCAGAAGTTTGCACTTCGACCATCATCCCTACGGGCCATTGGCGTCGGAAGCACGATGGGACTGGCGTTCTGTGCCAAGTATCACGCGGTCTTGCTCGCGCCCATCGCCCTGCTGGTGTTCTTCCTCTCGCCTCGATTTCAGTCCGAGTCATTCATCTCGAAGTTCAAGCAAGCTTCGCTCGCCCTGATCAGCGGACTGGTTTTCTCAGCGCCGGTTTTGCTCTGGAACATGGAGCACGATTGGATTTCATTCCGATTTCAGCTTTCTCACGGACTTGAAGCGCGAGCACCACAGCTTCAACAAGTCCTTCAACAAGTGGGCGAGTATGTCGGCGGCCAGCTCCTGCTCTTATCACCTCTCGTCTGGTTCTGGGCCTGGAGACGAGAACACCCGCGATCGCTTCGCATACTGCACCTCGCCTCGTGGCCGATTTTGATTTTCTTTTTGTGGACTTCGACCCGCTCTCACGTTGAAGCCAATTGGCCGATCATCGCGCACTTCCCTTTGCTGACCCTCGGCGCTCTGCAAGCTGTTGAATCCATCCGAGGTCGACGCGTGCTGATCGCCACACTCGCACTCTGGATTTCGTTGTCTGGTCTTGCGCTCCACCAGGCATTTTTCCCACACCAGAAGCTGTTCGGAATTCCCGCGGAGAATCACAAGACATATGAGTTCGTACGCTATGCCGAGATTCTCCCTGCACTTCGCTCGCAGATCGACGCGACTCGACCGACATTTGCGTCGTCCTATCAAATGGCCGCGGACTTGAGCCTTCGCAGCGGGGAATTGTTCTGCAAGCTCTCCGGCTACAATCGTCGCGACTTCTTTGATTTTCTCGATCAATGCCATCCTCTCAAGGCCCGACCGCAAGCTGCGAATGCACCGACGGACTCTGTGCCGCAAGAATTCCAAGTCATCGTCGACGAAGAAGGACATTGGCCAAGCTGGATTCACGAATTTGGTTATGTTCGCAAGGCTGAACAGGCCCTCACGGGTCGCTTCAAGCTTGTGATCTTCAAGCGGGAGAGTCGCACATGAAAGTAGGCCGCTGATGCGAAAACTCCTCTTCTTTGCCGCCTCCGCACTCGCGCTGTTTGCCTACGTCGTCACGCTGTCTTTGCACAATCCCGCCATCATCAGCGACGATCTTGAACCTCCCAACTTTCCCGGCTTTCACGATTATCGTGGCGTCATCAATGTTCAGAGCACCAACTCCAGTGGCTTTGAGTCGGCGACCGAACTGCTGCGCAAGGCTCAAGACGCCAAGCTCGACTTCATCGTTTTCACAGAGCTCAACGACTTCACGGGTCGTCGCGGTTTGGCCGGATGGAATCGTCAAACTTTCGTGATTCAAGGCAAGAAATTCGGTTACGTCGAATCGCGAGTGATCAGCCTAGGCAGCGAAGCTCTCGAGGCAGCGGAGTCACTCGGCCAAGCGCAAACCATGATCGCCGATTATCTCTCTCGTCCTGAAACGAGCAACAGCGTATCCGCTACGGATCGCCTGCTATTGACTCGACCGCCTGATGCCAAAAGCAAATGGGACTCCAGCATACTTCCTGGAGTATCAGGACTTGAAGCGATCAACCTCCATAGCGTCGCTCACGCAGCACTGCACGATGCGCCGGCCTCCTTCATCTGGAGTTCGATGATCTATCCCTTCAACTCGAAGCTCGCCGCACTTCGACTGTTTGCCGATCTCGGCAACTCATCTCCCGAGTTCGAAGAGATCGATCGCTTGGCGAAGGATCGACCTGTATTCGCGACACTGGGATCAGACGTCGGACGTCCCTTTCAACTGTTTGGAATTCCATTGCGACTGCCAACAGCCGAAGTCTTGTTTCGTCTCGCTTCAAATCATCTTCTGCTGCGAAGTGAGCTCACCGGCGAGCCCGAAAGTGATCGTCGAAAGATTCTCTTGGGCATCGCCCAAGGGCAGACCTATCTGGCGCTCGATGCGATCGGAAATCCAAAAGGCTTTGCGGCTTGGTACGAAGACGACTCAGGAAACTATCCCATCGGTTCGCGTGTGACGTGGCGAAAGGCCGGGGGCCGTCTGTCAGTTCGACTTCCAAAACGACCCAACACTCCGTTTGAAACGGCGATCCTTCGCGACGGACAAGTGGTGATGACGTCCAACTCCGTCGACACACAATACGCCGTCAATCAGCCTGGCGTGTATCGCATCGTCGTCCGCGCTTTCCTCTCACCCAGTTTGTTTGATGGAGGCCGATGGCTTCCTTGGATTTGGACAAATCCCATCACTTTGTTGGAACGCGGACCCGCCAGCGAGGGAAAGTCTGAACTGGATCAAAAGCCTCGCCCCAAACGGTCTGGCAAGCCAAGCGCTCGCAAGCGCTGAAACCGCGGTCCGCGCGCATTTCTGCTTCGATTTCCGTTGGGGCGTTGGGCCCGCCCTCGAGGGGCTCCCATTCGAGATAAACTCGACAAGTGCCACAACTACCCATGCCTCCGCATGAATGTGAGATTTCCACGGAGTTTTCCACGGCAATATCCAGAAGACTTCGCGACACAACGCCGGGCTGAACTTCCCGAATGAGGCTTAACTCATTGTCCGCACTTGTCACCTTGGATTCGCAGGGCGACGCCTCTGAGAAATCCATGAAGAAATCGATCTGCCCGCTTGCCTGTTTCGCACCACGCATGTCACACATTCTAGCATGCGTTTCATCGCCTTTGACCTCGAAACAACAGGTACCTTAGCTGGCGTCGATCAGATTGTGGAAATCGGGGCCGTTCGCTTTGATGCGTCCGGAGATCCCGAAACGATTTTCACAACCTTGATCCAGCCCACGATCTCGATGCCGCCTGACGCCACTCGGGTCAACGGCATCACGGACGACATGTTGGTCGGCAAACCTCGTGTTGAAGATGTCTTGGACGCCTTTGCGGACTTCTGTGGTGACGACATCGTGGTGGCGCACAACGCGGCCTTCGATGCGCAGTTTCTGACTGCCGATATTAAAAAGTTCGAGTCCAAAGCGCCCCGAGGCGTGATTCTGGACACTCTACCATTGGCGAGAAAAGTCTATCCGGGCTTAGCCAATTACAAGCTCGGCACTCTGGTTCAGCACTTGGGAATTCCCTCGTCCAACTTCCATCGCGCTGAAGAAGACGCGATCTACTGCGGTCACTTGTTCGCAAAAATGCTCCAGCGACTGACACAACCCCACGCGCCCAGCTTGGCGACACTGATCAGTTTGACGGGCAAACCCGAACAGCGTTTCCCGCAGATCGAGCGCAAGCCGAAACAACAAGACTTGTTTTCGATGTCGCTCTAACTCTAGCCTTCAAATTTTCCGGCGATGGGCATGCGTCGCCCGCGACCGAAGGCGTGATCCGAAACTTTCAATACTGGCGGCGCCTGCCAACGCTTGAACTCGCTCTTCGCAAGCGCACGCACCAGCCACTTTTCGGTTTTGTTCTTCGCGAGCTTTCGCTTCTGCACGATGTTCTCTACGGCGGCATCCAGCTCTTCATAAGGCGGCAGTGAGTCCTGATCTTTTTGATTGGGCCTGAGCTCCGCGCTGGGAGGGCGATCAATGATGAATCTCGGGATCAACTCTTCTCCGGCAGACTCGTACTGACGATTGTAGTACTCAGCCAAGGCGTAGACTTCTCTCTTGAGAAGATCGCCCAGCGGCGCCAAGCCCCCGCACTGATCTCCATACAGCGTTGTGTATCCGGCGGCATACTCGGACTTGTTGCCCGTATTGAGAAGCAAGCTTCCGTGAGCGTTCGCCACGGCCATAAGCAGCGTGCCGCGAATTCGTGCCTGAAGATTTTCATGAACGATGCCGAAATCACTCAACCCCAAAGCATCCCGCACGGATTCCGACATCGTTTTGAAAGTCGACTCTATGGGCATGTTCAACATTCGAATACCCAAGCGACGTCCTAGGGTCTGCGCCACTTCCAAGCTTCGCGGATCATTGAAGGGTCCCGGCATGGTGATCGCGGTGACGGATTGTGGCCCCAACGCATCGACGGATAAACAAGCCACGACAGCGCTATCAATGCCTCCGCTCAAACCAAAGTGGACTTTGCTCATGCCGGTCTTGCGCGCGAAATCTCGAATGCCCAACACCAAAGCTCGACGCAACACTTCGATGTCTTCGACGGCCGGGCGATCACCTGTCTCACCGGTGATCCAGTCATAGACGCCAAGATCCTCTTCACAAGCGGCGAGGCGACTCAGGCATTTTCCTTCGGCGCTGAACACCATGGAACGTCCGTCAAAGATGAGCTCGTCTTGAGCGCCCACCATGTTGACGTACAAAACCGGAGCGCGAAAATGTTGCGCGGTCCGCTTGATGATTTCTTCGCGGGCGATGAGTTTGGTGCGCGTGAAGGGCGAGCCGCTCATGTTGATGAACAAGTCTGTTCCTCGGCGCGGCAGTTTGCGGATCGAAGGATCACCGTCCAACCAACCCCACATGTCTTCGCAAATCGAAACGCGCAGCTTGCGTCCCTTCCACTTCACCAGACCAGAAAGTTTGGCGCCGGCCTGAAGGTGTCGAGCCTCATCAAAGACATCATAGTTGGGGAGGCGGTGCTTCGAGATGATCTGCGGCCTTTGGCCTCGCACCAAGAAAACTGCCGAATTAAAGTAGGGACGCCGCGAGAGTGATCCTGCTTGCAGTCGCGAGTCCGCTTTCACCGTGCTGCTGCGACCCGCGGCGGTGATCGCGCCCAACAATACGCCCACGCCTTTGGGAAGTCGTCGATGCAAATCTCGTAGTGCCTTGGTCTGCTGCGTGACGAAGTCTTCGCGCTCTAACAAATCATTCGGCGGATAGCCGGCGAGAGAGAGTTCGGGAAAGACGATCAAGTCGCAACGGCGAGCCTGCGCGCGCGCGACAAACTCCAGCATCTTTTCGGCGTTCGCACTGAAGTCGCCGAGTGTGGAATTGATTTGGGCAAGAGCGATTCTCATAGACGACGAAGATTACGTCGCTCAGAGCCGCCCGTCCAACTGAGAATGCGATCCGGACTCGAGATCATGATCCCGAACTTCGATGCTGGAGAGTCGCACGCGTTTGGAGAAACCATCGCGGTAAGCATGCCAGTACTCGATGTTGCGCTCAGGATACTTCCAACAGTAGTAGCCGTCGCCTGAGTCGAAATCCGCCAGCCAAAGTCCCTTGGGAACTCCGCCGAGCTTTTGAATCTTGGACTGCCACTCTTGAATCAAGCGGCCAGCTTCAGCTTCCAGCGCTTCGGCATCTTGGCCTGAGGCTGAAGAAGCCGCCGGACCGTGATCGAGCTTGTGAATGAGTGATTGCACGCGTTCCGAATAGGACTTCGTCAACTTAAAGACGATCGGCAAAAGCGCCCGTGCCTCTTCGAGATTGAACACGCTACGTCGATTGATTCCGACCACTTCCGACAAGCTCTCCATCTCTTACCCCCCGATAAGATCTGACAGACTCGATTCAGCAAAGCCTTGCGGGAGACTTCGCCGCGACCCTGAGCCTCAACTTCGCACGTGGCGAGTCAGGCCCCCCTCACCGAGTTCTCCAATTGGCCGCCACAACATCAGCTTTCATGGCTCATTTTTGAGACTTGAAAGCTGGCCGTGAGCCGCTCCCCCCGAAGCTTCAGCACGAAGGAGAACTCGCGTGAGGAGCTGCTGTCTGACATAGGCAGTTCCGATTTGGAACCAAAAATCTTAAGCACTGATGGAGTTGGAAATTTGCACAATGAGAGGCGATGGATGCGCTGAGCCACTCAGCAGTTTTCGAGTTTTTTGTCGAAGCAAAGTGTAATTGCCAAGCCGAGTTAGAGACGGCTGGAGTTTTTGAAAAGGGTGCCGCTAACCCTTATCGCCGGAGTTCGCCACCTGCATGACCTGTCCACCCACCACGACGACGATGATCACAATGATGATGATGATGAACAGCATGCGGACAAGATTTCCGAAGGCAAAGCCTCCGGTTCCCTCTACGTTTTGAGACTCTTTCTTTTCCCTCGGCGGAACATATGCGCTGCGTCGCGGGCGAAGTCCACTGCCCGCCTCATTGGTTTTCTTCACTGTGCCGCTGGCCACAGCCGCCTTGGTCTCCTCGCGGACATACTCTTCACCTTCCATCGTGAAGTTCGTACGCGACCGAGATCGCCGCAAATTGTTGGACGCGACACTTCGATTTCCCGTCCTCGATGGCTCATCCTCACCGCTGCCACCTGCCATCGCGAGTTCGGACTTACTCAGGTCATCGGCCGATCCCACTTGCGTGGGTTGATTGCGACGACTGGTTCGCCGCATTCTCGCAATCACACTTTGCCCGCCGCCACTTGTGCCGCTGCTCACGGTCTCTGTGTTTCCATCACTCGAAGAGCCCGAACCACTTCCGCTATTGGATGTGGTTTCAGTTCCACCGCCGCCGCGATTGCCACCGCCATCTTCACCGTTGCCGCCGCCGTCGCTGCCGTCTCCGCCTCCACCGCCCGTGATCACATCTTTTCCCGCCTCGGGATCGAAGGCGGCCTGCTTGTCTTTGCAAACTGAGCCGGTGCCGGGCAGCTCGCCGGTTTCCAGAAGACAGCGATAATATCCGCCATACAAATCGACGGTGTACGCGCGAAAAGATGAGTTGAACTTCGCCACCAATCCAAGAATCACGGCGACGAGAATGATGAGCAGGAGAATGATTTCAAGCGTAGCTTGGCCTCGACGACCCAAGCTTGAGCGCCCTGTATTCCGATGAGGCGTGCAAAGGCCCGACCTGAATCCAGGTCGCATGCCCCAACCTCGAAAAAACCAACATCTTGGGATTCCCAAAATGCACACTCCGCTTACAATATCTCTATGAGACGTTTCGGAATCTCTCGAGATCGACTCAAGGACCTTCGTCCAAAACTGACACGCTTTGCGGTAGCCCTGCTACTCGCACTCTCAAGCACGTCGGCCTTGTCTCAAAACGATACGGGTGCCGACGAGGATCTCGACGAGCGCCTCACACCGCGCGCGACGGCCAAGCCTGGGCAAGAAAAAATTCCGGTGAGTGACTTGCTTTCCATCGCCTCGGCGCAAGAGAAAAAGTCCGACTGGTTGGGAGTGATCGAGACACTGGAGCCGCATCAAGATCGCTTGGACAAACGCGGCTTGATGGCGCTGGCTAAGGCCTACGCGCAAATGAAGCGCAACAACAGCGAACAGCAAGTATGGACACTCGCTCTTGCTAGGCATCCCAAGGACGCATCTCTGCAAACTCAATACGCCGCTTCACTCGTGCGCGCGCGAAAATTTCCTGAAGGAATCGCCGCCTATTACAAGGCGATTGAATTCAATCGCAAGTATGTACCGGCCTATGATGGCCTCATCGACGTTTTGATTTCGACGGGTTCCAACGAAGAGGCGCGCAACATCATCACCGACGCCAATAAGCGATTGGGCGTTCGCCCGAAATGGCTGAACGCGCTTTGTGGTCTGTACGCCAAGGATTCTTTCTTCGACAAAGCCATAGAGACTTGCCGCAAAGCCATGGAGAGAGATCCAGATCATGACTTGAATCCCGTCCACCTCGCGCTTTCCTATCGCGATCAAGGTGAAGTCGAAAAGGCGCGACGGATCCTGGAGCTGGCTGCTTCGCGCATGCCCAAAGGCAGTATCGTGCGCACGCGTTTGGCGGATTATCACTATGAGAAAAGATCTTTTGTCGACGCCCGCAAGTGGTATCTCGAGGCCACGCAGGTTGATCCGAAGAACGTCGAGGCACTTTTAGGACTCGGCAATTCCTCAACGGAACTGCAAAAGTTCGAAGAGGCTCTGCAGGCCTTCACGCGCGCTTGTGAACTGGATCGCTACACGCGTCGCCACTTTCAAGCGGCATTAGGTAAGGTGAAAGTGCGGCGCGACGCTGTCATGCAGACAAAGTTTGAAGATGCGATCTTCAAACACTGCCAACCGACACGCGGTGAAAACCCCTTCAGTCTTTGATTGTCCGGTTGAGAATTCCCACAACTTTAAAAGTGACGTCGAACTTCGCCTTGAAGCTCAAGCGTGCTCGCTCTCAGGCTGGTTCGCGTAGCCTTCGCTGGGCCTTGCAAACTTTCCGCGGCCTTGCTGAGAGCTTGGAGTGGGCCACTGATGAATGCCACGGCACCGGCGGTGCCTGCGCGCTTGATGCGAATCTCGACGATGTGAAACTGACTTTCGATGGCTCGATTCGCATAAGCAATGAGTGCCTGAAGTGAAGCGGCCTCGACAATTTGAATGGCGTCATGTGAAGGCGGGATCGGCTCCGCGAGCGAAAACAGCGCTTTCACCACCGCCTCATGCACTTCAAAAAGATTCTCATTTGCTTTTTGATCCTCGGACTCAGCTTCGACGATCGCGACCCCGCCGTTTGCCGTAGCGGAAACGTCGAGCCAAGTTCCGCCGACTGAGGCGGCCTTCTCATAGGCTTCACCCAAAGTGGCGGTTTCGAAAATCCAGATTCGCTTCATTTCTGACATACCTTTGTATCAATTTGAGACACCACTTAAGTCAAACGAGCATCGGCAGGACGGGTCTAAGGCGGATTGAATTGGCCCGATTTATCCCCATCGCAAACTCATGGCATCTGAGAATGAATGCGGCTTCGGGTGATGGATTTCAGAGTCATAAACCCCACTTCCTTCGGAAAATTAAGAGCCTAGCCTCACTCCAACCGTCTCGATGCTGCTAATATATAGAGAGAGCTAAGATTTCGATCCCACTCGTCCGTGAGTTCTAGCCCAGGGATCAGACGCGAAAACTCGAACCGAGCCTCGGCCTTTGTCGAGCCCACTCGATCCTTCAGGCTTGAGCAGGTCGGGCTTTGAACTCGGCCAAAGCCTCAACTCGCGTCCCTAAAAATCCGATAAGTGATTGAGGAACTCAAAACCGGAGGGGGAGATATGTCCTTCTATCAACGTCTCAAGTCGATTTGGAAAGATGAGTCCGCGCAAGGTTCATTGGAGCTGATCTTGATTTTGATCGCTCTGGTATCCGTTGCGTTGATTTTCAAAGACCGCATCAAAGAATTTGTCTCGGGCAACTTGGACAAACTCGGCGGCGGACTTCAGCAGTTTAACGTTGAGAAGTAACTCCGGAGGCGAGCCACGGCTCGTGATCGGCGAGCCGGTGACTTGAAGGAGTCGCCGGCAAAAGCTTTTCAACATTTAAAGTGAGGTTGTGCGATGACATTGGAAGTCACCTTGCTACTCAGCATGTTCGCGCTGATTTTGGGCGGTGCTTTCTTTGGCGAAAACGGGCCAATGAAGGTGTTCCAAAGCTCAGGGCCACGCTTGGGTGCGCGCATCGAGAGACATCTCGATACGGGTCGAGACTTCAACAACGGACCCGGCACCAAGAATCGTTGGGCCGCGCCCCCGACACAAGCACCGACCGGAAGGTTAGCGCCATGATCTTGTCGTTGGCCGCCACCACAACTTTTGGGTGGGCCGTGTGGGAGGATTTGCGCACCCGCAAATTCTCCAATCGCAGTTTTTTGATCATCAGTGCCTGCGCTCTGATTTTGGCAGTCACCATTCAGCGCGCGGACTTTTGGCATTTTGGCTTGGTGGGATTCTTATCGGGCTTCGCCCTTTTGCTTCCCCTTGTGATTCTGAAAATCGTCGGCGGAGGAGATCTCAAGCTGATGGCGGCCGCAGGCTTGCTGATCGGCTGGAACGGTGTCTTTTGGACCGTCGCCTACGGCATGATTTGGGCCGCGATCTTCGGTCTCTATCAAGTCTTCGCACGCGGAGAGTTCAAACAACTCACGCAGAATCTTTCGCAAATGGCGACAACCCGAAGCTCTGCGGGAATTGAGCTTCACAAACTGCCCTTCACCGTGCCCTTGCTTCTCGGTTGGCTCACACACGCGACTTTGGAGGGACTATGGCGCTGAAGTCGAAGTCACTTCGCTCAAAGCGCGGCGTCGCCACCATGGAAGCCGTGCTTCTCATGATCATTTTCACTTCGGTCGCATTGATGTTTTCAAATCGCGCGACGGAACGCGGCTATATGCGCGACATCGTGCAAGGGCCTTGGTCGCCGATCCGAGGCATGATCGAAGACGGTGTGTGGCAACGCCACAACGCCAGCAAGACGGGACATCCGAATAACTTTTCGCGAAGGCAATCGACACAACCACCGTGAGGAAAGCATGAGTCGTCCGTGGGGGATTCAAAATCGACGCTCCAGCATTCTGCGCAATCAGCGCGGCGTGCTCACGCTCGATTTTATCTTTGCACTTATGATGACCATGGGCCTTTCGCTGGTGTTCCTCGCCATCTGCTTCACGCTTTCCATGGTCGAGATCGGCCAGTACGTCACCTTCTCCGCCGCGCGCGCATCTTGGGCGGCTCATCAAAATCGCGACAAGCAACTCGATCTGGGTCGCCGCAAGTATCAAGAGCTGCGCATGAATCCGGCTCTGCGTGGAATTCTTAGCAAACAGTGGATTCGTTTTGGCCAGATCGACTTTGGCGATCCCATGCGTGGCCACAATGACGACTACCCGGGCTCCGGCCAAGACAACAACGCGGCCAATGACAATGAAACTTTCATCGGCGCTCGCATGCGCTTTGAATCCACCGTTCTCGACTTCAATCTGCCGCTTCTCGGCGACTCGCAAGACGATGACTCCACAGGCGTCGCCAACATCCAATCGTTCTTGGGTCGCGAGGTCACGACGGACGAGTGTAACAACAACTTCAACGCTCAACGCTGGCAAAACATTCTGAGCATGCAAGCGCAAGGCGCTGGACAGGTTTACAACGGCGCAAGCGGCGTGGCGCAGCCGCCCGCGCAACTCACGGATAATGGGTGTTGAGATGAAATCCAATCAACGCTTCAAATCCAGAATGAGTCGACAACGTGGCTTCGCGACAATTGAAGCGATTCCCGTGCTGCTCGTCTTTGTGATCTTGCTGGCTTATTCCTTTGGCATGTTCGGCGTCATCCACACCGGAATTCTCAATTCGATTTCGGCGCGCAACTATGCCTTTGAGACTTTCCGCAACCGCTCCAATGTCACTTACTTCCGCGACAATCGAGACTCATCATTCTTCTCTTATCGCGCGGTGGGAACACGTATCCACGGCACAACCGGTGAAGGCTTCCAGCGCACCAACACCGACTTCCGCGCCACGGAGAGGTCGTTGCGCGTGGGCTTCGGCGATTTGCAGCCCGACGGCTCGCGCAACAACATCAATCTTCATAATGAACTGATCTACGAACAAATCCAGGACGGAGTCGAGAACAATGCGGTCGGCGTGAGCCCTGTCTGGGTGAAAACCCAGTATGGCATGTGCATCAACGCCGCGTGTGGGGACTAAAGGGGAACGTTATCATGGGCAACAACGAGACGCGCACATTATGGATCTCGGTCATGGTCGCACTGTTTGCGATGTTCATGCTGTATTCATGGTCGGAGAGCCACAAAGATCAGCTCGCCGCGAAGTACGGCACAGTTCAACGCGTGGTCGTCGCGGCGAAGGACATCGAGGAGATGGCCGACATTGATGAATCTATGCTCGAGATCAAAGAGTTGCCGAAAGACTTCGTGCAGCCCGACGCGATTTTGGAAGCTGACACCGCTATTGGCCAAGTCGCTGCCGCTCCGATCAAGAAGGGCGAGCAAGTCTTGCAGACCAAGCTCCTGCTCCCAGGACCAGACACTGGCTTATCCTCGGAGATCTCACCTGGAAAGCGCGCCATCACGATGCCGATCGATGACATGCGCGGCGTATCGCGTTTGCTACGTCCCGGTGATCGCATCGATATCGTCGCCGCCGTCGACTACGGTAAAGCCGCTGAACAGCGCCGCGAAATTCGCACCATTCTTCAGGATGTCGTGGTCCTCGCAACAGGCGTGAATGTGGTGAACAAGATTCCGCGACGCCTGGAGCTCGACGCCAACGGCAAGAGCATCATGCGCGTGAATCTCAGTGCAACAGTGAACTTCACAAGCATCACGGTCGAAGTGAAGCCCGAAGAGGCCCAGCAGCTGGTTTACATTCTGTCGACAGCGCCGGGATCGCTCTTCACCATTCTTCGACATCCGAACGACCGCCAGCAGGCGCCTTTGCGCACAACTGTGGTCGAAGATCTCTTAGGCAAACCCGCACTTTTGCGCGCACAGATCGGAAGAGC
>DDUL01000030.1 GCA_002344785.1 Bdellovibrionaceae bacterium UBA2339
GCGTGGCGGCGGAGGTCGCGGTGGTGGAGGCGGCGGCGCTGGCCCGAGCGGCGGCCCGTCCGGTGGTGGCCCCGGTGCCAATTGATTCACGAGAAATTTTGAATTCTTGTTTGAGATGGTGGATCGATCACCAGTTGTTGGGATTGTACGGATCATCACTGGATGCAGGCGCGCGCGGCGCAGGTGTGGGTTGAGCCACCCACTTCACTTCAGGAAGCACTCCAGTTTGTAGGTACTTTTCATAAATCTTGGCTTTCAGATCCGAAGGCATGGTCGAGTTCATGATTTCACGGATTCGTTCATCGTCGCGGGGATCAACGTGTTGAGAGTTGTTTTGATCCACGACAGCCGTCAGCACAAGTTCGGGCTCTTGAGTCGAGGCCGCCGCTTGAGGTTTCGTCGCACCCTGTGGGCTCTGCGCTTGATCAGCTAAGCTCTCAGCGATCTTTTGAATCGCGAGCCCGTCGGCATTTTGAGTTTGCAAAGCTTTGCGTTGGATTGCCGCGGGCGGAGCGCCGGGCCGAAGGGATTTGTTGCGATAGGCCTCCAGCGCACCGGCAACTTGATGCAAGCCCATACCGGATTCGCGCCCCAAATCTTGTTGGCGAAAATCAAACAGCAGCAAACTTGTCAGCACCAATACGATGCCAAATGCGATGAACAAGAAGCCCTTGGCCATGACGACGTATCGGCGAAGTGGAGGCGAAACTTTCGCGTCTCAGTCTGAGGCGTCGTGCTGATGACCCTCGAACGGGCGCGTGAATCCTATTAAGCGGCGAGACAACCGGGGCTGAGATTGCAAAGCTGTGCAATGCGAATTAAAGCTGGGGACATGATCAAATTCGTCATGCTTCGCCACGGTGAAAGTGTTTGGAACAAAGAGAATCGATTTACAGGTTGGAAAGATGTGGGTCTTTCTGAGACGGGTCGCGCCGAGGCTGTTCGTGCAGGACGAGCTCTTCGCGAGGCGGGCTTTGAGTTTGATCGAGCTTACACCTCACGCTTGAAGCGTGCGATCCACACCTTGGATTCCGTGCTGGTGGAGATGGATTGCTCTTGGCTTCCGGTCACCAAAGCTTGGCAATTGAACGAACGTCATTATGGGGCTCTGACGGGTTTGAACAAGTCGGAGACCGCCGCAAAACATGGCGAGGAGCAAGTGAAGATTTGGCGCCGCTCGTACTCCACGCCGCCGCCGCCCATGTCGTTGGATGATCCTGAGCATCCGTCGCGCGATCGTCGCTATGCGGATGTTCCTCGTCAGGCGCTCCCAAGCTGTGAAGCGCTTTCGCATACGGTTGCGCGCGTGCAGCCGTATTGGGATCAAGAAATTGCGCCGGCACTCCGCGCGGGTCAGCGAGTGCTGCTGGCGGCGCATGGCAATTCCATTCGCGCGATTTTGAAAATGCTTGAGAATATTTCCGAGTCGGACATTGTCGAACTCAACATCCCGACGGCGATTCCGCTCGAGGTGACACTCACTCCAGACTTGAAGTTTGTCTCGCGACGCTACATTGGCGATGAGGCGATGATTCAGGCGGCTGTCGCGGCGGTGGCGCAACAAGGTAAAGCAAAATGATCGAGCGACCTCGCCGTTTGCGTGCTTCGGCCTCGATTCGCGAAATGCTGTGCGAAACTCGCTTGCATCCGTCGCAATTGGTGTTGCCGATCTTTATCACCGAAGGCCGCGATGTGCGTGATCCCATCACTTCGATGCCAGGTGTGTCTCGCCTCTCGATTGATCGCGCAGTTGATGAGGCCAAGCGGGCGCGAGATCTTGGTATTCGAGGGCTTGCGCTGTTTCCGAAGATCGAAGAAGCGCGCAAGACAAGCGATGCTCGCGAAGCCTTGAACCCTCAGGGCCTTGTGCCTCGGGCGCTTGCGGAATTGAAAGCCAAAGTTCCCGAGATGTACTTGATCACCGACGTGGCACTGGATCCTTACTCCAGCGACGGTCACGACGGACTGGTGCGCGATGGTCGAATTCTGAACGACGAAACTTTGCCGGTGCTGGCCGAGATGGCGTTGGTGCAGGCGCGAGCCGGAGCAGATTGCGTGGCTCCGAGCGATATGATGGATGGCCGAGTCGCCGCGATTCGATCTAGCTTGGAGTCCGCGAAGTTTCACGATGTGGCGATCTTGGCGTACACCGCCAAGTATGCTTCGTGCTTTTACGGACCGTTCCGCGATGCTCTCGATTCAGCTCCGCGAGCTGGCGATAAGAAGACTTATCAAATGGACTTCGCAAATCGTCGGGAGGCACTGCGCGAGGCACGCCTTGATGTGGCCGAGGGTGCTGACATCATGATGGTCAAACCGGCGGGCGCGTATCTAGATGTGATCGCGGATCTTCGGCGAGAGTTCGACGTGCCGATTGCGGCCTATCAGGTGAGTGGCGAGTACGCGATGATCGCAGCGGCGGCTGAGCGTGGTTGGGTGGATGCCGACGCTGCTTATCTGGAGAGTGCTTTGGCGATTCGGCGGGCGGGGGCGGATATGATTTTCACTTATGCCGCCTGCCAGCTGGCACACTTGAGTGGTCGTGTGAATTGATCCTGACCTTTCAGGGGTTTAGCTGTGTTGGCTTGGGAGTGTTGCACAAGGCGACGTCGAGCCATTGGCGAGCATTGAATCGAACCATGGGCAAGCGCCGAACGGAGTGACAACCACGCAAGTGAGCCAGCTTGTCGGTGCCAAATTGATGAGAATTTGTTATCCCGATTGAAGGACTTTCACGCGGCGCATTAAATGCCGGGAAAGCCCTTCAGACATAAGTCTCCGAGCTTTCACAAGTTTTTTAGATTTCAAAGTGCGACGTCGCGCTCTGTTAAGCTGGCCGAGTCTGTGCTAGAACCACGACTTCGCTAACCGAAGCTAACTGGAGGCGCAGCGTGAATCACGATCGGCTGAATACTATTCCTTCTGATGAGAAACTCCTGAAGACACGAGCTGAAGATTTAGCCGATGACGCCGATGAGATGGATCAAGACGAAGGCTTTGGCGGTGGCGCTGGTGGTGCCTATGCTTCGGCCTTCGATGGCGACGAGACTTCGCTGCAAATGATTGAGGCTCTTGAGAAAGAGGCGAAGCGCCGCGGGCTTGATGAAGAGGTCGAAGAAGATCTCGTCGACCTCGATCAAATCGACGACATTTTGGCTTTGCCTGAGGATCAGTTCCCGCGTTTTACGCTCGCCAAAAACAAGGCGCGCTTTCTGCGCATGGTGAGCTGGTACAAGAACAAGCAAGAGTGGTTGGAAGTGGCGCCGCTTTCGGGCGTCCAAAAGATGTTCAAGCAGCAAACGAAAGAGTTGGTTGGCATTCGTGCATCGAAGCTCGATTTTGAAATGGAGCTTGAGACAGGCACATTGACGCCTTCGCAGCGTTCGTATCGTCGCGATGAGCTGAAGATGTGCAAAGTGCACGAGAAGATGGCCGTTAACCTGATTGCGAAGATGCAGGTGAAGATCAAGTCGGGTCGTCGTTAATTTCACGCCATTCACGCTGATGAATGGTTCGTTCTTGAATTTTTAAAATTGAGAAGCCCGAAACGAGTCCGCTCGCTTCGGGCTTTTTTTATCGGCGTGGTCGAGCGGCAGGAGCAGCCGCCGGTGCCGGTACAGGGGCGGTGGGGAAGCCCGCGCGCTGAACGGCGCTTCGAATGGAGTCGGGGAACTCGGCGTTCAACAATCTGAAAATCGCGAAGTTGGGTCGGGGTGAGTTGAGCTCCGCGGATTCTGCAACGAGGTTGGTGATGATTCGCCGCTCTCCAAGAGTCATGGGCGAGGCATCGTTGACTTGCATGGCGTCGATCATGCGATCGCGAGTGAGTAAGACACGGAAAGTGATCTCAACATCGGTGATGCCGTGTCGGCGGGCGAAGTGGTGAAAGCTCACCGGCACGCGAAATCCACGATAGAAGTCGTCGTAGGCGAGTTTGAAGTTCTGCAATTGTCTTCGACTGTGGCGAAGTAGTTCGGCGTGGCCCGAGCAATCGTTGATGTCACAAAGGCGCGTTTGACCGGCAGCCTGGCGTTCGGCGAGCTCGACTTGAATGGCATGTCGCTGAGCGAGGTAGGAGAGTTCTTCTTGGACGCGCTCGGCGCTTTGAATGGAAAGCAGCTGTGTCTTCACATGGCTGTCGTTGAGAATTGAGCGCCAGCAATCGATCGCGGTTTTGTCGGCGCATGCCACATTGCTGGTGAAGACTTCAAGTTTGAAGCTCAAGTTTTTGAAGGGCTCTTGGAACTGGCCGCGCTCCACAAGCAACCGCCGTGAATCTCGCGTGGCTCTTTGTTGGGCGGCAGACTCGTTGGTCTGACGATGAGGCTCCGATGCGGCTCGTGAGCGTCGCTCGTCTTCTTCGATGCGTCGACGACGATCGCGCTCTTCATCTTCGATGCGTCGGCGTCGATCTCGTTCCTCATCTTCGCGGCGTTGTCGATCGGGGTTGTAGCCACCCACAGTTGCGCCACCAATTTGCACGCCGGGCGTGGTGCTGATTCCTCCAGCCTGAATTCCGCCATAGGTGACTGTGCCATCGGGCTGAAGCGTCGTGCCGCCAACAGAGAGTCCAGGAGCGACTTCAACGCCGCCAAATGTGACTTGTGCAAAGGAGTCAGATCCGAAACATAGCAGGGCGCCCACGAAGGCGAGTTGCTGAGTGAGGCGAAGGGCCTGACGGGCCGAGCGAGCCTGAGGAGAGTGAGTCATCTGCTGCAGCAACATACGTGAGCTCCGAATTCGTATTTGAGGAAGAGTGCCGAGACCTCTTCCTTCGATGCTTGCGTCCTCAAGACGCAGTCTTGGGGGCGGCAACTTGAAACATCAGCAAAGCCAGCGATGCAAGTTTCAGGTCCGTGAGCATCTGTACACATAAGTTCGGACTGAGGTTCGGGCGAGAGGGGATCGCAAAGTCCACAAAAATCGATTCGCGACCGAAGTCGGGCTGAAGGCATTGTCGAGAGAGTCGACATCTCGTCTTATTTCGGGACTCATTTCGATGGCTTGCGAATTCGTGCCAGGCGTCTCACGGGGTGTTTCAAAATGAGGAATAAAATTCCGCAAAATGACTCATTTTCTGACGAAAACCCGCCGATAGGTACATTGTGAGGCGTTTTTTGCGCCTTTTCAAAACAGCGGCTGAGACAGTTTTTGGCGCAACAGACGCCCGACTGACGAAGCAAGTTGGATGATTTTGAAACGAAAACCCCTGGGGTTAGGGGACGGAGGGTCTACCATGGTACGTTCGTCGTTCATCGTCGTTTCCGACGATCAAGTCTTGATCCAGAAGGCACATCAATTTGGTCTTCTGAATGGAGTCTCGGTGCGAGTGATGACGCCGAGTGAGTGGGAGGCGATGTCGTCTTCTTCTCAGGTGTCGTTGGTGCCTGGCCAAAGCCAAGCTGAATCAACGGGCGCTAAAGTGTTGCAGTTCCCGTCGGCCTCGGCGACGCCAACGGCTGGCACGGGCAAGATGGTTTCGACCATCGAGCATCTTGAAGCTGCGGCGATTGAAAACGCCATCGCAGCGTACAAGGGAAATTTGACTGAAGCCGCAAAAGCTTTGGGCATTGGTCGCGCGACTTTGTATCGCAAAGTTCGCTTGTTCAACATTGATCCGAATGCGGCACGCCGTCGCAAAGCCGCTTAGGGCTTTTGGATCTTGAACGATGACAAACCCGACGACTTCATCTGAGGCCGTCGATCGCTTCGGCGATCGGCGGATGACGATGCCGGTTGTCGGGTTTGGCTTTTTGGGCGTATTGCTCTCGTTGCTCATCTTTGGAGTTAGTGCGCGTTGGTCCTTCACGTGGGTCGAAACGCGCGGATTGCAGCAAGCCTGGCTGCGGGTGTGTGATCTTGTCGAGCAAGAGATGCTGCCGCCGGCCGACCGGCATGAACAACAGCGGCAATTGAGCTTCATCGAACATTGTCGCCGAGACGCTGCCAGCGAAACGCGATTGATCTTGAACTCCTCGCAGCCCAAACGCGAGTTTGCTCGGCGCATGACGGATCGGCTTTCCATTTTTAGAATTTCGCATCTCTACATCTCAGCACCCCAGGAGACTTGGGCGATTTGGCAGGGCGAGTCCGTGGATACGGGCGCGCGAGCGAAGCTGATTGATGGGGAAGTGGTGTTGGTTGAAGTTCTGGACGACTCGCCAGCTCAAGAGGCGGGCCTGCGTGCCGGTGATGTGATTATGAGTGTGGATGCACGACCTCTTTCGGAGGCTCAAGAAGTGCAAAGTGTCAGTGGAGTTTGGGAAGTCTTGCGCACACATCGTCGAGATCGGCGGCGTGGTCAGGAATTGGATCTACAGCGCGCACCCGAAGTTTCGCAAGCCTCGGCTGCAGAAGTGAAGGGTGCGGTCGAGTCCAGGCTCAGTGTGCCGATTCAAGCGCGACCTTTACAAGTGCCTCTATCGCCCTCGCTTTGGCGTCTGCGGTCGGGCACAGCTTATATGCGAATTCCGAGTTTCTTGCCGCAAGTTTTCGAAGGCGAGGCATGGCAGGAAATGCGAGTGGCTCTCGGAGAGTTGAGCCGCAGTCGCACACAACTCATTGTCGATGTTCGGCGAAACGCGGGTGGAAGTTTTCCTGCGGCAATGAGGGCGATCTCGGCACTGAGTTGCAAACCCGGACTTGTCGGTTGGGTGCATCGCGGATTTGTTCCCTCCCCAGAGGAAGCTTTGCAGTATGCGCTTCCCGATGATCTCTCCGCGCACTTGCAGTTGGAGCGGCTTTCTCGCGACGGCGCTTTGTCGTTGATGAGTCACTCGCAGAGCCTTTGCTTTTCCGGACCGGTGCTTGTCTTGATGGATGAGGAGACGGCTTCGGTGGCGGAGATTTTTGCGCAAGCGATGAAAGAGCGACCGCAGACGCGAGTGCTGGGATGGCCATCGGCGGGCCAGGTGGTGATGGCGCGATGGTTTGAGTTGGACTCGATCGGCCCTGGATACAATTTGGTTTTGCCCGTTGCTCGCTATGAATCGGCGCAAGGTCAATCGTTAGAGAGGCGCGGTGTGCGGCCTGACGTAGAGCTGGTGCGCGATCTCGAGAGCGCGCGGCGCCTCGGGGATCCCTGGTTGGAATGGACCGACGAGTTCGCTCGCACGGGGCGATTTCCTTCGGGAGGAAGTGTCTCATTCTGAGACGCTGTCGAAGTCTCCGACATGTGCTGAGCGATCTGACGTCAACGGATGAGAGAGCTCTCGAGAATTCAACAGCTTAAGCCGATAAGTCTTCATCTACAGCGGGCCCTTGAGTTGCATCGCCTCATATCGAGGCGTTTGGAGGAATCGATGTCTGATGATCGTTCGGATGATCGAGATGATTCCAATTCGTCTGGAACTCAATCGGGAGGAAACCGCATGTCCCGCAAAGTGATCGATATCAATGAGCGTTTGCCGTCCAAAGATCCGCTCGAAAAATTGAAGGGCATGCGCGTGCGCTTGGACTTGGAACAAGCGAAAGTGGCCATTCCCATGTCGTTGCTTTCCATCTTGGCGGTGGTGACGATGTTGAACTCGCAAATGTTTTCGGCGCCGCAAACCGCGGCGGTTCAAAGTCGAGACCTAGCAAGCGAAGGTGTGCCGGCACGCGGGATCGCAAGTTTGCCGACGGGAACTTCGCCTGAAGAGGACAGCTTGGTTCGTCGCTTAGGCGAAGAAGGGCTGAGTGCGGGATCGACGCTTGGTCGAAAGCCGACGGCCTTGGAGCGATTCACTTTGGGTGCGCTTGAGGGTCAGTATGATGTGATGTTGGATGGCGAAAAGGTTCGCGCATTGACCTTGAGTCCTTCGGCGCGTCCCGTGGCGTTTGGCGACAAATTCCTCGACCAACATCGAGAGTTTTTGCCGGCGCAATTTGAGAAGGTCTTGCAGGTTGGCAACAAAGCTGATGATCGCGGTCGCCATTTGACCTTTCAATTGGTCAACCGAATGTCTCTGCCCGTCGCTACTGTCGATGTGCAGCTCGACACCGAAGGCCGCCTGCTCTCGTTGAAAGTCGCGCCGGAGGCGCGCGCACACTAAAAGGCCGCCTGAGGCGCGCGCACACTAAAAGGCCGCCGGAGGCGCGCGATTCGAGCGCGCCAGAGGCCTCGACAAAAGTTCCGTCCGGTTTCATCGCGAGACACCAGGCTCGGCTCCAGCCGAGCCTTTGGCATTCCGAAAAGTCAGTATGGTCATTGAGAATCCTTACGAGCCCAAATCGGCGTCGAAAGCTTCCGACGCTTCGGCCTCTGCTCTGGGTGCGGCTTCGCCATTAGATCGTTTAGCCGCGCACATTGCGGATCTCGTGATCTTGCTGCCGCTTATGGCGATTGCGATGGCGCCGTTTCGTCGCGAGGCGGTCTCAGCGCGGATGTCTCAAGATCTCGCGGCCTCGGATCTCGCTGTGCTGAATGCGTTGATCGCGGCTTTTATGGTGGGTGTGCTTTGGGAAACGCTCTTGCTGGCATGGAAGGGCACAACACCCGGTCGCGCGATCTTCGGATTGCGCGTGGTCGATCTCTGGTCAGGCAAACGACCGAGGCCGCTGAATGTGTTTCTGCGCGCCTTGAGTTGGTGGCTGAGTGTGGTGTGTTTGGGCTTACCCTTCATGGCGGTGTTTGCAAACGACAAGCGTCGCCCGCTTCATGATCGAGTGGCCGACACCGTCGTGGTCACCCGCCACGCACGTCGTGTGGCGGCGCATCCGACAACTTCCGAGCTGGCCTTCGGCGCGATGTTCATGACTGCGGGGCTTGTGATGCTGACGAGCTTGGCGCTCATGCTGTCACAGAAGTGGTCTCAAAAGGCCACGACGTCGGGCACGACGAGTTTGGCGAGCGAAGCTTCGGGAATGCTCTGCGATGAAGTCAGCCAAGTGCATGAAGAGTGGCGATCTGCGCCTGGTCAGCCGCAGGCCTCGCGATTGTCGGTTGCGCTCACGATGTTCTTTGCTTCGCGTGTGGATGCGACTTGTTTGCAGCGTGAGGCGGATCATGTCTTGTGGTCCAAAGAGGACTCAACACTTGGGTATCTGGCCTTGGCGGTGTCGCGGCCAGATCTAGATGGTCGGAAGTATCGCGACAAAGTCTGTGCGGACGACCGAGGCAGTGAAGCCTGCTTTGTCGCGCGTAGCTTTCACCCGGTTTCGGAGCTGAATCTTCGTGACGGAGACTCGGCCGAAGAGACCTTGGGTGCTTTGCAAAGCCTCATGACTGAGGTGGAGTCACCGCCGCCGCTCAGCGCGAGCTCGGCGGAGTGGTATCGAGCGTTTCGAATGGAGAGATGGTGGAAGTCCGACGCCGAGGCGGGTTTGATGGCGTTGACGACGCCGGCTCCGCATCGGGATCTGGATGCGACTTACGCCACGTGGCGTGCGCAATTTTTGTGGCAATTGGGTCGCGACAGCGAAGCGCGCGCGATGTTGAGTGAAAAGCTGCCGCTGCTTTATCCGCGCGAAAAGTTCCGCGCGCAAGTTGCGTGGTGTGGAGCGGAGTTGGCCTTGCAAGGTTGTGGTGCTGAAGCCAAGCGAGCCTGTGCGGCGCCACTTGAAAGCCTCGAGAGAAACGAACCCATTGCGCAGTTTCTCAATGATCGACAGGTGATCGATTTATATCGAGGAGCTGAGTGCCAGGATCAAGGGCGCCCCTCGGCAAGTCTTGTGGCGCGTCTTTCTCGAGAAGCATCGAGCGAAGCGCGGCGCTGGTTGACGGCGACTCAGGCCTGGCGCGAAGGCGATCGCAAGTTGGCTCGCGCGGAGATTGAAAAGTTACTGGGTGTGGTTCCGGTTGAGCCGACAGAAGTCGGAGCGCGCGAGAAGCCCGTTGCGGAGAGCGACGCTGCAAAGTCGGCGCACGCTGATATGTTTTTGAATCTTTCTCCGGAATTGCAGGTGGAAAGTTTGGCTCGTCTTTCGGAAATGTTGGATCCCCAACAAGAGCCGGATCGAAAGCAGTTGAAGCTTTTGACGGATCGATGGTTGGGAGCGGGACTTGATCCGCGGACTCGGGATGTGCATGTGACGGATGCGGGACTTCGGTTGCTGCGACGTCTTGTGCAAAGTCAAGAGGCACGCTCGGCTTTGGATCTCGCAAAGGTGCTCGAGGAGAGTTTGGATCGCACGCCCTATCTCAGAGAGCGAATTGCGATTATGAGTTACAAGGCGAGCCAACGTGAATTGGCTCGTGAGTTATTGCTCGCACGGCCTTCGCAACGCCAAGTGGGCCGCAACCGCCAGGCGTGGGAGAATTTGCGAAGAGCCCCGGCCCAAGCGGATACGAGTTTGTCTGTGGTGCCCCGATCTCACAGTGAATCGATGGATGCTGAGCCCCTGACGCCCGCCGAAGTGCGCGTGCTTCAGGAAATCCGGCGGAGCTCGCGATGATCTTTCCATTGCTTCGCGGCTTACTCTGGTTTCATCGAGCGCCCATGACTTGGCTATTGGTGGCCGTCAACATCGGTGTGTTTGCTTGGACATATCCGGCGTATGAAATGGCTGACGAGAACATTCAGGAGCTTGTCGAAGACAGCGACTTTGTTCATACGCATGGGATGTTGTATGCGATGGCGCTTTCGGAAGTCGCGGATCAACAGCAGGGCGTTGGCGAAGCTCGAACGCCTGCGACGGCGACGCAAGTCTTGCACCCACATCGATCGGTCTTGCAGCTTGCAGAGCGAGCGCGACGTGGAGATCCGGTGGCGCGACGCTATTTGGGCATCATCGCGCTTCGTGACGGCGAGTTCATGAAGGTCGCAAAGACGCGCCTTACATGGCCAGGGGACCAAGTGGCGATTGAGGCTTGGCGCGAACAGTTGGCGCGGCTCGTGACATTGCAGGAGAGACATCCTTCGTTTCGCTTAGGACTGTCGGCGGAACGACACGGTCCCCTAGCGTGGTTCTCCTATCAAATCGCGCACTCCGGGGGACTGCATCTGTTTTGGAACATGTTGTTTCTCTTGTTGTTCGGAACCTTTGTGGAGAACGGCAGAGGTTCGCGAGCCGTGTTTTGCATCACTTGGGTTGGAGGCTTGGCTGGTGCGCTGGCGTATGTGGCGATCTCAGGACTTTCGGCATCGCCGTTGGTGGGAGCAAGCGCTGCGGTTTCCGCTTTGATTGGTGTGGTGGCGGGACACTTTCGCCGCCGACTTCCTTTCGTGTACTGGTTGCTGCCGTTTCGCGGATACTACGGCGTGGCTTGGTTGCCGGCGTGGATTCTCGTGCCGGTGTTCTTGTTGCCTGATCTTTCTGGCTGGTTGGCCTCGCAACCTGGAATTTCACAAGTTGCCTACACAGCTCATTTGGGCGGCGCGCTTGCGGGCTACCTTTTGAGCTTTGTTTTTCCTGAGAGAAGCGGTGCTTATTCGGAATTGGCGGAAAGCTTGACGGGCACGGCGGCGTCCAGCAGTCGATGGGCCGCCTGATCGCCTCAACGCTTCACATGAGATGCTAACGCAATACGCGCTTGGCGACCTTGCTGAAAACTTCGTTCCAATCGAATTTCGAGTCCAAGCGGCTCAGCTTCAAATCACCTAAGCGAACTCCGCTTTTCACGAGATGCGCCTGCCAGGTTTCAACGCCGCGATCGATCAAGGTGACCGTGATCGGCTTCAATTGCCCCAAGTCCAGAGCATAAGCGTAGTGAGGGTTTTGCTTGAGGGCTTCTTCAAAGGCGTCCACAAAGCGCAGGATTTCAGGAGTTGTGGCATCGCTTTGTACAAAGGCGCGATAGGCGAAGGGTCCGTCGAGCACAGGAGTCAGCATAAAGAACTCCGGTCGCATTCGTGATCGAGCGCAGGCGATCTCAAAGGCACGCTCGACTTGTGCGGCATCGAGCTTCTCGCCGCAGAGATCGCTGGTCTTATCAAGACGCCCGCGAAAGCGAAGTGTCGGAGTGGCTTGATTGCGACCCGTGCAAAACAAGACGTCGCGAAGCGGATAACGATAAAGCCCTGATGACGTTGTCATCAGCGGCGAGTAGGAACCGCCGGCTTTGAGCTCATGAGCTAAGCGAGGCCGCGAATCTGGTCTTTCCAAGTCGATGAATTCCAAAAAGTGACTGCCGCAAGCGACCACCGGATCCGGAGCTCCGCTAAATGGAATCGTCACGACGCCTTCGGTGGCGAGTAGACCTTTGCCCTCGATCTCTGTCCGATCCGGCAAAAGACCCTCGAGGCGGAGCGAGGGTTCGCTGGAGGGGCCATCCGTCCAACAGCTGATCACCTTGAGGCGTGGCCAAACTTTGTTGGCGAACAAGATGGGTCGATCGCCATGACGTTCATGCAGATCCTCGACGTGCAGGCGTCGAGACTGGGGCTCGATCGCGGACACGACTTCTTCCCAATGTGTGCGCATGATTTCAAAGATCGGAAACAGAAAGGTCGGCGACCAAACTGAAATCAATCCAAGTTCGGGTTCGCTTAAAAGCGCTGCGGCGGTTTGCACGCGCCATTCGTGAAGGCGGGCGTCGATCTCGGGCGAAGATGAACTGGCATCTTGCAGATGCAAACTCTGAAGCTTGGGCACAACCATGAATTGAGTGAGGGCCCACTTTGCGAACGGATTGAAGTAATCCAGGTCGCTCGGCATGCCAATCGGAATGCCTCCCGGCGTGGCCCATGCGCCTCGGCGGATCGCGGGCGAAATGGACCAATAGCTTTTAAGTCCGACGATCTCCGGGTGACGCCAATGCAGATCGGCGAGCCATGCACTTGTGGCGGACTCGAGCTCGTCAAGAAATGGTCGGGTGTAGGGGATGAGTTTCGCAAAGCTCGACGAACCGCTGGTGCGTTCAAAGGCTAACACATCAGCTGTGGTCAGCTCGCCGCTTCGTCCCTCCGTCGCACGGCGAATCCAGGGTGCGAGTTCATCGTAACCGCGAATCGGCACGCGGGATTGAAAGTCTTGTAGCGACCGAATTCGATCAAAGCCATGTTCACGGCCAAAGCGTGAATCCACGTTGCTCTTGAGAATGGTGTGGAGCCGCGAAAGCGAAGTCTTCTCAGGGTGCGCGAGTTGCTCGGAAAAGCGCTTCCACGACTTACGCAAAGAGCGCAAGTACGCCGCGTGCAAAGTTCGTCGCGCTGAAACTCGCAAGAGTGCCTTGACCTCGAACTGAGCATCGAACTGCCGTTCAAGTTCGCGCAGGCTTCGCCATCCGCGATGCGCAGTTTGTCGCACGAGATTCGACACGTGGCCTCACTCGTCTGCTGGAGCAAAGCCGCGACGAAGAGTGTTCTCCGTCACCACGCGTGGCTCCATGTACTGAGTGACATAATCAGGACCGCCGGTCTTCGAACCGACCCCTGACATCTTGAAGCCGCCGAACGGGTGCCGATCGACCATAGCGCCTGTGCAACCGCGATTGATGTAGAGGTTGCCAACTTCAAAGCGATCGCGAACAAAGGCGATGTTGGCAGGGCTTCGTGAATACAAACCTCCGGTCAATCCGTACTCCACGCTGTTGGCGATTTGCACGGCGTCCTGAATGTCTCGCGCGCGAATGACGGCGAGCACGGGACCGAAGATTTCTTCCTGTGCCAGTCGCGACTGCGGTTGTACATCGACAAAGATGTGTGGCGGCACGAAGTATCCATCTGCGGCACAGCCTTCGCTGACTTGACCGCGGTAGAGAAGCTTGGCCTCGCGTGAGCCGACTTCGATCATGCCTTCGATTCGAGATTTGGCTTCGGCGTCGATCACCGGCGGAATGTCGGTGTCGGCCCAAGCGGCATCTTGAGTCTTCATGATTTTGACGGCTTCGCCGAGGCGAGTGACGAAGCGATCGTAGATTTCTTCCAGCACGATGACACGCGAGCAGGCGGAGCACTTCTGTCCGGCGAAACCAAACGCGGAGTACAGCACTCCGCCGATGGCTTCATCGAGATCCGCATCGCTATCGATGATGATGGCGTTTTTGCCGCCCAATTCCGCGATGACCTTTTTCATATGGCGTTGGCCCGGCTGGACCACGGCTGCGACTTTTTGAATGTGAAGTCCAACCGCTTTTGAGCCCGTAAACGAGATCATGGATGTGAGCGGTGAACCGGTGAGCGTGTCGCCAATCTCTTCGCCATAGCCGTGGAGCAAGCTGATCACGCCAGCCGGATAGCCGGCCTCTTTGATGGCTTTCATGAACCAAGATGCGATCACCGGCGTTTGCTCCGCAGGCTTCATGATGACAGTGTTGCCGGCAACGGCCGCCGCGGAGACCATGCCGCAAAGAATTGCGAGCGGGAAGTTCCACGGCGCGATACACACCACCACACCGCGCGGGCGATAGTGATAGTGGCTGGTTTCACCAGGCACGCCACCGACTTTCAGCCCTTGCGCCAAGCGGCGCATGTCGCGCGCGTAGTACCGACAGAAGTCGACGGCTTCGGTGAGGTCGCCATCGGCCTCGGCCCATGGCTTTCCGGCTTCGAGAACTTCGAGTGCCGTCCACTGCAAGCGATCTCGCTCCAGAATGTCGGCCAAACGCTCAAGCAGGCGAATGCGTTCATCGGTCGATGTCACGGACCAAGTCGCAAAGCTTTCGTGCGCGGTCTTGAGCGCCAGTTCAGCTTCCGCGACTCCGGCGGCATGGGCGCGACCAATCAGTTGCGAAGGTCGCGATGGATTTCGCGATTCAATAAATTTGTTGGTCTTGATTTCTTTGCCGCCGATGATCAACGGCCAATCTTGACCCAGCTGACGCTCGACCTCCGCGAGGCTCTTCTCAAGGCGCGCGCGCGGTTCGGGCATGGCGAAGTCGAGAAGTTCCAAGTTGCGGAACCGATCTTTGGGTTTGCCATTGGCATCTTTCTTTTCGAGGTCGCGGGGATCGCTCGATGTGGGCGTGAGTCCCTCGGCCGGATCTTTCAACAAGGCTTCTGTCGAAGCGCCCTCGGCGAACTTCGAGCGCAAAAAGCTTTCGTTCGAAGTGTTCTCAAGAAGTCGGCGGACCAAATACGCCATGCCGGGAATCAATTCGCCGACGGGTGCGTATTCGCGCACGCGATAGCCTTGCTTGACCAGCGAGCGTTTGAAGGGATCGGCCATGCCGTAAAGCATCTGAATTTCAAAACAGCGAGGATCAACGCCCATTCTCTCCGCCGCAACAAGCGAGGCGGCGATGCTGCGGACATTGTGTGACGCAATCGCGACACGAATGTGCTCGTGAGCCTCGAGCAGCATTTTGGCGCAGGCTTCGTAGTTGGCGTCGGACTCGCGCTTGTTGGTGTAGACCGGCACGGGCCAGCCTTGTTGTTGCGCGAATACAGTCTCGAAGTCCCAGTAAGCACCTTTGACCAAGCGGACGGTGAACGGAACTCCGCGCTCGCGCGCAAAACCGATCATGCGACGAACATCTTGCGCGGAGTCGCGCAAGTAAGCCTGGAGCACACAGCCCCAGTGCGGGTAGGTTTTGAATTCAGCTTCCATCAAGAGCTCGCAAAACACTTCGATGGTGAAGTCTTTGAGCTCATACTGTTCCATATCGAAATTCAGGAACACGCCTCGCTCCATCGCCAAACGCATCAGAGGACGCACGCGATCCTTGAGACGAGCTTTGGATTTTTCCCAGGCCTTCAGGTCCAAACCGGCATCAAGTGAAGAGAGCTTCACCGACACGTTCACGCGTGGAATGGGGCCGCGGTGATCTTCGTCGATTTGCGGAATGTGATCCCAGTTGGCGGCGTCCTTCGCTAGCCACGTGATCAGCTCAGCGTAGCGGTGCGTGTAGTCTTGGGCCTCGGCCTCGGACAAACAAGCTTCACCGAGAAGGTCGACGGTGAAGGCGATTTTGTTTTTGCGCGCCTTTTTGAGCACCGGTAGCGCTTCTTCGGCGCTTTCGCCGGTGATGAACATCTTGGCCATTTGCACGACATTCTTTTTCACCGCTCCCGCCATCAAACCCGGCGCCAGCGAACCCAAGCCCACGCCGAAATTGAAAACCTTGGGAAGCTCTTCACCGCCTTCGGCGAAGTATTCTTTGAGGTGACGTGCGACTTCGCTGCCGGAATTCAGATAGGGAAGTACGTCGACAAAGCGAAACATCTGAGTTTTGAAACTCTCATTCTTCATCGACCATTCCATGATTTGGCCGTACCAGTAATCGCGACTGAAGAGTGAAGGGCCTTCGGCCTCGGCCAAAGCGAAAATGCTTTCGCCTTTTGCTTTGATGGCGGCCTGTGTGGACGAGTCGACGGGGGTGAAAGTGGTCTCGGGCATGAAGTCCCCTTTGGATAGGTGCCGGTGCATGACGGGCTGGGGACGAAATCTAGCCCAGCTTGCTCAGTCTGGGGAGTGGGGAATTGCGAAGCGCGTTAGCTTGAAATTTTGCCCACGCTTGGGGCCGTACTTACTCGTTGGAAAAGCCTGAACTTGAATCCATTGCGGCCCGGCGCCGCCAAATCCCGTCTTGCCACTGGTAATGTCGGCTATGGCCGGGCGTCCATGCATCACCGCGGGCGAGGTCAGTGTCATCCGAGCTTAAAAACAAGGCGGCGGTTTCCAGCCAATCCAAATGCGAGCAAATCAAGATCGCCCGATGCTTGAGTCGAAGTTCGTCATCCAAGCGGGTGAGAAAATGCTGAACGCGATTCTCAAATTCGGCGGCCGACTCGTGGGCGCGGCGTTCATCAAGCTCCGTGAGCACAACGGGCGGGGCGGCAGCGCGCGAGGCCGCTGTCGTCAGTGGCAAGACGCTTTCGCGCGTGCGATGTTTGGGTGAAATGCCGACCCAGTCATAGGCCGGTCGACGCGGATGTCGCGAGAATTTCTCAGCATCGCTTCGGCCTTGAGTGGTGAGGGCGTCGCCGCCGGCAGGGTCGCGCTGAAAGTGTCGAAGCAAAGTGAGCCAAGGCGTCAGTTCGTCGGTCACGGCAAGTCCTTGTCGGGTGAGGCGGGTCGCGATTCGGGTTGAGCACTTGGCCGCTCAGAGTCGGGGTCCGTCGGCGGTGTGAGGCTCTTCAGTGCGGCCAGATATGACGGCAAGTGCGCGCAGGAAGGAGAAACGGAATCCGAAGCGGAATCCGAAGCGGAACCCGAGGCGGCTTCGGTGCAGCTCGCGCTCGCGGCGTGAAGTTGCGTGGCGAAGTCTTGCAGGATCTGAAGCTGAATTTGGTAGCGCAGCGCTTGCTGGCCAGCGTGATCCGTGGGCTCAGGCGCATGGCGATGCAAAGGATAAAGTCGTCGCAGCAATTCGCCCAGGTCGCTCGCCCCGAGACGCTGGGGATATTGCAGAATTTCGCTATGGTTTTGG
The DNA here is from genome assembly GCA_002344785.1 of Bdellovibrionaceae bacterium UBA2339. Classification (GTDB taxonomy): domain Bacteria; phylum Bdellovibrionota; class Bdellovibrionia; order Bdellovibrionales; family JAMPXM01; genus UBA2339. The sequence continues at coordinate 17,231 of DDUL01000030.1, forward strand.
CCCATCATCTGAAGAAAGATCGGCAGATCGGATGTGGATTGAGCTTGATGCCAGTGCCGTCGCGTCTCATTCACCGCCCGCGCGGAAAAAACTTGGAGGTCACTTCTTCGGCTCCAATCAGCCTTTGGCCAATTGGAAACTTCGTCTTCTGACAATAAGGCGTACTCCAGGGGAAAGCTGGAAAACGCATCCAGTAAAAGTGTATCGCGAGCCCGCGATCGAAGCGGTTCAAGGCCCCAGGGCAAGATGAGACAGAGGCCGATCGCGAATGCGATGAAGAGTCCCACGCGACGATGCCAATGGCCAAGGCGCGCGGCTTGGCTGTCGCGCTTGGGGCTCAAGCCACGGATCAAGCCATGGAGCACGCCATGGACCACGCCCTCGATCAACGAAGAGCCAGTTCGAGCCGCAATACGCAAAGTCTCGGCGATGATGATGAGACTGAGAGGTGTCACAAACAAGAGATAGCGAGAGGGAACTCCGAGCGGCTCAGTTTGTGGAATCGCGGATTGAGGATCGAGTGCGAGGCGCGAGAGGTAAAAACTCATCGCAGCCACTGATAAAACCCATGGCCACAGACGCGCGACGTGGATGGAGGCGTCGGATTGAGACTGTGCCGCGGGATTTGGCGAAGCTGCCCAAAAGACCACGAGGGTGGCGGTGGCAAAGGCGATGAGGCTCCAGCTGAGCTCGGGCGTGAGGAGAGAGGCTTGCGGGTGCGCGAAGATCATTTGCCAGCGACTGAAGTCAATCGACGGCGGCGCCAGCTCGCCAAAGTTCGCAAGCGCGGCCAGCTCGGCCAGTTGCAAAATGCCGATTTGGCTCAAGAGCGAAGATGCGAAGATGAGCAAAATGGCCGCGATCCTGAGTGCGGAAGCTTGGAAGAGCTTGCGTGCGATTTGCGTCGCCGAATCCGCAAGGCGCGAGCGAAACAAGACGGCGCCCAGCACAGCGAACAGACTGAGTGCGGCCCAGGCCATGGGGCTTGTTCCCATGGTGGAGCGCAGTTGCCAGCCACCATCAAAGCCTAAGGCGATGAGAGTTTGACCAAGCGTTAAGGCGCTCAGCCAAGTGAACCATCTGGCGAGGCCTTTGCGACCTGAGCCCCAAAGCACAAGCGGCAGCACACCCCATGCAAAGATCAAAATCGACGGACGAAGCGGGAGCATCCAGAGGAGGTTGAGGAAAAAGCCGCGTCGCCGAAGTCGATCCGCGACCTCGGCCTGCTCGACGAGCACAAAGCCCGCCAGCAACACCAACTGATGTTGGAGGCTGATGGGCCAAAGATACGCGTCGATGAGAGCTGGAGAAAAACAAAAGGCCAAGCCGCCCAGCCATGCCACAGCTTCGTCAAGTCCGTGGCGCAATAAGAGGCGAATGAGCAAGAAGCCGCACAACACATGCAACAAGAGCTGTGCGATCATCCAATGCGCCGGTTGATCGCCCACCAAAATTTGAAAAATCCAAAGCGGCAGAACGAGGCCAACGGCGCGTTCTTCGTTCAAGGACGACGAAAGCAGCGAACCCACACCGCGCGCTTGCAGCTCGGCCATCAGCCAGCTGGAGTCATCAAAGAAACTCTGTAGCTGCCAGCGAGGACCGAAGAGGCTCGTCAGTGCCAAGTAAGTGAAGCCGATCAAGATCAGGGAGCGGGCGTGAGCTGTGGCCAGTCTTGCTGGCAGTTTTTTGATGGTGCTGAACCGCAAGACGCCGAGCATGTGCTGATTAGACGGCGTGGCTTTGGCCTGAGCAACTTGTGAGCATCAAGTCGGCAGCGCGTCAGCTATCGCGGCCTGAGGCCGATCAAGGCGTAAGCGCGCAAAAAATCAATGAGCTTCGCGGCGAATTTCGTTAGAACCATAGGATCTATGTCCAAGACTGATGAAAAGTCCGCCGAGCGCGTTCGCAAAGTGCTCACTCAAGATCTGTTTGTGCGAGCCGCGGCTGTGAATGCCACGGCTGTCGTCGATGAAATGCGAAGCATTCACAATTCATTTCCCGTGGCGACCGTCGCAACGGGGCGAGCTATGGTGGCCTCGCTGTTGATGGCCTCGCATTTGAAGAACAATCAAGAGCTCTCGATTTACATTCAAGGCAATGGACCGCTGTCGCGAGTTTTCGCCGAGGCAAGCTTTGAAGGTAAAGCCCGTGCCTACAGCACGGCCCCCCACTTGGAGTCGCCCGCGGACTCGCAAAAAATCTTATTGGCTCCAGCGATCGGCATCGGACTTCTCACCGTCACTCATCATTTGCCGATGGGCGGGCCGCCGCATCGGGGAACCGTGGAGCTCTTGACCAGCGAAATTGGCGACGACATTGCTTACTACTTGCAGCAATCGCATCAGATTCCGTCGGTGGTCGCGCTGGGCGTGCATGTGAATGCTTATGGTCGCGTGGATGCGGCAGGTGGTGTGTTGATTGAACTGATGCCGGGGCACACGGAAGAGACTGTGCGCAAGATCGAGGCGGCCGTGAAGGCGGCCAAGCCGATTTCGCAGCGACTGTTGGAGGGCGCGACGGCCGATGATTTGCTTCGCGATTATTTGGGCGAGTTCACGCTCATCGAGATGGAGCACGACTATCCCATCGAATACAGCTGCCGTTGCACCGCTGAGCGCGTGAAGCGAAGTGTGGGTCTACTTGGCCTTGAAGAGTTGGATGAGATGATTGCGAAGGCGGAAGAGGTCGAAGTGGGTTGTGACTTCTGCGGTCGCAAATACAAGATCACGCCGGCAGAACTCGAAGACGTGCGTCGCAGCGTCTACAAGTCGAGTCTCAACTAAGCTGAAATTGCATTATGGCTGTTCATCGCGCGATGGGTTTCGCGGGCGACGAGTTTTGAAGTCGCCGATGGTGAGGGCGCCATAGGTCAGTTTGCGCACGATCTCGAGGGTGTGCTCGCGAAGTTCGGCACTGTAGTCGCTGCGCAGAGGCAAGGGAATAGCGGCGAGCTGCTCGGCGAGAGTTTCGGCGACGACGGCGTCGACCACGCTTTCGGGCCGATCGCCTTCAACCAAGGCGTTGAACAAGTGGTATTCAATTCTTTCTCGCAGGCGTCGCAAGGGCATTCACCTCATGAAGGAGCTTGAAGACTTCTCGGCTGAATTCTGCTCGATTTGAATGGGGCGCACGTCGAGGTGATCTTCGGGGTTGGGTCAAAGTCCCGTGGACCTCTAGGCCCAGCTCGACCTAAACTTTGCCTATGTCGACTCGACCCAGCCAACTTACGAGTCCGCCCGCTCTCACGGATTCCGAGATCCAACTCTTGGTTGCCCAGCTGCGCGCTTGGTCGGGGGCGCAGTTTCAATCCATCACCGGATTGCATCTGGCCGGCTCTGAAGAGATTTTTTTTGAGCTGCATTTCTACTTGGGTCGAGCTGGTGGCGGAGCTCGAGTGTTGTTGCTCGATTTCAATCGTCATTCGCCGCAACTTTGGCTCTTGGAAAGCGAAGAAGAGATGGGAGCTTGGCAAGCCTGTGCGCGCACGAAGCGAAAACGGCCCATGGAGCTGTTCTTGCGATCGCACTTTGTCGGTCAGCGCTTGCTGAGTGTGGAAAGTCGAGGTCCAGGCTTGCTGGCGCTCAATCTCAGCTGCGAGCCCGAAGGTCTGGCCGAATTGGAATTCTCATTGCGACCAATGGCGCCGCAGTTTCGCGCCCTTCGAGTCAAAGATGGGCGAGAACTACAAATGACAGAGTTCAAACCGCAAAGTGCCGACGTGCGATCTTCGCCTGTGGCCTCGGCCAAGGGCCAGGGGGCTATTGCAGCATTGGCATCCTTCGATGCGAGTCGAATCGATGTGAATCGCGAAAGAACTTCGAAGTTTTTGCAGGCCCTGCGGCCGAAAGCTCAGCACGAAGATCAGCAGGACGCTCAGTCGGCGGAAGGCCGGCCGCGCCGCTCGAAGCGAGCCGTGGATGCCGTTCGCGAAGAAATCGCCGCAAAGACTTTGGTGCCTTGGCGAGCTTGGGCGGATCACATCCTCCAGCACGCGGATCAGTTCGCACGGCTGCCTGCGCCGAGTTTTGCGAGCGCCGAGATTGAGACGATTTGGCATCGCGAAGTGGATCAAGCGCGGCAAAAGTCATTGAAGCCACATGAATTGGCGTCGCGCTTTTTTGAGTTGGCCAAGAAGCTAGAGCGCAAGCTTGAGGGTACGCGAAAGCGGCTCGCCGAGTTGGAACGGCGAGCGGCCGAAGACGCGGTATCGGGCCTGGATCGCGATATGCGAGCGAGCTCAAAACCAAAGCAGGCTGATGCGTCTCTCGCGACGAAGCCGTCATTACTTCAGCAAGCCGAGGCTCGCGGTCGCAGTCTGACGATCGCCGAGGATCTGATTTTCTACATCGGCAAAAGTGCGGAAGATAACCTCCGGCTCCTGCGGCGTGCGCAGAGCTTTGATTATTGGTTTCATGTCCGAGGGCGAACGGGAGCGCACGGTATTTTGCGTCGCGCCCGCGGACGCGTGGTGAGCGAAGCTGAGTTTCAGGCTTGTGCTCGGGCGTTGGTTGAGCAGAGCTTGAAGAAGCGTGCTTTGGATTTGCGTGGCGAAAGCTTTGACGTGAGTCTTTGTGAAGTGCGTTTTGTGAAGCCGGTGAAAGGCGCAAAGGGTTTGGTGCACTTCACTCATGACCGAACACTCAGGGCCAAGTTCTGAGACTGGCCTGCGTTGAATCTCCTTCCCAATCGACATGAGTCTGCTGATACTTTTCGAGACGGCGAAACTTGGGGATGAGCGCATGAATTCAATGTCGCGAGGTGAATCCAGTTGGGGAAAGTTCGGAGCCATGTTGGCTTTGATCATCGCCGTCACGCCACTTTGGTGGCTCCACACGGGTGCGCGAGAGTTTTTAGTGAGTGGCGTGCCGGAACTTTGTTGGCCAGGCTTCGAGAATTGCGGAGCTTGGCGATTTGCTTCGCAGTCCCGTGTCGACCTCGTGTTCATCGCATTGGGAGTTGGCGGTTTGTGCTCGGCCTTGGCGCTTTGGTTCAAGCCTCAGCATCGAATGGCCTCGGCGAGTTTGGCGCTGATGTTCGCGGTGAAACTCCTGCTTTCAGCTTTGGATTACAGACTTCGTGGCAATCATCATCAGATGGCGAACTTGGTGACCTTGATTTTTCTGCTGGTGCCAAGACCCGCTGCGACCTTTGCACTCCTGATTCCGAGTTTTTATTTCGCAGCCGGGCTTTTGAAGCTCAATGCCGAGTGGTTGTCAGGCGCCGCGCTTGCCGATCGCTTGCCACTGAGGGGTTGGCTTTTGGAGTTGAGTTTGATCGGGATTGTGCTGATGGAGTTGATCGGCATTTGGTGGCTCTTGGATCGTCAAAGAAGTCCATGGCGCTTTTGGAGCATCTTGGGAATTCTCTTTGTCTTTCACTTGGTGTCGATTGAGTCCGTCGGATTTTTCTATCCCATCGTCATGGCGGCCTTACTGTCATGCTTTCTATGGACGAAACTGGATTGGCCGATCTTTTGGGCGTCCTCATCGCACGCGCAACCTGTGCTGAAGCGTTTTTCGTTGCTGAATTTGGCCAAGAGTTGGCGAGCGAGCGGCGGTGAAGTGAAGTTAGCGTGGATTGTCAGCGGTGTGTTTGTCGGCGTTCAGTTTTTGCCCGCGCTCATCTCAGCTCGCAATGATCTGAGCGGAGAAGGCCGATTGATCGCTTCGAGCATGGTTCACAATCGCACCGAGTGTCGCGGATTCATGCGTGCCCAATGGGGCGTACATGAAGCGCAGATTCCCATGCCGGTGATGCAACTGCCGATTCGAATCTGGTGCGATCCGCTGGTGTTCTACAATCACGCGCGACAAATGTGTCGAGAACAGAATCCTGATCGCCTGGATTGGTACTTGCTATCGAGAAACACTTCCGAAGCCGAATATCAGCTGATTGTCCAAGCGCGAGATTTTTGTCGTGATCCCCGTCGCTATCCTTGGTTGGGAAAACTGCCGTGGGGGGGCCAATGAGAGCCGCAATAAGAGCCCCAATAAGAGCCCTCTTTGAGATTTTGATCGGAGCGGTGTTGCTGATCTGGTGTTTGATGATTCGATGGCCGACAGGTGAGTTGGACCCCCATCGCGAAGCGGAAGCCTGGGTGACACTTGAAGATGTCCAGGCTGCGGAGGAAGCGCAGGGTGCGAAAGACGCCGACTCGAGGCCATCGGCGCGCTGGGAAAAAATGGCGGAGAATCGCGTACGGCTTTTGGTGAGTGCCAACGGACTAACGCAGATCTCAGGCTCCGTGAGCTCTTCGAGCGCCCCGAAGTCGGCGTCGACCTCGGCACAGGTGCATTCGAAGGAAGTTGCGCAGGCCACGCTGACTTGGTCGGATCGCGTGACGTTTGCGAGCAACGATCAAGGTGAGCTTTTGATTGGTCGTGGCTCTCAGATCTGGAGCAGAGGCCCAACGCATTGGCGAAGCTGGTTGGTTCGCGATGGGTGGGAGCTTGAGGCAGCGAAATGGGTGCTAGGTCATGATGGCGGATCTTGGGAGCTGCAGTGGCGCCAGACGAGCGGCGGAGAGTCGCCGCAGGGTTCAGTCAAGACCATGGTGGAGCGGCGAGATCGTAGCTTAAGAAAGTTGCCAATTGAGGGCGAAATCTAAGTCGTCCATGCAGATTGAAGAGGTGACGGATGTGCTGGATTAAATCGAGCAATGAAATTCGAATCTCTAGGCGGGCTTCGCTCGGGGAGCGACTTGCCGGCGCCGTGCTCGCGCTGCTTGGCGTGATGGCGGTGACGCCGATGGCCCGCGCGACCGAGCTTTGTCCGGAAGCCTTGCGATGGCCGAATGGCTATGTGGCACAAGGACGAAGCCTTGAAGCTTTTGAAGGCTTGCGTCTCCATGAAGGCCAGCTTGAAGTTTACGGCACGCGAGATGTTTTGAAATTCTCCCTCGAGAAAGAGAGTTTTCAAAGATTCAACCCGCAGCCGGTGCCCGGTAATTTACAGCAGCAACTCACTCATGGTCCGTGGAGCTTTCGCATTCTCCGAGAAAGCTTTGGTCCGGGAGTGGTGTTGATTGAGAAGCGCACGCATCTTTGCGCGGTGACTTACAAGCCGGCTCGCGAAGATCAGGAAATTTGGGCGGACCTTGAAGTCTTTCACATCAAGCGTGATCAAGAGTTCTGTGAGGCGAAGGCCACAGCCGTGACCACATTGCATCCGGCGACGCAGAGACTGCTGAATTTTGGTGCGCAGCTTGAAGGCCCAGCGAGTTTTCAGGCTCGGCGTGATCTGGAGTTTCTCCTTCGACTCTTGGCGCAGCCTGAGGCCAAGCGCTTGCATCGGCAGCGACCTGAGATTCTTGAGGCTGTGATGCAGGGAGTGCTTCATCACTCAAATTTCTTGTTCGCAGAAATCAGTCGCCGTCATCCTTGGATGAGCGAAGGCATGGGCTTCGGTTATGTGATGAGCTTTCAGCCACGGCGCTATTGTCGCAACCTCGCCAACGAAGCGATCGCGCTACAAAGTGCGATTAATTTCGTCGAAGCCTGGGGCTCTTCCATTGCGGATCGAAGGGATCTTAAGCTTAAAGACTTTCATTTTCTCTATCCGGCCTTCGGCGTGCTTCGTCATGTTCGCGAGGATACGCTCGATTACTTGTCTGCAAAAATGTTTCAACCGCTCACGAACTCGGCGGAAGTTCACCCCAGCACCAGCATGTATTGGCGGTCTGTGCTGTTTCAATTGATCGAAAAATTGGTGAAGTCCTGGTTTGAGGACACGGTTTGGTGGTGGGAGCGCACGGATTTGGTGGCCATTAAACAAGGCGAGGGCTTGCGCTTTGATTTGGTGGGAAACTTTCCGTTCACCAAAAAGTCAAAACCGAACGAATTTGGATTGTTCATCGAGCCAAGTTGGTCACTCCGCGTTCCTGCCAAGACGAAGGATGGACAAGTGTTGGTGGATCGCATCACGGAATGGCGGCAGATGCGAACTCCGGTGACAGCCCACACACGTGTCATTGTCGAAGATCAAGTTCGGCATCAATCCCGAGAGCGACACAATCATCAGGCGGCTTATGCCGATGGGGGCTTCGATATTGTCGTGGCGACCATGAGCTATGGGGCGAAAGCCGACGCCAAGCTCAATGAAGAACAAAAGGCGTTTTACACTGAACTTGGATTTAAATCCTGGAAGAAGTCTCGCGATCGGCAAGCACCGAGCAGCTTTCAATACGGCATTGAAAGTGGCGAGTGGGATGTGCTCCTCAAGCAGGCGCATGCGGGCGGAGATTTGGTGAATCTCATGTGGATCGCGCAAGAGGGCGATTGGTGGCGAGCCGAACGGCGACGCGAGGACGGGCGAGTGGATCGCGTGCACTTGTTTGTGCCCGATGAGAGTCAGGCGGGCGGGAAAATTTGGATTAGCCTTGAGATGTTTCGAAATTGGGTGCGACGTCGCGAGACGGCTACGGCTCGCGAGTTGGTGTGGATCAACTTGTCATGCAACTCTGGAGCGAAAGCCGTTCGCGAGATCCAGGCTGTGAACTCGGGAATTTTTGTGCCGATCGCATCGGTTCGGCGGGTGGAGCCTCTGGATCGAAGTCGCAAACTTGGACTTCAACAGGTGCCACTCATGCGGGGCTTGCTGGAAGGTAAGAGCTTCGCAGAGATTCAACAAGAGGTTGAATTGACCAATCAAAAAGCCGGCGCCGGCCTGAGTTTCGCGTTTCCCAACGACGCCATCTTGCTAAAGAACCTCAACCTGTTTGGCGGTCGTGCTGTGCGTGTGGATCAAAGTGTGACGACGCCACGGACGAAGGGTGGCCAAGTGGAGCTGGGATACTAGATCGTCGCGCGTTCGGGGCAAACAAAACCCCGTCGGTGAGATCACGGACGGGGTTCAAAGTGTGAGTCGATTGTGTAAATCAAGTGTGAGAAGGAAGATCAATCGCCGCCGTAACCACCGCGATAGCCAGGCGAATAGCTGCGTGCGGCCTGAAAGCCTTCTTCATAGCCGCGGCGGCGGCCTTCGGCGAAGGCCTTATCCGATTGATCTTGGCGAGCCGACTGCTCATAGCGCAGCGACTGCAGACACAAAGTCAGTTGTTCGTTGGTCGCGTCGGCCGGCAAGCGCGAGCAGTCCATCTTGGCGGCCTCCGTCTTTTCGACTTTCGCGTGATCTGCGGCGTGAGCCGAACCCATAGTCAAAGCTGATGCTGCAAACAGTGCCGTGAGCGTGAGTTTTGTCAGAGCTTTCATAGAACCTACCTCTCGTTTCCGATTTCGGCGGGACCAACCACTCGATTTCGGTGTCGCCATCGACAGTCAGGTGTGGAGCAAAGCCGGGACCATCTGCCCGAGGCCACAGGCCCACACCAGCTCTACGACGCAAGATGCGGCCCAATTCCGCCAACGCCTGTTTAGAAATTTGACGGCCTCAAGTCGTCCAGAAAGCCCAAAAATTAAGCTGAAGCGCCTTCCTTCGGATCGTCGAGGGAGGCCCTCCGTGCGCGGTGGGGCTTGACAGGAATTTAAGGAGACCGATGATAAACGCGAGATTCGGCTGAAATGATAATTCTGAATGATTTCGCGAGCGTGAAGGCGCGCCCATTGTTTGACAAAAGCCCAGCCGCCCCACCGAACGAAACAGTTCATCAGTTAACTCAGTTCTCAAGCCGAAGAATTTGAAAACGCGACGAGCCAGATTGAACAACAAACTGAGCGTCATATTGAGAGTTGAGCGGAGCTTATAAAGTTCGCCAACTGATGCCTCAGAGGAGGAATGCGAAAGTGTCAGGTCAAGTTGCACAACCCACATCGGGCCCAGCGGGCTCAGCGCAAAAGTCCTCAACATCGACCGCACCACTCATGATCGAGGTCAAAGGCCTTCGAAAGAGTTACGGTCCCATCACCGCCATTGCGGATCTCAATTTTTCCGTCCGCAAAGGTGAAGTGGTCGGTTTTCTTGGCCCCAACGGCGCCGGCAAATCGACAACGATGAAAATCATCACCGGTGCCATGGCGCCGACCGATGGTTCGGTCAAAGTTTCGGGCTTTGACGTCTTCGAAGATCCGATCGAAGTCAAAAAGCGAATCGGCTACTTGCCGGAGAATCCACCTGTGTACGGCGAGATGAGCGTTGAAAGTTATTTGCGCTTTGTCGCGCAACTCAAAGGTGTCGCGTCCGCCAACGTCGGCGTGCAAGTTGAGCGTGCGATTGAGAAGACAGATCTGGGAAGTGTGCGACGCCGATTGATCGCCAATCTCTCAAAGGGCTTTCGTCAGCGAGTCGGCATCGCTCAAGCTTTGGTTTCCAACCCCGACGTTTTGATCTTGGATGAGCCGACCTCGGGCTTGGACCCTCGGCAAGTCGCTGAAGTGCGCTCGTTGATTCAAGAGCTGAAGGGCGAGCACACCATCATCTTGTCGACGCACATTTTGCCTGAAGTGCAGGAGATGTGCGAACGCATCATCATCATCAATCGTGGACAGATCGTGGCGGAGGACTCGCTCGCGGGACTCACCCAACGCATGCAGAATTCGCGAAGCGGTCTGGAAGTCAGTGTGCGTTTGGCTCGACCATCGGCGGCCGTCGCGCAGGCGCTGGGTGCGGTTGCGGGTGTGACCAGCGTCAGATTGGATGCTGGGGTTTACAAAGTGCAACTCACGGTGAACCACATGGACGCCGTCGAGAAATTGGCCGAGGCCGCAGTCGCCACGCGAGCGGGACTGCTGGAATTACAACACCAAGCTTTCGATCTTGAAGATATCTTTCTCAAGCTCACAGCGAATGAAGACACTGCCGCCGTTGCGGCTGGAGGTGCGCAATGAAATCGTGGATCCGTGGCACATGGGTGCTGGCCGCCAAAGATTTGCGGAATCTCTTTTTGAGTCCGCTGTTCTACATCATCACCGGGCTTTGCACGATCGTGTGGACCTTGGTGTACTTTTTGTCGCTGCAAGAATTCGCGAGCCAAGCGACGATGTCGCAATTCGGTGGGCCGCAAGGCGGACCGAACCTGCACTTCGTGGTGTTCGCTAAGCATGTGTCGATTGTGAACTTGGTGATGATCTTCGCCGTGAGCGCGCTTTCCATGCGCCTCTTCACAGAAGAAAAACGCGCAGGCACCATGCCACTGCTGCTGACCTCGCCAGTTTCGGCGACACAAATCACGCTAGGAAAATTCAAAGCCGGTGTGACTGCGGCTTGGGCGCTCTTGGCGATCTCGGCCGTGTATCCGGTGAGTTTGGCCGTGTACTCGAGCATCGAATGGGGTCCGCTGGCGACCAGCTATCTCGGCTTGATGTTGGTGGTGGCCTGCTATGTCGGCGTGGGTATGTTGGCTTCAAGTCTCACGGATAACACCGTCGTGTCCGTGATCATGGCGTTGATTCTGAATGTGTTGCTCTGGTTTGTGGGCGCGCTTTCCGAAGCTTCGCCGGGAGGAGCCGTGAACGCGGTCTTTGAGCATCTGAACTTCGGTGCGCACTTCGTGAATTTCATTAAAGGTTCATTGTCTGTCGCGAGCCTCGTGTTTTTTGCTTCCGTGATGGCATTGGCGGTCTTTCTCACTCAGCGCGTGGTTGAGTCGGCTCGTTGGAGGTAACATGCAGAAATTATCTCGTTTCGCTTTGTTGTTCTCAGGCCTCTTTGCTGTCGCTGTCGTCGTCGCCCGAATCATCTTGGGTGGCTGGCATGAGGCGATGTGGGTGCCACTGGGCCTGTCGGTGTTTTTCTTCTTCTTTGGAGTCTTCACCAACTGGCGCATGATCCTGGATTTCTTCATGCTGAAGACCACCAAGCACGGCATGAACATGGGTGTGCTGATTCTGACCTTCTTGGTCCTGCTTGTGGTGGTGAATTTCTTGGCGGTGAGCCAGGATAAGAAGTGGGACTTCACTTCCGAGGGCTTGAACTCGCTCTCCGAGCAATCGATCAAAGCTGTCCAATCACTCACGACCGACACCGAACTGGTTTTCTTGTTTCGTCGTGGCGAAGGGGATGAGCAGAACCGCCGCATGACTCAAGATTTGGCGTCCATGTACACGGCCGCCGGATCCAAACTGAAGTTCAAAATGTACAATGCGTTGGAGCGACCAGATCTGGCCAAGCAGTTGGAGTTTACGTCGGGGCAGTTTGGACTTTTCCTCGTGCAAGGTGAAAAGCGTCAGAAGGTCGAGCAAGTCACTGAGGAAGAGGTCACGCGCGCACTTCTCCGACTCGCGAAGGAAAAGCGCAAAAGCGTCTACTTCACCGTCGGGCACGGTGAAGCAGACTTAAACGGCCGAACCGCTGAGGGCTTGGCGCTCTTCAAGCGTGACTTGGAGAGTTCGTATGAAGTGAAGACCTTGGAACTTTTCAAAGATACCAAGGTTCCAGACGACGCTGAACTTGTGGTGGTGGCGGGTCCCCGGCAGAAGTTCTTGCCAGCTGAAGCGGATGCGCTCTTTGAGTACGCCAAACGCGGAGGCAGTTTGATTCTGGGCTTGGATCCCGATGCCGAACACGGGCTTGAGGGTCTGGCGAAAAAATTCGGTATTGAGTATCAGGGAAATTACGTGCTGGATCCGCGAGCCATGATTCCTGGGCGAGGAAATGTCGCGGCGCTTGGCACGAACTTCTCTTCAACAGCCGAGGCCACGCGCCCCTTGACCCAAGGCTATGCGGTGTTCCTGCTCAGCTCCGCGATCAACAAGTCTCCAGATGCGCCAAAGGATTTTCGCTTTGACGATTTGGTCAAGACCGACGAGCGAGCCATCGGCACGCCGTCTTTGGAGATGGCCAATCGCATGCAGCGACCTGGTCCGCACACGCTCATGTTGAGCGCCAAAGGAAAATTGCCGGGCGCTGAAAAAGAGTTTGAAGTCGTGGTTGCGGGTGATTCGGACTTCATGCGTAACGAAATGTATCGCGGTAGCCTCAATCGCGATTTGGCCACCAATATGGTTTCGGCATTGGCCAAAGACACCGACTTGGTTTCGATCAAGCCGAAGATGCCTAAGGGAACTGCGCTTTACGTGACGAACACGCAGCTGATGATCATCTTGTTTGCGTTTTGTTTGCCCGTGCCGATTCTGTCGTTCTTTATGAGCGGCTTTCTTTGGTGGCGTCGCAAGTCGGCGTAAGGCTTGGGTCGAAGTCAGGCGGAGGAGTGAAGATGGGTTCGGGACAAAATTCATCGCGCAAGTTTCCAATGACGCCGGTCTTTGTGGCTCTGGTCGCAGGATTGGCCACTTGGACTTATCTTTCGCAGTACAAGGGTGCTGAAGACAAAAAGCGTACCGAAGAGCAGGCCAAGGCGCTGTTGCCGTTTTCCAATAAGGATGTGGATCGCATCGAGCTGACACGGCCTCAAGGGCGACTGGTGTTGGCGCGCGATGCGCGAGGTTGGCGAATGCTCGAGCCGATGCAGGATCTGGCCGATGAGCAAGCCGTCGATCAACTGCTGTCGAATTTCACGGTTGAGAAGATCAAAGAGACAGTGGTTGAGGCTGACGACATTGTCTGGACGACGTTTGGATTGCATGAGCCGACACACTCCGCGCTGATCAAAACCGCATCGGCTGAGCGACGCTGGAAAATTGGCTCCGTCAAAGCCTATGACGGAGAGCTTTACGGAAGAATTGGCGATGAAAACAAGGTCGTCATCCTCGGTGGTGTGTTGCAGGGGCCGATGGAAAAGCCCGCCAAAGAACTTCGTGATCATCGACTCTTTCCTGTGGACTCGGGCGCTTTGCATCCGAAGTTCACCAAGCTGACGATGAATACGCCGAGCCGAAGCCTGGTCTTGGAGAAGCTCGAGTCGACTTGGAAACTCGCGCAAGATGCGACGCCGACTTGGCCGCTTGAAGAGCGCAAGATCACGCAACTCATCGACAGCATCACCTCACTTCGTGGCAATGAGATTCTGGCTGAAGATGCGAAAGCTCCGGCGGCTGTTCGGGCGCATCGCTTGAACGGACCGAAGGTGAGTGTGAAGCTTGAAGGTCCGAAGCCAAGTGGCGCGGAGGCTCAGATTCCCACATACGAGGCCTCGCTGATCATTCCGGGAACACAAGAGACGCATTTCGCTGCGACCTCTTCCGCTCGGCCGCAAGTCTTTCAGCTCACTAAGGCTCAACTCGATCGCATTCATGTTGATGCCGATGATCTGCGCGATTTGAAGTTTCCGTTCACCTACCAACTCTCGGACGCGGATCGAGTGGAGTTTGTTTCGACAAAGAGTTCGATGCCCTTGCCGAAAATTAAGAAGCAGGAGGGGCGTTGGGTATTGGAGTCATCGCCTGATCTTTGGCCGCAACATGAACTTGATGTGGCGAAGGTCGACTCGATTTTGTCGGAGATCCAGCAGCTTGAGGCCGTTCGCGTCGAGAGTCGAATTGCGAAGGCACCTCGGACCGGCGACCTGGGTTCAGTCAGCGTCAAAATTCAAGCGGCGGATGGACGTGAGCTTTGGTCCGGAGTTTTCGCGATTGAAGCGCCGGTAAAAAAGACCAAGAAGGCAGCCAATGAGTCCCAGGCCGACGCCGGAGACGAAGGGGAAGCCACGCAAAGCTTGGTGGTGGCGAGTTCGCGCGTGCCCGGTCGAAAGTTTTTGTTGAGTCATGCGGCACTGGATAAGCTCAAGTTCGAGCAAGTGATGAAGTCCAAGGCCCCGGTGGCCTCTTCTTCGCCAGCGCAGGAGAAAAAATGAGCGCATCGCCATCTGAGGTCCGCCAGCAAAGTCCGACGCGAGTTGATCTAGCCGGTGGAACCTTAGACTGTTGGCCGCTGTATCTGTTCCTCGACAATCCGGTCACGATCAACGTGGCCATCGACATCTTCACCGGCGCAGAATTGAAGACCTTGCCGCAGAATCAACTGCGATTGGTCACACGCGATCTCAAGGTCGTTCGTGAATTCACGAGCTGGTCGGAGGCTTTGGCGTCGGCCGAGCCTGAACTCGCTTTTCATCGCTGCATACTGCAGTATTTTTTTGACGAGCATCGCGATCTCGTTCAGCACCGAGGTTTGAGTCTCGAGACTTGGTCGCAGTCGCCCGTGGGCGGTGGCTTGGGTGGCTCATCATCATTGACGATCTCGGTTCTGAAGGCTTTTTCATCTTGGCTTGATCTGAAATGGTCGGTTTCGGATTTGGTCCGTTTGGCCTCGCATCTTGAAGCGCGCATGCTGAAAAAGCCCACGGGGACGCAAGACTACTTTCCGCCTTTGGATGGCGGCCTTTGCGTGATCACTTACGGAGCCGAGGGGCCGCGACATGTGCGGCATCGTTTCGAGCCGAAATTCTTCGCCGGGCGATTTGCGTTGGTCTACACGGGCCGAAGTCATCATAGCGGCATCAACAATTGGCAGGTGATCAAGGACTGGCTCGATGGTGATCGCCGAACGCGTGAGGCGATGGCGGATCTCGCCGTGATTTCCAAGCAAATGACGGAAGTTGTGCTTCAGCAAAATGCCGAGGCGATGCCTGAGCTTCTGGCGCGCGAGTACGAAGCGCGCACGCGACTTTCCGACGGCTTCTCCTCGCCGGAGATCCGTGCGCTGCATGAAATTGCGCAAAGCCAAGCTGGACATGTCAAAATTTGCGGCGCCGGAGGCGGCGGCTGTGTGATGTTGTGGTCCCCGAATCAGCAAATCGAGTCGCTGAAAGCCGAAGTCCGGCGTCGCGCGCCTCAATGCCAAGTTCTCGAGGCCCAACCGTGGCAAGTCTAAAACGCAAAGCCAAATCGCCGCGCTCGACAGCGAAGTCGGCACCCAAGTCGACAGCGAAGTCGACCTCGGGTCGGCAAAGCTTGCGCTTGCATCGCTTCGCCGGTGTCGCGATGGGCGGCGGCAAATCTGAAAAAACCTCGTTGGCGATCATCGAATACTATCCGGCGGAGAAGCGACTTTTTCTGCGCGCCCTTCGCGATCGTGTGGCCGATGAAGATCGCTTGGAGCCGCGGCGAGACGACGAACGCGGCAAGCGACGTGTGTCCCACGATCAAGTGCTGTTTGAGCTCCTCACCAAAGGTGAGAAAGGTCTGGAGATCATTGCCTTTGATGCTCCTCTTCAGCTCCCCAAATGCATTCGCTGCACATTGCCTTGTCCGGGCTATGAGCGCTGCGAATTGCCAGCGATTCGCTGGCATTGGGAGATGTTCCGCGCTCGCCAAGCCGTGAAACGCCCAACTAAGATTTTCACTCCGTATACGGAAAGATGCGCTGAAGTTTGGATTTCGCAAGAGCTTGAAGAAGAGTTTCATCCCTCGCACGCCCTCGGAGCCAATGCGGCACCCTTGGCGGCGCGCCTGCATTACTTGGCGCGTAGGCTGCGAGCGGTGAAGAGCAAGAGTAAGCCTGAGCTCATCGAAGTTTTTCCGAAGCTCAGTGTTTGGCGAATTGGTTCGCAATTGAAATTGCCGAAATCTCAGCTGCGCTTTCACCGCCACGGGCAAGAGTCGGATACAGCTCGGCATCAGTTTCTCAAGGCTTTGGTCGAGAGCGAGCAGGCCTTCATCTATCAGCAGGACGTCAAACTCATGGTTGAAAACCCGCAAGTTTTCGATGCCTTCATCGCGGCGTATACGGCCTTTCTCAAGCATCTGGGCCGCACGCAGCCTCGACCTCAGGGATATCCCAAGGACGAGATCTGGATCGAGTTCCCGGCCTGAGCTTGGGAATTCAAGCGCTTCAGCTTAGGATGAAAGCATGATGCGCGCGCTGAAACTCGCACGAATTCAAAAATTGGCTCAGCTCATCGGGATGTGCTTCTCCCTGATCTTGAGCCTGAGCTCGGTGTCGGCCTTCGCGCAAAAGTCGTCGACCGCACTGAACGGCTTTCAGCCCATTGAGCGCATCGCGGTTTTCCCGATCAAGTTGGATCAACAGGCCGAGGTCGATCAGCTCACGCGAAGAAGCCTCGAAGAAGCGTGGTGGCAAGTGCGCGAAGAGTTGGTCGGCACAGGGCGATTCACCGTCGCCAGTCGAAGCTTTCTCATGCGTGCCGACAGTTTTCAGGCTCGCGGGCAGATGGAGGCCGCCGATGTGGTCATTTTGTCGAAGCACCTCAACGCTGAAGCTGTTTTTACGTTGAGGCTTGAGGGGCGGAGATTGATCTTGGCGGCCTGGGAAGGACGCAGTGGTCATTTGTTATGGGATCGCAGTACCGAGCTTCACGCTTCGATACTGATACGGGAGCAAATCGGCAAAGTCGCGCGCGAGCTGACGCGCGAATTCATCGCCGCCATTCCGTACCAGGGCATTGGCTTGGTGGACTCGCTCACGGGGCAAGCCGTCGTGGAGGACGGGGATCTGCGCATCGCGCGCGTCGAACTGGGTCAAGGCACGGAGTTGGGTGAGGGCGATCTGGTGCAATGGATTAATCTTGAGCGCGTGAACCTCAAGCCGCTGTTGAGCGGAGGCCTTCAGGCTCGCGTACTCGCTGAAGGGCGAATCCTAAAAATCGAAGATCGCGTGGCACAAGTTGAGCTCACACGCATTCAAGATCTGCGCTCCGTGCGAAGTGGTGCGCCGGTGCGAATTCCCAAAGAGGCCGAGCGTTTGGCGGCCCTGGTGAAGTTCAAAGATCAGCAAGTCGGTGGCGCGGGGCTTGCGCCCTTGCTCGCGCTTGAGGGAGTCAAAGCCGAAGAAAGCAGCTCGCAGAAGAAGCCGTTGGCGACCACGCTCTCCATCCTCGGATCTCTGGCCGCTGTGTTGCTATTGGCCTTTTAGGCCTGGCCCACTCCCTAACGAATCCATGAATGAACGGCCTTCTCAGCGTTGGCCCCCTCATATTGGTGCAGGCATACCGTGACCTTGCTGCAAGGACTCGGCTACACTGCCATCATGGCCGATTGGCAACTGCGCTCAGAAATTGATGGTGACGTCGTCTTTTTCCGCTACGCCGGCGAGAGCCTCGAGCGCGCCTTTAGCGAAGTGTATGTTTGGGACCTTGATAAGACGTATCTCGATACTTCTTGGGCCTCGATGCGCGAACTTTGGCAGACCGCCATGGAGCATGCTTTTCAGAAGCGCAATGTGCCGGGCACCGCCACACTCGTGCAAGCTTTGCGAAGCGGCTGGGAGGAAAAGCGCGGGCAGTTGGCTTTTCCGATCTACTTCATCACGGCCAGCCCGCCGCAAATGGAAGAGAAAATTCTGGAGAAGTTGGAGCTTGATGAGATTCGCCCGCTGGGTGCGTTTTTCAAGGACAACCTGAAAAACTGGAAACCGTCGCGATGGTGGCGCCTCACCAAGCAAGTGGGATTCAAAGTTCAAGCGCTCTTGCAGCTTCGCACGCGGCTCAAGGATGATGTTCGCCAAGTGCTCTGGGGCGATGACTCAGAAAGCGATGCGATCATCTACACTTTGTATTCTGACATTTGCGCGCGTCGCTGGAGTGAAAAGGACCTCATTGAAATTCTCTCGCGACTGCATGTGATCGGCGAACAGACGGAAACGATCTTGGAGCTGCAGCAGCAGATTCCGGTTCAGGATCCTGTCGACAAAATTTATATCAATCTCGCGACCGATACGGATCCGGAATACTATCTCAAGTTCGGTCGTCGATGCGTGCCGACCACCAACACGCTGCAAGCGTCGCTGGATTTGTTTCAAGATGGCCGCCTGAGTCTTTCCAAGTTGATCGAGGTCGCAACAGACCTTCGCGACAACTACGCCTTTTCGCGCGAAGACATGGAGTGGAGCATCGACAATTTGGTGCGCCGACAAATTTTGGGGCGTCCGGCCTTGGAAACCGCGTTGGTCGAATTGCAGGGCGGGGGATTCGTCAATCGAAGTTTCCAGCCGTCGATCAAAGCCCGCGAAGTGGCCGAGGCCCGCGACGGTCGAGTCTACAAACTCGAAGGCGTTCACGATGATTGGATTCACGAGAGCATCGATTACTTCCACGAGTTTCGTTGAAGTCCAAGCGCGTTCGCCGAGCCACAGCGGCTTTGCCGATCATTGCAGTGAAATCGGAAACTCATTGATTTGAATCGCTGAGCCCGAGAAGCCGCGGAACAAAACCCGACTCATGGCTTCGATCACGCAGCGATTGAAAACTTCGTCTTGAAAAGGCGCCGATTGAATCTTCACTTCCGCGGATTTGCCACTCGGTAGAATGCGAAAGCTCAACTTCACTTCGCCGCGTGGCAGTTGTGCGGCCGTCGCCGAAGCCTGAGTCATGCGATTGACCATGGCGATGTAGCACTTCTGAAATCCGCCGCCTTGCTTGCGCACGGTTTCGCGAATCTCGCTATCGCTCAAAGTCGCATCGGAAAGCGCCGCCGCGGTCGGCGTTGCTGCGGCACGTGTTGCCGCCGGAATCGAATTGACGGCAGGAGGTGAGCCCGCTGTGGCGCCTGGCGCTGAACCCGGAGGGCTAGGGGTTGTGGGTGTGCTGCCGGTCGGTAGCGGCACTACGGGTGCAGAACCCAAGGCCAGTTCGGCCTCGGCATCCGCGGGGCCATCGATGCCCATGACTTTTTCGGGGACTCGAATCAATGGAACCTCATCAAGTTCCGCAGTTAAGTCGGGCGATTGCAATGCGAGCAATCGGCCCTCGCGCCAAAGCGTGAAGCCGCCGCTTTCCGCATCGGCGATGACCTTCACGCGACCTGCGAGAAGTGTGGCTTGAGTTTTTTCATTTCGAGTCGGATCGATCTCGGCAACGAGTCGCGAATTCTCCATCAAGCGAAGTGTCGGCCCAGGTTGAAAATCAATGTCCACAGTTGCGCCAGGTCCAGTGCGCAGCAACTGCTCGGCATAAATCGCTTCGCCATTACCCAATTGCCGAAAGCTGCGGGCTCGGCGAGGCCGAAGCTCCACAAAGCCTTCCATATCGATCACTTGCCCGACCATGCGGCCTTGATCGGAAAGTTGCGGTTCGCTCTCGCCTTGAAAGAAGAAAATCGCAGCGACGGCCACACCTAAGGCGGCCGCGATCGCGAAGGCTTGCTGAGCTTTTTCAATCGGCGATGCCCGACTCGAGCTCGAAGAAGATCCAGGCTTCCGTGCCAATTCGCTGTCTCCCCCAGCGCCATGAGCGCTCGGGAATAGTTTGTCACTTCCAGACGAGCTGGGCCAATGACTTCTTGAGATTGAAGGAGGATTCGAACTTACTTATTGCCGGTCGGGGCCGTCGCGCCAGGCGAGGTCATACCCGTCGATCCGGTTGAGCCCGTTGCACCGGGGGCCGCCGAGCCTGGCACTGCGGCTGCCGGAGCTGCATCCTGAATCGAAGTCGGCGCAGCACCTGTGCTAGCCGGCAAAGTGTCCAAGACGGAGCGGCTTTCTTGGCGTGAAGCCAAAGAAAGCAAAAGTGCACAGGTGCCAAAGATGATCGCCGCCCATCGCGTGAGCTTTTGTAAAACTGTGGTCGCGCCGGTCGCTCCGAGAACCGTGTTGCTGCCGCCGCCGCCAAACATGGCGCCAGGGTTATTCGACTTCGGGTCTTGGAGAAGCACCAAAGCGATCAGCAAGAGACAGGCGATGATGTGAACTGTGGCGATCAGCGTGACCATGTGGATCCTCTTTTCGAAGACCTTGATATAACGAAGGCTTCGGGCGAAGGTCCAACTATTTTTGCGTGGCGTTATAAATTAGGCGGCTGAGCTACCCGAGCCAGCTGAATCTTTAGGCTTTACCTCAGGTCCACCGACGGCCCCGCTCACTGACTGAAAGGCTGCGGTCAGACCGCTGCGTGCGATCACCTGACCCACCACATGCCCAGCGAGTTGCATGAAGCGAATGTCGAAATCTGAAAGTGCAGTCTTGGTATCAGGGAGTCGAGCGGACACAACTCCCCAAGTCTCCTGACCAAAGCGAATCGGCACGACGATCATCGCATTGAATGAAATCGACTTACTGAGAGCCGCAACAGCCGCCATGGTCGGATCGCCCTTAAGGTTATCCAACGCCAGAATCTTTTCGCTCTGAAGCACAAACGCGACCTCGGGATACTTCTGCAAGTCGATGCTGAAGCCATCGATGTCGCGTTTATCATTGGCACCGCGGACCGTGCCCTTTTGTGCGTCGAGGTCACATTGAATCGTCGATACGCGCACAGCACCCACTGTGAGCGCGATCATGCCCATCAAGTTGTGCAGTGCCGCCGCGGTTGCCTGCGGTTTCAAACTTTCACGGAGCAAGAGCTCGGTGAGGTGCAGATACTTGAGCGCCATCGCCGAAGTCGATTGATCGCTGGCGGCGACTTGTTTCACTTCGCGCTTGGGTTGCATGTGCAGCACGAGCCGACCCAGCAAATCTTCGGGCTTGAGAGGCTTCACCAAATAGTCAGTGGCGCCATGGCGCAGACACTCGCGCACATTTTGCGCGGAGTTGTGCGCACTCATCATGAACACGCGACACTTGCCTTCGCCGAGTAGATTTTCCTGACGCATGTTTTTGAGAAAAGTCGGGCCGTTCATCTCCGGCATCAAAAAATCATAGGAGATGAAGTGAGGTTTCCAGTCTTTGCTGACTTTGACAGCTTCAGTGCCCGAGGTGACAAACTTGGCTTGGAAGCCGTGGCCTCGCAAAAATTCGGCAAGCTTCTCCGCCACCAAAGGCGAATCATCCGTGATCAACACGCGTGTGGTATTGGGATGAAGACGCTCGCTCATAACTTTCGTTTCGGCATTTTCCGTCGAATTCCAGAGCCTTGCGCGCTGAGTCTAGACCCTCGTCGAGTGGCGCTCGCGGCGTGACAGAGCGCGGACCTGTGAGGCACGAATGGGGCATGCATTTTCTGAGCTTTGAAGGCCTGGATGGCTCGGGCAAATCCACTTTGATGAAGGCACTCGCCCAGCACCTGCAGGACTTGGGTCGAGGCGTGGTCACCACGCGCGAGCCGGGCGGTACGCCGCTGGCCGAGGACATTCGCCAACTCATTTTGCGAGTGGGTCACGAGACACCTGTGCCGCGCGCCGAACTTTTTCTCTACGAAGCGAGCCGTGCCCAGCATGTCGCGAAGGTGATTCGTCCTGCGCTTTCGCGCGGCGAGTGGGTGCTCTGCGATCGCTTCAGCGAATCGTCGGTGGCCTTTCAATGCTATGGTCGCGAGCTTCCGCGCGCGCAAGTCGACGCACTCAATCGCTTCGCCGAAGATGGCACACGACCTGAACTTGTGGTGCTACTGGATTTGCCTTTGGAAGTGGCGCGGGCGCGACAGGGGCGACGTGCCGAGTCCGCGGATCGCATGGAACGCGAGGCGGATGACTTTCATCAGCGCGTGCGCCGCGGTTTTCTCGAGCAAGCCCAAGAAGAACCGCAGCGATGGCTGGTGTTGGACGCTTCGCAATCGTCCGACGCTTTGTTTGCCGCGACTCTCGCTGAGCTTCGGCGCCGAGGTTGGTTGTGAGCGCGGAAGTGGGTCAGGCTCTCGCATTTTGGTCGGATGAATTTCTCGCGCGAATTCAGGGCCATCGCGAAGTTCTCGCGCGACTTGAAAGTCTTGCGACGCAAGGTCGCACGCCGCCGTCGCTGATTTTTTCCGGGCCCTCGGGTATTGGCAAAAAGCGCGTGGCACTGGAATTCGCGCAAATCTTGGTCGGCGATCGCAAAGCGCTGGATCTCGATCAGCCGATGTCGATGACCGAGCATATTCTCTACGTGCGTCCCGATGGGGCCTCGATCAAAATCGATCAGGTTCGCGAGGCGAATCAGTTTCTGCAACTTCGTCGCTTGGGTCGTGCGCGCGTGCTCATTTTTGATGAGGCGCATCTGCTCAATGAGCAAGCGGCCAACGCAATGCTCAAGAGCGTCGAAGAGCCGCCCGAGCACACGCACTTTTTGTTTATCACGCCCTCAGCCTCACAAGTTTTGCCGACCATTCGCTCGCGTTCGCAGGCGCTCAATTTTGCGCCTTTGAATCGCGCCGAACTTTCCGAAGCGCTCAAGCTTCAAGGCGTGAAAATCGCGCTGACGCCGGAGCTTGAAGCTTTGTGCGGCGGCTCGGTGGCCGTCGCTCTTGAAAATCTCGGTGACGAGGTCGCGCTGGAAATCGCGCAAGCCGTGAAGCGTCTCATGCAGGCGCTCGGGACAGAGCAAGCCGCGCGCGAGCTGCAGTCTTGGAAAGATCTGGTCAAAGAGCGCGATCAGCATGTTTTGGTCAGTCGGCTTTTGGTGCAAGAGATTGCAGCCGCATGGCGGGACGAGGCGCGCGTTGGTGAGCGTGAGCAGAATCCGACAGCGTCAGGCGCAAGCGCGCAAACGCGCCGGCAGCTGGAGAAGCTTTCGCAGTTGGCGCTGGAGGCGCAAGCGGACCTGTATCGCAATGTGGATCGGCATTTGATCTGGGAAAACTTTGTGATCGCTTCCCAGCGTGCCTTAAGGTGAGGCGGGTGCTCAGCGCCCGAGCCGGGAAATTTGCGCCTGAGCACAGAATGAGCGACAATCTCATCAATCACGAGGTCTGAGCTTATGTCGCAAAACCAGGCTGCGCCCACATCCAAGCCCGACGCCGTCGATCCGTCACTTCGTTGGATCGACATTCATTTGCACTTGAACATGTTGAAAACAGATGCCGATGCCGCCTTGGCCTCGGCCGCTTCCCAAGGTGTCACGCGCGTGATCACCATCGGCACGGAACCTAAGGACCATCCTTTGGTTTTGGATTGGGCGGCTCGGCGCTTTCCGCAAGTGGCCTGCACGCTGGGCGTGCATCCGCACGAAGCGACACTTTGGTCAAAGGAAGTGCGCCAGTTCATCTTCGATCATCGTCAAGCCAAAGGCTTAGTGGCCGTCGGCGAAATCGGCCTCGATTATTATTACAACAATAGCCCGCAAGATGTGCAGATCGCCGCTTTTCGCGAACAGATGCAGCTGGCTGAAGAATTGGATTTGCCGGTGCAGATCCACACTCGCGACGCCGATGCAGATACGGCGAAGATTTTGCGCGAATACAGTGGCCGAGTTCGCGGACTCTTGCATTGCTTCACGTCGTCCGCGGAGCTAGCGCGTGAAGCACTCGACTGCGGATTTGATCTGAGTTTCAGCGGCGTGGTCACCTTCAAAAACGCACAGGCGCTGCGCGAGGTGGTGCGCGAGGTGCCTTTGGATCGACTCCACGTGGAAACTGATGCGCCTTTTCTGGCTCCGGTTCCCAAGCGCGGTCAAAGCAATGTGCCCGAGTTCGTCCTGCACACGGCGCAAGCTGTTGCCGAGCTGAAGTCGGTGACACTGGCGGAGCTATCGCGCCAAACCCTGGCAAATGCCTCGCGATTGTTCACCCGGCTCGGGTCCTGAGACCCGGGCTTGCTGCGGGCCGTCGCTTGCGGCGAGCTGCAAGCTCGGCTCACTGGCGATTGGCTGCTCAGAAAACTGAGACCAGAAAACTTCCGCCTGAAAACTTGTGTCTGTGAAATTGGGAATTCTTGCGCATTGCTCTTCGGCCTCGCGAGGACTAAACTCGCGCGGAAATTCGGCTTTGAGAAATTAGAGTCCTTGGCAGTTCATTCGTGGTCGAAGGTCCACCTTCGAGGAGGCATTTTCGTGGCGAAGCTTCGCGTTGGCATCAATGGTTTTGGTCGCATCGGTCGAGTGTTTTTCCGAGCTGGCTTCGAGCAGCTGGAGATCGTCGGCATCAACAACATGGGCGACGCTAAGCAGGCTGCGCACTTGCTCAAGTACGATTCGACCCACGGAGTTTTCCAGGCTGAAGTCAGCATCGACCAAGATGGCCAAGCGATTCGCGTCAACGGCAAAGCCATTCCGCTTTCCGCCTCCAAAGATCCGGCGCAAATTCCTTGGAAAGCTTGGGGTGCTGACATCGTTGTGGATTGCACAGGTGCCTTCAACGATAAGCGCGAAGAGCTTCTCAAGCATATCGCCGGCGGCGCTAAGAAAGTCATCGCCTCAGCTCCCGCGAAAGCGGCGGATCTCACGGTGGTCTACGGCATCAACCATGAGGCTTATGATCCCAGCAAACATCAGATTCTCTCGAACGCCTCTTGCACCACCAACTGCTTGGCCCCTGTGGCGAAGGTTCTCAACGACACCTTCGGCATCGAGCGCGGTTTGATGACGACGGTGCATGCCTTCACCAACGATCAACAAGTTCTGGATGCGCCCCACAAAGATCTGCGACGTGCGCGCACAGCCAGTGCCTCGATCATCCCGACCACCACGGGTGCGGCCAAAGCCGTTACGGAAGTCCTTCCGGAACTCAAAGGCCGCTTGGATGGAACTTCGGTGCGCGTGCCGACGCAAAACGTGTCGCTCGTGGATTTGACCTTCACCGCGCAGAAAGATCTCACCGCTCAAGCCATCAACGACGCACTCGTGGCCGCCTCGCAGGGCGCTTTGAAAGGCGTGCTCGCGTGTGAGTCAGCACCACTCGTTTCAGTCGACTTCAATGGCAATCGCTATTCGTCGATCGTGGATTTGCCTTCGACCATGGTCAGCGGCACGCGCATGGCGAAGGTCTTTTCTTGGTACGACAACGAGACAGGATTTTCGGCGCGCATGGTGGATTTGGCGCTGCATATGGCGAAGAAAGGTCTTTGAGTCATGAGCGCTGGCTTCGGCAAAATCGCGACGGGTTTACAGGGCATCAAGAGCATTGAAGACTTTGATCTGAAGGATCAACGCGTCTTCATCCGCTGTGACTTCAATGTGCCGACCGAAGGTCCGGTCGGTCAGGTGAAGATCACGGACGACACGCGCATTCGCGCGGCCTTGCCGACGATTCGCTACGCGATGGACAAGGGTGCGAAGCTGATTCTCGCTTCGCACTTTGGTCGTCCGGAAAAGAAGGAAGACCGAGCGCTTTATTCTCTCGAGCCTGTGGCGGACCGATTGGGTGAATTGCTCGAGGCCGAAGTCATCCTCATTGAGGAGCCGACGTCAGACGCGCCCAAAGCGCTGCTGCCGGGTCTGCGACCCAAGCAAGTTCTGCTCTTGGAGAATCTGCGCTTTGAAGAAGGCGAAACCAAAAACTCCGTGGAGTTCGCCAACATCATGGCGAGCTACACGGATGTATACATCAACGACGCTTTTGGTGCTTCACACCGCGCGCATGCGAGCATCGACGCCTTGGCTCGCGCGGTGGCTAAGCGCGGTTGCGGGTACTTGATCAAAAAGGAAATCGAAAACTTGGGTCGATTGACCTCGCAACCTGCGACGCCGTTTTTGGCCATCTTGGGCGGGGCGAAAGTCAGCGACAAAATCAAAGTCATCGAGAACTTGATGGACTCTGTCGACGGCTTCTTGATCGGCGGCGCGATGGCTTACACCTTCCTGCACGCCAAGGGCATCTCGGTGGGCAGGTCGAAGTTTGAAAAGGACAAAGTCAGCTTCGCCAAAGAGCTCATCGAGCGCGTCGCGGCTCGCGGCAAGAAGCTACTTTTGCCCGTGGATCACGTGGTTGCCGACGATTTCTTGGCGCCGACGCGAATCGAGACGACAAGCACAGCGGAGATCGCTGCGGACCGCTTGGCACTCGACATCGGCCCCAAGACAGCCGAGCTCTACCGAAAAGAAATCGCGCGCGCGAAGACTGTGTTCTGGAACGGCCCCATGGGTGTGTTTGAGCGAAGTGAATTTGCGAAAGGCTCATTTGCTGTCGCGGAAGCACTGGCGCAATTGTCCCAAGATGGCGGACTGGCCGTGGTGGGCGGCGGCGATTCGGCTTCGGCGGCCGAAGCCAGCGGCTTTGCTCCGCAAATGTCGCATATTTCCACAGGCGGAGGCGCGTCCCTTGAGTATTTGGAAGGGGCCAAGCTCCCGGGTCTGGAAGCGCTGCGTGTGCTGCGCGAGTCCGTGACACCGAAGCTCTAAAGCCGAACACTTTCAGCTCGAGGAGGATCGGCATGCGCCATCATCGAGCTTTGAGGTTTCTTCATGATTTCAGCTCGCGACTTCGGTTCGCGAGAATCACCGTTGTCGCGCTTTCGCTCACGCCGATGCTGTTGTCCGGCTGTGCGATCATGCACCACACACAAGTGGGCGAGATCGACTCGCAAGCCGTGCTGAAAGGTCGGCGCTTTGAAATTCTCATCAGCGAAACGGGTGTGAACTTCGACGAGGCCGCGCGTGTCGGCAAAGCTCTCACACAGCATCAGCAAACTCGCGATGACATCGGCGGCGTGGCCGGAATCATTTCGCTGTTTCAAATGGGCCCGCGAACCGGCAATCAAGTTTTTTCGCCGATGTATGCCGACAAGGCCTTTGATCTGATTCGCAAAGAATGTCCGCGCGGTGTCGTGAGCGGTCTGGTCTCGATTCGTGAGACGGCTAAGTACCCGGTGGTCAGTGGTGAAATCGTCAAAATTATCGGCTATTGCCGAGAGACATGAGGTGCCCATGAAGATTCAAACGTCAAAACTACTGTTCAGCTTGGGATTCATGCTCTTGATGGGCAGTCAGGCCGGATGCGTGCATTTGCAGTCGCTCTCGCAGTCGACGATCCCGTCTGAGCGCACGCAGATGGTGCGGGCCGAGGCCTATCGCTTCTACTTTTTGATGTTCAACTTCAATAACGACTATGTGAACGACATGGCGGAGCAGCTCGCCAACCAATGTCCGAAGGGTCACGTCAAAGGCGTGCTCACTAAGCATGAAGGCATCACTTACTTTCCGATCATCGCGCATGCGACGCGCGTGGAGGCACGCGGCTACTGCGTGGCGGGGCAATGAAGTTTGGGAATTCTATTTTAGGCCGCGGGCCGAAGGCGCTGGCGCTGGGTGCGACGTTGATGTGGCTCGGGGGCTGCACGCACGCTCTGCACATGGTGCATGAGGGCGATCTGTCACCGAGCGCGAAACTCGGCGAAGCTCGTCGAGTCATGGCTGAAGGCGAGCAGCGTGTGGTGATGGGTTTTGTCGGTCAAACCGACTACGTCGATCAGGCGCGGGCCAAACTTGAAGCTCAGTGCCGAGGTGGACAGATCACCGGCATTCAGTCGCGCTACTCGACCTCGCACGGATTTTTGTCTTGGACCAATCGAGTTCGCTTTCAAGCTTATTGCGTGGAGTGATATGCGCGACTTTCTCTTGGCAGCCAATTGGAAGATGCACAAAAACCCCAGCGAAACGCGGGCTTTCTTCGCGGCATGGAAGGGCGTCACGGCGAGCTTGCCGCAAAGGTCGGCTCGTGGCGGGCGCTTTCGCGTGCTGGGCTTTGTGCCCGCGCTGAATTTCTCCGCGGCCGTCGATGCGGCTCAAGGTACGGGTGTGGAGCTCGGACTTCAGAATGCGCATCACGAGGCCAAAGGCGCCTTCACGGGTGAAAACTCCGCTGTGGTCGCGCGCGAGATGGGCGCCGAATGGCTCTTGGTCGGTCACAGTGAACGTCGAAGTTTGTTTCACGAAAGTGATGCGTGGACGGCGCTCAAAGTGGATGCGGGCTTGAAGGCGGGCTTGAAGGTCATGCTGTGTGTTGGAGAAACCTTGCCTGAGCGCGAAGCCGGGCAGACGGATCAAGTGAATTTACGGCAATTGGCCGCGGGCCTTGAGCGCGTGGATCGCGCCATCCTCGAGACCTCGCGCCTGGTGATTGCCTACGAGCCTGTGTGGGCGATCGGCACCGGCAAAGTCGCGACTCCCGAGCAAGCGAATCAAGCGCATGTCGCGATTCGCGCGTGGCTTGCAAAGCAGTACGGCGCCGAACTTGCGGGCCGCACACCGATCCTCTATGGCGGCAGCGTGAAGCCCGATAATGCCAATCAACTTCGCGAGCAGCCCGAGATTGACGGTTTCTTGGTCGGCGGCGCTTCGCTTGAAGTTGCGAGCTTTAGCGCACTGGCCGGTGCTGATCTGAAATAGTTGAGTCGCTCCAGGTCTTGGTCGAGACGCCATAAGGACTGAGCGTCGCGAACTTGTGGCCGCCACTTTGGACCAAGATTCAGATTTGATCTCGAATTGCTTTGATTTGAAGGGCAGCACAGATATGTGTTTAAATCAGCACATATCTGTGCGAAACTAATTCTGTGAAGAAACGGGACCTTGAATCAGAGTTGAAAAAGCTGGGCTGGTGGCTGGTCCCCGGTGGCGGCAAGCATGACAAGTGGACGAATGGCGTATTCAGTCTTGCGGTTCCACGCCACAAGGAGATCAACGAATTTACCGCTCGAGGTATTCTCAAAGAAGCCAAGCGGTTAAAGGGGGCGAAATGAGAATCTTGGGACGTGTTTTCAAAAACGCCGATACGGGCGGGTTTTACGCTGTCGAGGTTCCTGCGCTCGGTGTTCACACCCAGGGCAGAACTTTGAAGGAAGCCTTCGCGATGGCGAAGGACGCCGTCGAAATCGCAGTGGATCGGCAGGGGTTCAAGGTCAAAATCTTTCCGCTGGGAGACGGGGAGTTCGCGATTGAGGCCAATAATCCGGGAATGCTGATCGCCACTTCAATTCGCCGAACGCGTTCGCTGCGTGGACTCAGCGCGAAGCAGGTCGCCTTACGTCTCGGAGAAAAGTCAGAGACCGGAATTCTTCGTTATGAGCGCGGCGAGAGTGTTCCATCACTCGCGAAATTCGAGGAGATTATGATTGCGATTGATCCATCGAAACGCCCGATGCTCCGTTTCGGTTGAGTTTGCCGGGTCAGTCGGACATCACTTCAAGTCCCGAAATTTAGAGTCCTTCGTGCGTTAAGCGCTCTTGGGATCCGAGTTAATGAGGATCCTGGACGCCCAGCTTCTGGGACAATTCTACCGGACGAAATGTCTTCGTAGAACTGACCGGGGACGATCAATTTCTAATTCTTCCGCGGCCGTTTCGAACTGGGTGGTGAAGATCGTATGCCCGAAATGCAGTTGAGCCAATTGCAGTTGAGCCAATTCGAGTTGAGATCGGGCACTCAACAACGTGCGAAGTCGCGCGTGCAGAGTGCGATACTCACTTGAGTTTGTGCCAGATGCTTCAGGCCTGAAGCCCGTCATCACTCAAACAATGTGTTGAAAGAGTCGACGAGGCGAGCGTGTGTGGCTTCGCTTTGTCCCATGGCACTGGCCAGGCGATCGATCACTTGGCCGGTGCTCAAGCGCGGATCGCGGCGCTTGTTGAGCAGGGCTCCACTTTCTTGCACGACTTGGCATTGCAAGAACAACACAGCCGCATGTGCGGTCTGGAGCTCGCCGTAGGCGCCCGAGTTGAGCGGCACGCCTTCCATCACCGCCTGAGTTTGGCGGTAGCAAAAATCAATGCGATCCGCGGTCGCACGACGTTGGGCGATGGCCGTGGCCTCGGCCATCATCGCTTGGCGCGTGGGCGAGGCCGGCGCGACGGTAGCGCCGCCGTTGCGAGTGGCGTCAGCGTCCAGAGGACAAAGAGTCAAAAGCAGAGCGATGGCGCACATGCGAGTTCGAAGATGGGCCTGCAAAATTGTCGGGATTGGGGCTGAAATGATCTTCATGGCCTCTCCTTACTGCCTGGATGCGTTCGCGAAGGGTGTGCGAGATCTGGGCCATCGGTCTAAGTGACGCCAGAGCATGATCTTGAGGATCGGGCTCGCGATTTCGCTTGTGATTTCGGCTCGAGGAGAAGGTCGGCGGCCGTGCCTCGCCCTGTCCGGCTTACAGGAGTGTCGATCCGCTCGACACTTCCTGGCTTCACCAAAACTCGAAGCGAAGTTGTAGGCCAATCATGTTCCCTGCGGGTGCGCCGAAGGGATCCGCCAGATTCACCGGCGCATTTCGACGCCCACTTCGCATGATCAGATCCGCGCGCGCGCTTTGAATGAAGCGCGAGCCCAAGCCGCGATTGATCCAGTTGGAGAGTGAGCCCATCGGATTCAAGGCGACCATCGCGATTTTTCCGAGGCGCTTTGAGCCCATCAGCTCACCGTTGTTGGCGCGAATGCGTTGCTCCCACTGAAAGAACATTTCGCCAAGGATGGAGCCGACCACGGGCGTGATGATCAAGTCTTGATAGGAGGGGATTTCGGCGAAGGCTTCAAAGCCATACTCCCAGAAGAAGGTCGACATCAGCACCGAGTATCCGAAGCTTTGCATCGGCGTGAGATTGTTGTGACGAGCCAATGTGTAATAGGCCGCGCCCGACAAAGGGTGGCCGACAAAGTTGATGTACCAATCGTCTTTGTCCCACACCGGACCTTTGCGAAGATTCTGTCGATACTCGTCGAAGATGCCGCCGGGATTTTGGCGAATTTGATCCTTCTTCCAATTGGTGACGCTCTCAGGAAGCATCCACAGAAGTCCCATCATGCCCGCCATCGCGAAGGTGAGATTGCGCGTATCGGTCACTAAGTTTTTGTCGGTGGACTTCAGCCAATTCAGATCGATTTCGCGTGTGAAAGTGTCGGGATCCATGGGGTCGAAGACCAGCACACTCACCACCGGTCGAGCGGGATCGTGATCGCACATATTCGCTAAAGTGACATCGGCCTCGGCCCTTCGTGCCGACTGCATTCTAAAAATCGATTCGCGAATGCGTCCACAGGCCACGCCGTCACGTGTATCGACGGCGATCCAATGACCGCGCATCACGGCCCGCATCTGCGGAGCGTCCGCGCGATAGGGACCGGGTCGCTGAAGGCCGCGGTCGCGCAACTCCTGCTCCAAAACAATTTCGCGCAGCATCTCTCGCGTGACGCGAATGCCGCCATAGGAAAGTCCGGGGTCATCACTGCGCAGAGTTTGCGCGCGGGTACTGAGCGCGCCGCTGATCACGGCAAGCATTGCGATGCAGCCCAGAGCGCGTCGAATTGAAATTCGATGCGAGCCAAAGAACAAATACCAACGCTTCCAGGGCACGACCTTCTCCTGGTGAAAGTTGAGAGAGCTTGGCCAGGCGCAAATCGCGGGCGGGGGGAGCGCGACAGACGCCGTCGGGGGCTTTGCGGAGGCTCGGGGGTGCGATTTCGAGGCCAAGCCGCAAATTCGCGGACGGGCAATGTGGGCGAATGAAGGCGATCTTGGCGTCGCCACGGCCTCCAAAATCGGCCCCGCGATCTCAAAATGAGACGCAATTTTGTCGCTGCATGCAGAGCATCAAGTGCCGAGGCGTGAAGTTCAAATTGCAAAGTGTCGAATGTGTCGACACTCAACTCGCCGCCGTGGCCTCGAAAATTGGCGCGACTCATGCGAGCCTAAAGTTGGGTTTGAGAGGGAGGTCTTTGAGGGATCGCGATTCGCAGCTTGCCGATGCCGTGGCATCGAGAGCGGGAGGCGAAGCGTGCCGAAACAAAAATTGAGTTCGCGTTCCAAGCCGAGCTTAGGTCGCCGAGCGAAATCAAATTCGCGTCGAGGTTCACAAGCTTCGGCGATGGCCGCGACGACTCAAGATCCATCGGCGATGCTTGCATCGTCGAATCAAGTCGCGACTCGTTCGCATTGGCGCCGTTGTCACGTGTGCGGGCATCTCGAAGAGCGAATCGAAATAAAAGACGCAAGTCCTCGTACTTCAAGCTGCGGGAATTGCGGCAAAACCTTCGCGCCTTTTTTCTACATCGTCGATGAGATCAGCGAAGTTTCAGCCGACCTGCTGACGCTCGATCAAGCTGAAGAAAGCGTTAGCGGAAAAGCTGTTAGCGGAGAGATTGGGACGAAACACTATCGTCCCCTGATCGGATTCACTTTGTGCTGGGAGCCAGATCTTGTTGATCTTGCAGGAACAGAAACGGGTCATTTCAAAACGCGCAAGTCGCGATCCGCATCGCGTATGGCGCCACGAGGCAAAGCGGCTCGCTGACGGTCGCCATCTTTGGCCAAAGTTCATGCAAGCGACGGCTTTGTGGCTGATGATCTTCGTTGTCGCCGAGTCGATGAACGGATCGGTGCAAGCCTCGGAAAATTGTTCGGCTGTGGATCACACCGCGCGCTTAGGTCCGCCGCGCGATCAAGGTGAGTCGAGCTGGTGCTATGCGCATGTCGCTGCGGATTTACTGACAGTGCATACCGGCCAACGGATCTCGGCTGTCGATTTGGCGATTCAGTACTCGACGGCCACTCGCCGCGAACTTCGCGAGTCGCCTTCGACGCCACTTCGCGACTTTCTTTTGAGCCCCGAACAAGAGCGGCGCTTCTGGGAAGGACGTGAAACTGAATTGCAGGCCTTTAGGCCTCGGCACTATCTGACCAGTCGCGGATTTATGATTCTGGGTGGAGCTGAGGACTCCACCATCGCCATTGGCCAATGGCGAGGCCTTTGCCGCGAGCAGAATCTTCCCGAACGTGAAGTGACGCAGTCTGGACTTCGCGAGTTTCGCGAACTACGGCAGCGCCTGCGACGTCGAGGCCTTCGCGCATTGATTGAGTTGGGGTCAGCGCGCATCGGCGAATGTGAACTTTCACCCGGAGACCCGTTGGCTTCGCCGACGGCACAAATGAATGAGTTGGCGCAAGTGATGACGGGCGGATTGCGCGAACGCGTGATCCAATACGCTAACCAAAAATGTGGCGAGCGAATTCGTGTCGAGCCGCCGGCGATTCCGCAAGCCACTTTGCTAGCGGACGGAGCTGAGGACTTCGCAAAGCGTTTGAAGGCCGGAGAGATCCGCGCCACCGACGCTCGCGCGCAGTTGCGCGCGCGCATCGATGCGGGCCTTTCCGCGGGACGTCCGGTGGGCATCAGTTACTCGGCATATGACATCATGACTCCCGACGATGATGCTCGTCATGCGGATCACGCCTCAGTGATTTCAGCCCGGCGTCTGCGCGGTGGCCGCTGCGAATACTTTGTGCGCAACTCGTGGGGGCAAGACTGCTCATCTTACCGTCCGCAATTTCGCGCGCGCTGTGAGCGATCGCGTGGCGGCGTGTGGGTAACGCTTGAACAGTTGCCTACGCTTTACGGCGTCATTGATCTGCCCTCCACTTCGCCGGGTTCCGCCGCGCCTGCGCCGTAACATTTGGACACGGTTTTTGGTCGTCGCGGCCGATTGACTCGATTCAAATCGAGGGGCAAGCTCTCGCCACATGGCACAACATCCGGTGAATCTCGACGATATTCGACGCGCGCAGAGCACGCTCAAGGGCCGCATTCAGTCCACAGAGACTCGCGTTTGCCCGTGGGATCCGAATTTGTATTTCAAATTTGAAAACGAGCAGCTCACCGGCAGTTTCAAAATTCGCGGCGCGCTCAATTGTATGTTGAACTTGAGTGAAGCCGAGCGCGCCCATGGTGTGGTGGCCTCGAGCGCTGGCAATCACGCCCAAGGTGTCGCACTCAGCGCGCAAATCACCGGCATGAAGGCCCACATTGTCATGCCGATCACTGCGCCGCTGGTGAAAGTGAACGCCACGCGTTCCTATGGCGCCAATGTCATCTTGCATGGCGAATTTTACGACGAGGCCTACGCGCACGCGCTCGAGCTTGAAAAGCAGCACCGCTACACCTTCGTGCATCCGTATCTTGATCCGCGCGTGATCGCGGGCCAGGGCACCATCGGACTGGAGTTGCTTGAAGCGATCGCGGACCTTGAAGCTGTCGTGGTGCCGATTGGCGGCGGCGGACTCTTAAGTGGCATTGCCACGGCCGTGAAAAGTTTGAAGCCTTCGATCAAAGTCTACGGTGTCGTGTCCGACACTTCGCCAGCGATGATGCAGCTCTTTCACTCCAAAGGTGCGGCACAAATCAGCCCCGTGCCTGCGCGCATTCGTCGAGCCACGATCGCCGAGGGCATCGCCGTCAAAAATGCGAGCCCCGATATGCACAAGCACTACATCTCGCGATTGGTCGATGACGTTGTGAGTGTCAGTGACGATGAAATCGCAACGGCGATCGTCGCCCTCATGGAAAAATCCAAAGCTGTCGTGGAAGGTTCGGGTGCGGCCGGTGTCGCGGCGATCATGGCGGGTAAGCTTCCGCAGCTTCAGGGTCGCAAGACCGCCGTGATTTTGTGCGGCGGCAATATCGATCTCAACGTGATCGCCCGCGTGATCGAGCGCGGCTTGCGCTCAGCTTCGCGTTTGGCGCGCGTGAGTGTCATCGCCGACGACTTGCCCGGCAACCTCTTGCGTCTCACGGAAGTGATGGCAAAAAATCGCGCGAATGTGTTGGAAGTTCTGCATGATCGCGTGTCGCCCGAATTGGGGCTTCGCGAAACGCGCATCGATTTGCTGGTTGAGACGCTCAATGCGGAACAAATCGGCGAAATTAAGTCGCAACTTGCGGCGCTAGGCTTCAAGGTGCGCTAGGTCTTGCCGGGAAATTCAGCTACCGGCTGACTTCGCGGCGCTTCCCGTGGCGAAGCCCTTGACCCCAAGCAGATTCTTTTGTGTCACTGTTGCGACTCGAATATGTCGCAGGCCAACTCTTGCCGGCCTCTCTTCATGGAGAACCACACGTGAACGCCACGCTCACTGCAGCCACGCCCTCGCGCACCGGCGAAAGTGTTTTGGAGCAAATCCAAGACACTGTCGTGGTGACGATTGATGGGCCTGCGGCCAGCGGCAAAAGCTCAGTGTCGCGAGAGCTAGCTCGGCGCTTTGGCTGGGTGTGGGTGTCGACTGGCGCCTTCTACCGAGGTGTCGCATGGGCGGCGCATCACTCAGGTGTGAATCTCGACGACGAAGAAGCTGTGGCCGAGTTCGCTCGATCCAATGCCTGGCGAGTCCGCTTGGATTTGGACCAAACGCGCTTTGAACTGCACGGCGAGGACTCGACCGAAGAGATCATGAAAGAAGCCGTAGGCTTGCTCGCCTCCAAGATTTCCTCTTACCCCAAGGTCCGTCAGGCTTTGCTCGATGCCCAGCGCCGCTGCGCTCTTGGCGTCAAAGGCCTGATCGCCGAAGGTCGCGACTGCGGCAGCGTCGTGTTCCCCCAAGCCGTCGTAAAGATCTTTTTAACGGCTCGGGCTGAAGCGCGCGCGGCCCGTCGGGCGACCGAAGAGGGTCGGGACCCCGGTGACGTGGTCGAGCAGCAAAAGCGGCGTGATCAGCAAGACGCTAGCCGCAAGGCCGCTCCCATGGTGCAGCCGGAGGGCTCGCTCGCCATCGACACCAGTGGCCTGACACTGAATGAAGTCGTCGACCAAATCGAGATGCTGATTCTCAGCAAAATCTCCTATTCCTGAGGGCTTAGACGCCACGGGTCAACTTTCGCGTTGACTCGGCCAAGGCCGCCCCTGATAACCGATGCTCATCCCAAAAGGGAGATTGAAAACGGGCCCGTGCCGACACACGAGCCAGAGCCTGTTTTCTCAGGAGGAAAAAAATAAACCATATGTTGTCTAAGT
Organism: Bdellovibrionaceae bacterium UBA2339; assembly: GCA_002344785.1. Classification (GTDB taxonomy): domain Bacteria; phylum Bdellovibrionota; class Bdellovibrionia; order Bdellovibrionales; family JAMPXM01; genus UBA2339. Next base: position 53,300 of record DDUL01000030.1, read on the forward strand.
TTTTTGAACGCATCCTGTTCGCCGCCGACAAGCAAGCCTCGGGCGGAGGCAAAGCCAAATCCGGACTCACCAAAGCTCAAGCCGAAGCGGCGCGAGTGAAAGCCTTGTTTGACGAGTTCGAGTCGCCGAAAACCAAAGCTCCCGGTGCGGAGTTTGAAAATCTCTTCGAAGCGTCGCTCAAAGAGCGCGACGTGAAAGTCGGCGATGTGGTGAAGGGCACAGTGGTTGAAGTTCAGACGGACTATGTGCTCGTCGACATCAACTACAAATCCGAAGGTTTGATTCCGATCAATGAATTCCGCGTGATCGACGGCCAAGTGGATGTGAAGCCCGGGCAAGAAGTCGAAGTCTATGTGGATCGCATCGAAAACGAAAACGGCATGGTTGTTCTTTCGAAGGACAAGGCCGACATGATGCGCGCATGGAACGACATCTCGCGTGCGGCTGAAAACGAAGAGCTGATCGAAGGTACGATCGTCGCGAAGGTGAAGGGCGGTTTGTCCGTCGACATCGGCGTGAAGGCCTTCTTGCCGGGTTCGCAGATCGATCTGCGTCCGGTGCGCAACATGGACGTGTACATCGGCAAGAAGTACAAGTTCAAAGTCATCAAGTTCAACAAAAAGCGCGGCAACATCGTGTTGTCTCGCCGAGCACTCCTCGAAGAAGAGCGCGAAAGCCTGCGCACGCAGACTCTCGATGCGATGAAGGAAGGCTCGATCGTCACCGGCAGCGTGAAGAACCTCACCGACTACGGTGCCTTCATCGATCTCGGTGGCATGGATGGTCTGTTGCACATCACCGACATGTCTTGGGGCCGCGTGAAGCATCCTTCGGAGCTTCTGCAAATCGGCGACGAGATCAAAGTCGTTGTCCTCAAGTACGATCCGGAAAAAGAGCGCGTGTCTTTGGGCATGAAGCAGCTGCAAGCTGATCCTTGGGAGTCGGCTTCGGGTGCTTTCCCGGTCGGCGCGAAAGTGAAAGGCAAAATCGTCAGCCTCGCGGACTACGGCGCATTCGTCGAGCTCGCCGAAGGTGTCGAAGGCCTCATTCACGTTTCCGAAATGTCTTGGACAAAGCGCGTGAAGCATCCTTCGCAAATCGTGAACGTGGGCGACGAAGTCGATGTTCAGGTTCTCGAAGTGGATCCGACGGCTCGCCGCATTTCGCTGGGCATGAAGCAGCTGATGCCGAACCCCTGGGTGGAACTCAAGGCGAGCTACTCGCCCGGTACCATCATCGAAGGCGAAGTTCGATCGATCACCGACTTCGGAATTTTCGTGGGTGTCGAAGAAGGCATCGACGGCTTGGTTCACATCTCCGACTTCTCTTGGACAAAGCGCGTGAATCATCCTTCGGAAATGTTCACCAAGGGCCAACAGGTTCGCGCCGTGGTCTTGGGCGTGGATGTCGAGCAGGAGCGCTTCTCGCTGGGTATCAAGCAGCTTGAGGCCGATCCGTGGTCGACGGTCGACATGAAGTACAAAGTCGGCACGCAGCATGACGTGAAGGTCACTAAGCTCGCTGAGTTTGGCGTGTTCGTCGAGCTCGAGCAGGACATCGAAGGTTTGATCCACATCTCCGAGTTGTCGGTGGATCGCGTGAACAAACCCGAAGAGTTCTGCAAAGCGGGTGACGTCGTGAAAGCCGAAATCATTTCGGTCGACCGCGACGCGCGCAAAATCGGTTTGTCGGCGAAGCTTGTGAAGCTTCGTGAATCGAAGGCCGATGTCGACGATTACGTGAAGAAGGCGACGGCGACGTCGAAGACTTCTTTGGGTGATCTGTTCGGCGAGCAGCTCAAGGGTCTTAAGCGCGAAGAGTAATTCGCGATTTCAAAAACGGAGCTTCGCTCAAGGCGAAGCAACTGTAAGAGCTGGCCCAGTGGGCCGGCTCTTTCTTTTTGGTGCGCGTAGTTGGCGGTTGCCTGCTTGGCCTCGCAGTCGCAGGCTTAAGCCATGTCAGTTCAGGGAAAGTCGAAGCATCGACCCAACAAGGCATCTGCGCCTCAGTCGGCCAATAAGTCGGCCAATAAGTCGGCCAAACAGTCGGCCAAACAGTCGGCCAAAAAGTCGGCCAAAAAGTCGGCCAAAAAGTCGCGGCCAAAGTCGAAGTTATCAAAGGCGAGATCGCGCACGGCGGGCTCATCGCGAGCGGCCACGCATTTTCCCAAGCGCCACGAGGTGCTGTTTAAGCCCGAGCGCAAAGCCTACGTTCGTCGCGTGCAAAGTAAAGAGGCTGTCGAGGCCTGCGTGTTTTGTGCGGCTCTCGCCAGCGGTCCAAGCTTTGAGAGCCTGCTCGTTTATCGAAATGAACACGCGATGGTCGTGCTCAATAAGTTTCCCTACAACAACGGGCATGTGCTGATTCTACCGACGCGCCATGTGGGAGACTTGTTGCAACTGACCGAAGCTGAGTCGCATGCAATTCAAGCTCTTTTGACCAAGTCGGTGGCGGCCCTGAAGGACATGTACACGCCCTCGGGATTCAATATCGGCATCAATCTCGGGGCTGCGGCGGGAGCGGGAATCCCACAGCATTTGCATTGGCATGTGGTGCCTCGCTGGTCGGGCGATACCAACTTCTTCCCGCTGATCGGCGGAACAAAAGTGGTGGTCGAAACCCTTGAGCTGACCTATCAGCGGCTGTTACCCTATTTCTCGGCATAAGGGGTGCGCATGGCCGGATCGTCCAAACAGTCATCCAGTCCGTCGGCCCATCAGGTAGCCGGGGACGCAGTGGCCTCGATGAAACTTGATTTCGAATTCGAGCTGGACCACTTGGGTGTGGCGGTTCGCTCGCTCCAAGAGGGCTTTCAGTTTTATTCGGCGCTCGGGTTCCGCGACATGCCGACGGAAGAAGTGCCGACGGAAAAAGTGCGCGTGGGTTTTTTGGATCTTGGCAATCAAGCTTCCATCGAATTGCTCGAGGCCACGGCGCCCGACAGTCCGATTCAAGCCTTTCTCGATAAGCGCGGTCCTGGCATTCATCACATTTGTTTGCGCGTGAAGAACATCGACGAGATCGTGGCGCGCCTGAAGTCCAAGGGCGTTCGCCTGGTGAATGAAACTCCGCGAATCGGGGCGCACAATTGCCGTGTGGTGTTTGTGCATCCGGCGGCCACAGGTGGCGTGTTGCTAGAGCTCTCAGAGCCTGGCCTGCACGCCAAGAAGGACTAACGAGCATGGGTCATCGTGGTAATGTGCAGTTCAATATGCCCGTGCAAATGACGCCTGTGGTGAAGTGGCTGATCATCAGCTGCGTAGCGATCTGGTTGGTGCTTCAGGTGGTGGTGGAGAAGTACCTTCTCGGTGACCTGTGGATTACGGGAACTCTGGCGCTGATTCCACACGCCGTGTTTGATAGTTTTCACATCTGGCAGTTGGCGACTTATCAATTCGTTCACTCATTTAATCCCTTCCACATTCTGTTCAACATGCTCTTACTTTGGTGGCTGGGTTCAGAGCTCGAGAGTCGGTGGGGTTCAAAACTCTTTCTGAGTTACTACTTGGCTTCGGGCATTGGTGCGGGGCTGATTTATTTGCTGGTGCTCTGGGTGTGGAGCCTGAGCACAGGCTCGATCTCTCCGGCCTGGACCACGCCGGTGGTGGGGGCCTCGGGCGCCGTTTTTGGCCTGATGCTGGCCTATGGCATTTTGTTTGGCGAACGCATTGTCTACTTCCTCATGGTCTTCCCGATGCGGGCCAAGTGGTTTGTGATGATTCTGGGGGCCGTCGAAGTGGCAACCATTCTCAATTCCGGGATCGGCGGAAGCGGCGAGGCGAATCTGGCGCATTTGGGCGGCTTGGCCTCGGGCTTTTTGTTTTTAAGGGGCTACACCTGGTGGAAGCAGCGAAATTGGCGTAAGCGCGGCGGTGGAGGTCGGCGTGGACCTGGGCTAAAGCTCGTGGTAAACAACGACAAACCCGATGGCGACGGTCCCAAGTACTGGAGTTGATCGGCCGGCGCATTCGAGGTTCGGGATCGCATAACTGAAAGTGGAGAAACGATGAGCACGCAAGCTTCAAAAATGTTTGGCAACCGCACAGGAAAAACGGGTTCACCGGCAAAGTCTTTGGCGGGCGAAGTGGAGCGCTTGAAGTCGGATAAGCGATTGGTGGAGTGGAACATGCGCCGCAAAGTTTTGACGGCGGATGATGTGAAAAAGCAGACCGAGACATTGCCGGATTTGGCAGCTCAATCGGAGACTCTCGCTGTTGAGCACGAGCTCGGCAACTAACTCTGAGCCGCACGACATTGATGAATGAAAAAGCCGAAGCATGCTTCGGCTTTTTTTATGCTGAGTTTTTATTCGTGGATTGATGAGCCAGATCGACGATCAGTTGCGGGATTCCGGCGTTTCGAAGGTGCTTGCGGATTGACCTGCGGCGCGGGGAACGTGGTGAGAAGTCGAAGTGCGCTGAACTTCACCGCGACCTGCGGCCTCGATCGCGAGGCGCGCCAGCGGCGAATTGTCCGCCATCCAAGTTTCAGAAATCACCTTCCATTCATCGCCACGCTTGAGCAAATGAAGAGTCTTTTCACCTAAGTCCGACAGCTTCTCGCTGGAGTACGCCTGAACGAAGCGCAGTACGGCTCGGCCTCGATGCTCCAGCACCATGGGCTCGGAAATGCGGATTTCAATTTTGCCGTTCTCGCTGGAGAGTCGCTGTTTGAACTCGCGCCACTGCGCCTTGTTCATCCCGAGACTTTTGAACGTCTCATCGTAGAAACTCATATAGGTATCGAGTTTTTGCGAGTTCGCCGAGTTCTCCCAGCCGTCGCGCCAAGTGTCGAGCCAGCGCCGCAACTCATCGGCGCGTTGGCGCTGTTCGCGTGGCGCGCGAACGTCGATCTTATCGCTGATGATGATCGGCGTGCGGTTGAGGCGAACATAAGGATCCAACGTCTTCACGATGTCATTTCTCACGACGACGCAGCCGCGGCTGCCGCGCGTGAGTGGAACATTATCCGGTACGGCGTGAAGCCAAATTCCATCGCCGGTTTTGCGATCCAGCTTATCAAAGAGATTCGGGTAATCCGTGGTGTAGGCGCGACTTCCGTATTGGGAAAAGTCGAGGCCCGCGCCCTCAAGCCGCTCCAGCAAAAAATAAATTCCTTCGGGAGTTTTGTGATCGCCGCGCTGTTTTTTGTCGCCATCGTTTTTTCCCATGTCGGCGGGGAATGAGGCGATGCGCTCAAAGCTTCCACTGCGTGTGCGCCAGATTTCTAAAGTGCGGGCGGACTTGTCGACCACGAAGGCATGTCGACCGAAGTAACTTTCTTCGTCCGCCACATCCGGGATGTGGATCAGATGCAGGGGAATCTGCGCCGTCGTTTCCGAAGGTGCCTCAGCCGAGGTCGCCGCCACTGTCGCAGACTTTGACACTTCCGCGGGAATTCGCTGTGTGGTCGCCACGGCATGTGAATGCGAGGAGTTGGCCATGGCCGATCCGCTCATCAGAGCGCACACGGCAAGGGCCGACTTGATCGCAATGCCGCTCATTCGTGCCGCCGGTGCGGGCGCGTGGAAACGTCGCAAGCTCGAATTCGGTCCATCTAGCAGCTCTGGCATCTGTATTAGTCTGAGACAGATTCCCCTAGCGGACAAGTCTTCATCTCCTCGACTCAAGTCGGCACGACTCTTGTCCGATCTAGTGTAGGTCGGGTTGAGGAGGCAAGATGGCCGATGCCAAAGCAAATTCAGGCGGTGGAGCAAACGGCGCAGCGGCTACGGGCGCGAGCGAGAAAAAGTTTGATGTTAAAAAGATCGCGGCCGCCGGCTTCATTGTGATGAACCTCGTGGTCACAGGCGGAGGCGCCTACTTGGCTTACGCCGCGACTTTAGGTTGGCAGCGTCCAGCGGTGCGAGAGCCAGCCGCGATCAAGGAACTTGAAACGCTTCGTGACTCTGAAGGTGTGCGTGAAAGCATCCTCTACACGATGCCGACCTTTACGGTGAACTTGGAAGGCCAGCCCAAGCGCATGTTGCGCGTGGAGATGACGCTCGAGATGTTGGACGAAGCGGGATTTGAGGAAGTCGTCCGTCTCAGCCCTAAGGCGCGCGATCAGATCATGCGCATTCTCAACGCGAAGACTTACAATGACCTTGAGACCATTCAGGGCAAGCTCTTCTTGAAAGATGAGATCGCCGTGGCCTTGAATACACAGCTGAATGAAGCTGTGGTGAAGGATGTTTACTTCTCTGATTTCCTTGTCCAGTAAATCAGATTCAGTTGGCGGATTTTGAAGCTGGTCGAGTCCTTGGTCGGCGTTTCGTCGCAGGTTTGACCTAGGGCGTGGTCCGGTCTCACAATAAAGCCATGCCAAAAACATCTCGATTTTCCGACATGAACGCGGGCCGGAACTCCGGCTGGGGTCAATCATTGCGCCAGTGTGTGGCGATCGTTTTACTCGACGTCGCATTGATGGTGATGCCGTTGCCGTCGGCACTGCCCTGGGAAATGAGCGCCTTCACGGCTCATGCGCAGTCAAAGAACGCATCGGCACCTGCCGCGCAGGAGGTGAAGGTCGCCTTTCCAGTTGAAAAGGAAATCCTCGCCAATGGCTTGACCGTTCTCTATCACGTCGATCGATCCATTCCACTGGTGAGTTTTCATTCGTGGTTTCGCGTCGGATCCAAGCACGAGCAGCCAGGCTTAACGGGCATTGCGCATCTCTTTGAGCACATGATGTTCAAAGGCGCCAAAAAATACTCTGGCGATGACTTTGATTTGATCCTGCAATCCAACGGCGCGACCAACAACGCCTTCACCACCAACGACTACACGGGCTACTACATCAATGCGCCCAGCTCGAAGCTTGAGCTTCTCATGGATATCGAAAGTGATCGCATGTCCACGTTGAAGATCGATAAGGCGGCTCTTGATTCCGAGCGCGAAGTGGTGCGTGAAGAGCGACGTTATCGCGTCGATGATAATCCGATCGGACTTTTGTGGGAGGGGATTTTCGGCACGGTCTTCAAGCTGTCGCCTTACCGCTGGCCGGTGATCGGTTCCATGGAAGATCTTGGAAATGTCACCCCCGAGATCGCACAGAATTTTCATCGAACCTTCTATGCACCCAACAATGCCGTCATCGTTGTCGCGGGTGACTTTGAGATTTCCAAAGCTAAATCGTGGATCCGCAAGTATTACGGCGCTTTGCCTCGCCAAGAAGTTCCGGCCTTTCAGAAAGTCGTCGAAGCTCCGCAAACTTCGGCTCGCTCGCAGTTCATTCGTCGCGACGTTCAGGCTTGGACGGTGTCGGTGAACTGGCTGGTGCCCGAAGCTGGCACGGACGACGCCTACGCGCTGGATCTTCTCGCTTCGGTGATGGGGCAGGGCACGTCGTCGCGCTTGTATCGCCGCTTGGTCTACAAAGAACAGTGGGCGACGTCCGCAGGGGCTCGCAACTCTTCGTTGCAGGACGCGGGGTTGTTCCAAGTTTTCGTTACACAAAAGCCGGGAGCTGATTTCGAGCGAGTGCAGCGCGCCGTGTACGGTGAGATGTGGAGACCGAGGAACTTGTTGGTGTCCAACACCGAACTTGAGACCGCACGCAATCAGCTTCTCAAAAGTCATGTGGACTCGCTCAAGACGCTTCATGGGCGAGCTGAAGCTTTGGCCACGAATGAAATTTTGTTTGCCGACTACACGCGAACTTTCACGGACCTGCAACGCTACATGCAGGTGACGGCCGCGGATCTTAAGCGCGTCGCGGCTCAGTACCTCACCCCTGAGAAATCCAGTCTGGTCGTGATTCGGCCGCAAGGCGGAGGGTCCGCCTCGTCCAACGTCAATGCAGGTCAAGGAGGTGGACGATGAGTCGACATTCATGGCGCATCAAGTTCAGCGACCGAATGGAACTCACCGCTCGCTTCATGGGTTTGATGGGCGTGTTGAGTGTGGTCGCAGCCTGCTCAAGCACCGGCGGAGAAAAAGTCGTCAGCGGTGGCTTGGCTGGCGGAAGCGGGGATGTGAAGCTTCAGTCTGCGGCATCCGGAGGTCTGCGTGCTTATCAGGAATTGAAGCTTAAAAACGGTCTACGTGTGCTGCTGCTTGAAGATTCAAGTCTGCCTTACCTCAGCTTGCAGATGTTGATTCAGACTGGGTCGGCGAGTGATCCCGAAGGCTCGGCAGGCTTGTCAAGTTTGGTTGCGGAGCTTTTGCAGCAGGGAACTCAGAAGCGCGACGCGCAGAAACTGGCTGAGGACCTAGCGCGAATCGGCGCAAGCTTTGGCACCAGCGTGAATGAAGATTTCACCAGCGTTTCCATGTCGGGTCTTAGCCTTTACGGTGACGAGTTCATCAAGAACTTCGTCGAGCTGCTGACTCAGCCGCGCTTTGCAGATGCCGAGATCACTCGCCTGAAGAAACAACGATTGGCGCAGATGGCGCGACGGCTCGACTCTCCCGCGCAAGTTGCCGACTTGGCCGCGCAACGCGTGTTGTATCGCTCTCATCCCTACGCCTTGCCTGCGAGCGGACTGAGCGCCACGGTGGAAAAGATCACCAAGAAGCAAGTGATCCAACACTACTTGCGCTACTATCGTCCGAACAATTCCATTCTGGCTGTCGTCGGCCAGTTCACTCCCGAGTTCGCTGAGCGCCTTACACAGCAACTTGAATCTTGGTCGGCACGCGACGTGAAGCCCGTGCTCATGACTGAGCCAACGGAATTACCGGGGCCGCGGATCTTCGTGGTCGAAAAACCGGGTCTCACTCAGGCGCAAGTGCGCTTCATTCGACTCGGCATTCGCCGAGCTGACGAGAACTTCATCCCGCTTCGCGTGGCCAACACCATTTTGGGCGGTGCCTTCGCTTCGCGCTTGAACAATCGAGTTCGCAAAGAGTTGGGACTCACATACAACATCAACTCGGGCTTCGATGCGCGCCTGCAGCGCGGCCCCTTTGAGATCGAAACTTTCACCAAGGTCGAATCCATCGGCCCTGTGGTCCGCGAGACTCTGGCGATCTGGCGCCAACTGCACGCGCAGGGCATACGCAGTGAGGAATTGGAGCGAGCTCGCGGATATCTGCGCGGCGTTTTCCCGCAGGCGATCGAAACCGGCGAGAAACTCGCGTTCAATTTGCTGCTGCTCAGGCACTACGGCATTCCCGACAGCTATCTTCGCAACTATGTCCGTGATCTTGACCGCCTCAGCGTGAGCGATGTGAACGAAGCCATTAAGAAGTCGATGGTTCCGGAGAATTGGGCTGTGGTCATTCACGCACCTGCGGGATCGGCCAAGGGCTTAGAGGACTTGGGCCCCATCGAAAGCATTTCGCTCAACACGCTGAAGTGATCCGACGGCGAGCGCTGCATTGCAGTTCCTGATGAGTCGCGGGCTTTGACGAGTGGGCGGCGTCCCGGTCGAGCGCTTCGCCGTTAGCAAAAGCAGCGACGAAGCGCTTGCAGTACGGAAACGATGCGCAGATCCGCGATTCGGTAATAAACCAACCGACCTTCGCGCCGATGTTCCAAGAGGCCTTCAAGCTTCAAGCGCATGAGAAATTGTGAAGTCTGTGACTGCGAACTCTCACAGCAATTGGTCAGATCGCCCACGCACTTCTCGCCATCCACCAACTCCATCAAAATTCTGAGTCGCTCGGGATGTGACAGAAGCTTCAGCACCCGAGCCACCTCTTCGCACTGAGGCGCAAGGCTGGAGCGCCATTCATGACGCCCAGGTTTTCGTTGGGACGTCTTGAGGCTCCGCGTGCGCAGGGAGGGACGGGGCTTGCTCTTGGGCTTGTTGGTCACATGTGCTGAGCTTGACATATTATAAAATAATAATATATTAATACTATGAAAGCGAGGCCAAAATGCCTGTACAGAATATGACCCAAGCTGACTTCAAATCCAAAGTGTTCGATTTCACCAAAGGCGGAGCTTGGAACTTTCAGGGTGATCGGCCGGCGATCATCGATTTCTATGCGACGTGGTGCGGCCCCTGTAAGCGGCTTGCGCCTGTGCTCGATGAGCTCGCTGCCGAATTCGACGGCCAAATCGACATCTACAAGGTCGATACGGATCAGGAGCAGGAGTTGGCAGCGATGTTTGAAATCCGCTCGGTCCCGAGCATTCTTTTTATCCCCAAAGAGGGCTCGCCGCAGATGGCAGCGGGAGCTTTGCCGAAGGAAGTGTTTTATGAGGCGATCGGGGAACTCTTTAAGCTGGCACACTTGAGTGGTCGTCAGTAACTCCACTTCAAGTCGCCGTCAGATCAACTCACCGGCGCACTTATCGCAATTCGGGTGGGTCGCGGCGTAAGGGAAACTGACGAGGTCTTGCCGCTGACGGATCTCGCGGCGAGGGTGCTGGCGCAGGCACGGTTGCGCCAGTGCCCGAGTTTCGGAACTCCGCAGAGATCGGCGGAAGCGGAGTCGCTGGGCCCATCCAGGACAGATTGAAATGCTCCGAGAATTTGTCGCCGTTGGCGGCTGAAGTTTGCGCGTGATCCATGGTTTTCAGCAGTGTTGCGGCTTGGCCGGTTGACCGCCGAGGCTGAAGGCTTCGGCGGAGTTCTTCAACTTCATCCCGCAACGCTTCAACCTGCTCGCGAAGCTCGCGGGCGTTGGCGTTCATCTGTTCCATGAGATTGATTTCAAGTTCACCCACTTCGTCCAATACCGAATGCGATTTTGTGAGCCAGCCGAGCAGTTCACGGAATGCAAAGAGTGCGGCCACCATGGCAAGGCCGATGATCGCGATGACTCCCCAAAGTGGAAGTTGAAGTTCATCAAATGCGTTGAGCCAAGCCGGGACCTTCATGAGCCAACTGAGAATTTCCATTTCTGCAGTTTCGTCCGAAATCCGGGCCAAGGGGAGTGGTCGCGTGCTGGACGGAAAGCTTTGCCGAGTCCGCTTGGGCGAGTGTGGCGGAATTTTTCTAGTTCAGCCTCGGTTCAATGGCCAAGTTACAGGCTCGGCCAGTGATCCCTTGAGAGGGTTGCCTGATCCGAATCGATGGGCGTTGGCCTGGCTGGGGTTATCCGATGAGTCGGTGAGTGAGGGGTCGCAGGCGCCAGATCAATCCTATTTGATCCGGCGTCACAACCACTCAAGTGGACCAGCTTAACGCTTCTTCTTGGCCGGCTTCTTCTTCCGCATCAGCAAAAAGAGCGCGGCCACCACGAGTAGCGCGGCAATCCCGAACACGGCTTGGGTGGTGAGGTCTCCGCCCTCGCCGAGATTTTCGCCTTCATCGGGGAGATCAAAGCCCACGGCGCCGCCGCCACTGCCGCTACCGAGTAGGCCGCCGCCTTGTCCGAGCGGACCACGATTCGCGGCTCCGCGCGAAGTCTTCGTCCAAACAACTTTGAGCGACTCAATCGCGCGAAAGAAGTCTTGAGCGTATTTGGAGTAGTGGGTTTTGTGCGCCGAGAAGGTCACGAGTACGGCGATGTCGTCTTTGGTGGTGGCGACATAGCGAGTGTAATAGTTGGGCACTTCGCTTTGCAGGTGCATGCCATCGGCCCAAGGGTGACTGTTGATCAGGCGCTGTTCAACTTTTTGAATCTCTGAGGTGATCGGCATGCCCGTTCTTGTGGTGATCTGTCGTGGCGCTTTGAGGTGGCCAAGGTAAGCGGGGAGTGAGTCTTGGGGACCGACCTCTTTGGCGGTCAGAATGATGATGGCCTCGCGAGCATCACCGGCACCCGAAGTGCGACACACCCATTCTGTTTGCTCGAGCACGCAATTCCAGCGATCGGCGAGTTCGAAGCTGACATAGGAGTTGATGAAGGTTTTTGCGCCTGCGGACTCGGCCTGGCCGAGGGTCAAAGCTAAGATCAGCATGCCGATGGCGGTGATGAGTCGCGAGCTAGGACTTGTTGATTTTGATGGGGGCGGTGCGGGATTCGCCGAGGTGAATTGATCGCTCATGTTGTGGGCTCTCCATCGTGTGCGCAACGAACTTGTTCAGCGCAACCGCGGGGCTCGGCGCGCGAGCCTTGAGTTGCGAATTCTAGATGCAGGAGGAGGCGGCTCTTGGTAACGGCTAAGGCCGATTCTCCCTCGAACAATCTTGTAGATAGGTTAACCGAGGACGTGCGTCTGAACACTCATCCGCAGCGAACGGGCACAGGTATCAGACTTTGGTCGGGCCTAGGGGGCGACCGAATTGTCCTCACATCTTAGGACTTTGCGCTTCCTGCGAGACGTCGCCTGCGAAATGCGTTTACACTTGAGCTGTCTCGGATTGAGACAGCTCGCATGAGGGAGTCGCGATGAACCTGCAGCAATTGATTACATTCTCAGCGGTGGTTTCCGAAGGCAGTATGACGGCGGCTGCGGAAAAGCTTTTTCTGACTCAGCCGGCGGTGTCTCAGCAAATTCGAAATCTTGAAGAAGAGCTGGGCGTGAATCTTTTGGATCGCGGTGCTCGCCATGCGCGGCCCACGGCGCAAGGTCAGCTTCTCTATGATTACGCCAAGCGAATCATCGGTCTGACCGCGCAAGCTCAGGCTGCCATTCAAGCGATGGCTGAAGGCGTGCAGGGGCACTTGCGAGTTGGCACTTTGAACTCGTTGGGATTGCAAGTCGTGGCTCCGACGGTCGCAACTTTGCTCAAGCATCATGCGAAGGTGAGCATTGAGCTTAAGTACGAAGAGTCGAATGAAGTTTTCTCGCAGCTTCTCAATGGTCAGTTGGATGTGGCCGTGCTGCCTGAAATGCCGGGATCGCATGGACTGGCGGGCCGTCCGTTGATGCGTGATGAAATGTGGTTGGTGGCCAGCGGCAAGGACCCGCTGCTGCCGGAGGCGATTGATTTTCGTGAGCTTGATCAGCGACCTTTCATTCGTCTGGGCGAGAAGTACGAAAGCTTCGATGAGAGCTACAAGCAGATGCTAGAGAAGACAGGTGTGCGACTTTCGACAGTGTTTGAGTCCAACAACATCGGCACGCTCAAGCGCGTGATCGAGTCGGGATTGGGCTGGGGGTTCCTGCCATCGCATGCGATCAAAAAGCAAGTGCGATTGGGTCGGCTCTCGCAGGTTGAAGTGCGCGATCTCAAGCATTCGACGAACATCGTGTATTACTCACGAGACGGCGCGCAGACCGCCGCCCTCGTCGACGTTTTCTTTAGATTGCTCAAGCAACAGCTGTCGGCTTAAAGCGCTTCGCGAAGCGCCGGCGAGCTGAGTTTCAAAACCGCCATGTAGAATCCGTCGTAGCCGTCCTCGCCGATGGCGAGGCTTCGCTCACTGAGCTTTTCAAAGCCTTGACCGGCTTCGGAGTTGAGAAACTCCGCAATCGCATTTTGATTTTCACTCGGCAAAATCGAGCAGGTTGCATACACAAGTCGCCCGCCGGGTTTCAACATGCGCGTGTAGGTGGAGAGAATCTCGGCCTGTGTGGTTCGCAGCGAAGTCAAATCGGCTTCGCGAAGCTTCCACTTGGCGTCGGGATTGCGTCGAAGAATTCCAGTGCCGGAACAGGGCACGTCCAAAAAGAGTCGGTCGGCTGTGGCCTCGAGGCGCTTGATGCTCTTTGTGCCATCGATGAGTCGGGCCTCGACAATGTCGAGGCCGGCACGTGAGGCGCGCTTCTTCAACTCCTGCAGGCGCTTATCATGAACGTCGAGTGCTAGGATCTTGCCTTTGTTCGCCATGGTCGCCCCGATGGCGAGTGTCTTGCCGCCGGCCCCTGCACAAGCGTCAATGATCCACTCACCACTTTGCGCTTCGAGGGCCTCCGCAGCTTGTTGGCTTGCGCCATCTTGCACTTCGAACCAACCTTCTTGAAACGAAAGCGTGCGAAACACAGGTGAGCGATCGTTGAGGATCAACCCATGTCGAGTGTTGGGAGCAGGGTGTGTCTCCAGTTCATTCTCGGTTCGCAATCGATCGGCGAGAAGTTCTCGCGTGCACTTGAGCGCATTCGCTCTCAGCACGACGGGTGCGGGCTGATTGAGGGCGCGGCAAGTGCGCTCCCAAGTCTCCGAACCCAGCTCGCGATCACCCACGGCATCGAGCCAGTCTGGCAGCGAGTGTTGAATGGCGCGAGGAGCCTGCGTGATTTCGCGCTTGCGCGCAGTGAAGCGCTTACTGGGCCAGTCGTGCAGCTCGTCCCAAGCGGGCACGGCTTCGCCGCGTTCGACCCACCAGGCCGCCAAGAGAGGCCATAAGTTCTCTCGACTCAGATCGGACTCGGGAATCTGCGTGAGCCAAATCAAGCGCCGCCACCAGCGAATCAAATCGTAAGTGAGCTCGGCGAATTGTCGGCGATCTCGCGCGCCCATACTGCGTTGATTTTTGAAGTAGTGCTCAATGACTTTGTCGGCGGGGCGCGAGTCAAACATCACATCGGCCACCGCCTGCAAGGCGAGTCGCGCAATGGGGCGATGAATGAAGTGAGGGCGCTCGTCGAGCGAGGGCTCTTTCTTTTTGTAATGTGGAACTTGTGTCGACGATGAGCGAGGTCCCTGAGGGCTCGCGCTTCGATCGAAAGATTTAGAACGTGAAGAGCGTCCCGGTGGAAACGAACGTGCCATTGTATTGCCCATCGCTGAGAACGTGGATGTGATTCTTCACGCCACCCTCAACGAAGAGACCGGCTGAACCCCAAAGATTGAAAAAACGTGCTCCGGCCAAGACTTGGTAATCGAGTGCGAGCGAAGATTCGCCGCCAAACTGATTGCCAAAAATGCCAAGACCGATGCCGGCGCCAAAGTAGAGTGGAAATCGACTGCTGGCATCTGGAAAGGTGATGAGAGGCATGAAGCTGAACTTGGTGACGCCGCCCTCGGCCATCGCCAGTCGAGTGGCCTCGACCCGCATGAGCAAATCCATCGAGTTCACCCATTCGCCCATGCGATATGAAATGCCGAAGTTCCATCGGCCCACATTGGACTGATTGTCGGGTTGACCCCATTTGAAACTTTGATCATTCACCGACCATCCGAAGGCGATCTGCAGATAGTGATCGACAGATCCACCGCTGGAGTTCGCGGGTTGGCGAGGAGACATGTATTTGACCGCGGCATCGCGACCTGTTTCGGGCTGAGCCTCTTGGTTCTCCGCATAGCGCTTGCGACCCACGCGCGTGTTGGCGGGCGGCGTGCGCACTTGGCGAGGTTTGGGGTCAGCGTTGGTCACATCGACCGCACCATAGCCGTCTTCGAAAACTTGGGCCGAGGCCACATTGCCTGTCGCACCGGGCGCACCGGGCGCGCCGGGCAGATCGACCACGGCGAGGGCGAGCGCGAAAGTGAGCATAAAAATCGGGCGAGTGAACGCGTGGATTGAATGCATGGCGGCCTCCGCTGTTGAGTCTGGATCGCTCGGTTCTGGTCGACGATTTCGGACGTCTTCATCTAAGCTTTAACGGATTGTGCGGGGGTGCGTCTAGAAACTTCATCGCCTGCAAAGACTTTAGAGTGAATTGAAATAAGGCTCGGAATTCTCTCGACTTGACGCACAATATCCGCGGCCGTTAGTGTGCGCCGTCATGACATTGCGAAGGCACTCGCGCCAAGTGGCGCTTCAGCTTCTGTTTCAGCGTGAATTTCTGGCCGGCGTGGGTCGCGCTGCAGAGTCCGCCCCTTTGGGCCTTGAGGCTGAACCGCCAGTGCTTCTGCATGACTTCATCTTCAACTTTCGAATTGAACAAGATGTGGCCAGCTACGCCGGCACGCTGTTTCTGGGTGTTTGCCAGAATATTTCAGCCATCGATGCTTTGATTGAGAAGCACTCGCAGCACTGGAAGATCTCGCGCATGAGCTTGGTGGATCTATCGATTCTTCGCTTGGCGATTTTTGAACTTCGCTTTGGTGAAGAAAAGATCGATCGGCCGGTGATCCTGGATGAAGCTGTCGAGCTCGCCAAAGAGTTTGGCAGCTCCGAGTCCGCGGCCTTCGTCAACGGCGTCTTGGATCCGATCGCCAACAACTCGCTCTGAGCGTTGGTCAGCTTTCTTTTACGACAATCACTTTGAGAATGACGTCCAAGTCCATGTGGCGTCGAGGGTTTTCGTTGGCGTTGTACGGCCTGGCGGCGCCGGCGCTTGGGTCCGCTCATCGCGATGAAGGATTCCTTGGTCATCTCCTTCGACAATTTGACATCGAGCTGGTGTTTGAGAGCATGAAGCTCAATGAGCAAAACGGTGTTTGAACAAAAAAGCTGGGGGCAGATTTGGGCGGAGTCTCGCCCACAAGATCTTTGGATCGTCATGGATCCTGTGAATTCTCCCTGGCTTGCGCGCTTGGATTGGGAGTTGAACTTGCTCATTCGGCGCCAGTGGCCTCGTGCGGAAAAGGGTCGGTTGTTGGTAGCGACACCGCCGTCGTTCCCGGCGCGCGGCGTGCTGGTTTTAGGCGTCGCGGAGTTGCAAGATGCGAAAGCTTCGGCCGGGCCCGCGGGTGCGCCCGTGGGTCAGGCTTGGGAGACTTCGTTGGGGCAAGCGCTCGCGGATGCGAAAGCTTTGGGTGTTGAGCGCGCTTTCGTATTGGCCACCTCGTCCATGAAACCGACGGCGAAATCTTTGTCGCGTCACACGGGAGTGGAAGTCATGTGGGTGGCGCCATGATGTCGATTCGCCAGATTTGGAAAAGCCAAATTTGGAAAAACCCGATTTGGAATAGATTGTATCGCCTGATCCATGCGCCATCCGTGTCGCCGAAGCGGACGCCGCGCGCGACCTTCATTGAAGTACCATGGGTGGCGCAAAACTATTCGCGAGCCGCGCGATTGATTTGGCACTCCGAACGCCGCGCGTGGACACTTCTCGATGTGTGGATCCTGGCGCGCGCCTATGTGCCCGACGTGCGCGTCGAAGTCAGCGAAGAGCAGCTCGATCCGGAACTGCATGCTTTGAATTGTGGGCAAATCCGTATCGCGCGCCGCCGTCCTTTGCAGATCGCGGAGGATTTGCAGTTTCCCGATTTGGCTCATTCCATCGAAGAAGTGCACTTGCGTGGTGTTGAAGATTTGCAGGCTGAAGCAACAAGTGCCAATCCATCAGCGGCGGCGACGAATTTTGCTGGGACGGAAGCGAGTGCGACAGCCGTACTCGCGCTTCGCGATGAAACTTGCCTCTGGCTGATCTTCGACTCACGCGTCGAACCTTTTCGGCGCGATCATGCCGAGAGAGTGGCCCGAGGCGTGTTGCGACAAGCCGAGCAGCGCTTGGATCGGCAAGCCTTGAGTGACAAGAAGGCCGCATCGGCATTTTCCTCGCCGTCGTCCATTGCGGAGTCCGATTCGGCGTCTCGGGCGGAGCCTTAAGTGAAAAAAGGCAGCATCTATATCATTTCCGATGGCACAGGCGAAACCGCGGCAACGATGATTCGCGCGGCCTTGGTGCAGTATCAAGATACGGAAATCAATATTGTTCGTAGTAAAAACGTTCGCACCGAGGCCCAAGCTGAAGCTGTCATTGACGAAGCCTTTAATAACCAAGGAATCGTGATCTACACCGTCGTGTCGGTTGATTTGCGCCTCAAGATTCAAGAGTTCGCCAGCGCCAAGGGCCTATTGCATGTGGATCTGCTCGGACCTCTGCTTGGATCTTTGGACGCCTACTTTGGTGTGGCCAGCGGCGAAAAGAGTGCGGGCATGCTACGCACTGTGGACGAAAGATATTACCGTCGTATCGAGGCGATCGAGTACACGGTCAAACACGACGACGGAAAGAGTTTAGCGGAGTTGGATTTGGCGGACATCATTTTGGTGGGTGTCTCGCGAACGTCGAAGACGCCGCTATCGATCTTCCTGAGTCACAAAGGTTGGAAGGTCGCCAATATCCCGATCGTCGTGGGTACTCCTCTGCCCGAGCAGCTCTTCAAAGTGGATCAAAGAAAAATCGTCGGCTTGTTGATTGATACGGATTCATTGTCGCGAATTCGACGCAATCGTTTGGAGAAATTCGGCCAAGATCCCGGCGGGGAGTATGCGCGCGCCAGCTACATCGAAAAAGAAATCGCCTATGCGCAGGAACTATTCGCCAAGAATCGGCGCTGGCCGGTCTTTAACGTCACGGAGAGAGCGCTGGAAGAGACAGCCGCTGAGATTGTGCGGATCATTTCCGCGCGGATGGGGCTTCCGGATCGGTTGTCTTTTTGATCGGTGGCTGACTGTTGGCTGACAGCGGGCTGATCGCGGGCCGACTAGAATGTGCCAATCGAGAGATGGAATGAACCCGGACTCTCTTGAATCCCATCCCAAGTTCTTCGCGTCAGCTTGAATCCGTACTCAAGACTCACGAGAATGCCACCTGCCACGCCGATCCGAAGTGCAAGGCCTGCGGAGTCGCGATAAGAGCCATCGAACTGGCGTTGAGTGAGATTGACGGCGCCACCGTCGTAGAAGAGTGCGCCCGAAATATCGCCGAACGAAGTGTTGGCCATGATCGGGAAACGCAATTCGCTCTTGATGAGGTAATAAGTGGACTCGCCCGTCATATAAAAGTCGCGACGGTTGGCGACACCGAGTTGGTTCAGATTGGGCACGCGTTCGATATCGGAGCCATCAAAGCCGCGAATGGTTGCGCGACCTCCTAGGACGAAGGACTCCTCATAGGGAACGCCGCTGGGTACGCGTTCGGAAAGATTGCGCAGGTAGCCGACGCGTAGTGCGTTGGCGAAGACCCAACGTGGATCTTGCCGCCAGAGGCGAGTGTAGAGAGCGGTGGACGCCGTGGCTTTGACGAACTTAATACTTTGGCTGATGTCTTCGGAGCTGCCGATGTTGGGGTCAGAGTACTCGGCGCCGATGGAGCTGTAGCTACCCTTGGTCGGATTGAAGATGTTGTCTCGCCAGTCGAACTCGAACAGAGGGCCGACTTTGGCGATATTCTGTGTGCGTTTGATGTCGTAGGAGCGGCGGTCGAACTGGGTGAGACTGGAGAAGTCGTAGGCGGTGAACGTCAGTTTGATGTGCTTAGTGAGATCTTTATCGATGAGCAATCCAAGTGCGTTCTTCTCTTGGATGATGGTGCGGTCGCGGTCATCGAATTCGAAGAACTTAAGTTCGCGCACGAGGTTCAAGCGGCCGCGGTTGCGATCGCCGAAGATGTAGGGCTCGGTGTAGCCGAGGGTGATTTTGTGTTCGAGGTAAGAGATTTTCGGGTCTGTTGAGTAGCTGGGGTCAATGCGTGCGCTGACGGATCGGCCGGTGCCGTAGAGATTTCGGTAAACGAAGCCAGCATAGCCTCGGAAAATCAGATCGCGATCTTGTACGACACCGACGCCCGCGGTGAATAGTCCGGGGTCACGTTCCTCAACTCGGATGAGCAGCGTGCGCTCCGAGATGCGGGTGCCTTCTTCGCTCGTGCGAACCTCGACTTTACTGAACAGTCCCAGGCGCGTGAGGTTGTAGCGGATTTCTTCGGCGGCTTCGGGCGTGAAGATGTCGCCAGGTTGGACTTCGATCTCTCGCAAAATCACATAGTCTTGGGTGAAGTCATTGCCTTCGATCACGATGTTGGCGACGACGACGCGCGGGCCTTCATAAATTTGAAAGTCGACGGTGGCTTGAGTGCTGGTGTCGTTGTAGGTGACGAGCGAGTCGGGGCTTCGCTCGTTGGTGATCTGCATTTCCAGATAACCTTGCGACTGATAGAACTGCTTGAGGCGTTCGATGGACTCGAGCAGATCGGAATTGAGCAGAGCTTGACCGGCTTTGAGCGGCAGCAGGTTGGCCAACTGCACGCGAGAGAAGGCCTCGGCGCCTTCGAATTTCACTTGCCGAACGATGGTGAGCGGCCCTTCGTCGATGTTGAGGATGACGCTCGCTTGTGAGCCGCGACCTTTGCGGCCTTCGCGCTCGGCTTGTCGGTCTTGGGCTGATTTGGTGAACTCAGTGCGCCAGTTTTTGACTTTGGCACGGTGAAAGCCCTGGAACTGAAGTTCACGTTCGAGCTGTTTGATGCCTTCTTCGATGTCGGCCTTGTTGTAGTAGCCTTGGCCGATCAGGTCGGAGGACGAAGATCTCACCCAATTGGCGTAATAGGAACCCGGTCGAGAGATGTTGCCGGTGATTTCGATGTTGCGGATTCGAACGCGGGGGCCTTCTTCCACGATGAATTTGATTTCATGCAACCAGTTCTCGGCGATCACGCGGTCTTCGGTCTTCACTTCGACGTGGGCGTAGCCAGCGTTGCGATAATGACGTCGCAGTTTCTCGGCGAGTTCGGGTGCTGGAGTGGAGACGGAGCCACCGAGTTGCTCAAGATTGAGATTGCGAATGAGCGAGGACGCAGAAAAGGCGGAGAGTCCTTCGAATTGAAACTGATAGCGCCATGGGCTTTCGACGGTATAGGAGATTCGAAACTGATTTTTGTCGGCGAGCTCTTGAGTCTGCTGCATTTGCGGCTCGAGAAGCTGCGCTGTGAGATAGCGTTGTTCGCGCAGATAGCGAATGAGATCCAGACGAATATTCTCGCGCTCATCACGAGTCAGCGCTTGGCCTCGGTAACGGCGAGCATATTGGGTGAGGCGCTGCTTCAATTCGGCGTTGGCCGTCTCGAACACGAGTGAAGAGATTCGAATTGGTGCGCCCTCGCGAATGCGCACTTCCACTGAGACTTCAGAGTCGGTAAAGCGTGGGAAGTCGACTTCGAACTCGGCATTCACGTAGCCGCGGTTGGTGTACTCGGCCTTGAGGGCATCTCGTCCGTCCAATACCTCTTTGCGTTCAAAGGCCTGGCCCTCATTGATCTTCAAGAGGCGCCGGACTTCGCCTTCGGAGATGGCGCGCGCGCCTGAGATTTTGATCTCCACAATCTTGCGAAGCTCCGTCGCCACGAGCAGGAGGTGAGGTCCGTCTTCGGCATTTTGACGACGAATCACATCGATGTTCGAAAAGCGCTTGGTTTGCATGAGGTGACGGACCAGCTCATCGATCTCGGCCAGCGTCACTTCACGTTGGAAGAAGTGCGGGAACTTCTTCTGAAGTTCTTTGCCATCCTTCGCGGACACGCCATTGAACTTCATATAATGGCGCGGTGACGTCTGTGCGATCGCCAGCTGGGTACCGAAGGCGAGCGCGAGTCCGCAGAGCGAAAGACGAGTCATCGTCGGCAGCGCACGCACCGCTCCCTCAGTCTTGATCCAAGGCGTGACCGCAGGCCTCAGCCAACGCTCGGCTCGGACGATGATCGATTGAAGTTTCGCGCTCAGCTTTCGCATCAACACCTATTTGAATTCGAACTTGTACTCAAAGTCCAAGCCCAAGCGATCTTGGTTGCGGGCGTTTTGGCCGCCCTGTTCGGCTTGTTCGTTAAATTCATTTCCTTGCCAGCTGCCCACAACCGACACGCGATCGGTGAGGCGATAGTTGAGCTTGGCATCTGTCTCTTGCCGCTTGCCGAAGCTGCGCGTGCCGGAGACCGAGAGGCGTTGATTGATTCGCTTCGCGGCGGTGACTTTAGGTGCGCACTCATTGTTTTCGTCACATCCGTGCGAGAGTTGCACATCCAGTCCAAACTGGCGGCCGATGCCGCCTGTGATCGGGTTGATCACACCGGTGATCGCCGCTTGGCCGAGGTTGCTGGCTCCGGCCGTGCCCTCTTGTGTGGTGCCGACGGCCAGCAAGGCAATCAAGTCCTTCTCGGGTAAGGGCGGCACGCTCTGAAACTGAATTTCAGGCTTTTGCGCCGTACCTTGCACGAGCAAGGCGACATCATATTCCGCCACACGCGTGCGGGCTTGAACGTTGAGCAAGGGGTTGATCTCTTCCGTGCCCTGGAAATCAAGGACCGCATTGGTGACTTCAAAGACGTTCTTTTGAAAGATGACTTTTGTTTCGGGCAAAGTGCGCACTTCGCCGCGAATGATCGGCTTGGTTGGATCACCCGCCACATGAAGCTTTGCCGAGGCGAGGCCCTCGATCTGCGAGGTCTTCAGTGGTAAACCAGCTTTGGTTTCGATTTTCAGATCAACATTGATGGGCGAGGTGCTATCTTCGCGCAAAAACTTGGGTAGATACTGTTCGCGACGCGCGCGAACTTCGGCCGCGGTTTTTCCGCCCGACATTTCCATCGAAAACAATCCATTGTAAATTTCGTAGTTACCCTTGAGCAGGAAGGGGAACCAGTTCCCTGTGAAGCTGAAGTCGCCAGAGCCCACGGTGCGAATGTCTTGCGGAACATTCAGTGAAATTCGATCGAAGCTTCCGACGACATTGACGGGAAGATCGCGTGGGCCTTTGAAGACGACTTCGCCGGCGCCACTGAGACGACCCGAAGCAAAGTCGGATTTGATGGAGTTGATCTGCATGCTTCGGTGATTGAAGTTCACATCGGTGCGAATGTTTTCGAAGGGATGTGGGAAAGCCGGGAATTTGATGAAACCTCTTTCCACGTAGGCCGTACCAATGATGTCCCCTCGGTCAGGTCCGGCTTTGATGGAAACCTTGCTTGAGAGCAGACCGCGAAGTTCTTCGAAGAAGGGGGTTAAGATCGAGAAGAGCGAAAGATCGATTTTGGTCTGCACATCGATGTCGAGTTTGGCCTCGCGGGTGGTGCCGGGGCGATTTTCAATTTTGACGAAAGTTTCATCGCCCTTGAGTTCGAAGCTTTGAACATCGAAGACGCCGTCGCGAATCTGCGCGCGAATCGGATCGACATTGGCGATGGATATGGGGCCGCGACTGAGGCGTATCCTCGACAAGTCGATCTTACCTGTCGAGGCCCAAAGGCCTCCCCGAGGAGCCTGAAGGTCAACGACACCGCTCAGCTCGGCTTCAAAGTCTTTGCGCGAGGCGGGGCCAGCGATCGCAGCAAAGATCGGCGCGAAGTTCCAATCATTGGCGCGCAATTTGAGCACAAGTGGTGCGTCAACTTCGAAGGGCCATACAAACTCGCCGGCGAGGACATCGCCCAGCAACTGTCCGGATCCCTCGATGCGATTTCGCGCAAAGCGCAGATCGAAAGCCGAGTCGGGCATACTCGCCTCGGCAATCGCGGTTTTCGTCAGCCGCGCGCGCATCAGCGCGTCGGGAGCGAGCACGGGGCCTGTGAGATCCATTTCAAAATTGAGTAGGCCACTTAAGCCAAAGCCTGAATTCGCAATCGTGTTGGTGTTCTCAAGGCGAATCTCGCGCCCGCGAACCTTGGTTTCAATTTCACCGTTGGGGTGCCCTTGTCCTGTGAGCGTGATCTCGGCTTCACCATGCTTGAGGGAAACGCGCTCGGTGCGCACTTCGCCATCTTTGGACTTCAAATCAAAATGGAAGACATCAAATGATTCACCCGCGACGCTGCCTTTGAAGAGCGAAGATTTCAAGTCATAAGTGAGCTTGCCGAGTGCCATAGGCCCCGTCGCGCGAATATTGGCTTGGCCTGTGCCTGTGACTTGAATCGGAATCTGCGCTTTACGCGAAAGGGCCTTGAGCAGATCTTTGGCGTCGAAGAATGGAAAGCGAGCCGCAACGGAAATCCGCGACTGATCCAAGTCAACTTTGATGTCTCCCGAGTATCGCGAGGTGCTGAGATAGCCCTGCATGTTGAGAAAGTTGAGAATGCCCGACTTGTAAGAGACTTCAGCGCTCGGTGACCCCAACCAGAAGTCTTCAAACCACAAGTCTTGTCCCTCGGCTTGAAATGAAAACTCGGCGGCTTTGGAGTCGCCGGTCGTCTTGCCTCTGACCTTTTGCAGTGCGCCTTCAAGCTTCAGTCCGCTCAGTGAAGCCAAGTCTTTGAAGTCAAACTTTTCCGCCTCATACTTGATGTCAAAGCCGGTGAGGTAACCCACTTCTCCTTGGGCTGTGCCTTTGGAGTTGGGCATGGACATCAATGCTTTGAAGCGCATTTGGTCTAAGTCGAAGCTTGTTTCGCCTTGCAAATCAAAGCGAGGGATCGCGACGATCGCACCCTGAGGCTGTGGTCCAAGTTTGAGATCATCGCGAATGACGATGTCGCTCAGGCGGAGCTGTCCGCCGCAGCGGAGAAGAAAGTTCGGAGTCAGTTCGGCTTCGCAGGGCGCATCGACAGCCGCTGTGGTCCAAACCGGAATTCGCCCAAGGCTTGGTGACAGAGCAAAGAATTCGTGGAGTTTGAGCTGACCGCTCATTCGCCCAATTTGCAGAATCACTTTCGGATCCGCATTGTTCTCTGCGGCTTTGCTCCCGGCACTTTTGGGAGCCGCCGCATTCGCGGCCGCAGGGGCGGGCGTCGAGGTTGCTGGGCCTGTGACCGCCGGAGCTGAAGCCACGCTGGTCGGAGCCGCGCCAATTTTGAGGTTGGCGAACTCAAGCTTCTTCGCGGGTGATTCAAGCGTCACGACCGGAAAGTGCAAAACACGACCATCCCATTGGCCGAGTCCACGGAGTCGATCTAAGAACAAGCCTTCCACCACATAGGCTTCGGTGCTGATCTCGGTCTGTGCGGTCCACTGCGGCTCGTTGGCGCCTCCGCCACCCGAAGCTTTGCCCGAAGCCTTCAGCACGCCTTTAGTTTTGATCTTGAGTTTTCCCGACATGGGAGGATTCTTTGCCGCCCATCTCTGGTTTTTGATGAGCCAGTCGTTGATGGACTTCACGTCGACTTGCGCATTGAGCTCAAGTCGGCCGTTTTTAAACCGGAGTGTTTCGGTGTCGCCGACCAACTCGCCTTGAAGCTCAAGTTCGGTCGCACCTCGCTGAATCTGAACTTGGTCGATCTCAATTCGCTCGGGCGTCAAAGTGAAATTCACTCGTGGTGAGAGACGAAGTGAGAACTCAGGAGATGCACGGGTGGCGGCCCGATTGATGAGTAGGGAATCGAGGTTGGCTTCGACTTGAAGCTTACGGCGCGTGCGCTGCGAATTCAATTGCAGTTGATCAAGGCTCAATTGCCATCCGCCTTGCGGCAGTCGAATTCTGGCGCTGACGTTTTCAATTTCCAATTCGTCGATCGGCACGGCTTCAAGCGCGTGGAACAGTCCTTCAAGAGGTGGGCCGCCCGAAGATGGGCGATCATTCATTCCAAACTCGAAACTCGTTCCCGCCACACGCACATGGCTGAGTGCCACCTCGCCTGAAACAATCGCCAAGAACGAAAGATCGGCTGAGACTTCTTCGATCTGCATCGGCGAGAGCTGAAAGGGCGCATCAGGCTTTGGCAGGATTTTGATGTCGTAGAAGCTTGCACCGAGTGGGAAAATTCGGAAGTCGACGGTGCCGGGAATAATTCTCACCGGCAAGTGCTGCTGGCTGATGCGATCAATGCTCACCAACAGCCAGCTTCGCATCTTCGGCAAGGTTTGCGCGACAATCGTGCCGAGTGCGAATGAAATTCCCGCGACGAAGGCGGAGAGTATGACGAGTCGGCGTTGTCGGCCTCGCTTTGCGGGCGACGAAGTCTGTGGTGATGGCGGTGGTGATGGCGGTGGTGTCGGTGGTGAAGTGTCGTTCATGGCGCCTCAGATTGCCATTGCAAGAGCAGTGAGTTCGCCAATCTGTATCCAGGCCGCACTTTGACAATTCCTCGCATCAGTTCGATCGCCGTAACGGTTTCCTTCAGTCCCCAAAGCGCTTGCGCCCGAGCATACGTGAGCGCGAAGGTCGCATCGGGTTGGCCGAAGAGTTTGGATTCGAGCACTTGCACATCGGCGAGTGCGCCAGCGTACTGCTTGGCGAGTAACAAAGCTTCGAGTCGAAGCCAAAGCAATCGATAACGCAACGACGGGAGCTGGCGGTGTTTGTCGAGCAGATCGGCTGCGGCCGCCGGCAAGTCCATGTTGATCAACAGCAAAGCCAAATCGTAGACCAAAGCTTCCTGGGGAGATTCGGCGGCCCGCTTTTGTACCTGAGCAATCAGCGCATGGGCCTCGGGCTTGAGATCAGCGGGAATTTCGAGAGCCTTAAGCTCGAGCTCTTCGCGCGGCGGAGAATGCGAAAGTGCGGCGTCAATCACGTCCTGAGCTTCGCGAAACGCCAGGGCGTTTTTCTCCCGCCGCACTTCGGGGTCATCAGGGTCTAACAGATGCAGCTCTTCAAGCGCCTTGCGCTCTTGTTGGAGCAAGCGATTCACGCGCGCATATTCCAAGCGACGACGCAAATCTTGTCGGCGCTCATCAAGTTCTTCACGCAAGCGAGATAAGCGCTTTTGTCGATGTTGCGCGACTTGAGGTTTGACGGGATCAAGCGCGCGAGAATCACTGAGATCATCCAGGCCGCCGTCGTAGCGACGAGCTCCCTCGTAAAGAGCCTCGATCTCGAAGCTCTCGAGCGCAATGCCCATCTGCGCGAGGCATTCGACGAAGGCACCCCATGGGACAGGGGCTTCGTCGCCTAAGCGACTGCGAATTTGCGTGAGCAAAGTTGGATAGAGTTGTGCGTTGATGAGAAAGCGGGTGAAGGCGCGCACATCTTCGGCGCTCAAAATGTTCCGTTCCCAGCGCCGCAGCAGCAAATCGGCGACGAGGCTCACCTCACCGGAGTCGGAGAGGAGGCTTTGAATTTCGGCTTCGAGCTGTGAACTCATCTCTATAAATAATACTGGGCGGGGCGACGCCGAGCTATGAATGCGAGTTGGAACTCGGACTTCGGGTGAGCTATCGACCAGACTCTGGAGTTTCACGTGGGTCTGAACTATTCCATGGTCGAGTTCGCTCAGGGATATTGGGGTCTGGTTTTTCAGACTTGCGCTTGTGCTGAGCGGAACATGGTCGCCATTTCTTTCTGTTCCATCACGGGAGGTCGTCGTGAATCGGTCATTTGGATTGTTAGGCAAAGTTACTGCGAAACAAGTCATCGCTTCGGGTTTCACGACCAAGGCGATGTCGATGCTCGCGATGCTTTTGATTCTTGTCTCAACGACTTCGGCTTGGGCCATTTTCAGTGAAAAGGGCGGGCCGGATGAGGTGAGCTGCAGCGCTTGGCTCCAGCGAACGAAGGGTCCGATCGAGCCGGGTTGGGGAATCAATGAGCTCTTGGAAAATGAAGGCCCACGCGTCAGTTTGATCCGCAAGGTGGAAAAGTGCCATCGCTTTCAAGGTAAAGTGGTGACTTGCTCGGTGGAGATGGAAGATCCGCAAAAGCGTTTCTACCTTCGCTACGCCTTCAATACGCAAAATGGGAATGTGAGTCTCGAGGACTTCGTCACTGGCCAAGTGGTCTATTCGGCGTGGACGCAGCAATATGGTTTGACGAAATCGGGCTATGTTTCACGAAGCGTGCAGCTGACGAATTTGAAAGGTGGCTTGTTGGGCGATGCCCAAGCTTTTCAAATCGACCTGTTTTGTCAGGCCAGTAAGTGGTGATGGCGGCTTAGCAGAATTGCTGAGCGATCAGTTCGCTCACGCGTTTGCTTCGGATCACTGAAGATGAGATTTGGCGTTCGCTCTCAAAGCGAGCGCCGTTTTTTTATGGTTTTGCGATCGTCGGGAGCCGCGGATGCGTTCGCGCCGAAATTCGCGCGACTCCCAAGGCCATTACTTGTTCACGCGTTCGACGTACTCGCCGGTGCGTGTATCGACTCGAAGCACGTCGCCTTCGCTAATGTGCATCGGAACGTGAACGATGTAGCCAGTTTCCAAAGTTGCAGGCTTTGTCGCACCCGTGACGGTGTTGCCTTTGAAGTTGGGATCCGTCTTGGTGACTTTCAGGTTCACGGCATTCGGAACATCCACGCCAATGGCTTTGCCATTAAAGAACACAATCACGCAGTCCAAATTTTCAATGAGGTAGTTCTTCGCGTCGCCGACGTCTTCCTCGTTCAAGGTGATCTGCTCGTAGTTCGTTTGATTCATGAACGCGAAGCCGTTGTCGTCTTTGTAGAGGAACTGCATGTCTTGTGTGGAGATGTCGGGGACCTCGAACTTTTCACCTTGCTTGAAGGTCCACTCGCGGTTTTGGCCGGTCAGAAGATTGCGAGCTTTGCAGCGGGTGAACTGGTTACCTTTGCCGGGCTTCACGTGTTGGAAATCCGTGATCACGAAGGGTTGACCTTCGACCATAATCTTCATGCCCTTTTTGAAATCCGATAGCTGATGCATGCGTCCCCCAAATGAATCGGCGCCAAAAACTTAGACTTGGGTTTCGCAATTTCTACGCGCGAGGTCAACCTTCGGCTCGGTGGCGGCGCGTGCGCTCTTGGATTCGCTTGAGAATCAACTCCAAGCGCTCGCGCTTCTTTTGCCCTGAAGATCGGCGTGTGCTCAGAGCTTGAGTCAGTTCGTCGTCGCTCATTTGTAGGCGTTGCGCCAGCATGCGAAGGCGACGATCCAACTCATCATGCGGACCGAGCTGGCGCCGGGCGCGACGCAGGCGATCAAAGGCCGCATGTAGGTCATTGCGAATAGTGAGGGCGTCGGCCATGGACAAAGTTCGATGCAGCTCCCGCTCAAAGAGCTCGGGATCCAATTCTTCAAGCTCATCGGAAGTGCGAAGCGGAGCTTCTTCGGCGGCCTCAAAAACTTCGTCGTCGAAATCGTCAGCCGACAAAAACTCCCACTTGCGCACGACTTGCTGGGCGCGTTCATGTTGGGGGTTCAGCAGGAGAACCATCTTGTAGGCTTGCAGAGCTTCGCGAGGCCGACGCAGCTGAAGAAACACATCGCCCAAAAGTTGAAAGGCCAGCAAGTTGTCGGGCGACAGCTCGCCCGCGGCGATCAACTGATCGCGCGCATCTTCCAAGTCGCCTTGGTCGATCAGCACGCGGGCAAAGGCGATGCGGCCGGCGGCGAAGTTGGGATGCAGGCGCACGCCGCGCGAAGCGACCTCAAAGGCCTGGGGCAAAAGGCCTAAGCGCCGATAGGCCTCGGCCAAGGGTGCGAAGACTTTTGAACCGGGGTTTCTTTGATAGTCGAGCTGGCAGCGTTCGATGAAGTCACTGGTCGGAAGCGGGCCCAAACCTGCGGCATCCCGCGGCTTGGACGAGGCGGACTCTGGGGGGCGCGATGACTGTTTTTTAGGCGAGTTGGGGGGCGAGTCGGCCATGTTTCAGAGTGTCGCACCGCGCCCTCAATCGGACAAGGTCTTGCCGCTCAACGGCGGGCTGGCTTTGATGAGGAAATGTCAGCGCCCATTGTTCTGTTAGGAATTGATCCCGGTACTCGCGTGATGGGAGCGGGATGGTTGATTTGTGATCGCGAGCGCCCCGAACAAATTTTGGGACTGGGGTGGACCACGCTTGAGCCGAAGCGGCGCGCGGAGTTACCTCAACGACTGAGTTTCTTGCAGTCGGAGTTGCGCCTCTTGATCGAGGAGCTACGCCCTTCGCAGGTGATTGTGGAGCGCGTGTTTTTAGGCAAGAACGTCGAGTCGGCTTTCACCTTGGGGCTTTCGCGAGGTGTGGTGCTGGCCGCCTTGGGTGAACACGGTGCTGAGTTTCGTGAAGAGGCCACGCGCACGGTGAAGAAATCCGTGACGGGTGATGGCGGCGCGGAAAAAGAAGACGTACGAGCCCGTTTGGTACAGCTGTTAGGTCTGCATGAGCAAGCGCGTGAGCTTCCGCTCGATGCGAGCGACGCCTTGGCGTTGGCGTATCACGCTTGGAGATTGGTGTGCATCGAGGCGCGGCTGCGCGGATCAGCGGGGCGAGCGCCTCGAAGTCGAAAAGACAATTGGGGAGAAGTCACATGATTGGACGATTGCGCGGACGAGTGGAAGAGGTGGATCTTGAAACCTGCCTGCTCGACGTCGGCGGCGTGATGTACGAACTCACTTGTCCCACTTCGACGCTCGGCGATTTGCAAGTGGGTGCCGAGGTCGTCGTCGATGTGCACACGCATGTGCGCGAGGATCAGCTCACCCTGTTTGGTTTTTCATCGCGAGTCGAGAAGACCATGTTCCTGGCGCTTTTGGGTGTCAACGGCGTGGGGCCGAAAATGGCGGTGAAGATTCTTTCGGGCGCTCCTCTAGCAGAAATCGCGCGTTGGATCGAAACCGGTGACGTGAAGTCGCTTTCGGGTCTGCCGAAAGTGGGCAAGAAAACCGCCGAGCAAATGATTGTGTCGCTCAAAGGCAAGCTCGGTGAATGGGCAACGGGTTCGGTGCGCATGGGGCAGGCGCGGACGATGGGCGCGGTGGCGATGCCACTCAAAGGCCAAGATGAGATCGCCTCGGCGCTGACGAACTTGGGCTTTCGCGGTCCGGAGCTGGAGCGTGTGATGCAGCAAATTTCTCCGGAGTTGAGTTTTGAAGATGGCGTGCGCGAAGCGCTTCGTCTCTTGGGAGGTGCGCGATGAGTTTGGAAGCTGAAAAATCAAATTCAAAGCCTTCGGCAAAATCTCGGGTGGATGTGCAGCGCACACCGGTTCTGAACGCTGAAGTGGC
The DNA here is from genome assembly GCA_002344785.1 of Bdellovibrionaceae bacterium UBA2339. Classification (GTDB taxonomy): domain Bacteria; phylum Bdellovibrionota; class Bdellovibrionia; order Bdellovibrionales; family JAMPXM01; genus UBA2339. The sequence continues at coordinate 83,500 of DDUL01000030.1, forward strand.
CAGTGCCGGCGAGCGCACTTGGGAAAATCAGCTGCGACCGCATCGCTTTGACGAGTTTCCCGGCCAGCATCGCGTGAAAGAGAAATTACTTTTGTTCGTGCAAGCGGCGCTCAAGCGCGGCGAGCCTTTGGATCACGTGCTTCTCAGTGGCCCGCCGGGACTCGGCAAAACGACTTTGGCGCACATCATCGCCGAAGCTATGGGAGTTGAGTGCAAAACCACATCAGGCCCTGCGCTGGATCGTAAAGGCGAGCTGGCCGCGATCCTCACCGGACTTCGTCCAGGTAGTGTGTTGTTCATCGACGAGATTCATCGACTGAATCGCTCCATTGAAGAGTATTTGTATTCGGCCATGGAGGACTTCTACATCGACATCGTCAGCGGCGAAGGCCTAGGTGCTCGATCGATGAAGTTTCAGCTCGCACCTTTCACGCTGATTGGCGCGACGACGCGAGCGGGTCTGGTCAACGGACCGCTTCGCGATCGCTTTGGAATCGTTGAACGCCTGCAGTTTTATCAGAAGCAAGATCTTGTGGAAATTTTGCTTCGGTCCGGAAGAATTTTGGGATTGCAGATGACTCCCGAAGGCGCGTTTGAAATTGCGCGACGCTGTCGAGGCACGCCTCGGATCGCCAATCGACTCTTGAAGCGGGTTCGGGATTTTGCAGAGGTTCGAGGTCGCGGCGTGATTGATGAAGCCGCGGCGAAAGCGGCCTTGGATTTGTTGGAGGTCGATGAGCTGGGCCTGGACGATATGGATCGGCGCCTGCTCAGCATGATCTGCGATAAATTCGCGGGCGGCCCCGTGGGCATCGAGACGCTGTCTTCGGCCCTCGCCGAAGAAGTGGATACGCTTGAAGAGGTCTACGAGCCCTTCTTGTTGCAAGAAGGACTGCTGCAAAAGACGCCGCGCGGTCGCGTGATTACGGAGTCGGCACGCGCGCATATCGAAAAGCTGCAGCTCGACGTCTAGTATGTTGCGCCTTCGCACGCCCAACTTTGAATACGCGACGGAAGTTTCGCGCGTGGAGTTGGGCGGGCTCACCTTGGAAGTCGAGCATCTGGCGGATATCGATCGAACGATTGATGAGTTGTTCGAGCACTATTTAGCTCAAGGCAAAACTGAACTCTTTGAAGAGATGTGCCCCTACTTCGGCATCATCTGGCCCGCCGCGCGTGTGCTGGCGCATGTGGTGGCGGAGCGGGAGTCTGAGTGGCGCCACGAACTCGGCGGAAATCCGCGCGTGCTGGAAATCGGTTGCGGACTGGCGCTGCCGTCTTTGGTGTTGGCGGCGCGCGGATGGTCGGTGACCGCCCGCGATTTGCATCCGGACGTGGAGTACTTTTTGCGACAAAACCTCAAGCGTGTTGGGGCAAGCGTCGGATCGGTCAGTCTCGAGTTTGAGCGCGCCAGTTGGCAGCAGCCTCCGCAAGCTGAAACTTGGAATCTGATTCTTGCGAGTGATGTGCTGTACGACAAGACTCAGCCCGCGAGTCTCGCGCAGTACTTGGCGTTGCAGCTTGCGAGTGGAACGCCTGACGCAAGCTTGGCGGCTCGGCCTCGCGCGCTCATTTGCGATCCGGGGCGAGGCTACTTGGATGAGTTCATGTCGCGGGCCCGCGATCTTAATTTGAGTGTTTCGAGTGAAGCGCTGTTCGGGTGCCGACTGTTGGAGCTCAAGCAAAACTGAGCTTAGGGTTGAGCGAAGACGCCATCGGACTGAAGAGCTTCATTGACGCTCTCCGCGACGGCCCGATAGCCGATTTCGTTGAGGTGATCGTCATAGGGGCCGAACTCATCGGTGAAAACGAGTTCGTGGGAGCCCTCGCCAATATCTTTTTTGAGATAGGGAAGTGGATCGATGCTGCGCACGCCCTCGCGTTCGGCGACTTGGCGAATGAGCGAATTGGTCTTCAGCTCCTTGGGAAAATCGGCGCGAATCGGGTGATAAAGCTGCAAGTAAGGTCGGCCCCCCGCCTTACGGACCAAGTGAATCATACGAGTCAATCCATCGACGACACTCGTTGAAACCCAGTCTTGATCGAAGTGAAGTGTGCGCGCGAATGCGGGTGCGACTTCGCGCAGGCGCGATTCGATGTGCTCGGCGGACTCGTTCAAATGGCCCTCGGCGACGATTTCGCGGAAGAGTTGGGCAGCACCCATCGAGGCGGAATAGGGATTGGCCTCGATCAGTCGTAGCTGTCGCTTTCGGTAATTGATCCATCGGTCCGGCGTGCGCGTGAGGTAGTGCACGGGCAGTTCAAATCGGGGATCGGGCGTGAGCGGACCTGAATTGAGTAAGGTGGTCGAGTGCACGTCGTCGACAATGCGTCGAAACTGTTCTTGGACGGCTGTGCGATCAAGGCCGGCGGGCACTTTGCGATCGATGAGCCAAGACATCAGATCGCCGTCACGAAACGGATGCGTGGCGAATTCAAAGGCCCATCTCTGCCAATACAAAAAACTCGGCACGTTTCCGAGCTCGGCGGATTTTCTTCGTGCAAACTCAAGAAGGGCCTTGGCCATGAGAGGCGATGGCGAGCGCGGTGGAGGAGGGTTCAAGAGGTGAAGTTGGATCAGATCCGTGAGCTCGTGCAAAGCTTCGGGCGCGCGTGCGATGCGATAGAAAATGTAAGACGATGCGATTAACGGATGTCCGGGATCGCGCTGAAGGGCCAAGCTGAGGTCGTTTTCGATTTCTTGATTGAGAACTGTACCGAAGCGAAGTGGATTGGTTGGTCCCACTTCGATGAGCCCGGCCCACGCGAGGGCGCGCTCGCGTTGCCCGAGATCTGTTCCGAAGGGTGGGTCGTACTCGTGACGCCCGATTGCTGAATCGACACCCACGCCGCTGACGAGCAAGGAGAGAAAATTCAGCGAGCGAAAAGTCTGTCGAGGATCCCAGAGGCTTGCGTCAGCCTGCTGGTGAAGGCCGATGGGATTATAAAAGTTCGGATCACCGGCCCAGATGAGCACGACTTGCGGCGTGTATCGGTCAAGCCAGGCGGGAAGTTCGCGTAGAATCTGTGCCGTATTCCAGCCGCCAAAGCCCATGTTCACGACTTGCACGCTTTGATTTTGCGCGCGAAGTCGCTCTTCGAGTTGAGCAGGGAAAGATTTCGCCGCCGGAGCGCCAAGTCCCATGGTGTGGCTATGGCCAATGGCCAAAATTCGCCAACGTGCCGCCGTGTTGATCTCGACTTGACCGTGCACGCGACCCTTTTGTCCCGACCAGCGAACAAAAACTTCTAAGCTGAGGAGCACCACAAAGATGCCAAGCGCAAGGGCTACGAGTGGGCCCCAAAATTGACGAGGTCCAGAGCTGCCGGCGGACTTTTGAGAGCGCGAATCTGGGTTCATCGACAGCAATCAGTTTGAGGTGATGACGAGCTTTGGTTCATGTGCGGATGCGTTTGTGTCTCTTCAATTTGTTACTCTCTTCAAGATCTTGACAGTGGGCAAATGATTTTGGGACAGGGCTCAATTTCAATTGAACTGTCAAGTGAGCTGATCGTCGCATTAAGGGCGCTGAAAAGGCTGTCTCAATTGTCGAGAATCTGTGAAATCTTTGAAGGCGGGGATAAAGGTCGCGTTCGGAATTCTGTATGGAGATTCGCCCTGATGACGCCTCAGTTTGCCTAGGCAAAGCGATTCGAAACGAGACGCTGGAACTCGTGAAATCAAGTCGATTTTCGCAAAATAAGACTATGTCACGATGGTAAGGTCTGGCAGGCTTTCAGTTGGTCCCAATTCAACAGCCAGATTTGATTGTGTGGCGCGGCTACTGAACGCTCATGAATGAGAGCGTGCCGAATGCTTCACATTCTTCAATCGAATGAGGCTGAGCGGGTACCGGCAACGATTTGGTCAGTGAGTCCCACGGGCGCGCTGACTTCGGCGAGTAGATCTATTGTGAGGAGGTTCGACGTGATGAAGCTGAAGCAACGAAGTGCGTGGGTCAGATTCCTAGGAGTCACTCTAGCCGTGCAGTTATCAATGCCGATGTCGGCACCCCTATCCTGGGCGTCAGAGCCGGCTTCTGAGCCGGCCAAGCCGCGTGACTTTCCGTTAACGGCGCGAATTGCCGAGCGACAAAAGCCTACGGATGCGTTGAAGGAGCTCGCTGAGTTGCAAAGCCTCATGCAGTATTTCCGTCGCGACAAGACCGCACTGACGGAAGCAGGTCGTGATCCGTGGACGAATTCGGCGCGACTCAAAGAGCTCGCGCAGCACGTTCCAGCTGGTATGGAGCGCTGTTTGGCGGATGAAGATCAGTTTGTCGAAATTCATCAGCAGCTTTTGGTTCAGCTTCGTGCCTTTCTTGAAGGACAGAAGGTGAACCTTGCCGATCGAGTCACAAAGTCGGATCGATATTTTGATTTGTCGAGCCTGAAGTCATCATCTCCTTCGCTGACACGCGATGGTATTGAAGAGTATCGCTGGGCTGAGTTGGGAAAAATTAAGTCGTCGACTTCGCAGTCGAGGTTTCTGGCGGGCCTCAAGCAGTATCGAGATCAATTCAAAACGGTTGAGTTTGTCGATTTGCAGGCCGTGGCTGTTGTTGCCGATGCGTTTAGCCGCTCGCCCAAAACGCATGACTTTACAAAAGCCGTCTTGGAAGTGCGATACGATTTGCGCGGGACAGAGAAGTCCGGCGCTCGCCGACAAGATCGTGGCCTGCTCACTTTGGGAGTTGAGCGCGACTCCAAGACTCAGCAGTGGATGCTTTCAAGTCTCGGTGCTGCGGATTTTGAGACACTCAAGAGTCGCCGCGCGCCGATGTTTGCCAACGTGACGGCAGATCGCGGCTTGGCGGGCGTGCAGGTTTACGATCGAACCGAGGCGATCCGTCGCGGCGGTTATGCGATCGCGTTGGGTGATTATGATGGTGATGAGAATTTGGATTTATTTGTGGGTCAACGCGGCCCCGCCGAGCTCTACCGGTTCAATGCAGTCACCTCGAAATTTGAACGACAAGCCGCTTCGGGCTTGGGCGAAGACCTGACTTACGTGAAGGCCGCGGCCTTTCACGACTTCCAAAATCGAGGCCGCCAAGACCTTTTTGTCACGCGCTTCATTCGCGACGTCGGCAATCATGATCTCGTGCTCTTCCGAGCGGACTGGCAAAAGTCGGAGTCCGACGCTGCCGACAAGTTTTCGGCCTTCAAGTTTGTGCCGAACATCTTAAATCGACATTATTACTCGGACTACGCCATGCCGATGACGGTGGCGGACTTCAATCGCGATGGTTTTTTGGATTTGTATGTGGGATTCCCGGGTGAGAATGATTTCACCGTGCTGGATTCGTCCTTGGATAAGGGCAAAACCAAGCTTGCGCCATCGGGACTCTATTTCGCGACTCCGAACTTGGCTGTCAAAGACGGCAACAAGCGTCCCTACAACTTCATTGATGAATCTTTGCGACTTCGAGAAGAGCGCGTGTCGCTTTCCAAGCATGAGATCGGCAAACGAGTTCACTACTGGACGCGCGCTTATCCGCACGCCTCCTTGGCGACGGACTTCGATCTTGATGGTGATATGGACATCGCGGTGGTCGACGATCGACAGAATTTGACGTTGATTTATCGAAACGAGCCGAAGACGCAGTTTGTGCCGGCGCAAGAGAAGATCGGCGTGGGTAATCGTGGCTACGGTATGGGTGTGGCGTCGGGTGACTTGAACAACGACGGCAAAATTGACTTTGCGATCACCAATGTGAACTTTACGGCCGCGGAGCGATTTTTGAAATCCTGTCAGCGCAATTGGGCCATCTATATGGATGGCACGATGGACTCGGGCATGCGTGGCCTACGGCTGTTTGAGCAGGGCGATAAGGGCAAGTTCGCTGAGATCAGCGTGCAGGCTGGACTTGAGTGGATGGGCGAAGGCGCCGGTGGAGTTGAGTTCGTCGACTACAACAACGATGGTCGCCTGGACATCTATGTGGTGAACGGTTTGTGGTCAGGAAAAGATCGCGATCGTGATCTCGGCAGCATCTTCGCGCGCGAAGTTTCGATGTCGAAAAAGTACTTGGATCATTTGCAAGGTCGCCAGAGCATGGCGCCGTCCTACTTGGACTATCTGCGTGCTGACGCCCAGTATTCAATGGCGGGACATCAGCGCAACCGATTGTTCCGAAACGACGGTCAAGGCCGCTTCACCGAAGTGGGCTTCTTTGAAGGCGTGGACAGCATCGCCGATGGATATGTGGTGGCTTTTGCGGACTTTAAAAAACGTGGCCGTGTCGACTTGGTTTTGCGTAACGCAGACCCGGGCACGATGGCCTACACTTTCGCGCCTGTGGAAGTTTTTGAGAACTCAGGACCGGCGCCTCATCAGGGCGTGAGCTTGAAGCTTGTGGGAACGGGCCGTTCGAATCGCGATGCCGTGGGCTCGCGCGTGACGGCTGTCATCGAGCAAGATGGCAAAGAGGTCAAAGTCGTGCGGGCTCTCAATGGCAACAATGCGGCCGCGCAAAGCGAGCGAATTGTGCATATCGGATTGGGACAAGCGCAGCTTGCGAAACAAGTGCAAGTGACTTGGCCCGATGGCGCCATCGAGAACTTCGGTGATCTAAAGCCCGGCTATCACGTGCTCACGCAAGGCCCGGCGCAAAAAGTGAGTTCGCGTTGAGATTGAGGCGCAAGTTTGCGCCGATTCATTGCGGGGCGAGAATCGCGTAATTGGCTTTGAGCCGAAACGCGATCAGCCCCTTGCGATCGCCAAGCGATTTCCATTCATTGAAATCGATGAGAACCGGAACCCCCAACGGGGTTCCGGCTACCTCGGGTCATTGCAGTTGTACTCAGTCTTTGTGAAAAAGGCGCGCTCGCCCGAAGCATTCTGCATGGAACACTTCTTATAGTAAAAAACCGCGTCATTCGCGGGTCGAATAGCTTGTGGCTTTCCCACATAGAAAGTGTCGGTGACACCGTAGGCGGCGGGATGTGCTTGGCCGCTCACTTCGGGATCTGTCGACCATCGCACGCCTTCCTTTTCATCGCGAGAAGCACAGGCGCTCATAAATCCGAAGCCGAGTAAAAGCAGAACCAAGAGCCGACGGCGATTCGGGTCGGACTTTGATGTCGACGGGCGGCTGGAGGCCGTTGGCCTCGCGAATAATCCAATCGTGAAGCTAAAAGACCACACTCTGTGGCTGAATCCTGACCATCGCCAAGCCTCAGGCTGAGCCGGTCGGTGCATGGACTTCGGCCAAATGAATTGCACCAGTAGGTCGCGTGAGCGGATTGGCGAAGGTTTGAAGCTCGGCATCCCCTTCATTGTCGGCGGATGCCCGGAGAATTCCAATCGAACCAAGGTCGAGTGTCGAACTGATCATGAAGGTGTGGGAATGATTGTGTGGGGCGCGGCCCACAGTGGACGTGGCTTGTGAGCCACAGCTTGAAAGGGCTGAGCTCGCCGTGGAGGCTTTTCTAGACAGTGCGCACTCGCCTCATTAAGACTGAAGTCTATGTATCTTCAGCGCACCATTCGCCAAAGAGTCGCCGTGGACGGGATCGGCCTACACACGGGCGAGCCTGCGCGAATTGTGTTTCGGCCCGCACCTCCTGACACCGGCATCTATGTGTTGCGAGGTGATTTGCCCGGAACGCCTTCGATTCGAGTTCACGCTGAAAATGTGAGCGCGACTTCGCTGGCGACGACGCTTTCCAGTTCGGCATTTTCCGTGTCGACCGTCGAACATTGCTTGTCAGCGCTTGCGGCATATCGAATCGACAATCTCTATATTGAACTGGATGGTCCCGAGATTCCGATCGGCGATGGCTCGGCAAAGACGTTCTTGGACGCCTTGTTGTCTGTGGGCTTTGTCGAACAAGAAGAGCCGCGGCGCTATTTGTACGTCACTGAGCCGGTGTTCTATGGCGAAGGCGAAAAGCACGCCTACGTGGTTCCATATTCCGGCTTGCGAGTGACATGCGTGATCGAGTTCGCTCACGGCGCCATCGGCAAGCAACGCATCGACGTCGATATCAATGAGACCAGCTTTGCTCGCGAAATCGCGGGCGCGCGCACCTTTGGGTTTTTGAAAGATGTGGAGGCGATGCGATCGCGAGGCTTGGCTCGCGGTGGGAGTTTAGATAACGCCATTGTCCTAGATGACCAGGGCGTGATGAATCCCGGTGGTCTTCGCTTTGCCGATGAGTTTGTTCGCCACAAGGTTTTGGACGCCTTGGGTGACTTGGTCACGCTCGGGCGCCCGCTTTTAGGGCATGTGGTGCTACATAAAGCGGGTCACGACGTGATGAACAAGTTGGCGCGAAAGCTCCTGCAGTCCACAGATCGATGGCGCGAAATGCAGCTCGGTGGCGAATATGCCTGGGCTGGAAAATACTGAAATTGGTCGGTGGCCTGAATCGGCGAATTGAATCAGAGAATTGAATTGGAGAGAAGCGTCCGTGATTTAGGCGCCTACGCAAGCTCCGCAAGCCAGACCCAAAAGCCAAATCCAAAAGCCAAATCCAAAAGCCAGATCGTTAGATCCACGCTTTGGGGCCGCGCTTAAAGTGTCGGCCTATTCGACACTCCTCGTCCGACGTCTTTTATGCACCAGCCTGTTGGGCTGCTTTGGGGACTCCAGCCTCTTTGGCAAAGTTTGGCCTCGGCCGATGACGCAAGGCTTCGCCTTGTTTGAGTTTCAGCTTTCAGCGCGGCACTTGCCCGCACTTCAAGACTCTGCTCCAATCAGCCCGTTCAAACTCGCGACTCGCGAGAAGGGAGACTGGCGTGGGAAAGCGCATCGTCATTGGTGTTCCGAAAGAAATTAAAATCTCAGAAAATCGCGTGGGCCTGACCGAAGCCGGTGTCAAACAACTCGTCAAAGAGGGTCACACCTTGTTGGTGCAGAAGGACGCGGGCTTGGGTTCGCGAATCACCAACGAACAATACGAGAAGGCGGGAGCTAAGATCGTCGATACGGCTGCGGAGCTCTATGCCAAGGCCGACATGATCATGAAGGTGAAGGAGCCGCTGCCGGATGAATATGAGCTGCTTCGAGAGAATCAAATTTTGTACACTTACCTGCACCTTGCTGCGGAAGCGAAGCTCACTAAAGTTCTCTGCGAACGAAAGGTGAAGTCGATCGCCTACGAAACTATTCAGCTCGATGACGGCTCTTTGCCGTTGCTGACGCCGATGTCTGAGGTCGCGGGCCGAATGGCGACGCAAATCGGAGCCTTCTATCTGCAAAAAGATCACGGCGGAAAAGGCATTTTGCTAGGCGGAGTGACGGGAGTGAATCGCGGCAAAGTCACCATCATTGGTGGCGGCGTCGTAGGCATCAACGCCGCAAAGATGGCGGTCGGATTGGGTGCCGAAGTCACCATTCTCGATGTGAATCACAAGCGTCTTGAGTATCTGGATGATGTCTTCCAAGGTCGACTCACGACCTTGCATTCCAACACTCAGAACATCGAAAAAAGTGTCATCGAGTCGGATCTCGTTGTGGGCGGAGTTTTGGTGACGGGCTGGAAAGCTCCGGTCTTGGTCACCAAAGACATGATTGAGCGCATGCAACCTGGATCTGTCGTGGTGGACGTTGCCGTGGATCAAGGTGGCTGTATTGAAACTTGCCGTCCGACTTCACATCAGAACCCGACTTATGAAGTGAACGGCGTCATTCACTACTGCGTTCCCAACATGCCTGGCGTTGTCGCGCGAACTTCGACTTATGCGTTGACCAATGCGACCTTCAAGTATGGATCGATGATCGCGGCCCTCGGCGTGGAAGAGGCCGTCGCCAAAGATCGCGCTCTCTACAAAGGTTTGAATTGCTATGGCGGTCATGTGACTTACGAGCCGGTGGCTCGATCATTGGAAATGGAATACACGCCCTACAAGCCTTAATCGGCAAATTGATTTGTCGATTTCAATGAATGACATGCCAATGTCATGGCCTGCGAGTATCAACTCGCAGGCTTTTTTTATGTTGAAGATGAAGCGGCGACTGGACTCTTTCCCTAGGCTTGAAGGCCACGCCATAGCGATTTGATAACGACGTCATAACGAGGTCACAGCGACGTCATGCCGATCGCGGCGCACATCAGCGCGGAAAACAAGACAAACTGCACGTGGAGTCGCCGCGCGAAGTTGTGAGTTTGATTCGACGCTCTTTCGATCAGCAGAACTTTTAGGAAAATGACCGCGAGCGCGCACGCGAGTAAGGCGATCTCCTCGCTGGAGAGTGTTTCCTTTGCCCAGGTCCGAGGGAGATGGGCGGCCAGTTGCATGAGACTGTATTGCGTCAGCTCCCAAATTGACTCCCAAAGTAAGTGGATGATCTCGAGATGAATCAACAGTGCCAAGAGAGCCAGTGGCACAAGCAAGACTCCCAAGAGCGGCGCAAGCAACAAGTTCGTCAGCGTCGCGAGCGGATCCGGCGCTCCAAAGCGTGCGATGAGCGGCCATGTGCCCCACCAAATCAATGTTTGGATAAGCAGCGCCCACGTCACGCGAGTGACGAGTCTCATCAGTGTCTCCGTGAGCTGATTTTTGAGATCGCGCGAAGTCTGTGTCGTGCCTCGGCTCAGCAGGGGGCGGGGCCACGTCAAAATCCAAGCGCAAATCGCCGAGAGCGCGAGTGAAAGTAAATCACCGGACGAGCCCACAGCGGCCAATGCCAACCAAAACGCCGCAAGTCCTCGCTGAGTTGAGGTCCAACCGCGGCGATGCAGGGGCTCGCCAATGGCCATCGCCAAATAGGCTCGCCAGACTGGTGGAGCGAACTGATTGGCAAAAATCATTGCGGTCATGAGACTCCATCGCAGCGTCTGGGAAAGACGAGGCCAGCGCTGTAAGATTCCGACCAAACCGAGCAGCTTCATCAGTACAAAATCCAAAACAACGAGGTGCCCGCCACTCACAACAAGTAGGTGCACGAGGCCCAATTGCTTCCACACTCGGGCATCGACCGAACTCGACAGAGCTGATCCGCAAATCAATGATTGCAGGACATCGCGCGACAGAATGTTCGGAGCTTCGGAGAGACAAAGCTGATGAACGGGTTCAGACCAAGTTGCGGCGAAAGTAGACACTGATTCGCTGAAAAAAAGAGTGAAGGCTGTTGCGAGAAGTGCGAATCGCCACATTCATGAAGATCTCTGCAAGCTTAGCCTCTATGCGCGGTGATCAGCCTCGGCGCACTCAGCTTTGTCACTTTCTGTAAGGCATCCGAGAACCGGATTTAAGACCTAAAACAGAGCTGTTCTAGATGTGATGAAACTGGGGGAAATGTCAGTCATCACATATATTTATGTCGTGATGAAAGCTGCAGCAAATCGCTGAAACCCTTATCTATCAACGGGTCTAAGGTCTTGAGGGGAGAGTCCTCCACATTTGTTGTGGAAAACTCTGTCAAAGTAAGTCGAAGTGTCGCCTCTTTTTCCCGCATAAGCTGCCTCACTTGCGTGGTCGTGGGCGGAAAATTCAGCATTCAGCCTTCTTTATAAGCTGTGAAGATCCCAAGCAATTTGGAGGAATTGTTGAGCGTCACAATTGAGAATTTTGATGCAGCGTCAAAGTCGACCTGTCGATTGCCCTTAGGGGTTCAAACTCGCTGATGGTCGGGGAGTTTACGCCATGCCTCAAGGATCTTCGACCTCGTGCTTAGATTACGTCCGAGAGGATCCAGGAGTTTGGTCCAGGAAGGGCCGTGTTGGACCGCTCGAGTTCGCTGATCGACGACCACTCAAGTGAGCCAGCTGACCTCGACCCCCAATACGACGCGCTTTCAAGCCCATCCTAGAGTCGCTAAACTAAATTGGCCGAGCCTCAGCATGAGGGCTTAGGGAAAGGGGATGCACGGATGCGTCCACAACATCGAGCGCGCATGGGCTCGTCGCGAAGGCGGCGAGCGTCGCGGCGACTTGTCGAGTTGCCGGCGATTCAATCTGCGTCTTTCGAGATCTATCGATCGACCGACGTCATTCGGTCACTCCTGATGGGAGTGTTCGCACTTTTCCTTCTCAGCTCATGCGCTCTTCGTCCGACGCAAAAGAGCGTGGCGAAGTCTCCGTCGTCTCGATCTGAGAGCGTGAACTCGGCCCAATCGGCCAAGCTCAGCTCGGCACCTGAAGTGCGTGTTCGCCAGCTCGAGAAGCGTTTGCGAGACACGCGTCGAAAGATGGAAAGTCTGCGCGATCAAAATCAGGTGCTGCGCAAGAAGGTCAAGAGCCTTGAGGTGAGTGGCCGAGGTGAGATCGAGGCGCCAGCGCCTTTGGATGCATTTCCTCCACATCCTCAAGATCGTGGTGGTGAAGCGCAGGCTCGGCTTGCGACGGGCGCGGGTCTGCATCGATCGGCGACGGCCCAGCCGATGGCCGCGCCGCCAGCCGTGTTGATGGCGCCTGAGGTGGCGCACGAAGGCTTGGATCCTGAAGCTGAAGCGGCGTGGGCGCAGATTCAAGCGGCCTCGAAAAAGCGCGAGGCGGCGGGAGTCGAGAATGTTCTTGAGGCCTCTGAGCTGGGTGCACTGGATGCGGGAGATCGCGAGCTTTATGAGTCGGTGATTACGGCCATTCGGCACAAGCGACTGGGTGATGCCGAGCGTGTGGTGTTGATGATGGAGCGAAGTTTTGCGGATTCGCCGGAGCTCGACAACGCCTACCACCAGCTCGCGCTCGCATGGTTGGACAAAGGCGAGGTCACGCGTGCGGAGTCGCTGTGGGACACTTTGCTGTTGAAATGCCCACAGGGCGACAAGCGGGCGGCGGCGTTGTTGGGCAAAGCACTGCTTGCGAAAAACCGAAGCGCCGAAGAGGGGCGTTCGCTGTTTCGTAAGCTCGTCGCGAGCTTTCCGGGTAGTCCGGAAGCCTATCGCGCAAGCCTTGAGCTCGCGCTCATCGATCAGCAATTTGATTCTCAACTTCGATCAACAGCAAAGCGAGCGGCGAATGCCGCTGAAGCGCCGGCCAGCGGCGTGAGCCGAGGTGCACCATGACGTCCAAGTCCGCAAGATTTCCTTTGGGAATGGCTTTCGTGCTGTTGCTGATGATCAGCGCTTTGATCTCGATGCCTTCCAGTTCGCTGTGGGCGCAAGATCTTGAAGACAACATTGATGCGGAACTCGATGACGTCGCGGATCCAGGTGATGGAAGTGCGTCCGAGGACGAAGACATCGAGATCTCCGACGATGGCGATGATGCGGGTGATTTGGAAAACGAACTCAATGCGGATACGGATGCGAGCGCCGAAGGGGATTTGGACGCCGAGCTGGCCGACGAAGAGACAGCGACGGAGTCGGGGGAGACCTCCACCGCACAACCTCAGGCGACGCCGGCACCTGATGTCGAAGAGGATTTGGATACGGAAGTGCAAGCGGCATCCAACGAGTCTTTGGCTCCGGGCTCGGATGAGCCAAATGTCGACTTTGAAAAGCGCTTAGCTAAAATCTACGCCAACTCTGAGCCCGTGGAAGATCTGAAGTGGACAGAGTTGATTGGCGAGAAAGCTTCGGAGGTCTATCAAGTCCGAAGCGGCGACACGCTTTGGGATTTGTCGCGAACTTTGTTTGCTGATGGATTTTATTGGTCACGGCTTTGGGCCGAAAACCCCAGCATCAAAAACCCGCACCAAATTTCACGAGGACAGAAGCTCGTGTTCTTGGCGGGAACGATGGCGTCTGGACCGCGAGTATCGGTCACCAAGGTTGAGCCGGATGAGCTGACCGAAGAGTCCAAGCGCGCCTTTGAGCGCATTGATGAAGTGCCAGCGATCCGCGACGCGGATGATGCGGAGGGAAGCGCTCGACGAGGCGGTCGCAAGCGAAATGACCGAGATGAGATTCGAGAGCTGATCAATTCGCCACCGACGTATCGCGAAGACTTCGAAGGGCAGATCACGCAAGAAGAACTCGACGCGGGTGCCGTCATCGAGATGGATCAGTTGTTGGCCAAGCCACAAATTCCGCCACCGGCGCAGTCGCCATTGCCGGTCTTGCGTGATTTGCCGCGCTCGTTTAAGCCGACGACGCAAAAGTTGATCGACACTACGGTCAGCATCACACAGCTCAAGGGCCAAGCTGAGACTGTGCCGCCCGCGATTGTTCCTGGCTATGAGGC
>DDUL01000001.1 GCA_002344785.1 Bdellovibrionaceae bacterium UBA2339
GCTTCGGCGCCCCGACCAGCCGGCTCAGCGCCCGCGCCCGCAGCGCCACGCCCAACCGGTACGGATGCGCAACGCACTCCCACATCCAAGCCCAGCGGAGGTCGTTCATGATGGCGATCTTCAAATCCGATTTGATGATGTATCTAGTGTGCGGCGGCAGTGCCTTCACCATCAGCTATATGTGGGCGGATCGCGCGTTGGCGTGGCTGCATAAACGCTCGCTGGGCCAGCGCGAAGAAGTCCTGCGACTCATGAGTCTGATGTTTGTCGACACAAGCCGTAGCAAAGTCACATGGATGATGTTGCTTTCGAGTTTCGGCTTGGGCTTCTTGTTGTTTCTCCTCCTATGGCCGCACTTTGGCCTGGGCGTGTTTATGGCTTGCGTGGTCACTGTGGTCATGTGGTCGATTCCGCGAATCATCATGGAATCGCTCTGGAACCGTCGCTGCAATCGCTTCGTCGACCAAATGGTCGACGGCCTGACGATGATGGCCAACGGGATCAAAGCCGGACTTTCGCCACAACAGTGTATGGAACGCGTGCAACAGAATATGCCGAACCCGATCAGCCAAGAGTTCGGCCTCGTCTTAGCCGAAATTCGCGTCGGTGCTTCTCTGGCTGAAGCACTCACAAACTTGGCCAACCGAATTCCCCGCCAAGATGTGCAAATGTTCGTGACCGCGGTCAATATCCTCCAGGAGACCGGCGGTAACATGGCCGAGACTTTCCAGACCATCGTCTATGTGGTTCGCGAACGTCAGAAAATTGAAAAGAAGATTGAGGCCATGACGGCGCAAGGAATGATGCAAGGTACGATCATCACCTTGGTGCCGCTCGCACTCTTGGTCCTGTTCTATATGGTCGATCCCAACTACGTGAAAGTCTTGTTCACCACGACTCTGGGCTTGATCGCTCTGTTCGTGATGTTCACGCTGCAAATTGTGGGTGGTATCGCCATGCGAAAGATCGTTAGAATTAAGGTGTAATGCTGAAGGCAAGCACGATCCGCGCGAAGGACCGCGACGCGATCAGATGATTTGCGAAAATTGATAGGGAAGTCCAAGGGAGAACGCGAATGAAGAAACTTGAGAACTCTCAGCGAATGTCGACATCCAGAGCGAGCACTCCGACGGCTCTGCGTTCTGCCGCAGTTTCAGCGATCGCCGGTACAGCACTCTTTGTTTCACTCTCGGCCGATGCGACCGTCGACATGAAGAACGCCAACTACACGGAGTCTTGGCTCGACATCCAAGTGCAGACCACAGGCTATCCGCTCAAAGTGCAACGCACTTACAACAGCCGCTCGGTTTTCAATGGCATCTTCGGCTTTGGCTGGTGTTCAGATTTCGAGACCACGCTCGAGAAAACCCCTGAGGGCAGCATCAAGCTCACTGAGTGCGGTGCCGGACAGGAAATCTATTTTAAGCCTGAATCCAAAACCGCCGACTCCGCGAAGACCGAGTTGATCAAAAAGATCATCGCCGAATACAAAAAGTCCAATCCCACGGCGAGCAAAGACATCATTGCCAACATGGAGGCCGAGCTTGAGGACAACGCCGAGTATCGCGCGCGTCGCGCCCGCCTCATCAACCTCCCCGAGCCGCAAGTGCAAAAGGGCGTCACCTACACATCCGATTCCTTGCAAATCGACTCGATCACCTTCGATGGCAGCACTTACACACGCTCGCTGAGCGACGGGTCTTCACAAAGATTCGACCCCCAAGGGCGCCTCACGGCAATCTATGACAAAAACGGAAACTACCTGCGTCTGACTTACGCGGGCCCTGTGCTTCGCGAGGTCGCCGACAACACGGGTAAGAAGTTGGCCTTTCAGTTCTATCCCACAAAACGCGTAAAAGAGATTTCCGGACCTGGCGGTGTGAAGGCCTCTTACAAGTACGTCGGAGAAGATTTAGCTGAAGTGAAGAACATGTGGAAGAACCCCAAGGGTCAGCCCAACACATACACCTTCGAGTACGATGACAATCACAATCTCACCAAGGTGACTTACCCGGATCGCACGTTTAAAGCCCTGACCTACAACAAACAGAAGGACTGGGTGACGTCGTTCCAGGATCGCTCGGATGGCAAAGAGATCTGTAAGGAGACTTACAACTACGAGACGAGCAAAACCACGCCGCAAGATCACTTCTGGTCGGAAGCCGAAAAGAAGTGCGGCAACGAAATCGTCAACAAGGCGCGCTTTGAGTTTTGGCTGAAGAAGCGCTCAGACGGACGTCGCTATCTTTCGCGTGTGATGAACAAATCGCAAAGCGACACCGTCGACATCACTTATCATCCTGAGTTTGGCCGCCCGACTTCGGTAAAGAAAGGCTCCAACACGACGGCGTTTGAGTATTACGACAACGGCCTGATCAAGGTGAAGTCCAACGCCAACTCGAAGATGTCGTTTGAGTACAACAAGCAGCACAACAAGGTGGCTCGGGTGATCACCGAGTACTTCGATGCTAAGGGCAAGGCGGCCGCCAAACGCGACACCACTTTCTCCTATGATGGCAAAGGCAACCTCATCGCGGCTCAAAACAGCGACGGACAATCCGTGCGTCTGACCTATGATGCCCGCGGCAGAATTGCGACCATCATCGATCACGCTAAGAAAGAAGTGCAGATCAAGTACGAAGAGAAGTCCGGTCGACCCGCGCAGATCACGCGTCCTAAAGTGGGCACGATTATGGTGACCTACAAGTCGAACGGTGAGATTCGCAATGTGGTGAGTCCCGATGGCGGCCCGACGGTGGCCCTCCAGGTGGCGAGCACCTTCAATAACTTATTGGATATTATTGCGCCGGCGACCTCGGAGTTGAACCTCTAAGACGTCGACGTTTTTGAATTGAGAAACAGATCTGCGACTTCGTCGCAAGAGAAGGAGTGAGGTAGGTATGAATAACAAGTCACCCCAAAGGCAGAATGAAAGCCCGGGCATGACAACCACTTTGCGAAAGGTGGCCTTGTCATTGGGCTTGGTCATGTCGCTCGGTCTCGTCGGCTTGGCTTCGGCTGATCCGAATCTAACGGAGATTCCCGATCGATCGGCTACAGAGTATGGCGTTCCCTACGCGAGCGATCACGGCATGCCTTGCCGAAACTGTGAAAATCGAAACTCTCCGAAGCTGGGTTATGAAGGCCGTCTGGTTCCAGGTTCTACAGCAGATGTTCTGCAGCGAACCAACAACGGCGGCGACGACACCGCACGCTGATTCCGTCTCATTTTGAGACACAACTTGCTTCCTTCTCCTTGAAAGGTGCACGGGGTTTCCCCGCGCGCCTTTTTGTTTTTAAGCCGCCCCCCTGAATCCGCTGTCGAAGAACTGAACAGGCGTCGAGGTCCAAGTAGGCCCATAAAGGTCACCGCAAGTCGACCGCACCAGATTCGCATCAATTTGAGATCAGCGCGGCGTCAGTTCGATTTGAGCAATGAGGCTGGCACGAAGCGTGAACATCTATCAAAGCAGCTAGTTTCAATGCGATTTGAATCGGCCCCCCCGACAAATCGAGAGCGGAGGAAAAGATATGAAACACGCAAGCTCAACTCACACGATTAAGTCGAACCGAGCTAAGTTCTTCTTTGCCATGACGATCGCCGCGATCGCCCTGTCTTCGAGCTTGGCCCAGGCCCGCACTCGCACCACGTCGAGCGATGATCCCAACGATCGCTTCACACGAGCCGGCCAAGTCTATCATGCCGCCAAACGAGATGGTCTGAACTGCGCGAAGGCTGCTTCTGGCAACCATACACAGGCGGCGCAAATCGCCGATGGCCGCACAGCCACAAGCCGAGGCCAAAGCAACGGTCGCGAAGTCACACGATAAACAATGGGAATCAGCGCCGAGAGCTTTCCTCTCGGCGATCCTTCAAGCGCGTGACGGCCTCTTCCGAGGCCTCATCAAACTGCCCGCGCACCGTCGACCAAACTTCTTTACTTAAATGAACCGCGCCCTGCGCCACTTCATGCAGCAAACGCGGAAGCGGTGCCTGGCGAATCCATGCTTCTGAAGTCGCCTCCAGAGTTGATCCTCCAACTCGGAATTGCAGCGCCGAGATCAGCAGCGCGGAAAAAATGAAACTCTTCACGACAAAGCTCAACTCACCCATCAAGCCTCCTTGCTTGAACCGCGATCCGCCATCGCGCGATGAATCACCTTCACGAGTTCTTCCGACGTGAACGGCTTCGATAAAAAGTCACAACACCCTGCCTGAATCGCGCGCGCCACCACAGACTCTTGATCCGCCGTCGAAAACGCGATCACTTTAGTCTCGGGCAGTTCCGCTAAGATTTCTTCTGTGGCTTCGATCCCATTCATGCGCGGCAACGCAAGGTCCATCAAAATCACATCAGGTCGCACCGTGCGCGCGACCACAACCGCCTCAGCGCCGTCTTCCGCTTCGGCGACGACACTGATCCCCTGATCGCGCAAATTCAGTTGCACCAGCTCGCGAATAAAGGGGGCGTCGTCGACGATGAGGAGACGAATCATGTCCCTAGGATATGCCAGAAAACATTCGGCCTAAATCTCAGTTGCTCCAGCCCACACCGAACTGGATGAGAGTCGTGCTCTGCGTGACCCCGACGTTCGTGAGCGTCGCGCCGGTCACGGGATCAGGAAGGCTCGAGTCCCCAGAGAACAAGTGCCGCTCCACCGAATGCGTGAGCTTCAGGAATACGGAACTCGATTGATCCAAAGTCCAAACTCGCCGCAATGAAAACCCCAAAGCATGCGAATCCACATTGCCGCCCGACTTCAGTTGAATGCCCGTCGGCTCTTCGGCATGACTCGCCTTTGGAGAAAAGTCCACACCCAGTCCCCACTGACCTTCCGGCAAACGAAACAGCCCTTCGAGGCTTAAGCGCACACCCGATGTTCTCATGCGAGGTCTGCGCTGCGCATCCGCGGACACACGCAGTTGATTCTCAAAAAATCCCAAGCCGTACAAAAATTCGCCCCCGCCAAACACGCGACGGCGCTGAACTCCGATGGCCAGATCGTTTCGATTCAAAGCGACTTGTCGATGAGCGCCATCATTCACAGATGCCCCAAGACTCGCGCCCATCTCCAACTCGACCGCCAATTGTTCGCTCAACCAAACCGCGGCGTCGAGCTGAACAGCCGGGCTCGCCGCCTGAAAGTTGCGATAGCCCGAATCACTCTTGGAATCCAAATAGAAATAACCCGGTGAGAATGACATCTCGAGAACCTTCGATGCCATCACCACGCGTTCGTTCGCCGCAGGAGATTCGGGCTGAACCGGTGAAGTACTCGGCGGTGTTTCCACTTTGGGCTCGCCCTCTTGAGTGGACGGTTTGGTCGAGGCCACGCCATCACCGTTTTCACTAGGCGTCGGGCTTGGAGCCGCCGCAGGTTGCCCTGAAGGATCCACGCGACGGCCCGCCACATTCGGAGTCGGACGAACTTGATAGCGCCCACCATCTCCCCGCCGATCAACAGGTGTCGGCCGAGGCGCAACTTGCGCCGGAGGCGCCAACAGCAGTGCTGAGCTAGGATCCAGCTGCGCTTGCGCTTGGGTCGGCACGAAGATGAACACCAACAGACAGAGCCAAAGCGCTTCGATTCGCGAACTCGCTCGTCGGTTCAATTGCACTTGGGTCAGTTTCAGTTGGGTCGAATTCAGTTGGGATTCGATCCGGCTCAAGGCGAAATGCATACTCTACGTTTCGGCCTTAGCACTCGAAAACTCGACGGCCTTGGGTCTGGTTTGCGCCCTCGGCACCACCGACTCCCGACCTCAAACTCAAACTCGCTTGTGCCTCTGAAATACGCGCGGCACAATGTGAGAGGTGAGGCTCTCTATGCGCCAGCTGCTCTGTCAAACTCGTCGGCTTTCAGCTCAGATCTTGGGCCACTCGAAAGCATTGCTGACTTCTGTGATCCCCGCACTGACCTTTGTCCAGTTGGCCTTCGTCGAGGTGGCCGCATCACAAACTGCCCAAGCGCCCGCGCCGACCGACGCCCAATCCCCACGTGTCGAACAAGCCGCCGTGTTCACTTCACCAGCCGACGACTTCATCAGCATTCGCAAAATCTCAGTTCTCCCAGGCGCCGACAATGTCGACGGAATTTTTGTACGCCCCATAGAAGCGCATTTGATGAGCTTACTCAAAAGTTCACATCGCTGGGAGTACGCCGACACAGGACTGGTTTCGCTTCCAAAATCCCCGATTGAACTCGAAGACAACCCGTCGCTGACTCAGCAACTCTTGGCGCCGATTCAAGTCGATGCGGTGATTCTTCCCTCCATCACCAAAGGCCCGACGGGACTTTCGATTCGGCTGAGCCTCATCATGAAGGCCGACGGACGCGTGCTTCTTCAAGAGCAAGTCAAAGATCTCAATCGCTTTGAAATTGCCGAGGTCAAAAACCAAGTCAGTCAGATTTATCAACGCCTCATTCGCAAAATTCCTTACGACGGACTCATCCTCAGCCGCCAAGGAAATCGCGTCACGCTCAACCTTGGACGCGTCGACGGCGTGCAACTGAATCAAGATCTCGCTGTCGTGCAGGTCATCTCGCTGAATCGCCATCCCAAGTTCGGATTTCTCATCTCTAACGAAAAAGAAATTCTAGGTCGCATTCGTGTTCTGAAAGTCGATGACACCTTGAGCTTTGCAGTGGTCACCGCCGAAAAGGAGCGCGGCGCGATTCGCCGCCTCAATAAGATCGCCGGACTCAATGCCGTCGAGTATGGCACAGATCAGACTTTGACGAGCGGAACCGAGGAAGGATCACTTCAAGATCGTCCTGATCACGGCGTCGCCTTCGGCGCTAAAGCCGAAGAGTGGTTACCCATTCGCGAACCCAGCTTCGGACAAGTTGGCGTGAAAGCTGGCCTAGGAATGTACAAGGGCGGCATGAATCTCTCCGGTGTCGGCGCACTCGAAGCGAAATCCGATTTCTACCCTCTTCTCGAAGTTGACGGCGAACTTTGGCTCAATCCCAACTGGACAGTCCAAGCTGAAATCACACAAGGCATTCTCTCGACAGCCAATCCGCGCACAGGCGCGAGCCCCGCAACCCTCAATCATGCTTTGAACAAATACTCCATCTCGCTCGCTTACAACTTCCTCATGCGAAACGACTTCTTCGGCCCCAAGTTTCAGTTCCGCGGAGGCCTCAGCTACTATCGAATGTATGTCGACGACTCCACGCCTCAGGGCCTCACCACCGTGAACTACAACGGTGTGCTCACGGGCGTCGGCATCTACTTCCCGCTCGGCGGCTTTGCCAATCAAGCCTCTGACCCCAATGAACGACTGCGCCGCTGGGCCATCGGCGGCGATCTCAGTATGCTTTTCCTCACCAAGCTCACCGAGTCACCGATTCGCAGCGGCGACTCTTCAAGCAACACCATCAACGAGTTCTCCTTTTTCGTCGACCGACGCCTCGCCATGAACCTGATTCTTCGCTCACAGTTGGAGTTCGCCCTTTACTCCTCAAGCCTCACGGGCTCAGGCAATCGCACCGAGCCCGCGACCAGCATCTCGCAGCGCCACATCTCCGCATCCGCCGGCATCATCTATCAATTCTAATTGGCAATTCTAATTGGCAGTTCTAATTGGCAGGACTAATTGGCAGGACTAATTGGCCGCTCTGGTCAGCATTTTAATCAATTTGGGTTTCGCGTGACTCCATGCCAATCACAAATTCAATTTTGAGTCAGGGTCTTATACTCACTTGTGAAGGTGCGAAGCTTGCGCCAATCAGAGCCGCGCCTCGATATGCTTTGTATGGTCGTCACAAAAATTCTCTTCCGATCCAAGTTCTCCTGACTGATCTCAGAGTCGATTTTAATCTTAAACTCCATTGGTGCATCAGCTTCAATCCGTCCAAATGCGCGGTGGCGATCAACTCCGACCGACAGTCGAAGACGAACACCTGTCGTGTTTCTAAAACAAAGATCTTTGCTGATCCAAGCCACGGTCGCATCTCGACCGAGCGGCAAATAACGACGCTCGCCGTAAGCGTCCAGCGAGTGCGAGTGTCTTTCGATAACTTCACATCCTGATTCGAGGGCCAAATTAAACAGTAGACCAGAGATTTGGCACAACCCGCCTCCAAAAGTGGATACCACACGACCATCTTCGAATGTGGGACCGCTCACAAACCCACGACTCTCTGTCGGCGCCCCGATGAACCTCCAGAATGATACAATTTGATCAGGCTCGATGATGAGTCCATCAAGACGTTCAACAGCAACTCTCATGTTGTGCAGTTTCGCATCGAGGAGATGCTGCTGAGTAGGGTGATTCACGATCGGACATTCAAAATTGACCCATGATCTCAACAAGGACTGAGTCGAATAAGAGTTCGCAAATCTCCCCATGAGGCCCCACCACAAATCGCGCAAGCATCGGCGAAGCAGGTGGCGTTTCGCAAAATGTATCCGAATTCTATACATCGTAGATGTCTCTCCGATTCCTTCGGCTGTCTTTAGGGCACAGGGCAGTTCATGTCTCTCATATGATCGAGTAGCGGCATACCGCCTGGTGCGTGCTCCATCAGCCAAGCATCGTAAACAGACTTCCACTCCGAACATTTAGTCCGCTTCAACTTTGCGATTTCAAAAAGCTGCTTCCACAATTCTGGGCTAATAAATTTCGCCGGAGACCAAACCCTCAGCTCCTCAGATGAGCTTTGCTCCTCACCCACCATAGCATTCTGCCCATGATTTTCATCAATGGAGTACGACTCATGATCCTCTGTGCCGCCCGCAACCTCTTGATCAGCGTTTTGTTTGCTCGGGAGATTACCCGAATACATCCCCTTGATCTCAGCAAGTTTCAATATTCCCCATTTTCTTGCGACTCCTAAAATAGCAGTGTCATTCATGTAGGGAGTTAGCTTTTCAGTGTCCGACCATTGTCCAAATTCTGTCGGAAGTTGAATCGTCGCCGCGGGGTCCGTGAGATAGCGTTTTGGCAGAATATCTAGAAGCTTATAGGACAACCTCTGTGAAACGACGATGTTATAAATCTCTGAGTCAGAAAACTCGCGAACATCCAGTCTCTCTAAGCAATCGCGATTTGCGCTGGCCAACAAACGAATCAACTGAATCGAAAGCCTGCCAGAAAGCTTTGAATAAGGGCATCGGCCTACCGAATGTTTAGCGATCAACTTAACAATCGTTGTATCGAGCTGAATACTCGGATCAAACGCTTCAACCAAAAGAGGATTCTTCGTTAGCAAATTCGAGGCGAAGACTCGATCCCTCTTCAGTTTTTCCGACATTTTCTCCAGACATTCACGAGTCAGGCGATAATGCGAACGCAACAGTAGCTCTCGATCCGATGAGTTAACCGCGACGATGTTTTCACAAGATGCGTAAATACCAGCATACTGTCGCATGCGAGGATCCTCGCGCGTTTCCTGAGGCGCAATGTGATAGAAATCGACCATCTGTTTCATTAAGGATTCAATGAGGGACCAATCTGAGCGAATCATGACTGGCAATCGACCGTAGAGTTCTGACAACTTCCGACTGTTCCTCTGCCCGTCCGAGATCGCTTCCCTCAGGCGCTCATGGCTCACGAGAAATTTGTATTTATCAAAAGCCGCTCCGGCGTTGTCCCCTAGACATCTAAGAAATTCAAAAGGACGGCTTTTTGCCACATCGGCGCCAAACTTTTGCCAAATGACATCGATTTCTCCCTCTTTGCAGTTATCCAGAATGTTTCTGACAACCTCCGGATCATTGAGTGCACCCTGTGGAAGCGAAGCCAGAATGTTCTGATTGATTTTGCCACCCGGCCTTTCGGGTTCGATCTCCATCGACAGTTTAACGATCCGGGGCCCTAACAAGATCGCACGAAGCCTGCCCGAAAGTGGAACCGCCTTCTCCGCAAGTGCATCTTTGTAAAGCCGCTCAAGCGGCCGCGCGGCGAGGTCTTGCTGCAAGCGCAGGATAACCGGGCTTGGATCACCACCTCGGGAAAGGATAATGTCGAGCTCATTTAGTACGATGACGAGGTCTTCCATTCCGGGCCGAGGTCTTTCTTCTGATGCTTCGTAGTTGCTCGTGTCTGGAAACTTAGTGAAGAACCAGTTCTCAAAGATTGGATTTTTTATCGACTTCTCCCAGGGCATTAGCGCAGGAGTTGCCGACATCGCACTTCTCATCGCCTGAAGTTTTGAGACCATCTCCCGGTTTCCAACGCCTTGATGAAGAGCCGAGAGGCGGTCCAGAATGTCGAGCTTAATCGATTGATTTTCGACGTCCGGATGCTCCAATAGTCTTTCCGCAAACTGAATCGCTGTAACCCGATCTCCCCGATACTCGGCATCCATGTATTCATTCAATGACTCCGACAGACTCACTTTTGAGGCTCCGAGATGCTGACCCAGCAACCAACCCCTCACATCTTCGCCAAGTAATTTGACCTCGGACCAAAGCCCGTCTTCTTTGACCAGACATACTTCGGAATTTAATTTCAACACGGCCACTGATTTCGCCTGAGCTTTCGCTTCTGCGCGTAATTTAACTGAGGCACCAACAGTATATAGGATAGAGGCGCAGAGCCCTTTTTTGTCGGTCGCGTAAGCGGATGATTGACAAATTAATGAAGCCTCACCAAAGACGATCAGCCATGTGGAAGCCGCACCAATCAGACGCCTCGTCAAAATCGACACAATCAGCCCTCCCGGGAGATCGAGGCATCAATGAAAAAAAATGACATGCCCGACCTCATTCCTCGGGCTTCGAAATAGATAAATCGCATCCAAAGACGCGGTTCACTTCCTCGAATGGAAACTCATTCCACTTTTCAACAATAGAATGACCGGGAGGTTCGCCCAATCGGCACTCCGCAACCAATTCCTGCCAAGCATTACAACTTTCTCCGCGCTCCTTGGCTGCCTGAATCGCTTCGGACCAGTCAAACTTGTTCGTATTGATGAGGCAAAGTTGAAGATTGGCATCATAATATTCCTCAAGAGCGTGTTCTGATTTTATCTTTCCAAGCCTACTGAGACCGAACTTTGCGACGACGTTTCGAATCGTCGTCGAATTCGCGAAGCTGCGGAATAGTTCGTACTCCGAATTGGTCTCGTGACGCACTGGTAGGTTCGTCACAATTAATGGATCATCCCAGAAGCGTTTGGGCAGCTGTGCGAGCAGCTGATAGGTCAGTTTGGAATCTAGAACACTACGGTAGACTTGCGGATCATCAAAGTGATGCGGCTGAAGGCCTACACGACAATCTTGAATGGACTCGGCCAATCTCCTGACTTCTTTGATTCCCATTTCCATTGGGATCTTCTTGAAGGGACAGTTCGGGTGGTAGCGAAGATTCACCAGTAGGTTGATCA
This sequence comes from Bdellovibrionaceae bacterium UBA2339, assembly GCA_002344785.1. Classification (GTDB taxonomy): domain Bacteria; phylum Bdellovibrionota; class Bdellovibrionia; order Bdellovibrionales; family JAMPXM01; genus UBA2339. The sequence continues at coordinate 11,341 of DDUL01000001.1, forward strand.
TTCTAGGATCAATCTGAAACTTCACATCAAACGAAGTCACGAGATCTGGACGCCGGCCCACGGCCCAAGTTGCAAAATTGAAGTCACTCTTCAGCTTCGGGTGAACTTTTTTGAGACATGCCTCGGTAGGAAATGCGGCGGCACGCTTGAGCAATTCTTCGTCTTTGGAGTCCGCGGAAACAATGCTCTCGCAGGAACTCCACTTTGCCGCATAATCTCTCATCCTCGCAGTGGACCTTATAGCTACAGGCAAGGAAGTGTGGATGTCTGCGCCAAACGACATCAGTCGTTCAATAATTTTAGGATCCGATCGATCCAATTCTGGAAGATGAGAGTAAAAGACTGCCAGCTTTTCTTTTTCAATGGATTTATTGTCTGTCAGATCAATCAAAACTACGACGCTCACAATAGAATTGAATTTAACGAGAAGGGCGCTTAGATCTTCAGCGCTCGAGCATCGGACCACGTGTATGTAGTGAGTTCGTACGTGCTTTTCAGAAAGCAATTTCCAAATCGGACTCAGGTCCCCCGATTCACAACTCTCCATGATAGTTTGAATGATCTCGGGCCGATTGACCAATTTGCTTGTAAGCGCCGATACAACAGGTCCATTGAGCCCCCGCTCGTTTCTGTTCGGCAACACGAATCGAATCAGCTTCGGATCATGAAGTTTCGGCCTCAATTTCACAAAGGCGGCGGGGGCATTTGGACTGAATGCTATATGATACAATTTGGCGAAAAATCTGGGGTGCTGGTATGCAATTGTGTTTAACACGCGAAGGTATTCTTCGTCTGATTTCCTGACTCTTTCGAGCTCATCAAAAACTAAGATGAGGTCATTCTGCGCCCAATGAGTTGCAAAATGTTCCGCTTCATATTGGCTTGATCCTTCGAATGTATGATAGAACCAGTGACCAAAGAGACTGGACTGAGAGTGATAATCTTGAGACTCCGACTCTAAGGGTGCGCCTCTCATTGATCGAATTGATGCAGCCTTCTTTTTATTTCCTAACTTCGAATGATAATTCACAAGTCGGTCGATTAGGTCTTGACGAACTTCGCTCTCACTCAACTTTTCGAAATCCAACAATCGCTCGGCGATTTGAATTGCAGAATGAAGATCGTTTTTGCCCTCAGCCTTAAACAGCGCAAGAACGAGTTCTACAGTTTCCGTGTATTTTACTGACAGAAATTGTGATGGGATCCATCCAGTCGCAGACAGGCTCCTCATCCTGATCTCGCTCCACTCCCCCTGTTGCCTTTGGAGACAAACTTCCTGATTGAACTTCAGAATCAAAATGACCTTGGACGCAGGATCAGCCGATTCACGCAGCCGAACTCCCGATCCTGAAACAAACTTCACAGCCGAACATCTCGGTGTGGTGTCCGAAGGCAGGCTCTCAGCGACACGCATATCAAGCCATGTAGCCAAAATCATGATCGGTCCAATGAGATTCAGAATGGATCTTCTCGTTCGCATGGACGGAGAGACCTCCTCAATAAGATCTCGAGATCATAAAGTCGGTTCCCAATAGGCCTAGGCAATACTGACGTTAAAAAATCCCACACTCGACGGTTTTGACCCCATTCAGGCCAGGTAACGCATATGCAAGCGCGACAGCTCCGTCTCCATTTCGGTCAACCAAGCCAGCGCGGTATTGGAATTTGACTGGGCCGGCCTTTGAAATCCAGCCTGTCGCATAGCTGCATCGACGAACGCCTCGTCTTGCCGGCCAGCAAGTTGCGCCAGCCGAACGATCATTGCGTTTGTCATTTCGGCTGCAGTGAATTTTGTACTCCAAATCGACGACTTCAACCACTCTGCACGAAGCTCCTCAACAACACCCTGAACATAGAGTCGATAACGAAAGTCTCCAATCTTATCCCATAGTTCAAACTGCCCTGAGACGATGGATCGTGATGGAACGAAGGCCTGAACAGGTTGATTGAATGTGTCCAGATAGAGATGCGAAACATAGGCCATCTCCGAGGCCTCGATGAATCTTTCATTGATTACGTTCGGAATGCCGACGTCCAAATAGGACCTTATTCGGTGATTTTCCAAAGCAAATCTTTCAGTCACATATTCGACTTCGGCCGAACTCGGAAATGTAAAGCCCTCTGCGAGGTCGGGTACTCCGCTCAATGCGCCCCACCCCACCCGAGTCAATGCTTTAACTTTGGCTAAGTGATGTGCGTAATTGCGGTGAAGCGTCGCTGGACGTCGATCAATCTGCGGAAAGAGTGCCGTGAGTGCCGCTGCCTCCATGCCTGGACTTAAAATGCGCAGAGCAAACTCGACATGTGATTTACTGTCCATACTTCACCACCCTGATCATAAACGTAGACTCGATTGATGCTCGCGCGAACTTAGTCCGATCCGGTCTCTTATCGACATAACGAATTTCGTTGGCCAGACCAATTCAGGTAACGACAATGATTGTTGAACATGGAATCACTTGCGACAATAGAAACCCGACAATCAAGACTTGCCTCCCGACTCTCGACTCTACCGCAGGGGTCCATCTGGGCACTGATTGTTGCGGTCTTATTTAGCCTGAGTTTATGTTCGGCCTGGCCCGAATTTGACCGCCGATATGATTTGCCGCAAATTTTCTTTTTTTGGCTTCTCAGTCTCTGCCTATGGTTTCGTCGCGCAGTTGCTGAGTTCCATCGAGCCGAATGGTTCATGAGTGTCGGCGTCGCCATCGTGGCCGCTCTGATTTCAGTTCACTTCGAATTGCTTCACGAAAGCATAGTGCTCGCCGGAGTCCTCGCCGCGACCGCCTTTTTGATTTCGAAACTAAACCCAGCCGAGGGCCTCGCGATTCGAACTTCAGTCGTCGTGATCGCATTGTTCCAGTCCTGCTTGATGATTTGGGCCTCCATCATCGATCACTCGGACGAGATTGGTCTTCGAAAGCTCAATGGGGTTCCCGTTGGCACTGTTGGGAATCCAGATTTCCTTGCGACAGTGATCGCAGCTGCGATCTTTTTTGCTTGGGAAAAGACGAATCGCCCGCTGAAGGCGATCATCATTGGTCTACTCTTCATCGGGCTGATCTTAACCAGAAGTCGCGGGACGATTGGCTTAGTTATAATCACATTGATGTGGACTCGAATTCCCAAGTGGGCACTTTGGGGTCTGATCTCCACAATGTCCGCACTCGTGATGCTCAATTGGGAGCGCTTCGCTGGGCGTATTCAACTTTGGTATATCTCCGCCATCGCAATTCTTGATTCCCCCATTTTTGGCCATGGCGTTGGTAGCTTTGATTCGGTCTATTTCAATAAGAACCTAGAAATCATGTCTCACGACGCGAAGTTTCGAAACCTGTTCGGTCCTTGGAGTTCTCAAGTTTCAGATGCACACAATCTCATACTTCATTGGGGGGTCGAATATGGAATTCTCGGCGCCATTGTCGCGACAGGCATAATCCTAGCCGTCCTATTCAAACTCAAATTCATCACAGCCTCAGACGGACATCTCGCTCGACTTATTGTTCTAAAGAGCCTCTACACTGTTGTGTTGATTTCGATTCAGTCGCTCGTTTTGTTCGCATTTGCGATTGGCAATCGAAGCCTCGATCAATCTAAATCGCCAAAGTTCAATCTTGGTCGAATGCTCATCGCCCTTTTTCTAATTGTAGCTGCAACACACACTCTACGTGTTTCAATGACGACAGGCTTAAGTCTCCAAGCTTCACTTCGACTGCTTCAGATCGGCATTCCAGAGCTGTCTTTACGGAGAACTAAAGACATCCTCAATCAAAACCCCAAAGACACAAACGCCCTACTTGCCACAAGCTATGCCTATCTAAAGATGCGTCAATGTTCACACAGTAGCTATTTTGCCCTACGTGCGACGCATGTGAGACAAAATATGGATGTCTACAAACGCGCCAGTCACATCCTTTTTGAGTGTCGATATTTTGAGGAATCTTTGGAACTCTTCGATCGACTCCACGTTGTTTTTCCGGAGCATCGAACTACGACCATGAAAATCGCCTGGGCAAATTTTTTTCTCGGGAATTTCGAAATCGCCAGACAGATGGCTCAGAATGTTATCGAGATCAGCCCGAGAAGGGTGAGTTACTCTGATGAAAGAAATCTGAGAGAGGCACGCGACCTCTTGAAGCGAATTGCTCAGATTTCAGATAACTGAAACAACTGTGAGCCTCGCCCGGCGACTTGACCGCCCTCGAGACTTTGTACCTTCGATCCCTCCGCCTCACCTATCGGGCAAAGTTACCGATCACCCGCTGAGCTCACAATGAATCCCGTCTTACACCAAAGCACTCCGCGCGGCTCTGAGATCTCAAAGGCTCGAGGATTTTTGTCTTTCGTATCCCATTTTAGGACAGAACTAGACCCAGGAAATGTCATTGCGGTTCGCCCGTGCGGGCTCTGCGCCACACTGAGGGATTCCCCAAGTAACGAGTGACTTCGAAATGATCTCATTCCGCCACTTTCATTCACAATGCCACACAAAGGCATTGAACGCTTGAATTGGTCATACATGGAGCCCGTCAATGTGGTCTGACCATCGCCAATCGCAAATCTCAACTGAGTTGCTTCTGGTGACCCTAAAGCTGGAGCAATGCCCACGAACGTACCCGAGACGGCTGAGCGAAGCAGGACTTTGATGAATTCCCTGCGACAGATTGACTCCATTTCCCTACATCACCCAAATCTTGGTTCGTCGTCTACCCATCAAGGTACCTTGATCTCAAATTCAACCGTAGGACCTGTCCCCCTAAACAAAAAAAGCCCGGGATTTCTCCCGGGCCTTTTGCGAACACTTCGCGAATCGCGATCAGCGATTACATCATGTCCATGCCGCCCATGCCGCCACCGGGGGCTGCGGGCATCTTGTCTTCCTTCTTAGGAAGCTCAGCGATCATCGCTTCTGTCGTGAGCATCAACGAAGAAACCGAAGCTGCGTTTTCGAGTGCCGAGCGAACAACTTTCACCGGATCGATCACGCCCGACTTCACGAGGTCTTCGTAAACCTCAGTGTAAGCGTTGAAGCCGAAAGCCTGCGACTTGTTCGAACGCACTTTCTCGAGAACAACAGCGCCGTCAAGGCCAGCGTTGAACGCGATCATGCGCAGTGGCTCTTCGCAAGCGCGCTTGATGATCTGAGCGCCCCAGCGCTCATGCTCGTCGTACTTCGAAAGATCGATCGCTTCCGATGCGCGAACCAAAGCGGTTCCGCCGCCGGCGACGATGCCTTCTTCCACAGCCGCGCGAGTCGCGTTCAAAGCGTCTTCCACGCGAGCTTTCTTTTCCTTCATCTCAACTTCCGAAGGAGCACCGACGTGAATCACGGCGACGCCACCTGCGAGCTTCGCGAGACGCTCTTTGAGCTTCTCTTTGTCGTAGTCGCTGGTTGTCTCTTCGATCTGAGCTTTGATCTGTGCAACACGAGCCTGGATGTCGGCCTTCTTGCCGTTGCCATCGATGATCGTGGTGTTGTCTTTGTCGACCACAACACGCTTCGCAACACCGAGATCGGCCAAAGTCGCCTGCTCGAGCTTGCGACCCATGTCTTCCGAGATCACCGATCCTGCAGTCAGGATCGCGATGTCTTCCAGCATCGCCTTACGACGATCGCCGAAGCCCGGAGCTTTCACGGCGCAAACGTGGAGTGTGCCGCGCAATTTGTTGACCACCAAAGTCGCGAGAGCTTCGCCCTCGACATCTTCAGCAATGATCAACAGCGGACGGCCTTGCTTCGCAACGCCTTCCAACACGCCGATCATGTCCTTCATCGACGAGATCTTCTTGTCGAAGATCAACACGTAAGCGTTCTCGAGGATGGCTTCCATACGCTCAGCATTTGTCACGAAATAGGGCGACAAGTAGCCGCGGTCGAACTGCATACCTTCGACAACATCCAACTCAGTGAGAGCTGTCTTGGATTCTTCAACTGTGATGACGCCTTCGCGACCGACTTTCGCCATCGCTTCCGACAACATCTTACCAATTTCAGGATCGTTGTTGGCCGAGATCGTGCCGACCTGAGCGATTTCAGTTTCGCCCTTCACTTGCTTCGACAACTTCTTCAGCTCGTCGCGAACAGTCGCAACAGCCTTGTCGATGCCGCGCTTCACCTGAGTGGGATTGTGTCCAGCCGAAACGATTTTCACGCCTTCGCGGAAGATCGCTTGAGCCAACACTGTCGCCGTTGTGGTGCCGTCGCCCGCGTCGTCGTTCGTCTTCGACGCGACTTCCTTCACCATTTGCGCGCCCATGTTTTCAAACTTGTTCTCAAGTTCGATTTCTTTCGCAACCGACACGCCGTCCTTTGTGACCAGCGGAGCGCCGAAAGACTTTTCGATCACGACGTTGCGGCCCTTCGGACCGAGCGTGACCTTCACTGCATTTGCCAACACGTTCACGCCGCGCAGAATTGCCGAGCGAGCGTCTTCATTGAAACGAAGTTCTTTTGCCATGGTTTCCCCTTACTTCAGTTAAGTTTCAAAATTCAGTTCAGTTGAAAACGCCGAGGACGTCTTCTTCGCGCATCATGAGGTACTCCGAGCCTTCGAGCTTCAGCTCAGTGCCCGAGTACTTCGAAAACAAAACTTTATCGCCAACTTTCACTTCCAACGGCAAAGTCTTGCCGTCTTCCATGATGCGGCCCTTGCCCGTAGCGACAACTTCACCACGCTGCGGTTTTTCCTTAGCTGTATCGGGGATGATGATGCCTCCCGAAGTTTTCTCTTCTTCAGCCATGCGGCGAACAAGAATGCGATCATGCAGCGGACGAACATTGAGGTCTGCGCGTGCCATTTTTTATCCTCCTCTTTCGAGATCAGGTTTGAGTCCGGTTCATAAACTGAATCAAAGTTGAGACAAGTGAGTGAATCATTGGCGCGACGGCGGTGACCGCCGATCCAAAACAAAACCCACCGAAAGCTATGATGCGTTCGCTGGGCAATATGGAGCGCCCTAAAAATCTGTCAAGCTAGGAAGGTCAACACTGACCAAATCCCCTTAAAAATACGGGATTTTTCAAGGATTCAACGCATTGGGTTAGAAGCGGGGCGAGTTCAAGGATTGACCGACCGACATTGGGCCGCCCACACCAGCGCCGGCCGCATCCTGAGCCGCGGCCTTTTGATAGGCCAACATCAAGTCCGCAACGTCCTCGGGAGACATTTGCCGAGCGGCCTCGAGCATCGCCTCTCGCGTGCGGAACTGCGAAAGATAAACCGCGAAGTAATCGCTGACGTTCAGCTCCTGCGCCATTTCGAGATTCGACTTCGCCTGCTCCACGCGACTCTCCAGGCGCTTGTGATCCGCCACGCGCGCCGTCTTCGTCGCACCGGCCGCAATCGCCGCCACAGGCTTCGCATCAGCTTTAACGATCGGCGCTCGCTGCCCAGGCGCACGGTCCACGATCGGACCGCGCTCGAGATTGAGATCCGCGATCGCACGCTCCAACTGAATTCGCGCATCATTCACGCGATGATCTTTCCATGCGCGGAAGCTCAAAACATTGAGCGGCGGAATGTCCGAGGCCACAGGCGCTGAATTTGATGTCGACGCCAACGCACTTGGCCCCACCATCGCGCCACCGCCGAACACAGCCGTGCAAACAGCCATGCAAGTCAGCGCGTGCGCAAAGGCCCGCCGAATCGGCGCGCTCACGGAACTCCATGCGTGATCTGTTCGGGGCGTGGACACGTTACTTCTCCGTTTCACGAGGTGACCGAGCCTGGGGGCTCGACACCGGATCTCAACAATCGCCACAGCCACGAGGATCAAGGCCTGTGCCGTCGACAAAGAAGGCAATACAACCCTACTTTCAGCAGGTTACGAGGCACCTCAAGCCGGAGGCGTGCCGGGACTCGGCCATAGGGGCTCACCTTTTTTCCCAAACCACTGGATCCATATTTTGACCAGTGGTGAAGCCTCTCTAGCCTTTTCGCACTTCCGGCCCGGCCGGTTTGCGGACGCCGAGGAAACCCCCTATTTTCCCTCGCGAAAACAAACCCCCGCTCTGAGGAGAACACCCGTGACCCAGTCGACGAATTCGCGCCAACCGCGTTTTGGTTACTTCGCCTGCATGATGGCTTTGGCCGCTGCAGCGACTGTCGCCAGCGCCGAGACCACCGACACCGCCACACAAGCTGCGCCGACGCTCACCGAGCTCGAGCAGCGCTGGCAGATGTTCCAGGCTAACCCCGTTCAGTTCATGGAGATGACGCCGCCGAAGCGCGTGCAGGGCCGAGCCGCATTGCCGCTCTTCTCTCCACAAGACATTCGCGATCTCACTTACATGGACAAAAAGAGCGCCGCTCGTCAGCTTTGCGATGAGTCGGGCATCTGCGTTGCCGACGTTCTCGAAGGCCGCGCGGCCGCTCGTCAGAACGCACGCGACTTCTTCGATGCACGCGAGCTCAATGGCCAGCGCCCCGTCATGGGCCTTAAGCAAATGGAAGCTCAAGGTTTGATGAGCGGTGAGTTGGCTGAGACTCCTTGGTCAGATTCATACTGGCCGATTTATCAGGGAATTTTGGGTGCACGCTATGCCAACCGCAACTTCATGGGTGCGGCGAACTGGAAAGCTCACTACGAGTTCACCAGCCAACAGCACACACTCAAGGCGATTGCCGACAAGGGCAGCCCGATCATGCTCGACTCTTTGGGACCTTCCGAGAAGTACGACTTGCTGATCGGCGAATTGACCAACGGTCGCACAGTTTATGAGTCGGGCTATCTGACGCCCTCGATGTGGGAACAGGGCCGCGGCTACTGGGATGACCGCGGTGAAGTCGAAGCTTGGATGGGAATCTGCCACGGTTGGGCTGTTGCCGCTTACATGCTGCCGCGTCCTTCGAAATCCGTGGAGACAACTTCGGCCGACGGAAAGAACACTTTGAAGTTCTATCCTTCGGACATCAAAGGCTTGGCTTCTTACATTTGGGCACAAGCGCGAGTCCCCACTCGCTTCATCGGTGGACGCTGCAACGACAAAGATGCCAAGCGCGATCCGCAATCGGGCCGCGTGCTCGACGAAGATTGCTTCGACACCAATCCGGCGAACTGGCATCAGATCGTCGTGAATCAAATCGGCCTGGCGAAAAAATCTTTCGTCATGGACGCGACTTATGATTACGAAGTTTGGAATCACCCGGTTTATTCGTACAGCTATCGCTACTTCAACCCCGAGACGGGCCGTCAGGTTGAGACTCTCGAAGAAGCGACAGTGGACATGGCGAACTTCAGCAATGACAAGTTCAAGAAGTTCCGTTCGCCCAACGCGAAGTCGGTTGTCGGGATCGAGATGGACGTGACGTATGTGGTGGAGACTCAGCCCTCACACGCTGACGTGGACTCGGCCGCTTACGATGCGACTTCTTCGGTGACTTACATGTACGACATCGAGCTCGATGCTCAAGGCCGCATGATCGGTGGTGAGTGGTACTCGAACAAGCATCCTGACTTCTTGTGGAGCCCGGTGGCCGACGGCCGCGCGGCTTCGCAGGGCGACGCTCGCCTCACAGGCACTTGGGATCCTTCGCAGCCGCTGCCCCAGTTCTGGCGCGATGTCGCAGTCGCGACAGCCGTGCGCACAGGTATGCCGCTCGCGGGAATCATCGAAGCTTTGATCGAAGCCTCTAACAAGTAAGACTCTCACTCGCGAGAGTCTTGAGGAGCCCGCATGTCGCAAGGACAAAAAAGCTTCAGCGCTTTCTTCCTTGCGACGTTTTTGGTGGCTCTGATTTTGAGGCCGTCCCTCGGGGCGGCGTCTTCATTTCCAAGTTGGTTTCCCCAACAAAGTTGTGAACAAGCCTGGGGAAAACGCGATCAAGCGGCCTACGATTGGAAGCGCGATGTGCAACGCGATTCGCAGCTTGGCAATCTCGGCTATGCCTCGTATCAGCGGCGACTTGCGCAAGACGGCGTGGTGGCCCGACGTGACTGTTACAAACAGTGGACAATCCTCGTTTACATCGCGGCCGATAATGATCTGAGTCCTTACGCGCTCTGGGATCTGGATGAGATGGAGGGCCGCTTTGAGAGCGGTCGCCATGCGGGTTCCACATTGAAAACCGACCTGATCACGCAACTCGATACCGAAGGACCCACAGGCATTCGACGTCTACATGTCTTCCAGCGGGAAGATCGACCTTATGTCGCGGCCAAGTCCAAAGCCGAATTCGCGAATCGCACACCCGCCGATATTCAATCACCTATTGTGCAACTGATCGCGGAAGACGGCGCGGCTTTGCCAGATCAAGATCAACGGCTCAAAGACTTTCTCGCTTGGGGAGTACGCGAATATCCCGCCGAGCACTACATGGTGATCCTTTGGGGACACGGCCAAGGCTGGAGCGCAGATCCCGACGAGTCACTGCCGGCCTCCCGCTGGGGCTTGGAGTCGACAGTGAGTTTGCCAGCGGATTTACCGCAGGCCGATGCGACAGGTCGCTTCGGCGGCGTGCTGTTTGATCCCGCATCCAAATCCGCGCTTCACATCAACCAACTGGCGCGCGTCTTGGACGACGTGGTTCAGAATACTCTAGAGGGACGACGCTTCGATATTTATGCCAGCGACGCCTGTCTCATGCAGATGGCTGAGGTCGCCTATGAAGTCGCGCCCTTCACTCGCTACATCGTCGGCTCGGCCCAAGTGCAGAGCTATCTAGGCCTTCCCTATCGACGCCTGCTTTATGAGCTCAACACCGGACGTCTGCTCTCGGCATCGCGAAGGCCGACGGGACGCTTCGATGAGGCCGATGCACTGGCGCGCATGCTGCCGGAACTTGCGGAGCAGTCGCTAGATCCTCAACGCGGACATCAAGGACAAGCGGATCAAAAGGCCATCGAGACTTTCACGATGAGCACGCTCGCCAGTGATCAGCTGCTGTGGAACTTCGCTCCTGAAGTGCGCCAATTGGGTCTGCGCATTCGCGAGTACCTAGCAGAAGACAGCTTTCGCGCGATGGACCTTCCGCAAGTCGCGCGGCTTGCACCTTCATTTATGGGTGGTGGCAAAGAGTTCGGCGCGTTTTTGACTTTGCTCGAACAAGCTCTCGAACTGGAAGTCGATAGATCCGGTCAGGTCAGTGATGCAACACGACGCCTGGCCGAACAGATTCTGCGGACTCGGGTGGCGCTCGACGAAACGGTTTTGGAACGAAAATTTGGTCGAGCCTACAGGTCCACCGAGCAGGGCTTTCACCTTCTGGGTTACCGTGCCCTTGGCGTATGGCTGCCGCAGGGGCCATTGGAGTTTCAGCGACGCGCCCCTGACTTTCGACGCTCGAAGTTCCATCAAGCCACCGGCTGGTTGGATTGGCTCGATGACATTTACTGAAGGCTTCACTAGCATTGAGGCATGACACTTCAGCAGCTCATGTACGTGGTCGCCGTTGCCAAACATCGTAATTTCAGCGTCGCTGCCGAGAAGTGCTTCGTCACGCAACCGACCCTATCCATGCAAATTCAAAAACTCGAAGACGAACTGGGCATGGAAATCTTCGACCGACGACACACGCCGATTGAAGTGACCGCGCAGGGTCGGGCGATCGTTCAGCAAGCGCAGGCCGTTCTCGCGGAGGCCGATCGGCTCAAAGCCTTGGCAAAAGAAGAGATCGATCAAGTCGCGCCGGAGATTCGCGTCGGCGTGATTCCCACTCTCGGCTCAAGTCTGATCCCTCGTTTGGTGAGCGGCATGAAGCACGAGTTTCCCGACACGCGCCTCATCATCGAAGAGCGGCAAACTCGCGACGTCATCACCAGCCTCAAAGCTGGCGAGTTGGATCTTGGCCTGGTCGTGACACCACTGGACGACGACAGCCTAATCGCTGAACCTCTTTTTCTAGAGGCCTTCTATCTTTACATTCATGACCAACATCCGCTCGCTCAGAAAAAGTCCATCGACCGACAGCAATTGCAATTGCGCGAACTGTGGCTATTGAGCGAAGGCCACTGCTTTCGCGAACAAGCCATGAGCCTGTGTTCGGATCGCAAGCGCGTGCAAGACGATCAGCGTCCGCTCTTTGAGAGCGGCAGCTTGGAGACTCTTCGCAAGATGGTCGATCAAACAGGTGGCTACACCTTGCTGCCGGAGCTCTCGATCGAGGATCTTCCGAGCGCAAGTCGCAAAAACATTCGCAGCATCACCGCACCCGCACCCGCGCGCGAAGTGAGTTTGGTTCATCACCAAACTTATCGAAGGCGCGCGACCATCGATGCCGTATCACGCGCCATCGTGCGCAGTCTTCCGTCGCATCTCGTCGAAGGGCGCAAACTGAAGAAGATCAATCTGCCTCTCAGTTGATGGCGAAACTCGCCACACCCAAACTGTCAGAAAATTGTGTGCGATTTTGCGTCTCGCTCCACTTCGCCCTGCAACGAGATCCGAGTTCCCGATTGACGCTCGAGCGGCAATGGAATTCGCTGTCGGGGCTTGAGGGTTTTGAAGTTTTTCATGGCATGGATGGGGGGCCTACATGCGTCTTGCGCTTTCTTTTTTAAGATCAAGTTTGAGTTTGCGAGTTCACGTCACACAATGCCTCGCGGCCTTTGGCCTCGGCATCACCTTGATTGGCTGCGGATATCCGGGGCGTGATTTGGGTCCGGTGGAAAAGGCTGCGGAGATCGAATGGCTCTACGGCACCTTCGAGCGCAACTATGCTCCGGCCGAGTGGAAGGCCGATGCACAAGGCCCGATTCCGGGCGTGACATTGGCGCAGGCGAAGCAAGACTGCCTCGCGCAAAGTGCGACAATTCAGAAAGCGGACGAATTCATGGCGCACATGAGCCGTTGCGTGAATCGCTTTGCCGATGCCCACACGCGCATCAGTGGCATGGGCCAAGTTTTGCCCGAAACGATTCAAGTGGCGCATCTCGGATTTCAAACGCAACTGGTCCGCTTCGACGCCAACACGGACGAGGCCAAGCCACCGCGCCTGGAGTACGGACTTCGCGTCGTGCAGATCTTGCCGACGACGACTGACACCAAATTCCCTGTCAAAGAGGGCGATCTCATCACAAAGGTCGACGGCCGCGACGTGCAGGTTTACTTGCGCGAAGAGCTGATGCCTTACTTCAATTTGGGCCATGAGCCCGCGTCGCTCGTGATGTCGGGCCAAGCCTTTGCGCTACGCGATTCTTCAACAGCGCCGCTGCCGAAGGCTCAAGACGTGAGCCTCGAGATCAATCGCGAAGGAACCTTGGTCAGCGTTCAGCTTCCTTGGAATCACATCGATCACGTCGAGTTCAACAAGGCCCTTGAAGCTGCGAAGCCAAAAGCGACCGAGGCCTCGGCAAACAACTTCCGCGGCTATTGGGTCGGCTTCGATGGCGTCGACGCTTTGCTCGGTTTGCTGCAAAAGTACCGCTCGCAAATCGGCGAGCGCGTTCGCTTGCTGCTCACCAACGGCTTTCGCGTCTACAACTTGAATGCGACGATTGCGCAAGCGCGCCGATTGCTCGCTGCCCAAGAAGATGAAAAGCAAGAGAAAGGTAAAGAGCTGACATCCATTGAATCGGCCATCGAAGAGTTCACCACTCCGATGGAGATCTTCGATGTTTCAGTTGAGCCCTTTAAAGCGAAACTCTTGCTCGCGCAGGATGGCAGCCGCCTGGGCTACATCAAGTTCGATAGCTTCTCCGGCGGGGATGAGGCCCTCAAAGCCTTCCGCGGGTTGATCGCGCGTTTCAACAAGTCGCAAGTGAAGGGCTTGATCATTGATCTGCTCGACAATGGCGGCGGCGATTTGATCCTCGGCATGCAGATGTTGAACTCACTCAGCATCAAGAGCTTGCAGTACCCGAAGATGCAACTCGCGCTGAACGACAACTGGCTCAATAGCTTCAAGTCAGATTCGCTGTATGCGGCGAGCGATGCTCAGCGCACTTTGGCTAAGCGCGTGCTCACGCAAATGCGCCAGGACATGGCGGCAGGCCGCCGACTTTCGCAGCCGATCTCGGTCACGGAGCTTTCGCCCTTTGACTTCGATAGCCTCAAAACAGATTGCGAGACTTCAGGAAAATGCTTGCGCAAAGGCGCCAAGATCAGCGTGTTGATCAACGAGACTTGCGCATCGATGTGCGACATCTTCGCGGCCGTTGTGCGCGACAATCAGTTGGGTCGCCTCTTTGGCTCACAGACCATGGGCGCCGGCGGCAATGTCGTCAGCCACGCCTTCTCGCCGGTTACGAAGATGATCCTCGGGCAGACAGAGTCCTTGATCGTCGATGTTTCAGGGCAATACCTGGAAAACCGAGGCGTCAAGCCGGATCAGTCCATCGATACGCTGATGGACCGCGATCAAAACTACGTCGACACCATTCGCTCCGCGATGAAGTGGTCGCTCTGATCGTCTGACGAACTAAAGACGAGTGGACGATGGCCCAAGCTGAACGGCTTGGGCCTTTTTATTTTCGCGACGTTTAGGCAGTGGCGTGCATTCGATCTTCGAATGCGGCTAATGCAGCCTTAGCGCCCTCGCCCATCGCGATGATGATCTGCTTATAAGGTGTCGTGGTCACATCGCCCGCGGCATAGATGCCAGGGACCGACGTTCGGCCTTTTTCATCGACGATGACTTCGCCGAACTTGGAAAGCTCAACCACGCCTTTGAGAAACTGTGAGTTGGGCACCAAACCAATTTGCACAAAGACGCCGTCCAATTCGAGAGTCTGAATGTCGTTGGTGGCTCGATTCATATAGCGAAGCGCCTTCACCACCTTGCCATCGCCGACGACTTCTTCAGTCTTCGCCTGCGTGATGATGCTGACGTTCGGAAGAGTCTTGAGCTTATCGACTAAAATTTTGTCGGCCTTCAGTTCGGTGTTGAATTCGAGCAGCACAACTTCGCGAACTATACCCGCCAGGTCGATGGCCGCCTCAACACCCGAGTTTCCGCCGCCAATGACGGCGACCTTCTTACCTTTGTAGTAGGGACCATCGCAGTGCGGACAGAAGGCGACGCCGCGACCGATGTATTCCTTCTCTCCAGGCACACCCAGCTCCCGCCACTTCGCGCCCGTGGTGACGATCACGCTTGCCGCCCGCAGATATTCTCCGGACTCCAGGAGGATCTCCGTCTGCGCGCCTTCCTTACGCATCTCTTTCACACGTCGATGTTCCAAAATCTGCACAGGGTAATGCCCCAAGTGCTGCGCCAGCTGACCCGCCAATTGCGGGCCCTCGGTGTATGGAACTGAAATCAAGTTCTCGATGCCTCGAGTTTCTTGAACCTGTCCGCCGATGCGCTCGGCGATCAGCGCTGTCTTCAAGCCTTTGCGTACAGAATAGATCGCCGCCGAGGCCCCCGCTGGGCCACCGCCGACTACGACGACGTCGAACTGACCCAAGTCTCGCGGCTTGGCCTCGACAGGCGCATCGGACTTTCCAAACTCGGCTTCGAGCTTCGCAATCAGATCCAACAAGTTGATTCGACCAGAGTGAATCAATCGACCTTGCGTGACCACGCTAGGCACGCCCTGAATTTTGAGTTGGTCGATTTCGTCTTGCGCGTAGGCGCCGTCGATCATTTCGTGCTGGAAGTCAGGGTGCAAAAGCGCCATTTGATTCAAGGCCTGCACCACATCTGGACAATTTTCGCAGGTGAGCGAGATGAAAGTGCGCAGACGAATCGGCCCCTTCAGTCTGCGAATGCGCTCCTGCAATACTTCGTCGGGCATTTTGCCGCGCCCGCCGGCATTGAGAATCGCGAGAATCAGCGAGCTGAACTCGTGGCCTCCGGGAATGCCGCTGAAAGTGATTCCCGTGGCGCGCCCGCCGCGATGAACATGAAAGCGCGGCATCGGCGAGCCCATTCCAGGCGATGATACTTCTTTTCGCACCTGAATGTGCGGGCTCGTTTCCGCCACGCCTTCCAAAAGATCGAGCAGCTCAACTTGATCGCTGTGCTGACTCAGCTCGACGACCAATTCGACACTCTCGCTCAAAGGAGCGAAGACTTCTCGCAATTGATTCTTCAGATCTGAGTCCAACACAGTGACCTCCTTGAAATGCTTTAGGCTGCAAAACTTAAATTTTGCCGACCAAGTTCAGACCGGGTTTCAGTGTCTTGTCGCCCGGGCGCCACTTCGCGGGGCAAACTTCTCCGGGGTGCGAAGCGACGAACTGCGCGGCTTGCACTTTGCGGACAAGCTCATCGGCGTTGCGGCCGATGCCGTTGTCGTGGATCTCTGAAATTTTGATTTTGCCTTCCGGATCAACGAGGAAAGTTCCGCGGTAAGCCAGACCTTCTTCTTCAATGTAAACACCGAAGGCGCGCGACAGGTGACCTGTGGGGTCCGCGAGCATCGGGTACTTGATCTTCTTGATCGTCTCCGAAGCATCATGCCATGCCTTGTGAGTGAAGTGCGTGTCCGTGCTCACGCCGTACACTTCGACACCCATCTTTTGCAGTTCGGGATACTTGTCGGCGAGGTCGCCGAGTTCGGTCGGGCACACGAAGGTGAAGTCCGCCGGATAGAAGAAAAACACCGACCACTTACCGCGCAGATCATCCTGCGTGACGGTCTTGAAGGCGTCGTTGTGATAAGCTTGCACTTTGAAATCGGGAACGCGGCTGTTGATGAGAGTCGCCATGCAACTGTCTCCTTGAGAAGGGGTTTGAGGTTTGCCGGATCTGGTTTGGCTCCTAAGGGGGGCTCTTCCAAATCCGCGTTCATTACCTTCTGCTAAGATAGACGAAGCTGCGTAGTTGATAAAATCGATATTAACTCTTGTTAAATTGAGAAAATCTATGGCGTCAGCCAATAAAAAAGGGAGCGCGAACGCTCCCTTTTTGATCCTTCTATTGGCCTTTAGGCCAGGTGGATCACCAGCCGCCGCGGCCTCCGCCACGACCGCCACCACCGAAACCACCGCGTCCGCCGCCGCCGCCACCACCGCGGTTCTCGCGGGGAGCCATCGGCTTAGCTTCGTTCACAGTCAAAGGACGGCCGCCCCAGTCGCTGCCGTTGAACTGCGAAATCGCGTTCTGAGCTTCTTCGTCTGTCGACATTTCGACAAAGCCGAAGCCCTTAGAGCGACCTGATTCACGGTCAGTGATGATGCGAGCCGACTCAACAGTGCCGCACTTTGCAAATGCGTCTGCGAGTGATTCGTCTGTTGCAGAAAAAGGAAGGTTACCGACGTAAAGCTTCTTACCCATAAATGCCTCCGAGGCTAGGGTGCCACTTCAGAGGACCAGGGCCGAATGCCGACAAGACTCAAGAAGGAGCGTTAAACTGCGAGCAGTATAGCAGACTTTGATCATAAATGTCTAAAATGCTCGCACTTCGTTAAGTTAGCGTATAGAATAAGGAATATCGGAGTGGCAAAAAAAGCTCGTTTTCAGAGCCGGTCCCGAACCCCGCCCCCGAGTTCAGCCCGCAAGACCCCCTTTTTGGGAGATCAGGCGGCACCTGAATTGACCCCTTGAGCACGCGCTCATCAGAGCGGGCTCACTTTGAGAAGTTTCGGTTCGCAGTTTCATTTTGAGATGTTCGTGAAGTTGGTCTGCGATGTCTCGTCCGAAGTTTCGTTGTTCCCGATTTGGCCCTCGTCGGCCCAAGTACAGATGCCGATGAGTTCTTAGAGTCTGTCGGTTTCCGAAGTCTGTTCTACGTCTCTACGTCTGTCTGAAGTTCTGGAGGTTTTTCGTCTCAGGTTCTGTGGCCGTTAAAAACTATTCGCTCACACGAGGAGGATCATATGAAGGTTCAAGTGCTGACGTTCCGATGCCTCGTTCGCGACCGCTTAGGTCGAGTCCTCAGTTCCAGTCTCAATCAAGATGTTATGTCCTGCCCTGAACAGCCTCGCGGCCCCTTGGCCGCTCTCGATCGCAATCTACAAGATGTGAAACCCGGCGAGTGTCGGCGCATCCCGCTCAAAGCTGAAGAAGCATTCGGTCTCTACGATGCGAAGAAAGTTTTCCCTGTCGATCGCGGGGAGTTTCATCACATCCCGCGCGTCGGTGAGTACGTCGAATGGCGAGGTGTAAGACCGCGCGTGGATCATCTTACGGCGGACGAAGTTTGGTTGGATGCGAACCATCCTTTCGCTGGCCAAGATTTGGTCTTCGAGATCGAAGTCACCAGTGCGCGCGAGGCCACGCGTGACGAGATCGCCGACGCCATCAGCGACAGCGACGAAAGCGCTGGCGCGGGCCCTGGCCCTGACCGCTCCGGCGGCCGAGGCCCAACAAGTTTGCATTAATTCCTCTCGCAGGCCCGAGGAACTGTGATAGCCTCACAGTTCCTCGGAGACTTTGCGTTCTCTCTTTGCGCCGAGCTTGCGCCCTGGGTGGATGTATCGCGGTCGACTCGACCGGTGCTTTAAGGACCACCCCAATGCGCCCATTTTCCGCGCCTTGTTTGCTTGCGTAAGGAGACCACATGGCTAAAGACGATCTCGCGTCACTCGAAGGCAAAGTCACCAACCTCACCGGCGGTGGCGTGTACATTATCTCGCTCGAGAACGGTCACGAAGTGAACGCCAAGCTTTGCGGCAAAATGAAGAAGTTCAAAATCAAAGTCGTGGTCGGCGATCGCGTGACCGTGGGTGTTTCGCCCTACGACGTTCAGCACGGCCTGATCCTGCATCGCCACAAAGGCTGATGCTCGAGTTCGCTCGATGGAACTTGTCTCACCCGGCTATCGCTCGCATTTGATCTTCACGGGCTTTGACGGCCTGGCCGCGGACCGCGGTGACTGTTGGGCGATTCACTCACTCACCAATCCCAACTACTTTTGGGGTAACTTGCTGATCTTTGATCGGCCACCTCAGCGCGGCGATGCCGACGCTTGGATTCGACGTTTTGAGCTCGAGTTCACTGACCCGCGCATCTACCATGTGACGCTCGCTTGGCAATCTGCCCTCGGCGAGATCGGCGATGTCAGCGAGTTTTTGCAGCGCGGATATCTGCTCGAGAGCACGGCGGTGCTGACCGCGCGCGAAGTGCGAAAGCCCGCACGCCACAACGACGCGCTGATGGTGAGGCCGCTGTCTGGTGAGCGCGACTGGGAGGACATGCTCGCCGTGCAGATGGCGTCCGCGCACTCTCACATCTCGTTGGCGAACTGGGAAAACTTCTACCGTACGCAAGCGGCGCGCTACCAAGCTATGGAGCGCGCAGGCCTCGGCCATTGGTACGGCGGCTTTTTTGAAGGGCGCTTGGTTGCGGGGCTTGGAATTTTTCATCGTGATGGCTTGGGTCGCTTCCAAACTGTGAGCACGCACCCCGAGTATCAGCGCCGCGGCTTTTGCCAAACTTTGGTGTATGAGTCGTCGCGGCTCGCGCTGGCGTCGGGTCAGGTGCGCGAGTTGGTGATGTGCGCGGATCCGGAGTATCACGCGATTCGCCTCTATGAGGCGGTGGGTTTTCAGCGCTGTGCGCTCGAGCATGGCGTTTACTGGTGGGACAAGACGCGCGAGCCGAAGTGAAATGATCGGTACGAAAGCTCCCTTCTCGTCCCGAACACACACTCTGCGATCCAGTGGGGAGCGACCTCACCTACAACGAAGGCAGTATTGTGAAACTCGCTAGATGCCTCGGTTTGAGACAGTTTTCAATTTGACCCATCTTTTTATTGGGTTATGTGTAAAATAGGCGGGTTTTAGACAAATTCTAAACAGTCTAAAGTCGTGAAAATATCAATTTTTGTACATGCGTGCTACACTTTAGGGTGACCCTTTAGATCCGCGCAGATACCCGACCGGACAAAGCTCTGAAACTCTCGGAAAGGAGGACTTGATGCAGACATCGACCGTCGGTCCTAAGGAACTAGGTGCCATAAAAAACTATCTCAAAATTCTGAGCGATGACCAGAAGGGATTTCGGCCCGACGTTCTCCGACAAGTGACTGGGCTGCCTCTTCAGAGTCTTTCGAAAAGTACGGGCGTATCTCGGTCTCGCATGTACGATGAGGTCGTTAGATTTAAACCCTCATCAGAAATGATGCTCAAAATACTTCACGTCGTTATTGCCACTGACGAAGCCTATGAGCTTATGAACAATAATGCTGCCGACGCAGCCTTATGGTTGAGCTCACCTAGTGCCGTCTTTTTGGGATACAGCCCATTTGAGGTATGTCTTCAAGGACGAGGCGAAGAAGTGATCAACTGGTTGAAAACTCGAATGGGCAAAATGCCGGGAGCTGGCTTCTAGTTAAATGGCGAAATCATCTCGAAAAAAGGTCATCAAAAAATCACTTCAGGTGAAGAGTAAAAAAAGTGGAATCACCCACCAAATTGATGACTTTGATGGATTTGAGAAACTTGCAAAGTCAGTCTTGGAGAAGTTCAAGACTGACAATCAGCTTCAGTTAGCTCAATCGATTAAGTTTCAAGAGGCGATACGTGCGGTTTCGTTGGATGCAAGATATTTGACGAGCTACAGTGAGCTTGAAGTTTACAGGATTTGCTTCGATGGCCTTTCACCTCTTTCGATTGCGGGAAGCTTGGCCTGTGGCGGTCGTTTCAATGTGGGCGGATCGCAAATCTCTACGCACTTCGCCTATGATATGGCTGCTTGCATCTATGTGGCATCAAGTATCAACTGCGCTAAGGCCGAGACTGGTCCGCATAGGAATTCAGAGATCTATCAATTGTCACTTCTAAAATCCGTCAAACTCTGGGACGTCAAATCACTGCTTTCAGCACAAGAAAACTGTGAATACTTGATTGCCGCCATCGACAAGAGTCCATTCAATACGCAATGGTCACTCCAAAAGTTCCCAACTCCTTCTCAAATCCTAGGATCGGCGCTTCGAGCTGTCGGCGGTGATGGGATTTTATATCCTTCGACAAAATGTAAGGGAGGCGTCGTCTTCGGTTTTTTTGTGAAAGATGAGGCCGACGCTAATGCCAAGCTCAAAGCAAATCGAATCATCGACGCGCAACTTGAATTGACGGTTCAAATGCAAGGCGCCCCGTAGGGCACCCAGATTGAACCGGAAATGAGACGAGTGCGTAATTGGAATTCTAAGATTTCCAGAACGCCAGACACGCTCATGACAGAAAACCTAAGGTTTCTTAACTTGTAAACTTCCCGACCTGATCCTCGTCTCAGCAATTATCAAATTCTTGTCCAATTATTGAAAAGCAGCACGACCAAACTCTGGCTCAATATCGACATCGAAGGACACGCCATCCATTCTTAGATCGTCGAAAGTTTTTTTGAGCGAAGTGGGGTTATTGAATTGGCCAAGATACTCATTGTCGATGACGACGAATTGTTTCGTGACGCACTCGAAAAGAATCTGCGTGGGATCGGCTTTGAGGTTTCCTCGGCGGAGAACGGAAGGCTTGCTCTGGAATCCATGAAACAGACGCAATTCGATGTCATCGTTTCAGATATTCGAATGCCAGAGATGGACGGAATCGAGTTACTCCGCGCCATTCGTAGCAACAGTCAATTGCCCGTCATATTGATGACCGGATTCGCGGACATTATGGAAACCCACTCCGCCCACCAGCTAGGCGCGAACGAGTTCATTGCAAAACCCTTTTCCCGTTCGGATCTTGAGGCTGCGGTACACAGGTGCGTGAATGCGGGCCGCCGACAAGACGACACCGTTACGAAACAACCTGAGACGTACTGCAAACTCGGAATCAACGACTTCATTTCCGGGCGCTCGATCAATTTCAATATCTTCGCACGCCTCTCCGAGCAGAAGTTTGTGAAGATCGCCCATAAGGGCGAAGACATCTCAGCGGATCGAATTCGATTCTACCGCGAAAAAGGGCTTCAATTTCTCTATCTCCGCAGTGCTGACTTCAAGCAATACGTCGGTTTCAGTACCGCACTCGCAAGTGCCGCCCGAAAGAGCGACGCCATCGGGCTCGATAAGAAAGTGAATTTGCTTCGACACGTCGGTGAGATTCTCAATGAACAAATCCGACATGACGGCGTGAATGAACACATATATGAGTCGGCCCAAGCCTTTGTCGAAGCCACACTCGATATCATTACTGATAATTCGAAGGCCGTGGATGCACTAATTGCTTTGCGGAGCCATGCCGACCATCTTCTCGCGCATAGCGTGGGCGTCAGCCTCTATGCTGTGATGATCGCCCAAACTGTCGATTGGAATCTTCCTTCAAACAGATTCAAAGTCGCGATGGGTGGACTGTTTCATGACCTCGGCCTCAAAGAGGTGAGTCGCGAGCAACTGGTCAGGCCGAGATATTCCTGGACCCTGGACGAGGTCAAAAAGTATGAGACGCACCCCCTGCGTGGCCTCACCCTGCTCAATGAGATTGAAGAGATCCCTGAAGACGTTCGCGAGATCATTCGCCATCATCACGAAAATTGCTTATCGCGCGGATTCCCAGCGGGCGTCAAAAAGGCGGCGATCCACCCGATGGCCAAACTCATTTCCGTCGCGGATGAGTTTTGCTATCGAATCATTCGAGCACCTCATTCAACTTCCATCGCGCCGGGTTCCGCCATTCAAGAAATGAAGGAAACTTGCTCCGAACTCCTCGATAGGAAGTTCCTCGATGCTTTAGGTCAGCTTTTTGAAGCGACGCCGAATCCAGTTTAGGCAAAGATCAAATGTCGACGAGCGAGGGTCCGAATCGAACCGAATCATTCACAAAGGAGCTTGAGCTCTTTTTTGAACATTCATTCGATCTTATGGGCATTGTCGGGACAGACGGATTTTTCAAACGCGTGAATCCAGCGTTCGAACGAGTTCTAGGATATTCAGCCGAAGAATTGTGTTCAAAGCCGCTCGTGGAGTTCATGCACACTGATGATGTCGAGCCCACAAAGCAGGGAATCGCGGTGCTCGCCGAGGGAACGCCTAAGCTCGCCACCATCAATCGATATCGTTGTCGCGACGGCAGTATTCGATGGTTCTCCTGGAACACCAAGCCCATGGGGTCGCTCCTGTATGCGATCGGGCGAGACATTACAGATCAGGTCGCAGCTGACGAGCGGATTCGCACACTCAATGACGAGCTCAAGAGAAGGAATGAGAATCTCGAAAGCGAGATCGTCGCACGCCTGAATGAGATGAAAAAACAAGCTGAACAGTTGCAGCAACTGCAAAAGCTGGATGCCGTGGGCCGACTAGCAGGTGGAATTGCCCACGACTTCAATAATATTCTCGGTGCGATTCTTATGTATTGCGATTTCATTGCCCTCAAGCTGGACGAACCCGGCGCGGTTCGCGATGGGCTGAAGAGTATCGAGAAGGCGGCCTACCGAGGTGCCGGACTGACAAAGCAATTATTAGTCTTTAGCAGAAAGAAGCTCTTCGAAACACAGACGATCCACCTCAATGAGCTACTGCAAGAGCATTTCAAAATGCTCAACCGCCTCATCGGCGAGAACATCACCATTGAGCAGAATCTGGAACAGAGTCTTCCCACGATCGCGGCGGACCCAAGTCAAATCGAGCAGATCATAATGAACTTGGCGATCAATGCTCGCGACGCGATGAAAGACGGAGGGCGCCTTCTTGTCGAAACTCGATTTGAGAATCTGACCGAAGGCTTTGCGAGCGCTCATTTGACCTCAAAAATGGGCCCGCATGTTGTTTTGAGTATATCCGATAACGGCTGTGGTATGGATGAGGCGACCCGACTCCAAATCTTCGAACCCTTCTTTACGACCAAACCTGTCGGTCATGGCACTGGACTTGGACTCTCAACTGTCTATGGCATCGTAAAGAGTTTGAATGGAACGATTTGGGTCTATAGCGAACCCGGTAAGGGTAGCGTGTTTAGAATCTACTTGCCGGCCTCGAGCGCACCCGCCCCGCGCCCTGAAGAGCAGGAAGGACCCGCACAACTCAGCGGTACAGAAACTGTGTTGATTGTTGAAGACGAACTGAACCTTCGGGAACTTTGCAGTTCTGTACTCGAGAACAAGGGGTACAGGGTTCTCCAGGCGAAAAACGGACTCGAGGCACTCGGCCTCGTCGATCTCCATGGAATTTCTGGCAAAGATCACGCGGGTATCGATCTGATCGTCACGGATATGATCATGCCTGAAATGGGTGGCGGTGAATTAGTGCGCGAAATCATCAAACGCGAAGCACAGGTGAAAGTCATTTATGTCTCGGGCTATCCAGATGATAAGGTCGGCGCCCTCGATTTGGAATCGAAGCAGGTCGCTTACCTACAAAAGCCATTCAATGCAGATACGCTCTTGAAGCGTGTTCGAGGCGTGCTCGACGCCGATTGAATCAGCACGAATTGTCGGTCCTGAGTTCTCGGTACGAAAGCTCCCTTCTCGTCCCTCACTTTGAACACTGCCAAAAAACAAAAACCCAATCCGTGTGGGATTGGGTTTTCGTTTTTGAAAAATGGCTCAGGTCCCGACAAACAACCCTGAGGATTTTCCGCCGCCTAGACCATTAATGATTTCAATTATTAGCGTAGCTCCTATTCATAGGCAGGAGAGTTTCCTCCGCCAAAAATATGAGGCAGATGGGCTATCCACAAGGCTCAGACTTTTTCGGCCAGATCGATCGTTTCCAAGTATCTCAAGCACCATGGCGTCGCCCTGAAAACCAAATAATCCAAGCCGGAAAAAGACAGATGGCTCTTGGTGAAAAGGTCGCTGGAGGGATTCTTCAAATGAAAATGACCGAGGCCGATGCTATTGAAATCATGATTCGACTTCGGACTGACGGATACACTTATCAGCAGATCGCCTCCTGGCTTGATGCAAAAGGCATAAAAACCAAGAACCGGTGAGGTCGCTGGCGGGCGGCTACAGTGATGATGATCTTACGACGATTGACCAAGTGAATGTACAAAGATGTCTGTTACTTTGGGCCAATTCCGACCGCAGACAAATCAGCTCTCAAGCCACTTAATTCTTTTTCCAAAAAGTTGAGGTCGTCACTCGACATGGCCTTTAGGCCCTTTTCAATCCGATTGATCGAGGCAGTCGAAACTCTCGATTTTGTCGCAAGCTGTTCTGTGGTGAGGTTCAGACGATTACGGTGAGTCTTCAAAATCAAGCCGACAATCGAGTCCATGCCGACGATCTCAGCGAGCGACTTCAGCGAAGGTTGAGAACCAGTGCCTGCAAACACTGACAGCTTTTCGGCTGAGACAATACAGTGTCGCCCAGGTTCCTGAATATCGAACTGCACAATAATTGCATCTTTCATTTAATACAGATCGGAAGATCTTGTAATTAGTTACAGTATTTTTTATGGTTTGTAATCTATTACCGAGGAAATGATGGTACTTCCCCTTACCTCAACTCAAGAATGGGTAAAAAAATACGGGATTCAGGACAAAGGTCTTGAGTGCCCAAAGTGCTCTCATTCTTTGAACCTCACAAAACCTATAGCAATAAAGGGTTATCGAGGGCTTGGGGCTGAGCCATGCGAGAACTGTGGCGAAGACAGCGAAATAGTACGGCTCGTGCCGGTTGATCCAAAAAAAATCGAACTATGGGAAAGCCTGAGGCCCTAAGTTCCTCAGGCCATTGAACATTAGTATTTGCGCATCGACATTCTGATTTTCAAACAAGTCTGAATGAAGTTATCCGTGACGAGTCCTTGGGTTTTGGCTTCATTCAAGTTTTGCAAACCAGTTTTACCTGCGACTTCGGACCAAAGATAAAAACCTTGCCAATGCTTTGTATTGTATTTTCCTGGTGATTGGCTAAGCGACCTTTGGTGAAGTCCGATCAGCTCGTCTTCCGCCATCTGAATTGCTGTCGCCAAATTTTCTACCTTATTTAAGATGGTAATTTGGGGACGTTGGCCTTGGGCAAAGATGACGGAGTATTTCACTTCCATCACTTTTGGACCGCAAACGTGACCCAAATACTCTGATGAGCCGCCTTCATCGGTTTTGATCAAACCCAAAATACTGTAAAAGTTCACAGCCGTCTTGTAGCGATCAGAACGATGTATGTTTCCCAGCTTAGCTTTCTTTAAGTGCTTTTCTAAACCAACTGAGGCTTGGCTCAGGGTGAGATTTCTTTCAGCAGTCATTTTTTTATTTTCCTCTAAAAGTTATGAGTAAATTGTCGAGAACCTAAACCGAATGAGAACGCCTGGCCGTTCTCAACGGAGTGGCATTACCTAACCCTTAAAAGGGCCAGGCTTTGTAGCCATAGTCTTTGGCACGCATAATCTTACCCGTGAGGTAATGGCGATACCACGTTCTGAACTTAGGTTTCTTCAACCATAGTTACCTTGCCTTTCTACTGGAATTGACAAACCACGATAATCCCCGTAGACTGGCAAGTATCGAGCAAGCCATTGTGTCTACGAAGGGTTAAGGCCCTATTCCAGTGGTTTAGGGGGCTGCGGCTTCTCAGAGCATCAGGTCTGAGGGGCTGAACAGCCCGAATTTTTCTCACTTGTTAATTATACCCCACTTACCTTCATCTTTTTTCTCGAAGTCAGTTTTATTATTTTTCAAAGCAGTCCACACTCTAATGTCAGGTCGAATATCTCCCAATTTAATGGTTGAATCCTTTTGAAGAGCCTCAAGGATTTCCCTCGTTGTCATGGGTTCATTTGCAGACTCAAGAAGAGAACGAATTTTCTCGGCGATCGTTGCCAATGGTGTTAGGTCCGTTCGTCTCTTAGGCCGAGATGCGGTTTCGGTCTCCGACGCCTCTAACTCTTGGGGATTCTCAGCACTCTCTCCCAGCAAGGTCAAAACAGCCTTTCTCTTTTCTTCTAAAGACGAAAGTTCAGCTTTTGCATCGCTAATCTGAGATTCAATGGTTTTTAAGGCTTTGCGCAGCTTGATTTCAGAGAACAGATCATTTGTTTTATCTTTAGAACTTTTGTCCATGTTGTAATTATAAGTGTTTTTTCGGATTGCGTCAAGGGGTTATTACAACTATATTTTGTATTAGTGTAGGTATATGTTATTATGATGTTTTATTGTGACTATAAATTGCCGCTATCCGCCCGGCAGACTATTTTTTGGTTTTGCATCTGAGCCTGGCTTGTAATAACGCGAAAAAGTCGCCAGCTGTTTTTGTTGCAATAGCTGTAATTACCAATAGTTCGGACCCAATATTCTCGAACCCACCAGGGGCCTAGCATTTGCCCCGCCATCATCATAATCACAGTCGCCAAAAATCCAAAATTGCCACTTCATCAGTTTTAACCTAGGTCCCTGAAGAAATCCTCAAATACAGACAGATGGAGGTTCATCATGTTTTTAGTTGGTAACGGCGGCTTTTTTAGAACGCCGGATATTTTCTAAATCCCAAGGAATCAGAGAAAGCCGCGCCTTCGAGAAATCATCATCGTTTGACTGGAAGAAAGTGCGAGGCTGTACTTGCGGCCAGTCAGGATAACGATCATGTGGCGTTGAAAAATGCACGCTCGCTCGCTGCGGAGCCGCCCCGCTTTCTCGCCAGCACAGCCTGTGCTGCCGCCCGACGCCGAAGGCTCCACTTGGGTCGCCTTCGACCTCGGTACGAAAGCTCCCTTCTCGTCCCTCACTTTGAACACTGCCGAAAAACAAAAACCCAATCCGGGTGGGATTGGGTTTTCGTTTTTGAAAAATGGCTCGCCGAATACGACAGTGGACTCGCCAACCACCCCCAGCGCTGCCTTCGAGATAACCACCGACAAACTCACACTATTTCGGCACTTCGACAAGGACTACCTCCAGGAGCAATATGTCGTTCTTGGGAAGTCGATGAATGAAATTGCGCGGGATAGGGGGTGTTCTCGATCCGCAATCAAGGCGGCCCTGGAAGAACTTGGTTTCACAATCAAGCCTCGTTCGGACCTGAACTGCAGTAAAGGCCAGGTCCCGTTCGGATACCGAGTCCTGAATGGGCGCCTAGTGACGCACGAAGGCGAGACTGCGGTCCTTAATCAGATGCTTCAATGGAGAACCTCGGGTGCAAGTTTTGGTGAGATCGCTCAACGGCTAAACGCCAGGGGCATAAAAACCAAGAACAGAGTTCGGCAGTGGGATCGCCCAACAGTCTTTAGGATGCTACGTAAACTGGCTCACGCCGCTACTTCTAGCTAATCCCCCCTTGCTGACGCTGGACCACATACAGTTTGTATACACTTTGTATTGGCCGGCCATGGCGGTCGCATTTATCATTTTAGCTTAGGCATAAATCAAGGATGATAAATGAAGAAGACTCCCTACAAGAGCCTCGACCAATTGGTCGGCGGTCCTGACGAACGCGTTCCTCTTTCAACAAGAGTAAAGAAGGAAACAAAGGGCTACTTGGATCGCGAAGCCAAAGCTCGTGGTCTCACAGTTTCCACTCTTTCAGCCGCCATCCTTGATGACTACTGCAAGACCTTCCAGAAAGAGAAGCGGGGGTAGATCATGGCATCAAAGAAGATCAACTCAATCCACGACTTACTCGAGCAGTATAACGATCGCATTATAAATCAAAGAGACAAAGGAACCAGCTTCGAAAGGCTGATGAAAAGCTATCTCGAATTGGATCCATTGTACCAAGATCAATTCAAGGCCGTGTACCTGTGGACTGAGTGGCCTCACAAAACCACGGGTCAGGATTATGGCATCGACTTGGTCGCAGAAAGCCATGACGGCGAGTTTACTGCGATCCAGTGCAAGTTCTACGCAGCAAGCTATCAGGTTCAAAAAAAAGACATTGATTCGTTCTTCAATGAGTCGGGGAAGACCTTTTCGGTCGGTGGCAAGAAAAAGTCTTTCGGCCGTAGAATTATCATTTCAACTTCAGACAACTGGAGCGAGCCAGCCGAAAAGTCTCTACATGGGCAAACGATTCCGGTCACTCGTATTCATGTGAGGGAGCTTGAGCAAAGCCCAATCGATTGGTCGAAGTTCAGTCTCGACAAGCCAGAAAAGCTATCACTGAAAGAAAAGAAGAAACTTAGGCCGCATCAGAAGGAAGCCATCGACAAGGTCATAGCAGGGTTCAAAAACCACGACCGCGGCAAACTCATAATGGCTTGCGGAACAGGCAAGACATTTACTGCGCTAAAACTTGCGGAGCGAGTTGCTAAGAATGATGGCGTTGTTCTGTTCTTAGTCCCGTCCATCTCCCTTTTGTCGCAAACCCTCCGTGAGTGGACGGCAGAATCAGAAAGTCCGTTTCATGCTTTCGCCGTCTGCTCTGACAGCAAGGTCGGAAAGCACAGCGAGGACATCTCGAAACATGATCTTTCTATCCCAGCTTCAACAGACACCAGCTCCTTAATCAAGGGTCTTGAGCGAGTCAAAAAAGATCAAAGAATGACGGTCATTTTCTCGACTTATCAATCGATCGATGTCGTCAGCCAAGCGCAGAAAAAGGGATTACCAGAGTTCGATGTTATCATTTGCGATGAGGCACATAGAACTACCGGCGTGACTCTTGCCAATAAAGAGGAGTCCCACTTCGTAAAAGTTCACGAGCAAAAATTTATTAAGGGCAAGAAGCGGCTCTACATGACAGCCACTCCGAGAATCTTCGGAGACGCCGCCAAAACGAAAGCCGACGAAGCTGGCGCCGAGCTTTGCTCCATGGATGATGTCGCTCTTTACGGGCCTGAGTTTCATCGACTCGGCTTCGGTAAGGCCGTAAGCGAACATCTCCTCACCGACTACAAGGTTCTGGTCCTTGCAATTGATGAAAGCATCATCGATCCGAAATTTCAGAAGCGCTTTGCGGATGAAAATCAAGAGATTCAACTCGAAGACATCGCAAAGATCATCGGCTGCTGGAACGGCCTATCAAAACGATTTGTGGGTGAAGAGGCGGCTGTAGAAGACAAAATACCCATGAAGCGTGCCGTTGCATTTGCGAGGGCCATCAAGGACTCCAAGCAGATCGCTTCTGTGTTCCAAAACGTGGTCCAAGAGTACATCAAGAAGAATCCCCTTCTCGAAAACATTCTCAACTGTGAACTTGCCCACGTCGATGGCACCTTCAATGTTCTCGATCGAAACGCGAAACTCGACTGGCTAAAAGAGGATGCCCCCGACAACACTTGTCGAATCCTTACAAATGCTCGTTGCTTATCAGAGGGTGTTGACGTCCCAGCTCTTGATGCCGTTCTCTTTCTGAATCCCCGAGATTCGATGGTGGATGTAGTTCAGTCAGTCGGTCGAATTATGCGAAAGGCCGAAGGCAAGAAGTACGGCTACGTGATTCTCCCAATCGGTATTCCTGCTGGGGTCCCACCTGATGAGGCATTGAAGGACAACAAGAAGTACAAAGTCGTTTGGCAAGTGCTCCAGGCACTTCGCGCACATGACGACCGCTTTGACGCCGAGATTAACAAGATAGAACTCAACAAGAACCGATCTTCAATGATCCAAGTGATTGGAGTGGGCAGCGGTGAAGGAGAAGATCGCGAGGGCAAACAAAGTAAACAGCCTCATCAGCTCGCATTTAATTTACCTGAAATTGAAGAGTGGAAAGACGCTATCTACGCCAAGATCGTACTCAAATGCGGCAGCCGTCCTTACTGGGAGAATTGGGCCGCCGATGTAGCCAAGATCGCGGAGAGGCACGCTAAACAGATCCAGACGATTCTGAAGTCCGATGATCCTAAGCCCAAGAAGGCCTTCGATAAGTTCTTAAATGGGATCAGAAAGAATCTGAACCCTTCAATTTCTGAGACAGATGCTATCGAAATGCTATCTCAACAGCTCATCACAAAGCCCGTGTTCGATGCCCTGTTTGAACACTACAAATTCACAGAAATGAACCCGGTTTCTCAATCTATGCAGTCGGTCCTAAAGGTGTTTGAGGCCGGCACAGTGAAAGAGGACGCGGCAACTCTCAAGTCGTTCTATGACAGCGTAAGAATGAGAGTTCGAGGAATCAACAACGCTGAGGCCCGCCAGAGGGTAATCAAAGAGTTATATGATCGGTTCTTCAACGTTGCGTTCAAGAAGATGTCCGAACGCCTTGGTATTGTGTATACACCAATTGAGGTCGTGGATTTTATCATCCAAAGCGTCGAAGATCTCATGCAAACTGAATTCCGGAAAAGCCTCTCCGACGAAGGCGTTCACATTCTTGACCCCTTCACTGGCACAGGAACGTTTATCGTTCGTTTGCTACAGAGCGGGATACTAAAACCAAAAGACCTTCGGAGAAAGTTCGAAAGCGAAATTCACGCTAACGAGATTGTGTTGCTAGCCTACTACATCGCGTCGGTAAATATAGAGGAGACATATCACGATATTACGGCGGGCACATATAAGACGTTCGACGGGGCAGTTCTAACAGATACGTTTCAGCTCACCGAATCCCCCGCCCAAGGCTCGTTTGCGCCAGCCTTGCCGGAAAACCACGAGCGAATTGAACAGCAGAAGCGCCAAAAAATATCTGTGATTATAGGTAATCCTCCATACTCGGTGGGCCAAGGCGACGCCAATAGTAACAATCAGAATCTCGACTATCCCGCACTAGATGAGAAAATCAGAGATTCATATGTCAAAGCGTCGACTGCCGCACTCAAAAACAGCCTGTATGACTCTTACATCCGCAGCGTAAAATGGGCATCAGAACGAGTCGGTGACGAAGGTGTAATAGGATTCGTAATCAATGGATCGTTCATTGATAGTGACGCGGCTGATGGCATGAGGAAGTGCCTAGCTGAAGAATTCTCAAAGATTTATTTCTTTAACCTGAGGGGCAATCAGAGGACCTCTGGCGAAATATCTCGACAAGAGGGCGGCAAGATATTCGGGTCAGGTAGTCGTACTCAGGTTGCAATTGTGCTGTTGATTAAGTCGGGCCGACACATTGGGCTGGCCGATGTGTACTATCATGACATCGGCGATTATCTTTCTCGCGAAGAAAAGCTGAAGATCATCTCGGAATTTAAGTCTTTCAAAAACATACCCTGGATCAATATCACTCCAAACAACGCGGGAGACTGGATAAATCAAAGGAGTCCTGAGTTCGAGGGATTCCACATGATGAGTCAGAAGGGTGATAATTCGAGAAGCATCTTCTCCCTTTATTCGTCGGGAGTGAAAACGAATCGAGATGCGTGGGCATACAGCTTCAGTCAGGCCGGCCTAAATGCAAACATGAGGAAAATGATAGCTACCTACAATTCGGAGCGAGAGCGATACACAGCCCTTTGTAGAGGCAACGACAAACGAAGATGGCCGCAGCCAGAAAGGGTGATCACTAGCGATCACCGATCAATTAGCTGGTCAGGAGATCTGGTGGAGGCTCTAGTTCGAGGCGAAGTGGGTGAATACACCAATCAAGCAATTCGGGATTGCCAGTACCGCCCGTTCTCCAAGATGAATCTATACTACGATCCACTCTTCAATAACAGACGAGGCCAGATTCCTAAGTTGTTCCCAACGCCAAGACATCAAAACGTGTTGATCTGCGTTGGTGGTGTTGTTGAGCGAAAAGGCTTTTCAGTACTTGCCACAAGTGAGGTTCCAGATGTTCACCTCTTGGATACTGGTCAATGTTTTCCTCTTTACCTTTATGAGAAGCCCAAAAAGGGAGAAAACCTCGATCTCCTCCTATCCGATTTGAAGCCCGATAGTGATGGCTATGTGAAATATGATGCGATCACCAACTTCGCCTTACAGGAATTCCGAACTACCTATGGCGATCAAATGATCACTAAGGAGGACATTTTTTATTATGTCTATGGTCTGCTTCACTCTTCAACTTATCGGAATCGTTATCAGCATGATCTGAAGAAAATGTTACCTCGAATACCTATGGTGCAAAACTTTTGGGCCTACAGCAGCAAAGGCCGCGAACTCGCAAATTTGCATATCAGCTACGAGTCAGTTGAACCCTTTGAACTCGATGAAGAGATCAAGGAAGGTTCACCGAAAAAGGTGAAAGAATTGTACCGGGTCAATGAAGCTGGAATGAAGTTTCCCAAGGTCAAAAAGCAAGAAGACAGGACCACAATTATCCTCAATCAGTTCGTTACTCTTAAGGGGATTCCGGAGTCTGCTTACGACTACGTCGTCAACGGCAAACCAGCAATCGAATGGATAATGGAGAGATATGCGGTTACGACTGACAAAGACAGTGGCATTAGGAATGATCCTAACGAATGGTCCGATGACCCAAGGTACATCGTTGATCTTGTAAAGAGAATTGTTCGCGTGAGCCTTGAGACGAACCGGCTTGTCAGCGAACTCCCGAAGTTTGAGCTGTTAGAGGATAAGAGGTCGTAACTAGAGACTGGGATCTAGGTCTCTTTGCATGAGGCTATCAATGAGTTGGCTGAACTCCTCCTTGATAGCCTCTTGTCTGTTCAGCGGCTGATATTTCAAATTAACGTAGTTAGCTACTGTCTGGGCCTGTTGCGACTCTTCTTCAATGAATGAGATGTTTCGTCCGAGCGCTAACGCCCATCCGTTCAATCCGGATACTGTATAAATCTTGAAGCCTGCTCCGCCCGCCACCAGAACGGCATCCTTCTTTTCGCCGACAATCTTTAATTCTTTTGATCTCATCTAGTCCTCGAGTGGCGCCTACGCACTTTTAATGCCTATCCAAGAATTGAGCTTTCAATGTCTCATCGCTCGCGGGGTCCGGTATCCGGACAATTCGCTTGCCCTCTGTTTTGTGCTACAAAAATCTTGTGCTACAACTCTGTGGATGTCAAAGTTAATGTAATGTTCAAAAAGAAAAGCCCAAAGCTACCCTCCGACTACCAAACGCTTCGAATACGCGTGCCGCCCGAGGTCAACGTGGAGAAGATTATGGATGAAGTGGAGAGGGTGCGGGCTTATCTCAACAGGAACAAACCGCCAGACCGAAAGATGTGGATGGGGAACCACGTTCTGTTACAAGCAATTGAGATAGGCTTAAAAGACCTTCGCAAACGGAAGACCTAACAAGAGATCTCTCCCTGAAAATGAGAGGGAGCAAAGGGCTTCCGACGAATGCGGTTTGAAGGATAGGGACGTCATGTAAGGAATGCGACAACCTGAGACGGCGTTCAGGTTATAGACCAAAGATCATCGCTCCCGATTGGGGCTGCGCCTCAATCCACACCGAGGCGGCATCAGTAGCGGATGGTAAATTTGCAGGATTGCTGCTCGAATTGCTCGTAGAGTTTTCGTTTTTGGACGGCATCAAACGCGGCACGGAGGTAGTCGGAATTGATTCAATCATCGCGGGAAGGAGTTCGCTTGATGATCTGGTAAGGAGGTAGTGGTGAAAAGAGTTGGAGTTGTGGTTCGCATTTTCGACAGAAGAACAAGCGTTGCGCGAAGAAGGCTCGATCAAGAATCAGCTCATTGCTTGTAGACGATATGTCGACGAACAAAACGAACTGCACGGTGGCCGCTGGGGATTGATCGTTGATGAATACATCGACGATGGATTTTCTGGAAAGACGTTGAACCGACCAGCAATTAAGCGGGCCCTGGAAGATCTCGACAAAGGCAGAATCGATACTTGGCTCTTCACCGCAACCGATCGCGTTTTACGAAACAAGCACGGCTGGTATCGACTCCTCGAGTACTATAAAGACCGCCCGGTACAATTCATCTCTATACGCCAAAAGATCGATCTCTCGAGTGCAATCGGCCGGGCGATGTTCGGGCTCGTTCTTGAATTCGGTCAGTTCGAGCGCGAGCAGACTGTCGAGCGAGTCGTTCATAGCATCAGAGAGCGAAAGAAGCGCGGGCTCTACATTGGCGGGCCGATTCCCTTTGGAGTTGAAGCAACGGAGAGGAAAGGCCATTTGAAGGTCAATCCTGCAAAACAGGTGATCGCAAACGCTATCGTTGATGCCCTTCTCAACGAGGGCGGATGTCTCAAGGCAACCTGCCGAATTGCTAACTCTCGCGGCTGGCTCCGCGATGGCGGCAAAGCCTGGAACTTTCAAGCGCTCGCACATTGGATTCGCAATCCTCATGTTGCCGGGCAAGTTGAACTCAACCGAAAGAACAAAGATAAAGATCAATTTCTTCTTCAAGATAGTGAGCGATACCAGCTGATCGATGCGGCCTGGGAGCCCGTTGTTGATCGGGAGAAATTAGCCGCTGCACGCAAACTTCTTGATGAGAACTACCGCAAGCTCAAGGTGAACACTTGGCGAGATCACGAGTACCTCTTGACCAACATGCTTACCTGCCATCACGGCAAGAAGTTTACTGGGGGTAGCGGAAAAGGCCGTAACGGCGAAAAATACGCTTACTACAAGCACCCGACTTCAACAAAATGCGATTGTGGTGTCGGCCGGGTTCCTGCCACGAAAATCGAGCAGCATGTATTGCGCGAACTCAAAAAACTTCTCAAGGCACCGAAACTTGTCGATGAGCTTTGTCTCGAGGCCAACAAGAAAGCCGCTGCCGCGCAACCAAACTATCCCGAAATGATTCGCGGTGAGAAGAAACGAATTGATGGCATCACCAAACAACTCGACAAAATCACTGACGAAGTGCTCAACGCGACGTGTGCGGATGAAAAGCAGATGTGGCGAGACAAAGCCTTTCGCCTTCAGGCCGAGCGCACGAACATCGAAAAGCAGATCACGCACCTTGAGTCACTCTGCAGCCACAAGCCGGAGGAGGTCTCCTCTCGTGCGATCCTTGCAGCTCTGGACAAACTCGCCGATGGATTCAAGGGACTGCCGGTTGCAGCCCGTTTACGGATCATAAAAGGGGGGTTGGCAGACGTAAGAATTAATAAGGACTATTCGCTCACCCTGCGGGTTAAGAATCCGAATTTGCTTAATTTTGAGGGGTCAAAGGAATCGGTAGTCACGGGGGCGATTGGTTCGCCCACTTTCAAAAATGGCTCAGGTGGAGGGACTCGAACCCCCGACCCAGCGGTTAACAGCCGCTTGCTCTACCGGCTGAGCTACACCTGAACACAAAGAAACGCCGGAAGGGTCAAAATAGGTGAGGGCCGCGGAGCTGTCAACTTATCGGCTCAACGGGGCGCTTCGGCAGCGCCCGAACTGGGCGCGGGGGCTGGCGTCGGGCTGAGCCATTGGGCGAGGACTTTGAGCTCGTCGAGCGCGGCCATCAGATCTGGCGACTTGAATCGGCCACCCTTGAACGCACCCTGCTCCATTTCGCCGATCCACTCGCCCGCTCGCCCAAAGCTCAGCTCGCTTCGATCGACAAAGCTGACGCGAACCAAGGGCGCGATCGCGAGGCCAGAGGCCTCGGTCGCATCAGCGGGACGCACAACATACTGGCAGTGGCGACTCAGCCACTTCTCCATTTCGATGTAGCTCAGCTCTCGGCGAAGCACAGTCTCCTCGCCGCGCGCATCCTTCTGGCGCTCCTCGGCAAGCCACTCGAGGCGCGGGCCCTGTTTTTCTTCGACGATGCTGCGGCCATCGGGAAAGTGAAAGCTGGCGATGCGGGTGCGGCAAAGCGTGCGGCGCTCTTCGCCAGGTTGAAGCGGCTGACCTCCGGGCTGCAGGCCGGGCGAGCCCTCAGCGCCAGGCTCGATGCCGAGCGCGTGGAATGCGGCATTGATTTTGTCGACGCTGATGCCGGTGGAGGACCAAATGATGAGGATCAACGCGAGCGTCATGACGGCCGCGCGAAGCAGAACTGCGGGTGGTGCGTTGGATGTTCGGCGCATGTCGCAGATTTAGCGGAGTCCGCGTCGCACGTCCACGAGAGGCGTGGATTTTAAGTGAAAGTTGCCGGAGGGCTCGGGCGAAAAGATCGGACGGGAAAGGAGGAAAATGGCGCGCCGGGAAGGAGTCGAACCTCCGACCACTAGATTCGTAGTCTAGTACTCTATCCAGCTGAGCTACCGGCGCGTCGAGGTTGAGGAGCCAGAGATACGGCCAATTGAGTCGTAAATCAACTGTTTCCCCTTGTTTTCAGCGTGCTGAGGATGGCGTTTCGGCACGCTATTGGGCTGTGCTTCATTGCCAAAGCCCAGCGCGCATGGCAACGTGGCCGAATTCAGCGGAAATTCTCTGACTCCGGAGTGGTGGGTGAGAGGCTGAAACCAACAGTTTGCTAAACTGTCCTACGGGGTAAACCCGTAGCGCGGGTTCAAATCCCGCCCACTCCGCCA
>DDUL01000006.1 GCA_002344785.1 Bdellovibrionaceae bacterium UBA2339
CAAGCAATGTGTGGGATTGAGGCGAAGATGCTCGGTGGAAGTGTGAGCCATATTTTCATCCCAGGTGCTTTGCGCTTCGAAGTAGCGCTGAAGCGCCGCTGCGGGCACATGGCCACCCATGATCGCATCAAAGCGTTCGCGATAGGCCGCTGAGCCAAGACTCATCTGTGGCGGCAAGAGTGCCGACTCTTCGGGTGTGAGACCGGCTAAGCCCACTTTGGAAATTCGACCTGTCAAACTTCGCGGAGCATTGAGGGCGAGGCCTCGACCGCCGCTTTGGCGCACGAGCAGGAGTTGCTCGCGATAATCATCAAAGGGATTTCCGCCCCATCCCACCTGCGAGAGAAAATCAGCCTCGCTCAACTGCCCCGCGACGTA
Source organism: Bdellovibrionaceae bacterium UBA2339 (assembly GCA_002344785.1). Classification (GTDB taxonomy): domain Bacteria; phylum Bdellovibrionota; class Bdellovibrionia; order Bdellovibrionales; family JAMPXM01; genus UBA2339. Next base: position 379 of record DDUL01000006.1, read on the forward strand.
GGCATCGACCAGCGCCTGCTTGGGTGATTCAAGAAACTCAAGTCCGACACTCAAGGTGCACTTTGCATTTTGCGCGAGAGCTTTGAGCGCGACTCTCTGACGTTCGTGGTGAATCGGATTGCCGTGCAACTCGCTGATGATCAACACGTCACCGGCGCCAAAATCAGCCGTCAGCGCATCGAAGTTGGTCGCTTGCAAAGTGTCGCCACGGAAGAATCCATCGCGAGGAAGCTGTCCGGTTCGCACGACACCGCGATCACCTTCGTCAGGTGAGCTTGTGGACGAGGCCGAAGGCGCCGACTGAGCGCAGGCGGCTTGACTTAGGGAGAGGCAGATTCCGACGAAGACTTTGAGGGCGAAGTCGCGAAATTTTGGGTGTTCCATTCCGCGATCATCGTCGCAGCCCACCCCCCGGCGTCAAGCGGCAGGTCGTGCCCAGCCACGGGGTGGTGAAGAATTTTGGCTCCCCAGGCTTGGGCAATGGACTCTGAGCACGAAAAACTCACCATTCGATCTCCGCGCCCACACAAAATCAGCGCCGGAGCTGAAGGAATCTTCGTGGGCTTGTAGCGCGCAGCTGCGGCCAATTGAATGGCGAGATTCGCCGGGGACACCGGCCGAGTCAGTTGAATCTTGACCCATTCCGACAGCACCTCGGCGCGCCGATCTGGACGATTGGAGATCCACTCCAAAATTCGCCGTTCGCGCGTTTCGATGTCGCGCTCTTTGAGGATCAGCGGGATTCGCCACCACTGATCGACGCGAAGACGATCCGTGGGCTTCGAAAGACCTCGCAAACTCGAGTTCATCAAGACGACGGAATTGAAATCGTGCGCATAGCGAGTGACCCAACTTGTCGCAATCATGCCCCCCAATGAGATGGTCACAAGACTTCGGCGAGTGGCCTTAGGAAGCCCGGCTTCCATTTCTTGCGCCAGCTGATCGCGAAAGCGATCACGAACGAAGTCCGCCATCGCATCGATGCTCGGAGGTGAGATCATTTCCGAGTGCGCGCCGGCTCCTGGCAAATCCACGAGATTCACGCGCAAGTCAGCGCCTTGGGCCTCGTAAGCGCGCTTGAGTTCGTCGGGAAAATCACCCCAGTGTCGTGCTTCCCGCGCCAATCCTCGCAGCAACAAGATTTGATGAAGTGGGCGACTGGATTTTCCATGGCTGTTCATGACTTGCCCTCATACCAAAGATCTAAGGCACGACGACGAAGCTGTCGGCGCGCATCGGGATCGAGATCGAGCCAATTGCCGTGCGACAAGACCGCGCGATGGAGAAAGTCCAACAGCGTGATGTGGCGCCGGAGGATCCGCTTGAGTCGATGCGGCTGCATCGGATGAAATCCACCCAGCGAATTGAACAATTGGCGCGGATTCTTTTTGAGCCAAATCCAACTGCCAAGTTCCAGCGTAAACGGAATGAAGACAGACTTCGACGCTGCCAAAGATTGCTTCGCCGCCTGGTCTTGTGCCGCAGGTGACGATGCGGACGAAGACTGCATTTCCATTTGCTTTTGTAAGTGACGATCATAGAGCCAGTCCCAAAGATCGCCATGCGTGGTGTAGTTCTTGGCCTGCGGTTCGATTTCGTAGAAGTGATTCGGATAGCTTCGATCGAAAAGTCGCTTGAGTGCGGTGATCTCTTCGATGTGCGGCGGCGGCTTCAAAGACTTAGCCCAAGGAAACCAGAACCGATCCTTTGAACCAAATCCAGAATGCACATCCACCGTCAGCGCCACTTCGGCTTGAAAGAACTCTCGCTCCACCACTCGCGCCAGTGCCCGCGACTCGACTTCCATATCTTGAGGCGTTTGCACCGGAGGCGAGAAGTACGGCAAGCGATTTGAAATCGAATGCCCGCCGATCAGAAACCACGGTTGGTCATCGGCTCGCGTGGGCGAGTTGCGCATCAAATCGACGCCTCGGCCATTCGCACGTGTCATCTCATAGATTCCCACCGGATTGACGATGGGAAAGAAGACCACACGCGAATGTTGAAGACGTTCGCGGACGGTATGATCCCAAGTGAGCGTCTCGGTGAGCGTCTGCAACCAAGAGATCACGACATCCGAGCCGATTCGCTCCAGTCCATGCACGCCGCCAAACACACCGAGCGTGGGCGCCTTGGGATCTTCCGATCCGAGCGTGATGGTAATGAGTGGAAATTGTCGACCCTTGTGCTCGACATGATCTTCAACTCGAATTCGGGCCCGACCTTCGAGTGAGCGCACAAGCCGATGCAACGTCACCATTTCCGGCATTTTGCGTTCGAGTTCGCGTTCAAACGCGGGATCGTCGGCGAGAATTTGCAGAGCTGAGCGCGAAGAGTCCGACATGTTCCTTTAGGATAAACATTTCTTTGACGAAGTGCTAGATCGGCATGGTGAGCCTTCAAATACTCTTTAAGAATGACGAGCTTCTTGCGGTCGCCAAACCCAGCGGCCTGCCTTCGCAAGGCACTCGTGATCCGCGTCGGCCAAGTCTAGATGTGGTTTTGAGGCAACAGTTGTCTCTTGAAGAGCTCTATCCGGTGCACAGATTGGACGTCGGCACTTCGGGCGTGATGCTATGGGCCCTCAACGCAGAGGCAGCCCGTGAGCTGAGCGAAGGCGTGCAAAGTCGCTCATGGACCAAAGTCTATTGGGCGCTGGTCACTCGACAATCCCCGGCTTCACCAGGTTCTCGTCCAAAGCCAGCATCCTCAGCTTGGCCAGCTGATTTGTGGCGAGTTGAGAATCATCTCAAATTGACACGTTCCAGCCTCCGCGACTCGAAAAAGTCCGCGCGCAAAGTTTCATTGAATCTGCCCACCCGAAGCGGTGGGCAAAAGGCCATTACGGACTTTCGCTGCCTGCTCAGCTCGGGCCGCTCCGCTCTCATTGAGGCTCGACCGCTCACCGGGCGCACCCATCAGATTCGCACGCACTTGGCGAGCTCTCACATGCCGATTCTGGGTGATGAAGCTTATGGCGGCGAGCCCGCATCGCGACTCATGCTGCACGCTTATCAACTGCGCTGGCCTTGGCGCGGGCAACTGATGGAGATCTTCGCGGCGCCACCTGAGGAGTTTCAACTCGAGGCCGAGGCCCGTGGCCTCGATCTCAACGGCAAGAGCTGTTGAGATCTTGAAAATGTGAAGGTCTTCTGAATTAGAGCTGCAACTTCCCTGCTTCAAGTGCGGCGACGAGATCCGTGTAGCCACCGATGAATTCATCGTTGATCAAAATCATCGGCACCGTCGCATGCCCGTAGTGGTCTTTGAGTCTCAAGAGCTCATCAATTTGATCGGTGAGATCGATTTTCTCAAACTGAAGTCCACGCGATTTAAACAACGCCTCAGCGCGATCGCAGTAGGGGCATGGCTTCTTAACGTACATTCGAATTTTAGGTTGGGACAATTTCGCCTCCCTCGCGTTGCGAGTTGATCGTTCGCCATTCTATCACAAACCGCGAGCCCGAACGCGGCTCTCGTGAGCGGTTCAGGAATTGCCGCACTCAAGCCCGTATCGTCAACTTTGACAGGTCGGACACCAAAATGTGGAGCGCCCGCCCATCACTTGCGCTTTGATCACGCTCTTACACACTCGACACGCTTCGCCCGCCCGATCGTAAACGAAGTGGCGCTGTTGATACTCGCCGACTCTTCCGTCGGCCCCTCGATAGTCGCGAATTGTCGATCCACCTGAATCGATGGCCTCACTCAATACCTGTCGTACGGCCAGAATCAGCGCTTGAAGATCTTCTCGCTTCAGACTTCGCGGACGTCGACTGGGCCTGAGGCCCGCGCGAAACAGAGCTTCGCTCGCGTAGATGTTGCCTACGCCCACGACCACTCGAGCATCCATCAGCAAAACTTTGATGGGCACTTTGCGTGCTTGCCCCTGACGAGTTCGCAGCGCCGCCCACAACGCGTCGACATGAAAGTCTTCACTGAGTGGCTCAGGCCCCAAGTGACGCAAAAAACTTTGTTTGGCTTCTTGATCGACGGGATACCAATCCACAAACCCAAAGCGCCGCGGATCGTGAAAGACCAATGCGCGTCCATCATCAAACTCCAGGCGCAAATGATCATGCTTGAGGCGCTGACCATCGTCGACCCGCCAAGATCCCGTCATACCGAGATGCGAGAGCAGCACGCCATGTTGTGTGTCGATCAGCAAGTATTTGGAGCGGCGGCGGATTCCAAGTATGCGCGCACCTTGAATTTCACGAACGAGCTTACGAGGAATGGGAAAGCGCAGATCCGCTCGGTGAAGCTTCAGAGCCTTCACCGTGACGGGCTGCTGGCGTGGCGGCGACAAGATGATCGGCACCAGCTCGCGCCGCAGGCTTTCGACTTCTGGTAGTTCGGGCATACAACTCCCCTATTTGGCCTCTACATGAGGCGGGAGTCAGCGCGAGGTCAAGTCGAGAGACGGGTCACAATCACCCAGACAATCCACATGTGAGTCAGGTGATGGAACATCTGATCAAATCCAAGGGCCACCCAGAACGGAGTTCGGGTCATGTCGGAATATCGACCCAAATACCGAGGACCGGCTTTGACTCGATCCATAAGAAAATGACTGACAAAATCCACGAGCGAAAGCCACCAAAGACTCGGCTCCATATAGAGGACAATCGCCAAAGTCATCGCGGAGTGAACGAAGCAATGCAGCGCCAAAGGCGGAACAAAGTCCCAGCCTGACTTCGTCTTTTTCAGCATGTAACGAGTTTGTAGAGGAAAGTCGGCAAGGAAGTGTTTCACTTGAAACACTCCTAACAATACAAAGGCGATGAGTAATTGACTCTGTTGCCCTGCCAAGCCGCGGCTCCCTCGATGCCCATCAAGTTGTCACTAATGACTCATCGTCATTTCATCGTCGGTGAATTAACTGAACCTTCACTTTGTACCCAAAACCTTTCGCTCCGGAGCGACATCTGGTTTTAGGTCGAGTTCCCGATAAGCATCGACGCGATCCAAGCGATCCGCCAAATCGCGCAGCAATTCGCGCTTATGCACATATCTGCGTCGGCGGGCCTCTTGGCGTCGCTCGCGACCCTCCACCCGCTGCTGATCTCGGGCCTCGAGCCGCTCGGCTCGCGCCATCGAATAAACCACACGCGTTCGAAGATGTGCTTGGCGCGCAGCCTCGCGCTCAGCTTCTAAACGTTGTCGCTCAAGTTTGATCTGCTCAATCGACTCCCGCTCACGAGTGGGTCGCTTCGAGCGCATTTGCAGAAAACTTTGAAAATCATAGTTACGCTGACTCAGGCGGCGCGATTCTTCAGTGAGTGAGTTGGCGTCGATCGCATCGGTCTCCGACGCATAAGTCTCAACGACGTCCGTCTGCGAGGCGTAAGAGTCGGCCGACAGAACGAAGCCACCGAGGATCACAATGGCCCAGAGCCCCAAGCCCCAAACTCGGCATCGGACCTCAAACTCCCTTTGTCGACTTCGAAGTTCGCGATTCATAGGCGCAAGCCTCCCCGCTTAGCTTTTCGGCAAGACCCGAGGTGGCATTGATGAAAGCCCTGCCCTGAAGTTCCAAGCCCTACGAAACTAGACTCTCGTCCAATGGACCAAGGTCGGAGGATCGACGAATCTCGAGTCATGAGTTCATTCACTGATACGCTGCTGAAGTCGCTTGCCGAAACCGTCGTCCCGGAAACGCTACAGTTTCTTCTCACCTTGCTCATCCTCGGCGTGTTTTTACTGGGCATGATCGTCGTGGTGAGCGGCTTCTTTGCTCAACAACAAGCCCAAGCGCGTAGCTTTCGACGAATGAAAGGTCAGCTGTGGGCGAGATCCCTGAACGATGAATGGCATGAGCGTAAGCGCAGTCTCGAATCTCTCTTCCTTTCGAAGCGCGAGTGGAAAGAGCGCGAAAAGGCGGATCGCGATGAGGAAAAGCGCCGCGATCAAGATGGGCTTGCCGCTCGATCTCGCGTTTGGGTGCTCGAATTTGAAGGTGATCTGGAAGCCACAGCCGTTGAAAAGCTGCGCCACGAAATCACCGCCGTGCTCGAGGTCGCCACAGCAGATCGCGACCAAATCGTGCTTCGCCTGAACTCGCCGGGCGGCACAGTGACTGGCTACGGACATGCCGCCGCGCAATTGGAGCGCGTGCGCCGCGCGGGCTTAAGGCTGACGGCCACTGTCGACGAAATCGCAGCCAGCGGCGGCTACATGATGGCGTCGGTGGCCGATCGAATCGTCGCAGCCCCCTTTGCAATTCTAGGCTCAATCGGGGTGATCGCCGAACTCCCCAATCTCAACCGCCTGTTGAAGCGTGCCGATGTCGACTGGTATCAATTCACAGCGGGCGAGGCCAAGCGACCCCTCAGTGTTTTCGGCGAAGTGAAGCCTGAAGGCATTGCGATTTTCCGAGCGCAAATCGAATCGACGCACAAACTTTTTCAGGATCATGTGCGTCGCTATCGTCCACAGTTGGACTTGGCCAAAGTGGCCACCGGCGAGATTTGGCATGCCCGCCAAGCTCAGGAACTGGGGCTGATCGACGAAATCAAAACCAGCGACGAGCTGCTCACCGAACTTCGTCGTGGTGGCCCGTCACTGCCTGGAGCTGAAGTCTTCGCCCTGGAGTGGCGGCCGCATTTGTCGTGGAAAGAGCGCTTCGGACCTATGCTCTCGCGTGGACTGATCCGCCTTCTCCGCTCGGCATGGCAGCGCGGAATGCTTTCGCAGCCCGCACTTCTCAAAGCTCCCGAGAAATTTTAATCGCGCCGAGGAAACAGCCTGTCCACTTCGGCCTGCATGCGACCGGTGAGCATCAGGCGAAACATCCGCCAATCACCTCGTAGACTGAGCCATGGCGCCTTGAAGGTCGCCGGGCGATTGCCCTCGACCACGAAATGCCCCAGCCACGCAAAGAAATAGCCCGCGACGGGCGCTGCCAATAAAAGCCGAAAGTCTTGCGTGATGAGAGCCAGTAGAATCACCGTCAGAGCCAGGGCTGAACCCACAAAGTGCAGCTGTCGGTTGAGAGGTCGAAGGTGTTCCCCCACGTAAAAGGGCCAAAACTTTTCAAAGCTCTGCCGATCCATGGGGTAGCTCGAGTTCACTGTGGATTGAGTCGACTTTTCAGGCATACCACCCCCTCTACAAAGAAGTTATTGACGACGCTTGGCCTGTCAGCGATTTAGTGAACTCATGTCACGTAGCCCCGCGCTTACATCGAATTGGCCAAATTGGGTCGCCGCTCGCTCTTATGCTAGTGGCGCGGCCTCAATTTCTCCAAGCGCTAAACCCATGGGTACGGCGACACTTCAACATGCCTTAGCGATTGCGAGCATGATGTTGGCACTTTGGGCTTTGGGCCGCATGCCGATGCCGTCGACGATGAAACTCGAAGACACCAAAATCACCGACGAAGTTGTGACCGAAGGCTCGTTCGTTCCCCCGCAACAGGGCGAATGGATTTCAGATTGCGCCTCAACAACTGATCAAAGCGACCGCTGCCAATAAGTTCGAGCGCAAAGCGACTCGACGGCAATTCCCACTCTAAATTCTTTCCCACTCAAAATTTAAGGCAGTCCCAGACGGCGAGGCTCGATCATTTGCGCCGAGCGAATGAGGTCGTCTTGCGGAGTCTCTGCATCTCCACCGCTTCCTGATCGCGACAACAACTGCTTCAGTTCGCTCGAGATGGGGCGCCACTGAGGCGCGTACCACGAGCCCTTAAGTCCCCAAACAAGATGGCGAGCCGCCGGATAGTCGGCTGTAATTTCTTGGTCGACCTCGGCCAGCCGTGAAACTGAACCGCGTGACGACAAGGTCACGCGACCGACCCCTTGCCCCAAGGTCATCTGCAGTTTGTCCCAACGAAAGCCTTCGTTCTCAATCGTGCCACGCAGTTGCACATCTTGGGCTTTCAAAAATTCACGACCCCCGGGACCTTCCCATCCCAACAACGCCGGTCGCAAATTCTGAAAGCTCGTGCCGCTTCGGCGAAACGCGAGATCCGAGGCCTTGGCCACCACACGCACTTGCGGCGGACCCTTTCCAGCGACGGCCTCGCGCCCACGTGAAGCTTCAAGCTCCAAGCGCGGCGCTTCGAACTCGTCCAAATTGAGTTCTCGAGCTTCGATCTGGGCCTGCACATCAACCAATCCCAAGTCACGCAAGGCAAACTCAATTTGGCCCTTGAGTTTCGCCACCGGTCCACCCCACATGACGCGTTCCACGCGCGGGCTCAAGCGAAGCTGTGAAAAGTTCATTTGCAACCGACCGTTCTGCAAGCTTCGATCAAATGACCAAGCGATCTGACCGCTGAACTCACCCTCTTCCAGAGCGATCTCACTGAGTTCACCCTGCCAGCCTCGCGGCGAAAGCTCGGCGCGCGTCTTCAGCTGCTGGAGTTTTTGTTGCACATGCTGGCCACGCGCTTGCACGGCCAGATGCAGCCGCGTCCACTGTCCCTCGAGCACCGCCGCTTGCGGACCTGAGACCACAACTTGACCATCGAACTGACCTGGGTCTTGAACGACACCTTTGGGGACTTTCAAATCAAAGGTCTCAATCAATCGTGCAAGCGACACAGCTTGAATCTTCATGGTGAAGGGCGACCAACTGCCGCTTGGCAAGCGCAGCGCCTCATCGACGCGAATGCGGCCCAACTGCCCGCTCACTTCGCAAGCACGAATCTTCACCGGCTGCTCCACCAACATTTTTTGAAACAATCCCGCCACCGAAGCCTGGCAATCCAACCAAACGAACTTCGGTTGAAATGCACCCTCGACGATGGAGGCTTTGTGAAACAGCGGCGTCAAAATCGACAGCGGCAAATTCTTCAGCTCAACAACGACTTCGCTCAACAAATCACGCTGCGCTTTGAGTTCGACAGGCTTGAGTTGCGCTCGCGCGCTGAGGCTTCCTTCATTGAGTTCAGCGCGGACATCCAACTCCGCGATGCTGGCGCGAACATCGCCCTGAATTTGAAATGGTGGCAAGTTTTCCCCGTACACGGTCGGCGGCGGCAAGCGAAGCCGAGTCTTGAGCTGAAAGCCGGGCTCTCCGCCCGCATACTCTCGCCAATTCAGCTGCAAGTCCTCGATCACCACACTCTTGCTTCGACGTTCAAAGATCACCTCGGCGCGATCAATCCGAATGCCCTGAATGCGCGGGCGAATTCGATCGAAGTCTTCAGTTCGCCAAAACTTCGAGGCCTGAGTGGTCGCGGCGGCCTCTTCAACGGGAAGCGCACTCAGCGTATCGCGAACAGTTTCGCCCGTGGCGCGTAGCACTTGGCGGATCGTGACGGGCGAAGGCCCCGCACCGCTCGCAGCGTTCGCGCCTGACACTGGCGACGCGCAGGAGCGCTTCACTTCATCCACATCAATGACGAAATCCTCGAGGGCGACTTCACCGAGTGCCAAAGCCGAGGCAAAATCACCCTCGATTCCAGATCTCAAAAGCGACCCTACGGAGAGAGGCAAGCGAATCGACTTCGCACGCACCGGCACAAATTCAGGGCAAGTTTGCGGGGCCTGCCATTCAATTCGCTCAAAGACCAAAGCGAACTCTGGCCACGCGCCTTTGGCGAGCGAGAGTCGCGCTGATGCGAATTGAATGCCTTTGAGCTCAGGCGAGGCCTCTGCGATTCGTGTGAGGGCTTCTTCGGCGATCGCTTTCACCTGCTTGGGCGACAGAGCCGCGCGAAACGACCAACCCAAGCCCATGGCCACCAAGAGCGCGAGAAAAAACCAACGAAGACCATTTTGCTGGCTCACTTCATCATGGCCAGCGGCATTTCGTCGCGACCTGCGACGCTGCAACTCCGTGAGCCGAGCGTTTGCCGGTGATCTGCGGTTATTTTCCGGTGGGCGTCGCGAATTCATAGCTTCGATCACCTGCCTTCAGCTTTGCTGAAGTCGAAGTCTGCAATTTCGGATTACTGAAACTTCAATCCCGTGATCTCCAGCTCACGATCACCTTTGGGCGAACGCACTGTGACCACATCACCGACTTTTTTTCCGATCATCGCACGGGCGATCGGCGAAAGAATTGAGATCCGGCCCTCTTTCACATCGGCTTCATCGACGCCGACGATTTGCACCTTCATCACTTCTTCGGTTTCGGTATCAATCGTTTCCACAAAGGCGCCAAAGATCACGCGGTCGCCACCCAAAGTGGAAGGATCCACGATCTCAGCTCCCGCCAGGCGACCTTGGATCTCCGCAATTCGCCCTTCAACAAGGGCCTGGCGCTCCTTGGCCGCATCATATTCCGCATTTTCAGAAATATCGCCGTGAGCTCGAGCCTCTTCAATGGCGCGAATGACCGACGGACGCTCGACAGTGATCAAGCGCTTCAATTCTTCTTCGAGCTTTTGCTTGCCACGAATGGTGATCGGCAGTCGTTCGGGTAAGCCGCCGTTTTTGCTATCCTGCTCGGCCATGTTGCCGGCTCCTTTGTTCATTACGCAAAAATAAACCAGCGTGACCGTTGTGCGGCCACGCCTTGTCTTGCTTCTCTATTTTTCTTCAGCACCTCGTAATTCGCAATCGCTGCAAATTACCTTGGCCGGATCAGCCCTGCCCACTTCACAGCGACATCCGGATGCCAGACCGACTCGCCACTCGCCCTAAGTCGAGCGCAGACCAGCCTTAAGCCGTCCCACGCTAGTTTCAATTTCCAGTTTTGTCAGCAGCCGCTCGGCAAACAGCCGACAAGTTTCACATTTAACGCGTCGCAAGCAACACGAACGATGAGCCCATCGACCACACTCTGTATCCTATTTCGAGGTCGCGCCAGATTGAGGACGCTTCAGGTCGCGCCACGCAATCCGGCCTCTTGGACATGAAAATCCGTGTTGGCCGCAGAGATTCACGAAGCGCAAAGCGAGGAGATTGCTTCCATGCCACCCTCATCGGCTCAGGTGACGTCCCCATCCGATCGATCCGCGCCGCAGAAGCTGGTGCAGAGCATTCGCCAAGCGCAGAACATTTGGCTGACAACACATCGTCAAGCCGATGGCGACGGCTTAGCTTGTCAGGCCGCTCTGTTCTCAGCGCTCACCTCGCTGGGCAAGTCCGCCAAGATTTTGAATTTTGAAAATCCGGCGCGCAAATATCGCTTCCTCTTCGAGGACGCCGCACCTCGCATCTTCGATGCGGACCTCAATCCCGATCCCCCTGAACTCATCATTGTGTTCGACACCAATGATCCGCGCTTGGTTTCGCCGCTGGCCGAATGGGCCACGCAGCGCCAGGTGCCGCTGGCGATGCTCGATCATCACCAGGCCCTCAGCGTGCCCGTCGCAGGTTTTGATCCGGAACTTTCTTGGATTGATGTTCAAGCCGCGTCCACCGGCGAAGTGACGCTGGCTCTCATCGACGAACTGGGCATCGAACTGACACCCAAGATCGCCACTGCCCTCTATGCAAGCTTGGCTTTCGACACGCAACTCTTTCGCTTTGTGCGCGGCTCGCCCCGATCGCATTTGATGGCGGCTCGACTTTTGCCGCTCGTTGACGATCCCGCGCGCGTGCAGGAGTCTCTGTTTGCCAATCTCACGCCCAGCAAATTGCACTTTATGGCCGAGGCCCTCGCGGCTTTGCGCATCGAACACGAAGGCCAGCTGGCTGTGGTGATTCTGCGTCGCACGCTCTTTGATCGCACGGGTGCCGAGGCCTCGGACTCCGGCGACGTCGTCGATCTCGCACTGAATGTGGAATCGGTGCGAATCGCCTTGCTTCTTCGCGAAGAAAAGGAAGGCTTCTGGAAGATTTCTCTGCGCAGCAAACGCAACGTGAGCGTCTCCGAAATCGCCGAAGCCATGGGCGGAGGCGGCCATCGACATGCCGCCGGCGCCAGCGTGAAGGGTCAAGCCAGCGAAATTGAAGCGCGGCTTCGTCCGTTATTGATTGAACAGCTTCGCAAAGCCAATCTCGAGCACGGGTGAGCCAGTGAATTCCGACTCTCGTTCACCCAAATCTCCGCATCGACGTCCCGACTCTCGCGATCCTCGCACGCGAGCGGAGCGTGAATGCGACGAAGAGGTGATATGCCTCTGCAATGAAGTCCAGCGCCAAACCATTGAGAAGGCCATTCGCGACGGCGCACACAGCATGAACGAAATCTTTGATCAGACGACAGCCGGAGTTGGACCCTGTGGAGGGAGCTGCCGTCGAATTCTACAGCCGCTGCTCGAGGGCTACCTTCGCGATGGGAAATTTCCCGAGGGACAACTGCGCCGAGGCAAAGGCCGCAAAGCTTAGCGTGCCTCGCAGCGAAAGCGAATCCAGGCTTCCACATCGGGCCGACAAGTTCCGCAACTTGTACTGGCCGTCGTCGCACGTGAAACTTCACGTGGCGAATGACAGCCCGACACAACGGCCCGATCAACCTGAGCCGTCGTGACCACTCGACAATGACACATTTCAGTTTCCGCAAATGGCGGCGTGAACTGATCGCGAAGCTTCAGCGACACTTCGCGAACAAACATCTCGGCGTGGCCTCGCCCTTCGGGCCCCTCAAGGACTTGACCTGCTCGCAAACAGTCTTGAATCCAAACTTGCAAAGCTTGGCGAACCTCGGAGCAAATCACCGCCATTCGCAACTCCATCGCCTGCAAGCGCGGCGATGAGGTTTGCGACTCCCAACGCGCCTCGATCTCGACCTGATCGCGGCCCAGCCAGTCCACTTCGATGTTTTTGATATGCGCGGGCGGAACTTGCATAGCCTACCTTGAGTTGCCGTTAGGCCTATCGATCTTGAAGGTTCAGCAGTGGGTGCGTGAACATTCCACGCCCTACTCAAAGCATGGAACAACACACACTTTGACTCAAAGACTTTCGGCTCGCCACAAAGCCAAGCGGCGTCTAGACTTGGGTCGAAGAGCTGCATCGCTTTTGACCCACGGATCAGGACCAGAATTTATGCGCAAAAAAGAAGGCCTTCGATGAATCCACGCTGGAGCGGCGCTGCTCTCGTCTTGGCCTTGGTGCTACTTTCCCACGCGGCAATCTTCATCCGCATGGCCGAAGCCCACGCGCTCGCAATTCTGTTTTGGCGACTGCTGATGGCCTGGCCCATCATGGCCCTCATCGTCTTCAATGAAGTTCGCTCGTCCACAAAATCGAACTCCGAAGCGCCAATCAGCAAGTTGCCCCCGACCCATGCTCACCCTCATGGGCCACCTCGTGCGCCACTCTTGAACCTTGCCGATCGCTTCGCGATCTGGTCAGCCGGTGTTTTGCTCTTCATTCACTTTGTGAGTTTCTTCGTGGCCGTCCAGCGCACAAGTGTGGCCGCCAGTAACATTTTGTTCACGCTGAACCCCGTCACCACGGCCGCAGGCGCCTGGCTTCTCCATCGACATGGCCTGCAACTTCGCTTGGCGGCCTCGATGGCACTTGGAATTTTGGGCGTGCTCGCACTCTTTGGTCCATGGCTATGGAGTGAAAGTTCCGCGTTTGATCTGTGGGGCGGATTGATGGGGGTCCTCAGCGCCGTGAGCTTTTCGGCGTACCTACTCACCAGTCGACAAGTTCGCCGACGCTTGAGCAATCCTCGGTTCACACTTGAGCTATGGTCTGTGGCGCTGATCCTCGCTGGCGTCAGTATGCTGCTCTTCAACGTCCCCTTCTTTGGCTACTCCGAAAAAACTTGGTGGGCCTTCTTGGCTCTGGCTTGGCTTCCGACTCTCCTCGGACACGCGATCTTCACTTGGTGTTTGAATCACTTTGATATCAACGCGCTCAGTTGCGCCACACTCAGCGAACCCATCATCGCCGCCGCTGTCGCCTACTGGCTCTTCGGTGAAAATTTGAGTTTCGCCGAGGTCTTGGCGTTCCTGCTCACTTCCGCCAGCATCGCGCTTCTCACTTGGCCTTGGTTGCGCGGCCAATGGCATCGACGCCTCGGCGCAATCCGATCTCGATCCGAAGCTCAACATTAGGGTGAACATGCACATTCAGACACTTCGCTGCCTCAAAGACAATTGGACCTTCGTGGTGGAACATGGCGATGCCCGTGTCGTGATTGATCCGGGCGAGTTCACGCAGGAATTAGAGCTTCGCCTCGCCAACAAACAGGTCCAAGCTGTCTTGCTCACTCACCATCATCATGACCACATCGGTGGCGTTGAAGATCTGCTGCGAGCCCACCCCGAGACGCGAGTTTTCGCATCGGCTCGAGACGTGCAAAGACTCAAGTTCCTCAATCAAGCACCGCTCCAGTTCGACGAATTCAAAGCCGCACTCGGCGCTGAAATTCAATTTCAGCACCACGCCATCCCAGGGCACACGCAAGGACAAGTCGCCCTGATGTTTCGCGATGCCAGCGGCACGCCGTCCCCCCTGAACATGTTTGTCGGCGACACGCTCTTTGCGTTCGGTTGCGGGCGCTGCCTCGAAGGAACTCCGGAAGAACTCTTTCAGAGTCTGCAGTTCATCAAGTCGCGCCCGCCTGAAACTTTGATTTACTTCGGCCACGACTATGAGGTCCGCAATGCCGAGTTCTGGAAAACTTGGCGCGACGAAGCCGGCCCAAGCTTGGTTTCCGACGCGGACTTAAGCTCCGCACAACCTGGACGCGCCTTTGCTCGGCTCGATTTTGAAATGCAACGCAATCCCTTCCTCAAGCTTCGCGACGTCGAAAGCTTTCGACTCTGGCGCGACCGACGCAATCACTTTTGATCGCGTTCGCTGTATTTCAAATTCGATCCGCGCGCTAAATCGACGGGATATTTGAGCGCGTTTTTTGCGAGCTTGCGCCGGAAGGCTTGCGACAAATCCACGTTGGCTCGACTTGAAAATCTCAAAAGGAAAAACAGCACATCGGCGAGCTCATCTTCAATGGCTTCTCGCCTTTCACTTTGCGAAAGCAAGGCGCTCGATTCCTCGTCAGTTTTGAAACGGAACATCTGCAGCAACTCATTGCTCTCTGTACTCAGACCGATCGCCAGGTCTTTGAGACCGTGAAACTGATCCCAATCGCGGTCCTGGCAAAATTGATCCGCCAGCATTTGCAATTCCGCAAGTCGCTTGTCGTCTGCCATGTTACCTTTTCTCCTCTCGAGCGCGATCGCGCTCCGATTTGATTCGCGACGCCTCGGCCACAATTTCAGAAGCGCGTTCGGCGCTCCGAAGCGCCAGAAATCCGCCTCGATTTTCCCAGTCCGATTTAAAATAGGTGAGGCGCTTTTGCGTGGAGAGATCCCAAAGCCCGCCGCCTGTGGCCTCGAGCAGCGCTTGCCCTGCGGCCGTGTCCCATTCGGACGTTGGACCAAAGCGCGGATAAACTTCCGCATCCCCCATCGCAAGACGTGCAAATTTGATCGCTGAGCCCAAGCGCTCCACCGGCGGATTTTCGCCAAGGCCAAGATGTGTCGAAAGGGCCTGCAGCCTCTCGATCGCCATGCCACGCGAACCCAGCACGCGCCACTGTGCCGGCAAAGCTAAGCGGCTTTGTTGTGACCAAACCCCATTGCGTCGCGACCACAACTCCTGGGTTTGCACCCAGCCGATCCACACTTCATCGGTCGGCGGATGCCAAATCAAGCCAAACTCCGGCGAGTATTGGCCATCATCCCGACGACGAAGCTCACCGGCGACAATTGCAAAACTCAACTCACCGCGAATCAAATCGCGCGTGCCATCGAGAGGGTCAATGAGCCAAAAGTTCTCACGTTGAGTCTTGAGACATTCCTCGGCGGCGGGTCGCGTGAGAGCTTCTTCAGAAATCAAGTGGTCCCATTTGAGCTTCGCAAATTCCTCATGGGCCGCTAAATCGGCCGAAGTCACAGGCGAAGAGTCAGACTTCAATTGAACTTGTAAGTCGCCGCGAGAACGGACGTCTTCGATGCGCCGTGCGGCCTGTTCTGCCGCCTCATAAATCCTTCTTTGCTCGAAAGTCAGGCGATCAAAAGGTGGCTCGGATGGACGGCCCAAAGACGCCCCCGAAGTCGGCCCCGAATGAGTTTTTGGCGCTCCTGAAAACACATTTGAAGACGACATTAGAGACTCGAATCCATCAGCACTTCCCGACTCACGATGATGCACGTCACCTCAGCTCCCGCTGTTTGGAACAAAGGCTCAGCGATGGAAGGCTTGGGGGTTGCCAATCAACATCTCCTCCGCTACACCTAGTCTCCACAATTGAATTGTCCAATCAGGGCGCGTAACTCAGCGGTAGAGTACCACCTTCACACGGTGGGAGTCAGAGGTTCAAGTCCTCTCGCGCCCACCAAGTTTCTCCTTGATCGACTTGCCACCAAAACTTGCCCGCCAAAACCTACGAAGACTTTTCTGAACTCATCCAACGATGGATCCAGGATGATGTGAATTCCGTAGTCAGCGGCAAGAGCGCCACCGCATAGGCCCAGAAGAAGTTGATTTCCAAAAACCACCAGACGCTGGCATGAAATCCGAGCGCGAGAATCGCCGCCACTGGCCGAGCCCTACGCGACCAAAGCGCCCAGCCGACACTCACTTCAAAGAGCAAAATCCCGCTCGCCGCCAACATCCAAATTGGCGACTCCCAGCTGCTTTCACGAAGCCACAAATTGATGGCCGACTCAGCTCGTGGAGTCAGTCGGTGGAACTCCTGAAATGCCACCCACAGACGTTCACCATCAACCCAGTCGGCGCCGTACACGCGAAGCTTCTCTACGGCCGCCAAAAAGTAAGTCAGCCCTGTGATTCCAGAAATGCACTGTAGCAGGGAGGCCGAATGTTCTTCGGCTCTCGACCATAGTGTTGCAACCCCAAGCACGAGAAGTGGCAGCACATGCACATGCGAATGATAGCCGTGAATGGGGTGATAGGAGATCGAAGCCCAAAGTCCCGCCAACAAGGTGACGGCGATCAGGGCCATGAGCATCCAAAGCTGGCGTCGGACTTGATCGATCAGCGCGGCGCTCAAAAGAAAAAATGCAAGCGCGTGCAAACCCGCGCCTTGCCCCTCAGCCACCCAAGTCCATCCTAGACTTCGCAAGAATGGATTCACGCGCTCCATCGAGGGCGGCGCCCCCGTCGTCACCAAAACAATGAGCCAAGCACCAAGAACCCAAACCCGAGGATCTTGAAGCTCGGCCATCAGCTTCGATCGGAAGACGGAAAAAAATCCTGGCGGCGACGCGGATGCCGATGCCGACTGCAAAGGCGTCATGGCAACTCCTCCTCGCGAAGCAAAATCGTCTCCGTCGGAGTCACGCGATAAAGTCGGTAAGCCTTCGCCCACTGGCCGGAGGTCTCTCGTTGCCAGCGACGCATTTGCAGAATCAAACTTCGAAGCGCCACATCGTCGCGCTTTTCCCACATCGACGCCAGCACCGGCAGCAAAGTTCGCGGCGCCTCCCGACGGGCCGCCAAAGCATGGCCCTCGGCATCGATGAACTCGACGCGATAGAGGCCGATGTTCTCTGAGTCGCGACGATCCGCAAACATCGTGTAACGCACCAGCGGCCAATTGGAGCGCTCTCGCCAAGCCGGCACCAGCAACACCGCGAGCGCTCCGACGGCGACGACGCCTCGCCAAGGGCGGCTTCGCAATACTCCGTCGAAGATTTCACAAACACGCTCGCGCCAGCGCTCGACCACAAACCAGCCCAGTGGCGAAAAGCTAGCGACCAGCATCAACGCCACAAACTGCGAATAGGCGAACTCTTGCCACCGGAAAAGTACATTCAACGCGCCGAGGACGAACCCCTGAACGAGCTGTCGAGCCCGCGCCTCAGGAGCCGTGCGCGGATCTGTGAACATCAAGACCATGTAGAGCAGACCTTCCGTGCCGAACTCAGGTAAGAACAGCCGCTTCCATTCTGCATCGGGGCTGAGGCTTGCCAGAATCCAACTCATTACGGCCGAGGCGACAAGATACGCTCCGGTCGCGTGAAAACGCCGAACTCGCCACAATGCCAAGCCGCCGAACACGAGCACAACAAGGCTTGCGATCAATGATCCGTTAAATTGATCACCGCGCACAAACACATCATCGGGAAAAATGGCGATACTCAGTAAGATCGCAAGACCCGTGGGATTGTAGATGTGCTGATTCTTTGAATTGCGAATCAAGTGCTTGCCGAAAATCGCGAGGCCTCCCGCAAAGGCGTAGAACCAGGGCAAACGTGAACTGAGAATGATCAAGAGTCCGAGGGCGATGATGAGGGCTGACTTGATTCGATCAAGATTGAAACTCCAAGTCTGCCGCCAAGCGCGATTCCAGATCAGCTCCAAGATCACGACAGTCAGAATGCAACTTGTGATTTGCACGGGCCCGCGAAGCATCAAACTCAGTGTTAAGCCAATGCCCAACAGCAAAGTGTGATTGATCAACACAAAGTGCCGCGGATCAATTCCCCGTAGCAATTCTAGGCCACGTATCACTCGGACTTGAAGCGCACTCATCGTGAACTCCCCGTGCCTTCTTGAATTCTGTGATACGCATTGTGATGAGTCAGCTGAAAGACTTCACGAACACCCTTGCGCCATTGCACCTCAACTTCAAATGGCCCTTTGGCGTCACCAAGTCCAAAATGCAAACGCGGATCGGACTGAGAGTTGAAGGTGTTGGTCGGATAAGCCAGTGCAACACGCTTCCACCCGTCGGCGCCGCGAAGCTCGACAAGACTTCCCCAAGTGGCAGGACGCCCCGCCCGATTGCGAAGCTCGACGCCGAGCCAATCTCCCACCTGCTGAGTTTGGTTCACATACAACATGACGGGTGCGGCACGATTGACGACCACTAAGTCCATCCGCCCATCGTGATTGAAATCAAGCGAGGCAACACCGTAACCATCTTCAAGATCTGTTACGCCTGAGGCGCGCGCATGATCCTCAAAGCGTCCGCCATCCTGCTGAACGAACAAACAGCTCGCTTGGAAGCTTGAGAGTTGGCGTCTCGCCGTGGACGGATAATCAATGCTCGGATCCAAGGCGCGCAAAAATGCCGGGATGTCGGTGGCCATCGCGCGCGCATGCCAGAGTGAGCCCGCCTGAGCTTCAGTCGCACCACGACCGCGAAAGCGGCCATTCACCACAAACAAATCCAAACGCGAATCATTATCGAAGTCGGCCCAGCGTCCCGACCACGTCCACCCGCAGTTTCCCGTTCCTGTAGAGCGCGAAGCATCGAAGAACCCGCCCTCAGAAGATCGAGTCCACAGCACATTGTTATAGGCCATAAACGGAGGCGCAGAGATGTTGCCAACGTACAAATCCAACAATCCATCGCCGTTCCAATCGCCGACATCCGTATTCATGCCGTTGAGGCCATGAAAACGCCTTGGGATGTACTGATCCGTCACGTCGATGAAGCCCTCTGGGCGATTCAACACCAAACGATCAAACTGATAATCATTGGCTTGATAGAAATCCAGTCGCCCGTCCGCATCGACATCAAAGAGACTAAAGTTGTTGGCGTAGCTACGAGGCAGATGAGCGATGCTGCGATGTGCTTCCGCGGCGGCTCGAAACTTTCCCGTGCCATCCCCCCACAAGATCTGACTCTGTCCTCCCGTCTGTGAAAGCCAAGTCGATCGAAGACGCGGAGTTCGTGGAATTTTCTCCCGCAAATCATCTTCGAACCAATAATTCGCAAGCATCACGTCCAGGTGGGAATCGCCATCCAAATCGCCGACGTTCAGTCCAACCGCATTGGAGCACACGCCGCCAAATGCGTCGGGAATTTCAGCAAACTGCGGTGGACCAGCTCGCTGAACTTGCACGAACACTTGATGGCATCCATAGCGCGACATCAGCAGATCAGCTCGTCCATCGCCATTGACATCCGCCGCGATCACTCGGGAAACCATGTCACCGGCGCTGAGCCGCCAAGCTCGCGTCACATCTTGCCAGCGTCCGCTGCGTGAACCTTGAAAGATCCGCACTCCAACTTCTTGATCGGGACTTGTGAGCACCAGATCTAACTCACCGTCCCCATCTAAATCCGCGACAGCGACGGAAGGATAAATCGCATTGAACTCGAGCACGGCCCGAGGTGCGTGAGGATTCGGAAAAGCCAGTTGGTGAGTGAAGTGCAATCCGCTTGGCGCCGCCATCTCGGCGAAACTCAAATGTGAAACTTGAGCCGGTCTTCGCGGACCACCTCCGCCCGGCACATCACGAAGCGCTTCGCGCCCCCAAAGAGTGGCAATGAGACTCAAACCCACGAGCGCCGGTAAGAAGATATCGCGTATTGCCACGACTCCATCTCAAATCGACTTCGCAAAGTGGTCAAGTCGCAACGAAATCTAAACTTAGAGTGAACCGTCCGGGCTGATCTCCCTGAGATAGAGCGCATTCTGACCTCGATAAGTCGTGAACACTCCACCGCAGGTCAGACGCGAAGCCGACGCATTCCAACCCAATGCGTACACCGTCGAGTTAAATCCATTCGCACCACTCGCGGGACTGAGTGTGGTGTCGAGACTTCCGTCATCCAAGCGAACTCGCGCCAGCCGGTTGGCCGCCTGTCCACGATAAGTGGTGAACTGCCCGCCCACGTAGAGATGCGTGCTATCCAAATCCAGCGTCCAGGCCGTCGCGGCCACGCCATTGCCTCCGCTCGCAGGATTGAAAACGAGATCGACACTACCATCAGAGCGATGAATCTTCGCCACGCGATTCGCCGTAACACCTCGGTAAGTCGTGAAGGCACCGGCCAAATACAACCAGTCACCCGAGCGGCGAATGGCATACACGATGCCGTTGGCCCCTGTGGTGACGGAGTGGAAAGTCGCGTCCAGAACTCCGCTCGTCGAATTCACTTTTGCCAGACGAGTCACAGCCGTGCCGCGATAGTTTCCGAAACTTCCACCGATGTAAAGATCAGCACCATCGAGCCAGAGCGAGTAGACAATGTTGTTCGTGCCATTGCCGCCACTTGCCGGATTGAAACTTGTATCCAGGACACCTGTCTGCGCATGAACTTTGGCGACACGATTGGCCGTCGCGCTTCTGTAACTGGTGAAATTCCCGCCCACATAGAGGGTCAGGCCGTCGGCACTCAGCTGCAAGGCCCGAACTTCTCCACTCGTTCCATTGCCTCCGCTCGATGGGTTGAACGTCGTATCAAGCGCCCCTGTACTCAAACTGACTTTGGCCACGCGATTCGCTACTGACCCACGGTAACTCGTGAACGCGCCTCCTAAGTACACCGCGTCTCCTGAAGCCGAGAGAGCGTAGACGGTGTTATTGGTTCCATTCGCTCCCGACTGGGGAGAGAAAGTCGTGTCGACGGATCCGTCGGCGGCTAAGCGCGCGATGTTTCGCGCCGTGATCTCAGGTGGACCCGCTGTAAACGGGCCACCCACAAAGATCTCGTCGTCCGAGGCCACGCGACTCAAATCCATCGCGTACACCGCATTGTTCACCAAGGTGGCCCCGCTTGCGGGCGAGATGTTGAGATCCGCATCGCCCGTCGCCGTGTCGATTCGCGCCAGGTAGCTGGCTGCGGCTCCACGATAGGCGACGAAAGTTCCGCCAATCCAAAGCGAACTTCCCTCTAAGCCCATAGCGTAAACTCCGCCTGAACTCAGACCGTTGCCTCCGGTCGCGGGATTGAAAGTCGCATCGACGGAGAAGTCCGCGCGTGAGATCTTCGTCAATCGATTGACCGTGGTGCCTCGATAAGTCGTGAAATCCCCGCCCACAAATAAATGCGTGGCATTGATGGCGAGCGATCGAACGTTATTGTTCACGCCATTTCCGCCCGTGCCAGGATTGAAGCTGGTGTCCAATGCACCCGTGATCCCGTCAATCTTCGCCAAGCGATTCGCCACCAAAGTTCGATAGGCGGTGAAGCTTCCACCGATGTAGACATCACGGCCATCCAACGCAATCGCCAAAACCGTGTTGGCCGCGCCATTGTCACCGCTCTGCGGGCTAATCGTCTGATCAAGAGCGCCTGTGTCTCGGTGCACTTTGGCGACTCGATTGGCAATCAGACCATGATAGGCCGTAAACGCTCCGCCGAGCCAAATCGAGGTTCCGTCCATAGCCAAAGTGTTGACTGTACCACCGGCACCATTTGCACCTGTTTGCGGTGAGAACGTGGCATCAATTTGGCCCGTCGCCAGACTAATCTTGGTCACTCGATTGGCGATCGCACCACGATATCTTGTGAAGGCACCGCCCAACCAAACGCTATCGCCATCGACGAGGATCGCGTTGACGGTGTTATTCGTTCCGTTGGCGAGATATTGCGAATTGAAACTCAAGTTCAAGGACCCATCGGCATTGATCAGCGCGATCCGGTTCGCAATGAGACCTCGGTAGGTTGTAAACGCCCCACCCACTAAGACTTGTCCACTGCTCAATCTGACAACGGCATTCACCGTGCCGTTGAATCCGCTGCTATACCCGGACTCTATGCGCGACCCATCACTGGGTTTGATTTTCGCGATATAGCGTGTGGTGTAGCGACTAAAGCCGCTAAACGATCCACCTACCAATTTGCCGCCGTCTGTAAGGTTCAAGACCGACCACACTGTGCCGTGCGCGAATTGATCCAGCAACAGATCGTAACTCACTTGCGCCGTGATCGTACCAAACAAACCGTCATCCATAGAGAGTTCAACTTCGCGCGTGCCATTCGCGCCAAAGCTGGTCGCCGCAAATCGATAGGTGCCGTTGGGTTCGCAAACGATCGCCGTCGGACCGCCCACATCACCGGTGTAACTGATGTTGATCAATCTCCCAGCCTCACATGCGCCAATGATGGGCTGATCAATTTCGGTCGTCACTAAACCATTGGCCGGCGATGTGATCGTCAAAGTCGGCGCCGCAATGTCCACAAGCCATCCGGTCGCATGCGGAACCACCACAGTGTTGCCTGCGAAGTCTCGGACTCGCATATGCAAATAGTAAGTTGCGCCAATGCTAAGACTCAAACCCGTTACCTGAAAGGGGGACGAGCCCGCTTCGGTCCATGTCACCACATCCGATTGCGCCGCACCTGATGTGCCGGTACCGATCGCGTACTCATAAGTGTCGACACCACTTTCATCGTCGACTGCATCCGCATTGAATGTGACCCAAGGTGAGGCCGTCGTCGAATTGTAAGTCGCCGGGTAGCTTGCGCCAACAGTCCAAGTCGGAGCCAACGTGTCGTGCCAAATGTCGTCCGACACGCAAGCCGACTCATTTAGAGCTGCGTTCCTAAACTTCACATAGACTTCATTGAGCGAATTCGTCGAAGGCAAGGTCCACGCACGCGAAGTTGCATAAGCCTGCCAAGTTCCGCCGCCGCCACAACCCGCGGTGTTGGTCACATACATCTGCGTGGCACCGGACGCCGCAAGTGTGAGCGTGACGGAAGTGCTCGTCACCGCCTCAGCTCCCGCGGCAATCGAAAGACTCACGCTCGTCGGCACGGCCGTGTCCTTCACGAAACTTCGCGACGCGCTTCCCACGTTGCCGACTAAGTCCGTTTGCGAAGCGGTGAGCGAAACCGTGCCATCTGCAACGCCGGAGAGATCCAGTACAACACTATAGCTTCCCGAACTACAGGTCGTCGTCGCGCTGATGGCGCCGCTGATCGCGACACTGCTGCCCGATTCACTGCATGTTCCGGCCAAAGTAAATGCCGAGGCCAATGCAACGTTGATCGTACTGCCCGCGGCCGGCGAAGCGATGGAGAGCGTGGGGGCAACCGTGTCCTTGGTGAATGCGCGCGTTGTGGAACTTGAATTGCCAGCATCATCCGTCTGCGAAAGCGTTAAACTCACGTTGCCATCGGCGACACTCGTAAGATCCAAAGTCGAGCTCATCGTGCCGCCAATGCAAAGCGCCGAGGTCGAGAGCGCACCTGAGACACTCACGCTCAGACCAGCTTCGCAACTGGCCTCGACGGCAAATGCCGCCGCCTCGCTCGCGTCCATGGCGGTTCCCGCCAGCGGTGAAGTCCAAGCCAACGAAGGCGCGAGCGTGTCTTTCGAGTAAGTGCGGGACACACTCGTTGAGTTCCCAGCGGCATCCGCATGCGCAACGTTCACCGTCACGCTGCCATCCGCTGATCCTGACAAATCAAGATTGGCCGACCAAGCCCCGCTCATGCAGGTGACACTGCCCGAGGCCGCGCCCGAGAAGCTCACATCACGACCGTTTTCCGAACAGCTTCCGCTCATGATCCAGTTCGATGCATTGGCGGAATTGATCCAAGCGCTCGCTAAGGGTGCCGCGATCGAGAGTGTCGGCGCGCTGACATCCTTGTTGAAGCTGCGACTCGCACTGCCGCTATTCCCTGCAACATCCGACTGCGTGAAGTTCAACGTCACATTGCCATCGCTCACCGAGGTGAGATTCAGATCCACCGACCAAGTTCCCGAATTACAAGTCGTCGACGAAGTCACCGCACCCGTCACACTCACGCTGCGCCCGGACTCCGAGCAGGTGCCACTGACAGTGAAAGCCGCCACGTTCGATGGCGTGATCCAAGATCCAGAGGCTGGCGAACCCACCGCCAACGTCGGCAGCACGGTGTCCTTTGTGAAATTGCGACTGACGGGATCTGCCGCTCCACCCGATGCATAGCTGTGATTCACAGTCAGTGAAATCAGGCCGTCGCTCACGCCACTGAGGTTCAGAGAACTCGACCACTGCCCTGATGAACAAGTCGCTGAAGCCGACACGGCACCCGAGATCAACACCGGCTGACCTTCGGCACCACAATCACCGCCGACCGTCCACGCGGTGGCATTGGTCGCGTTCACGTAAGTTCCGGCTGAAGGCAAAGTGAACGTCAGCACAGGCTGAGCTTGATGAACAAAATTTCGTGTCGCCGTCGCCGACGAGTTCCCCGCCGCATCCTGCTGAATCGCCGAAATGCTCACGCTGCCGTTCGGTGCTGAACTAAAATCCAAATTCAACGACCAGCTTCCGCTTGAGCAAGTCGCCGTTCCCGCCGCGTCGCCTGTGATCACCACAGTTCCATCTTCCGAACACGTGCCACCGACCGCAAAAGCCGCGTGCTGAGTTTGGTCGATCACAGTTCCTGCGGCTGGCGAAGTGATCGCCACCGTCGGCGCGACCGTATCCTTTTGCAGTTCGCGCGTGATCACACTCGCGGCATTCCCCGCCGCATCGACATGACGAAACTCCAAATTCACCGCGCCGTCCGTCGCCGACGAAACATCGACAGCCCAAGTGAAACTTCCCGAGTTGCAAGGCACTGAGCTTGATCCCTGCGGACCTACCACACTGACGTAGCGTCCGCTTTCGCTACAAGTTCCACTCACCGCCAAGGCCGTCGCATTTCCCGAGTTCACCCAAGACGATTGCACCGGCGTGCTGACACTCAACGTGGGCGCGATGTTGTCGTGAGTGATGTTCACCGACAGACAATCTGAAGTCGGTCCACCAAAGCCACCGTTGCGAAACTGCGCGTAGAGGGTGTTCACCGCGTTGGCTTGCGTGAGCGTGTACTCAAAGGGCGATCGAATTTGTTGCCAAAGCCCCCCGCGCGTACATCCAGGGATCGTGGTCACGTACATCTCGGTCATGTTGGCACCGGTGATTTGCACCAGCACGTTCAAACTCTGCGTGTAGTAAACACCTTGCTCGAGTTTGCCGTTTTCAAGTTTGACGTTGGCGCGAAACGGAGCGGGCAAGGCCGGACCGTCTTGAGGCGCTTCTTCCTCTTGGTAACAGCCGGTCAAAGAAGCCAAGAAAAGCAGGCCGAGCCAAAGGGCGCGCGCGTGAAGAGAAAATAATGGGCAAATTGGGCGGCGGATGGCGCAAGCCAAAGCCTGGGAAGCTGTCGTGAAATCGAAAAACGGACCGCGTGACGACATTACAAATATCTTATCAGCGTTTGATGAAGATTTATTTAATAAAACTGAGTCATTTCATGCACTTGTGCCACTTTGAGACGCTTTTATCCGAAGCCATCGACCGCCTCGCCTGGCCGATCAACCTCGAGCCCCCCGAAGCCGGGGTTTTGCATCGAAATGAAACAGTCTTCCGCCCCATTGCGAGATTTTCTTTTCAGCGCCCACGGCCCTGTGTTAAGACCTCGAGTTCGTTTGAATTGCTGCAAAAGCTGCCTTTGCGCGTTGGACATCAAAACTCGCATGACAAAGTGGGCAATGCAGCCGACTAACTCAGTCGAGAGCTTGGCCGAGAGCCAAGTTTGAGACGAAAAATTTCGGAGAGTCTCATGGCAAAGAAGGGCAAAGTTCGAATCATCACGCTGGAGTGCACTGAGGCCCGCAAAGAAGGCAAATCGCCCAGCCGTTACACCACAAAGAAGAACACGCAGACTCACCCGGAGCGTCTCGAAAAGAAGAAGTACAATCCGAGCTTGCGTCGTCACACCATGCATCGCGAATTGAAGTGATGTGAATCGCTGAGAGCCAAAAACTCAGCGGACGCGTTTCAAAAATCCCAGCCACAGCGGCTGGGATTTTTTTTGGAGTTCGCACCTCTCTAGGGTTTTCGGGCCACGCAAAGCTTCGCAAAGAATCCCGTGCCCGACTCAGAGTCCTGCACTTCAAAGCCTGCCTCGGCGACAAGCTTCGCCAATGGTTCAGCCAAGTAGCTCTTGTAGAATGGCTCGTGATACTGGATCGGAAATTCGTCGAGCGCTTGTTGAAGTTCGGGCCGATCTCCCGTTTGCAAGCTATCGACGATGGCTAAGACGCCTCCGCTTCGCAATACGCGATAGGCTTCAGACAAAACGCGACGTCGTTCCTCCAAGGGCAATTCATGAAAGAGAAAGACCGAGGCCACGGCATCGAAGCTGGCGTCGCGAAACGGAGTCGCTGCCGCATCGGCCTGCACATAATCAATCCCATCAAAGTTTTGCCAAGGCAGATCCTTCAAGTTCTGAGCAGCGACACGCAAATACGGCGAACTCAAATCCAGTGCCGTCAGCTGAGCCTGCGGCAAAGCCATGCGCAAAAAGCGCGTGCTGCGTCCCGTTCCCGCGCCAAGTTCTAGAACTCGCGTCGGCTTGGCGCGCACAAGCGGCGGCAACAGCAGTCTGCGCATGGCATCCGCCGCCCCAGCGAACAAGACCTCCACTTGGTGATCGTAAAGTTCAGCGGACTCGCGCGACAAATATCCATCGATTTGAAAATGGAAATTTCGACGATAGTACTCAGGCACATTCTCGGCCAGAGCTTGTGCTGCGGGAGAAAAGGCTTTCGATTCGCGCTGATGCTTCTGACGTCGACTCTTGAATCCGGTCCAAAACAGTTTCGGCATTCGCGCCAAGTGCGAACGCGGGCTTTCAGGAAGTAACACCTGCCACGGATAGACTTGCTCGCGAATATTTTGAAGATCCTTTTCGAGAAGCTCCACCAGCGCTCGGCGAGCCGCGCGAAACAATTCGGGTCGATCCGTCGGTAGCGGAGGTCGCTGGCCAGATGCCAAGAATTCCACAATCGGTAAAAAGCCGCCTTCGAGGGTGAAAACCAGAGATCGGCCATGCGCCCATGCACGAAGCGCTTGTCCCCAGCCTGCCTGCAAATTTTCACGAAGTTGAGGCGTCGCCTCGCCGCTCAGCCACTTTCGAGCCCGCGCCTGTGTTTCCACTTTTGGCATTTGCGCCCTCCCTTTGAAGCACCTTGAAAGCCCTCAATAGCTCCTGGATGTTGATTTTATCCGAGTTCGCGGCCCTCGACCAAAACTTCAACCCGAGGTGACTTTTTCGTAAAGTTTTGCTGAACTTGGAGGCGGGACCTCAAGTCCATCCTGAGGAGGATCAAATGTCGAAATGTCGCTTGGCCGCGATGGCCCTCGCTTCGATTTCCATAGGTTTAGTGGCCGGTCCGCTCACGGCCAATGCAGCAACGCCAAGTGCTGCGGCTAAGCCAGCTCTGAAAACGGGTCTTGATGCTCAGATTCCTCAGGGAGTCGCCGCCACGGGTCGCCCAACTTCTCCCTTTTCGTGCGCGGATGTTCGCCGAGCTGCGATGCGACTCTCCGCCCACGCGACGAACTTGGCCAATCGGAACACCACTCGGACACCCACGGGCGGCCCCTACAAGCGCCTGGAGGTCAGCTGCGCCGTGGCCGGTGGCGCCTTCTGCAGCGTGGAACAAAAAAGCGAACTTCGCGTGGCCTATGACCCCAAACACCCTGACGCGGATGGCACGGGCTATGTTCGCTTCCCTGTCGTGAACGTCGGAACTGAATTCGCGGGCGTCAACTCCGCAGCCACCGAACTGAAGCTGCTCTCCAGTCAAAATGTTTGCGGCACCGCGAGCATCTCACAAGGCAATGGCGTGTTGATCCGCTACCTGCCCGACTTCGATGTGATCAGCGACACCATCGCCTTTGGGGCCGATGGCAAAATCGTTTCGTGGACGCGCCTGAACAAGGACGGAAAAATCACGAACATGGCTTTCAACGCCGACGGCAGCATCTCGGGGTTTTAATTTTTGCGACCGAAGAATTGTGGCTCATGAGTCACAACTTCGGCGTCAAAAACGATACGCGACACTGAAGCGCCCCAGCGTCCAACGTGGAAATAGTCTCACCACGCGAATCGCTTGTTCGACGGACTCGCGATCCTCGCGATCCGTCACGGCGTCTAGAAATGGCGCCGAATTCTTCGTGGTGATCAGCGGCTGAGCCCAACTGAAAAGATCAACGCCCCAACCCCAATGTGCCTGCTGCAAATTTCCCCAAAGTCGGCGATAGCCGATGCTTCCCACAACTCCCAGGGTCTGCAAATCCACCACATCAAGGCTCGGATACACTCCACCGCTCAGTCGACTCAGCAGCGCATCGCCAAGGCGAATTTGAAAGCTGTTAAGGCTCAAGCCCCAGCGAAAATTCCAACCTTGAAGCGCATTCGCCGATTCACCAATCGGACTGATGAAGTTCAGCTGCAGACGCTTTTCCGACATCGAACCCAAATCTTTCAAAATCCAAGGAACACTCACGCTGGCGCTGGCGTAATCCAACTCGACAGTTTCCCCCAGGACTTGCCCCTGCACGGCGACGCCCCACTTGCTCGGCAACAGCAGATCCAATGGAGCATACTGCAGGCGTACAGCGCGCATAGATTCCATTTTGTTCGAGGCCACAGGCGGCTGAGAGGACGTGTCCACCGCCTCGCTTGCGGGCTCAGATTGCGCCGCCCCCGCCACAGTTACCAAACTCAGCGCCGAAGCAGTGAGCATCGCCATCATCACCAAGGCGAAGAACTGCTCGCCGCTTCTCAGGTATCGATTTGGGCTTCGATCATGGTTTTGAATTTTTCGAAGTTGTGTTTGTTGTCGCATGAGCTGGGATGAGGTCATCGAGTGGGGCTCCTCCGTTGAGTCAGGAGAAGCTCTCAGGTCACAGCACCAACTGGCAACCTCTTCTCAAAGCGTCAGGCCGCCCTCAGGCGGCCCGCTCAGAAACCCAAACTCTCATCTCGAGAATGCGAACTCGCTCACTGAGAAGCCGGAGCGCGCGCCGCCTCAGACTTCGCAGCCTTCTTTTGAGGCGAGGCTTGCCTTTGCGCCTTCGGTGCAGCGGGAGACTTCATCTGGATGGCCTCGACCGTCTCGCCTTGCGGACCAAACCAGACATCGACGACCTGCACGGACTTACCCTTGACGATCGCCGTACTTCGCTCGCGAAGTTCGGCGCGCGCGGCAACCGGAGTCACGATGTTCTTTTCATACTTCAATGAAATTTCCGTCAGCCCCTCGTCGGCCAAACTCTTAAGCTCTCCCGGATCTGAAACGCCGTTGGCGTTCGCGTCGCGCCAGAGCAGAAGCTTGCCGTAATTTTTGTCCTTCGAACTGATCTTTCTGTCTTTGTTGGAATCCAGCTTCGCCAGCGCATCAAAGCCATTGGCGATCTTTCGCGACTCGTCCTCACCAAACAGCTCGTCTTTCTCCGAAATTTTGCCATCACCGTTTCGATCCATCGCCAAGATGGCCCAGTTTCCTGCCTCAGGCCAGTAGATGCTGCCTTTGGTGGGGCTCAAAGGAAAGCGGCTCACGGAAGTGAACTGCGGTCGCTCGTCGCCAAAGAAAACCATGATCGGCGAGAAGTATCCGCCACAGAAACCGGTTTGCCCGGGGAAGGCCGAGCGAATTTCAAGTGAAGAGTGATCCGAGCTCAAAGCCCAAGTGGTTGACGACGACAACGGGCCTGTGTTGGCCATGTAAGTGCCGCCACTCACTCCTTCTTGAAAGAACGAAATCGAGCGAACTGGATGCGCCTGCGCCTTGATGGTCACTTCACCTTTTTCGGAAAGCGATTCTGTCACGCGAATACCGTCAGGGATCACCATGCTGATCACATTTCCCGCACGCGTGGCCCGAAGACCTGAAGTGCTCAGACCCGTCGCCGTAATCGGCACGCTTTGCTCGGTGTTGTCAGCCGTTGGAACGACCAAATCACCTTTGAACTGAACTTCGACCGACGCATCTTTGTCGTCGTTGGTTTTCAGACCAATCGTCATCTTCACATTCGCATCGGGAGAAAGTGGATTCGCCACACTTCTCAAATTAGTGCCGAAGCAAGATGCATAGAAGCGCACCTGCAACGTCTTGGTCGCGTCATAGCTTCGCGCCAAGCTGCCATTCATGACGATGTCACTCATGTTCGCCGAAGGCGCCGGAAGCACATCACCGGCCCAAGATTTTTGACTGAAGTAGAATGAGGCCAAGAGCCCGGCGCTCATCAAGAAAAAGCGGAGCCAAACCATGCCACGCGAATCGATCGCGACTTGCACTTTCGCCATATTGTCCCCCACGTCGCTTTCCACGAGCCTAAGGCCGTTTTCGGAAAGTGACTTCATAAGAAAGAATAGCAAGGTTCGTCGCTCGCCGACGAATTATCAGTTGCTCAATATCGACACCGACCACCATGGGCGATTGAAAAGCTGAATTAGTCCAAGTACTTCGCACCAATTCGTAAGTTCCTTTAACAGACGCGCGTTCGCGCAAAGTGTATCGAACTGGTACAACTTTCGTCGCCATCATCATCACCGAAGCACCGCCCACAGGAGGCGCGAGTCGTAAAAACCGATCGGGATCCTGAGCCGAGACTTGATCAATCGGAAAACGATAATCAAACACCCCACCCAAATTATTGGCGAGCAAGGTGTTGCCATCGTGAATGCCCAACCAAGATGGCTGGCGAGGCGGAACTGTGGGGTCTTGGGTTTTGCCGGCGGGCTTCAACCACACAGGGGCAAATAACAAAAAGGCGTCGCCCTTCACCCAATGCGACCCAAACAGATTTTTCATATAATCCAAGTACTGAAAGCCGCGAAACTCCAACTTCCCTGAAGTTCCAAGCGCCGTGGGCGGCTGACTTAAGTACATCGCGGCCGGATCGATCATCTTAAGTGGCGCATCTGTCGGCGAAGTCAGAAACGTGACTTCCTTAATCTTGCTGGTGGGAGAAATCGTCAAAGTTCTGGTTCGCAAATTCGTCGGAATGTTGGAGATCTCCGCATCCATATACAGATCAAAGAGATCTCGCCCCTCATCGTCCTTGATCGTCAGTGCCCCAAATGAAAGTGCAGCCTGACTCAAGTCGCGCCACAAAAACTGGTCGATCACCACACCCGTCATGCGATCTTCAAGCTTGGCCGTAATGTTGCGAACCCGCTGTGTGTTGTCCAAAAACATATACATCAGAGCCACGACCACAATGAGGCCAATTCCAGTGGTCATCACCACTTCGGTGAGCGTGACGCCTCGCCGTGACCTGATCGGCAATGCGAACTTCATCATGAACCACCACCGATGATGTAAGTGTAGTCGCGAGCCTCTTCACCGATTGACGGATGCTTGATGCGAACTCGTAGCCGGTAAGCACCCGGCACGAGCGCGTGGGGCTGCAACACAAAGCCGAGTCGACCCGCGCAATCCGGACACTGATCGACAGGCAATACGCGATCATCATCCCAGGCCCAAGGCAGCTTTGCCGGGTCCAAGAGATTTGAAACATGCGTTTCCGATGTGTCGAAGTTCACCTGATACGAAGGCGCGTTCTTGATGATCGTTTGCAGCACGGACTGTAGGGCCTTTTCTCGACCCCGCGTCGCATTCACTTTTGAAGCTGCACTCAGCGTGGTCTGCGCCGAGGAGATCATCACGAAAATGGCGATACCCGAAATCGCCAAGGCCATAAGAAGTTCAACCAAACTCAATCCTCTCCGCGAGCGCCAGTTCATAGCACCACCTCGCTGGAGAGAAACTTGATCTTGAGCCGCTGCGGTCGGCTCTTGCACGACGTGGCCGAAGCTCCTGGCAACAATCCACAGTCCGGATCGACGGTCGACCATTGCATAGGATTGGACTTGTCGCGCAGAGAGATCGGCAAACAACGGTACTGATCCGCCAATCGACTGAGATTGGGATAGGGATGCCAGAGCGGATTGTTGATATCAATGCCCGGGCAAGCGCTCGTGGTGCCATACAAAATTCCGAGTCGGCGCAACTCATCGATCGCCGACTGATTGTGAATGGAGCTCATCGTGATCCCGTGCCGCAGAGCCGAGTCATCAATGACCGAATTGAGCGCAATAATGGTCCCGATGATTCGAAGCGGCCGATCCCGAGGCTCGATGGTCAGCAAGTCGCAAGTGAAAAAGCCCGCGACGACCTCGGCCGAGGCTTTGATTCGACACTCCGTCACCGTGGAGTAAATCAAGAAGTCGCGCTTCGCCACCGGCGTCGCACTGGAATTGGCCGCATCCAATTCGAGGATGCCGTCGATGGGTCGATATCGCCACGAGTGCCGACTGGCCGCCGCAAAGGAAACATCCCAGGCCACTGGCGAGAACGAGCTCACCGGCGAACTTGGCGCGCAGGCTTCGTTCAAGGCCGCGTAGTCTTCGATGACATCCAAAGTTTCCGGAGGCACAGGAAGTTTGCCATCGGTGCGGGCAAAGCTTGTGGGCACGCCGTACTCTTTTTCGATAGTTCCAAAATCATAGGCGGAGTTACTGTCTTTATAATTGAGCGTGAGTGCGTTGTTGTAGCGAGATTTCGCCGGCTCTTTGTTCAAGTCGCGATTCTGATGGCCCTTGCTGAACCCCACATCCAAGCCCCAGACTCGAGCGCGAAATCCCGTCAGCATGTTGAACTGATTCTCAACGCTCACCCTAACATCCACTTGATGCGGCTGATCCTTCATATTGAAGACGACTTTAAAGACTTCAATGCGGATGCGCGGCGGATCCTTCTCGGCGGCAATCGCGCGATCGCGAAGCACCTTGAGATCATTGATCTCTTTGTTGATCGCGTTGATCTGCTTTTCCAAGGCCTCAGCCTTTTTGGGATCCTTTTCGTCTTCGAGTTTGTCTTTGAGTTTGTCTCGATCCTCTTCAAGGTCATCAATGCGCTTGATGTAAATGTCTTTGTCCAAAAACTTCGGCGTCAGCACCACCGAGCCGCCGCGCCCTAAGTCCACGCGGACTCGCGCATTCTCGGCTTTGCTGGGATCCTTGGCGTATTGCTTCACGTAATTTTCATTGAAGCTTTCGATCTCGACGGTGGTCACGTAGTCCCCGCCTTTGACGATCGTCGGCTCCTGAACATGCGCGGAGTTCCCTCCGCTCTTATGATTGTGATCCACTTTGTGAGGCGTGGTCTGCTCACTGAAGAAATTCAATTCGGTCCAACTGAGTCGGAAAGTTTCCTGCGACATGTTCGAGGACATCGACTTCCACACCAGCGAAGAGTTGTCCGTCGCCGACAAATTGCTCAGCACTTGGTTTCGCCGAATGCACATTTGCAGAAGCGACGGATCCGGATTGTAGGCCGGGATGTCGCCGATCAAGGCCTGCAGACCGCGATCGAACTCACCATCTCGCTCCACGCCCGCCAACAAACCCGAATAGCCGCGAATCGAGGCGAAGTAGTCGTCTCCGGCGCCGCCAGCGGTTTGCGTGGCAAATGGCTGATCACCTCGGCGCAAGATGCCATTTCCAAGCACGAGTTTTTCGACAAACGTCGCCGTCGGCGTGCGAAGTTCCTTCTCGATCGGAATATGCACGTCACGATTCACATACACGGGACTTTCAAAGCGAATGCCCCGCACTTGCGAGCGCTCATAGCCGACAACGGGAAACACATGATTGCCCGGCTTCAAATCCAAGGGCACGGGGCGATCCAAGTACAAATCGCGAGGCAAAATGAGCGTAAACGCCGATAGCTCTCGTGGCATGACCGCAAACTGCGTGACCAAAGTGACCTTTCGTTCTTCGGTACTTTCCGCATCGGCGATGGTGCCTGTGACCGTCAGCCGCACATAGCCCTCGCGCCCGCGAATCGGAAGGCGCAAATCCGACGTGCGCTGCACTTTGATTTCGAGTTTTGAAAGCTTACCGGCACCTGACTGTTGCAGCGCCGAGGCCAAAGGATGTGAAACAGGAAGCGCTGAAGGCGTCAGTACCGTTGAGAATTCATCCAGCGTCACCGGGCTTCCCAATTTCAAATCGGGATTGGCGACCTTCAATTCATTGATGTAGGCCACCTGCGGTGGCGTCAGCAAAAGTCTTTCCGTGCTGCGAGGATGATCGAGCAAGCAAATCTCATCGCGCACCCAATTGTCCGTAAAGCACCAGCGCCGCTTCATACCGGCCGCGGTGTAATTCGCGACACTTTCCAAAACCGCTCGCGACAAAATCAAGTCGCTTCCGCGCTCGGCCGTATTCTTCAACGACGTCATGGTCTGCAACATCATATTGCCCGCGAAGATCGCGACGCCGGCGATCACCACAACTATCGGCAACACATTGGCACGTTTGGATTTCAAACTCGCACGCGCCGCCTCGGTCATCGATCGCACGAATCCGAGGAGGACCGCTGAGCGCAAACGGCGCGCTTCAGCTCGCTGCTTGACGCGTTGATAAACTGCTGAGTTCAAAGCTGCTCCCCAAATGCAAATACATGCATTCGGACCCGCCGCCAAACGAGTCCACGTTCGACCTGTCCCTCTATCCTATGCATCTCTTTGCAGGAGGAAAACCCTACGACTCAAAATAAGACTCGACCTTCGTCGCAAGAGCCATAGAGCACTCGGCGGCCCGGCCTCGGGGCCTGATGTTTGTCTCTTTCATCGCCGTGAACGCAATTCGCCGCGATTTACCTTGGCGGCTTGAAACTTTGCCCGCTAGCTTTGAATCTCAAAATGAAACAAGCCACAATTTCTCCATATTCCAAGACCTCTCACTTGGCGCGAATCGCAAGTCACGCGGCCACAGTCTTCGTGCTCTCCGCCGCAAGCTCCGCCCCAAGTTCATCAGCAAGCGGCGCGGAAGTCGCGCCGGAGTTTCAAAGCTTCCCCACTTGGCGCGCGATGCAACTTGCGGATCCGCGACTCATCGACTCCGAATACCAAAGCGACATTGAAGCCTACGCCGAGTCGCCACTTCGCCGCTCATTCCTGAACAACAAAAATTTCTTTTCCGTCTCTGCGGGCAGCCTCTCCGCGACACAGTTCGACTCACGCCTCCAAGCCCAACTCAAGACGCAGCTTTCTGATCGCTACGAGTTTCGCTTTCACCGCGTCGAACATGAAAATTACGAAGAGGCACTTCGCGCAAGCCTCATCGAATTGGCCTATCGACTGGATCAAGAGTGGTGGCTCTCCGCCTATGGCAGCTTGGAGCGATTCAAGAAAGAAGACGATCTCGGCGTCGCCTTGATTTGGCGACAGCAAGACGCCTTCACGAGCGGCGCAAGCAACGATTCATCATCTCCCCACGAAACCTTGGCGCAGGAATTCCGACTCTTCGCCACGCAAGTGGACTTCACACGCTCGGAACGCAGCGACTCCGGCGACACCTTCGCGCAAGGCAAAGCGCCTTGGTCATTCGGCTACGTGTACCGCACGCCCAACTTGGAAAATTATCTTCGCCGCGAAAGCAAAACCGAGTGGATCTCACCTGCCGACGACCGGCGCATGACCCACGAAAAGACCGCCTTCGGTCACACTCAGCGCGATTCCAACCGAAAGCACGCTGTGCGACTCTTCGCCGATCGCCTCACGCAAAGTCTCACCACAATTTCCAGCGCCACAACTCGAAGCCTTCGTCGCGATCGCCTCGAGGCTGAATACCGTCGTCGATATTCGCTCGAGGCCACAGGCTCACAAATCGAAGTTGGCCTCAGTTGGGTGCGCCGAGAATGGCAAAATGAGCTTGATGCACGCATGATTCACACACAAACATCGCCGCTGATCTCTTGGCTAGAAAACGGCGACTCTCCCGGCTGGGAAATCGCTTACGGCGGCACTTGGTTTCGCGCTTCGGAAGATCTGAGCTTGGGCGCCGCCAATTTGAAGTCAGCAGCTTGGGAGTCTCGATTGAATCTTCGTCGCCTCATCGCATTTGATACCCGAGGCCGCCTGGAACTTGCGCTCACATTCGATCTCGATGGCGGCGGCGAGTTCGGAACCTTCGAAGGTGGCCACGGACAGTTTGTCGTGGAGTTTTGAACTGTGGTGTTTTGAACTGCGGTGTTTTGATCTGTGAGGTTTTGATTTTGGGTGCTTGGAAATGCGGAGGATTGATCTGTGGAGGACTGATCGACAAAGATCCGCAGGCCTACGCGCACTCTTGGTTTGGTTTTGGGCATCATCCGCGCTGGCGCGGGTCACGGCGCGTTGTTTGAAGTTCGCCGTTGAGAGTTGGTGACGCGCAGAACTCGGACCTCATCCGCGCTGGCGCGGGTCACAGTGCGTTGTTTGAAGTTCGCCGTTGAGAGTTGGTGACGCGCAGAACTCGGACCTCATCCGCGCTGGCGCGGGTCACAGTGCGTCGTGTTTCACCCACCGACTTCCGACAAATGATTACACCGATATTTTGGCGCCTGCTCGCGACTGCACAATCAAAGAGGGCGCAGAGGCAGGTTCCGTCCAACCTGCCGCCACTTCAGTGGCGCCTGCTCGCGACTGCTCGCAGAGGCAGGTTGGAGGTGGTAGAGGGATTCGCACCCCCGTACGCGGATTTGCAGTCCGCTGCCTAACTCCTCGGCCATACCACCGTTAGACTTGGTCTCGATCAGCTCCGGGCAAAACAACAAAGAGCTGGGACCTTGAGTCCTCACAATGTAGGGGCTTCGCCGTCTGAGGTCAAATCCGTCCTCGCCAGAGTTGCCCAGGGACTTGGCAGTTCACGCCGCCCCAGCTCCGCAAAACTCAGAACCGTCCAAAGCCTGGCCTCTAGGCGATGCTCCTCGCCCACCTCCTCACACTGATCCAGATCTGCGAGGGCTCGGGCGACTCTTTCCTGAGCCCAAGCCCTTCGCCCCTGAGACAAGATCAAAGCTTGCGCCTGCTGCTCCGCCTTCGCCCTCCACATCGCCTTGGCCTCGGCCCCCTCACCCATTTCCGACTCAATCCGCTTTCGACGAAACTGCAGTCCGGCGACACACAGCGAACGAAGCTCAGCCAGAGAATACAAACAGTCGTGATGACGACCGCTCGATGGCGAACTGGCCACCACATCCGTTGGCTGCAGTTGAAGTCCACTCGGCAGGCCCAGCATCACGAAGTGATCCATCACCGGCGATCGCCAAGTTTGCTCTCGCAAGGAGCGAAGGCGTGAAGGACATCGACAGGCTGAGCTGAGACTCAAGTCGCTTTGTCCGCACGCGCACAGGCTACCCGACGCCAAGATCTGCGATTCAAACTTCCAACGCCTTCGCTGCGTAGAGCGTGAGATCTCCCAAGAGCCTTGCGCCATCGGCGCCATCAGACTGAGTCGCACATTTTCATTCCATCGCTCCCATTCTTCCAGCAGCAGACACCCACCACGCACTCGCGCCAAAGCTCCGGCTCGAGGCGAGCTTCCTCCACCTAAGAGCCCGGCGATGGTCAGCGGTGAAGTCGGCGCCTCAAGCGGCAGCTTCGGCCAACTTTGTTCGTCGCCCTCGGCACTCGTACCGCGCTCGGCGCGTAGCTCGGCACTCGACTCCGCGAACTCGGCAAAGGATCGCAAATCGTGAACCAACCGAAGCAGCGAAGCTAAGCCCATCGAATGCGGCCCCAACACCAAGGTGTGAAAGCGCCCGAGCGCGGATGCGATCACAAAGCGTGCGGCTCGACGATTCAAACTCAGTCCCGCCCAAGCCTCACTACACTGAGCTTGAGGATCCCCATGACCGAGTTCACGGGATCTCTGCCTCGAACTCACAGCGCTCGAACTGCGATGGGCATCGTGAAGTCGCTGCGTTTTCTGTAACAGCTCCGTGAGATCCGCAAGTTCACTGAGCCGAGCCGGGCCGAAGCATCGAAATCGCGAACTTGCGGAATCGCCTGGTGCGACCTCGTGCTCATAGCCCATTGAAAGAAGGCCTTGGAGGTCAGTCGCCATCGGCTCAGGCAAAATGAAGCTGGGCCAGATCTTCGCACGCCGAGAGGCCTCGACGGCCTTTGCCTCAGCATCCGCCTCCCCAAGATCCTCCAACAACCCCATTTCCGACACTAACTGTCGCGCAAGTTCCGTCGCACTTTGATCGCGAACTTCCGGCATTTTGACTTCACCACCCAGACTCAGATCACCCCAGACCCAAGGCTCGGCACCCAAAGCTTCAGCTCCCTTCACTTGTTCCGTGAGCCACAAAACACCCAGTGCAACGGGCAAATCCAAGCCACACATACTGATGCGTTCGGCACGCGGAGAAATATCCACAAGCAGCTTCAAGCCGCGAGGAAAGCGAAATCCAAGCGAGCGAATGGCCGACTTCACTCTCAAGGCCACGTCGCGAAGTGCGGGATCTCGCCCCCCTAAAAACACGATTTGCGGTAGTCCCGGAACCCACCGCATCTCCAAACGAATGGCCTTCCAAGCATCAGCTTGTTTCACCCAAGTTCTCATTGTGATCATCGACATTTCCCAAAACCTCCCAGTGCCTCAGCCCCACCGAGAGCTCGCAATTCGAGGTCCATTTTGGGTGCGTTCAGAAGCCCGCCGTGAAAGCTCTTCAAGTCCGATCGGCGGACGGCCCACCTAAAGCATCCCCGCGGGCCAATGCGCTGGCCCCGATCTTTGCAAAGCCGAATCAATGATCGTCATAAGAATTTCGAATGTTGCGCTTTTGTGTAGGGTCGTCGGTCCCAACCGACACGCCCCCACCGCAAGCCTTCACCACCGTGATGATCTGCCCCTGTTCTAAACAAAGGGCAAAAAACTTTGTGAGCGAGGAAAGAAACATGATCGTCGCACCACGCCTGACTCAGCAGCTTCAACAGCGCCGCATTCTCATGCGAGCACTTCTCTTCATCTCCTTGCTGCTCGCCTCGTCGCTGATCATTTCGCTGCTCTCGCTCTCCGCCAACGCGCAAACACCTCACGCACCCGCCGATGCCGCTAGCCAAGAAAGTGCGCGCCGAAGCTTCTGCCAGCTTCGCGAGTTTCGAATGGTGAACGCCAGCTCCATCCGCTCAGCGGTCACGACGATCGCCGCCCTCGACGTTCGCGGCGAGGCCCGCTTTCAGCGCATGCTTCCCGCACTCTGCCCGGGCGCGCAAACACAACACGAAGCTCAACTCTTCACTGCACTTCGCGCTGGATTCTTGAGCGGAGCCCTGACTGAAGATCTCGGCATTCGCACTTTGCTTGAAATGCTGGGAACACAAGGCCTCAAAGAGCTGAGCCCTTCGGCTGTCGCCACCAACCTGATCATGGCGGTTGCTGAACTTCGCCTGTGGGAAAAGTCGCCCGACGAATTGGCTCAACTTCGCCGTCGTCCCGCGCAGTTCGAACAAGTCATGCGAACAGCCAGCGCGATTTTGCAAAGCACAGCCGCGGCACGCGATCAGCTCATCAACGGTGAACGTGAGCTTTCGACCGAGCCCACAGCACCCGGCGCAAGTCTCGCACTTCCAAGTCTTGCCAATCCCGCGCGCCCGACGCTTCTGCCAGGTCGCAGTGATCAAGAAATGCATCGCAGCCGGCAGCTTGGCGCTCGTCTCAACGCGACTCCCAACACACTTCGTCGCGAAGCATGTGAGCAGGAAAAGCAAGCTGGTCGCCTGCCCGCCGACACGATCTGCCGCTAAGTTCTGACGCCAGGTGATTTCAACACCGTGCGTGCCGCTTCGGCGATCGCCTAGATCTTAGGTCTTGGACTGTCTTTCACTCGCCAGCGGATGATGCGAGATCGCTTCCACCAGCGCCGGTGTCGCCACGCTGGTGTAGATCTGCGTAGTTTGAATCGACGCATGTCCCAGCAAAATTTGAATACTGCGTAGATCCGCACCTGACTCAAGAAGTGCCGTGGCACATCCATGACGGAAGCGATGCGGATGCACGGTTTCCGCAAAGCCGGCCGTCTCCGACCAACTGGCCAGCCAGCGCCACACATCCACGCGCGAAGGCCTGTGGCCTCGATCATTCAACAACAGCGCTTCCGCCTCACCGGTCTTGCGCACAAGCTCCGGGCGAATGCGCTGCAAATAGGTGCGAAGCTCATCGGCCAAGCCTTGGGTAAGCGGCACGGCCCGCTCTTTGTCGCCCTTACCGAGGATCGAAAGCCACGCATCAGTGTCGTGAAAGTCGCGCAGATTCAGTCCACACAACTCACTCACGCGACAACCCAATCCGTAAAGAAGATAGAGCGTCAGTCGATTGCGACCGCGGCGAATGGGATCTTCAACACTTTCCGCCGCCGCAAGCAGCTGATCAAACTCCGCGGGCATCAAGGGCTTTGGCAGCCCCGCTTTGACTTTGGGCGGACGAAGTTCTTTGAGCTCGGGAGCTGTAAAGCCTTGTGCCTCGCAAAAGCGGAAGTAGGTGCGTAACGAAGAGATCACGCGCGCCTGCGATCGCGTCGAAAGTCCCTGCTCTTTCATGAATTGATAGAAGCCCGACACGCTTTGGTTCTTCGCGCGATAAGCCTCCCAGAGTTCCAGATCGCGACGATAGGCCATGACGGTGTTTTGCGATCGACCTCGCACATGCTGAAGGTCATCGAAAAATTCCACCCACAATCGCAAAGCCGGCCGATCCGTCGACGTGCTCACTGACTCGCGCAATGCCATGCGGAAATCAGAGCAGAACTCGGGCGCGGACGCAACAGCTCGAAAAAGAAAACGGCGGTACCGAGCCCATCTCGATACCGCCGTTTTTGGAAGGGGATTGGGGACTAAAGACTAACCGATCACTAAATTAGAGCGAGAAGATGAATTCGTCGGGATACATACAGCCCGCCATCGAGTTCACCTGCGAGAAACCGTTCAGAGAGAACGGGAACTGTCGTCCATCAACAGCCACCGCCGCCGGCATCGCCGAGTTCAACCAGTTGTTGTAAAGGTTCAGCGTCAACTGAGTTGGACCATTGGCCTGCAGCTGCAAGTTCCAGAAGCTCTGCATGTTCCACTGGCCCGGCACCAAAGTGGTGACCGAATAATCGCCTGCGGGGATGTTGCAGAGATTGTTCTGTGTCGCCTGACGCACGCGCAGTGTGCCGACCGCGACCACGTTGCCGGAGTACGACGGAATCGCACCCGCCATCACTTGCCCAGCCTGCTGCAAGTAAGCCGCGTCACCGCGGAACTCCAAAGTGAGCTCAGCCTTCAACACTCCACCTGAGTAGTGGCGACCTACAGCCGAAGCGAGCAACGAAGTGTTCGCCGGACAGTTCACACAAGCCGGGTTGACTGGACCCGGAGGTGTTGCGGCGCCACCGCCATTGTTCTTTGATCCGCAGGCCGTGAAGACCATGGCCGAGGCCACAGCGACCATCGAGATCGCGCTGCCCTTCATCCACCAGCGGAGATTCATCCACCAAGGTTTAAAGTGTTTCATACTAAGCTCCCTTCCCTATTCCTCATTCAAACTTCTGTTTTGACGATTCTCACAATCCAGCGGCTGAGCGGGACAATCCCACAAAGTCGCCGAGTTTCTGATAGTTCACCGTGCGAGTTTCACCTTTGTTGTTCGGATACAAGCTCGAGGTCATGCTCACCGTTCCGCCTGCGCCACCGGGCACGATGAAGGTGCGGCAATCATAAGGACCGTAAGTGATCTGCCAGCACATCAAGTTCGGACCCTGCATCGGATTATTCGGATAACCATTGTCGAAGTTCTGGAAGTACACAGATCCACCGACATAGGCCGCGGGTGTTCCGTCACCTGTGTTGATCGTCTTATCGATCACCAACACCACCGCACCGTACTGGTCTTGGAAGAAGCCCTTGTACACAGGTGTAGAATTGTGGCTCACCCATCCATTGTAGGATTCGTTGGTCACGCCCGAGTAAGGATGAATGACACCCAATCCCGCTTCGATCACGCGTCCGCCATCGACGAAGCTGATCACCACGACATCAGATTTACGATTGATGTCGACATTGATTGTGACCTGCTGCGGATTATTCGGATGCGAATTGAAGAACATCTGCGCCAACGCACCAGCTGAAGCCGTCAGTGTCGCCGTCGCACCGGAGTAGCCACCGCCACCAGGAATAGGTGTTGGATTGGTTCCTCCACCAGGAGGAGGAGTAGGAAGCGTACATGCAGTGCGGCTGCAGTCAGGTACCCCACCTAAATTCACATTGTCTTGCGGCGGGTTCGCGGGCTTGCTCTCTTTCGCGCAGCCGGACAACGCCAGCAGTGCGGTAAAGAGTAAAGTTGCGCGTTTCATGACTCATCCCCGTTTCTCGGTCTGTTGGTCGACCGCCACCTTCCGCAGGACTTCAAATGCGAAGGCAGTGCCGAGTGTCTCAAGACGAGAGCGCGAGAATCAAAATCGCGAAACTTCAGGTGAATTCAGGAAGTGTCTCAAAGTGAGACAGCTCGAGAAGGATTACAGGGTGACGTTTTGTGCTCGCGAATGTGTCAAAGTGCGCCAAAAAGCGGCGCCGAAATCGCGAAATGAGGAAAGTTTCCAAGGGACTTGTCGGCGGCTATTCCAATGTGGCGGCGGCCATTGCTCGACGCCTATTCCAATGTCGCCGTGGCTTGCGCCAGCCCACCCTCGACAGAACCACGAATGGAGTAGCGCGGATAGTAGTGAGCTAAGATCTCTTCGGCCGACTTACCCTTCTCCGCCAAGTGCCGAGCTCCCCATTGGCAAAGCCCCACACCGTGGCCAAATCCCCGCCCTTGAAACTGAATGCCAGCGGACTCGCCCTCAAAGCTGTAAGCCAACATCTCAAATCGCGTGCTTTTCAATGCGCCATAACCCAAAGCCGAGCGCAGGCGTTCGCCACTGAATTCAACTTCACGCCCATCGCTGAGCTTCACCCGAATTCGCCGGGCCCGATCGCTGGCGTCGCGCTCAGCCACCACCATCGAGACCACTTGGTCATCGCCCTTGAGCACACCTTCGCGTTTCAACTCGCGCGCAATCACAGAAAGTCGACGCACCAAGCTCCAGCGCGCCTTTGGATTCTGGGGACAAGCGGCGTCGACAGCCGTACCGCCAAAATTCCCACCGCCCCACACATCTTGAGTTCGCGACGTCGCCCCGCCGCAGTCGGAGTGATAAAAGGCCATCGCCACACGGCCTTGTGGATCCACCAACACGCGACCTTGTGTGGCCTCTACGGCTTGGCGAGATCGCGTGGCCACATGCTGATGCTCAAAAACTTGATCGAGAATCGTGGACTTGAGTTCCGGTGACAAACCGAAGCGGCCTCGATCTGCCAAACGCGCCAAAGTGAAACTTCGAACTGCGATGGCTTGGGCTTTGAGCATTTCCATGGGCCAATTCGCAGGCGCTTCGCTGGACACCACGCCGGCCACATAGCGTTCCAGATCAAACAAGCCCAGCACGTCGGTTTCGCGGCCGACGGCTCCGCGCAGTATCATTCTCTCCGGCGCTTTTTCATTGGCCAACTGAAGCTTCTCGCCACGAATTTCCACTTCGTGACCCGAGGCCTCGGCCAACACAGCCCCCGTCGACGCATCCAAAAGATGCCAAAGTGGACGCCCATCGGCTCGCGAAAAGCGGGCACGGAATCGTCGCGCCGAAGTCTTCGACAAGCTGAGTTCCGCAAATTGCAAGCTCTCGGCTCGCAAACTCAACTCATGACTGCGATGCGCTTTCAAGTGCACGCGAACAGATGCGGTTTCAATTTCGGAAACGCCAGGGTCCGCGTTTTTTTGCGAGTTGGGCAGGTCTGCCAAATTTGGCATGATCGCCGCCGACGCCGACGGACCCGCAAGCAGGATCAGACCGC
Organism: Bdellovibrionaceae bacterium UBA2339; assembly: GCA_002344785.1. Lineage (GTDB taxonomy): Bacteria > Bdellovibrionota > Bdellovibrionia > Bdellovibrionales > JAMPXM01 > UBA2339. The sequence goes on from DDUL01000006.1 coordinate 44,433, forward strand.
TCGCGACGGCGAAGCTTGTGACCACTCGCCTGAGGCGACGAGCGGTCGCATGAAGAGGATATAAAGGATGTTGAAGATCGATGTTGTCCAGTCCCACTTAGGACTTATTCGACGTCATCGCTTTCAACAAATCAATAGGCACGGGAAAGATAATCGTGCGCGTGTTGTCGTTATTGGAGATCTCCGACAGCGTCTGCAAGTACGCCAGCTGCAAGGCGGACGGCGATGCGGCCAACTTATTGGAGGCTTCGGCCAACTTTTCAGCTCGCTGCAATTCGCCTTCGGCTGAAATCAATTTGGCGCGACGTTCGCGCTCGGCTTCAGCTTGGCGAGCGATGGCCGATTGCATTTCCTTAGGCAGATCGATGTTTTTCACTTCGACGGCGGAAACCTTTACGCCCCAGGGCTCGGTTTGCTTATCGATCAATTCCTGCAGTCTATGATTGATCTTCTCGCGTTGATCGAGAATTTCATCCATTTGAAACTGACCCAACACGCTTCGCAATGTCGTCTGTGCCAATTGGCTGGTCGCATACAAATAGTCGGTGACTTTCGAGATCGCCTGTTCGGCATCCGTCACACGAAAGTACACCACCGCATTCACCTTCAGCGAGATGTTATCTTGCGTGATCACATCTTGCGGAGGCACATCCATCGTCACCGTTCGAAGATCCACACGATACAAGCGATCGATGAAGGGAATGACAAACACCAGGCCCGGACCACGTGCGCCAATGCTTCGTCCCAGACGCAAGATCACACCCTTTTCCCATTCACTCAAAACCTTGATCGCAGAAAAAATCAGCGAGGCGCCAAACACCAGCGCAAACATCAACAGTGAACCCATAACGACACTTCTCCTCGTTCAGTTGTAGAGTCCTAAGCTTTTTTAACTTTCAACTTAAGTCCTTCGCGGCCGATCACTTTCACGGACTCACCGACGGACAAGACTTCGTCACACTCCACTTGCCAAATTTCTCCGCGAATCGTGACGGACCCTTGGCGCGAGGCCAAGCCGCCGCCAACTTTCACTTCATCGATGCTGGCAATCGCCCCCACAAAATCATCCTCCGCCAAGCTCGCGCCTCGTCGCCGAAGCGGTGCAAACACAAAGTAGCCAAAGGCGAGAAGCGTGATGCCAAACACCGCCGGCACGCCGAGCGAAAGCCAAGGTGAAAGCTGCAGCCCCCCGCTTGCGGGATCAAAGAGAAAGACGGAGCCGATCCCGATCGCCACAATGCCGCCGACACCCAGAGCGCCAAAGCTGGGTATGAAAGCTTCGGCAATCAGGAATCCGACGCCCAGGCCGATGAGACCCACGCCACCCCACACGACATCGAGTTTGTGAAAGGCGACTAACGAAATGATCAGCAGCACAGCACCTGCGACACCGGGGACAGTGGCGCCCGGATGCGTGATTTCAAAATACAAAAGCCCGAGTGCCGCCAAAAACAAGAGATACGCCAACTCAGGATCGGCAAATAGACTCAAAACCTTCTCGCGCAGATCCTGCTGCAGTCTCTCCACCGGCAGCACTGCAAGATTCTTGAGCACAAGTTTTTGTTCCCCCGGCATCATGACACTTCGGCCTTCGGCGCGATGAAGAAACTCCTCGCGACCCACAACAACCAAGTCCAATCCGCCAGCGCGAAGCGCGGCCTCGGCATCAAGGCTTTGCGCTTCGGTGACGATTTTCTCCGCGAACTCGACACTTCGACCGCGAAGTTTGGCAAGGCCGGCTGAGAAGCTTCGCGTGTCCTCGACCATCTTCTTTCGCAAGTCATCGGAAAGCGCTTGGCCATTTCCCAGAATCGGCGTGGCCGCTCCGAGATTTGTCGCGCGAACGGCGCCCGCCACATGACAAGCTTGCAGAATGAGAGCACCGGCACTTCCCGCATGTCCTCCAGCAGGTGCGACCAGACACAACACCGGGCGAGACGACGCCAATATGCGCTCCACAATTCTTCGCGTGGTCTCCAGCGATCCGCCCGGCGTATTGATCTCCAGCAGCAGAGCTTCGCAGCCTTTCATCTCAGCTTGGCGCTCGCCGCGCTCGATGAAATCCAAAGTCGCAGCCGTGATGGCGCCATGAACTGGAATTTCATAAACACAGTTGGCGTGGGCGAGACTTTGCCCCATCGCCGCAAGCCCCAGGCTGAACCAAACCAAAGCGGCCCAAAGTCTCCGGCCACTCAGCCAAGACCCAAATGCTGGATTAACATGCGACTCTGAGTGCAGCTCTGAGTGCGACGTTGGGTGAGACGCTGGATTTGAAATTGGCGTGAGTAGCTTCGCAAGACCGAACATCACCAAGTCCTCCAAAGTCAGCAGCCTTGATCGCTCGCTCAAAGCAGAAGAAAAGTCGCCGAGCATGCAGCCGCCGGATCTCACCGACATCAGAGCTCAACTCTAGTCCCTGGACTTTAGGCCAAACAAATCAGATGCAATGCAGTATGAAGCAAATCAGATTCGCGATCGCGGCGAACAAACCGAGCGGATATCCTGCCATGCTTGTTTTTTAAGCTGCGGACTTTGATGAAGTTCAGCCAAAGAAGGCAAAAGCTTAAGCTGATAACCCAGCTTTGCCGCATTTGCTGAAGCCTGCGCTGTCGCGCCAAAGCCCAGCACCCAATCCCCTGAGTGGACCTGCGGCGCTTCGCCCGGCTTCGGCCACCACTGTAGCTGAGGTGAAGCCTCGATTCCCGTCCACAGCTGCGCGATCGCCTGCTCCAACTTTTCAGCCATCTCGCGAAGCTTGAGAAGATTCGGCCCTGACTTTTCAAGATCACCACTGAAGTCCCAAAGCCAAATCCGCGCGCGCGGCGCTTGCCCAGGTCCAACAGCGAAAGTCGCATCCGCACTCGGTCCGGATTCCTGACCCGCAGCTAAGACTTCCGTCGAGAGACGCTCAAGTCCCAGCACTCTCTCCAAATAGTTTTGCAGATCGCTTCGCAGCTCATGAAGTCGCATGCCGCTTGTCTTAACGAGCCCTCACTCACGCGGCAAATTTTTCCTCTCGAGTTCAAGACCCAGTGCGCCGAAAGAGTGATTGTGCACATCGGCGAAAGCCTCCGAAGGACTCGGTCAGCTTCAGCCCTAGCGCACGAACGAGCGGCCAACGCTCAGGTCGAACTTGAACAGCCAGCAGGAGGACACATGGCCAACGACAACATCATCCGACGCGCACCCGATACACCCACACCCCAATTAGAAACTCAAATTGCGCCAAGCGATTCTCCCTTCAGCCGTCGCGAAGAATTTCTCCGCGATCAGCTGCAATGCTGTCTCTGCGGCGAACACCTCGCCTTCACTCACAAAGTCGAATTGAGCGAGGACGCTTCACCCATCATGATCATGCGCGAAGAGGCTCACTGTCCAACTTGTCGCATCCCGCTTCGGCGCGAGCGCCACGCGATTCAGTAAGACAAGCACGACTTCAACTTGCGACGACAACAGGCTTCAAACATGGTGAAATTCATTTCCAGCTTAGCACTCGCCATCTTCCTTCTCGGAAGCTCTCTGTCTTGCAGCAAAGGCTTCAAGGCGGACGACACCTGCTCGCCGCGCGTGGCACAAGGCGAAGATCAAATGGATGATCAAAAGTGGGCCGAGGCCGAAGCGACTTTACTTCAGGCACTCGATCACTGCCGCAAGGTTCGCCAAGGCGGCACTTATCCGTCGATGACTCTGGCCACGCTCTACTTTCGCCAGCGCCGCTACGCCGACGCCGTTCCTCACTTCGAGGCCGCCATTCAATTGGATCCACAACTCGCCTTGGCGCATGTGAATCTTTCGGCCAGCTTGCTCGAGGCCAAGCGCTACGATGAGTGCATTCGCTCCGCGCAACGCGGCCTTAAAATTCTCCAGCATCAGCCCGGCGCCGAGGCCAGCAAAGGCAAACTCAACTTCAACATTGGCCTCGCCATCTATGATAAATTTGCTGATCAACAGCCCCGACGTGTGCGCCAAGCTGAGCCCTACTTGAAAGAAGCTTCGCGATTGCTGCCGGACTTTGGCGGCGCCGATTTTCTATTGGGCACGATTGCCGAGGTCATTCACGAAGACGCGGATCTCGCTCGCTCGCACTTCAGCAAAGCTTGCGATCGTGGCGACAAAAGCGCGTGCACAGCAAGCCGCCGCCCCACCAACTAAACCTGTGTGGACAGTTTCTCCCCCAACAAGCGTCGGCAAGGACCATCTTGGGGATGCCGCTTGGCAAACTCCATCAACAACTGTCGCGCCTCATCCTTCGCACCTTTTTCCGACGCCTGCAAAGCTCGCTCAAAGAGCTTGAGATCCTCATCCGTGAACGAATGTCGATCGCCATACTCGGGATGATCCAAAAGTTCATAGACCTGCACAGCGTCCTGCTTGCCTCGCAAAGTGACGTGCTCGATTCGCCGCACTCGGAACCGAGAATCAAGCCGCAGAAGTTGCGCGTAGGTGCCTTGGCTAATGAGAACTCGCGCACCGTACTCTTTGGTGAGATCTTGAATGCGAGCTGCAGTGTTCACGCCGTCACCCATGATGGTGTAATTTCGAAGTCGCTCCGAGCCGACGTTCCCCACGGCCATGTCACCGGAATGCAAGCCAATTCCGATCTCAAGACTCGGCAGACCTTCTCTCACAAATTTCTCGTTCACTCCGCGCAGCCGACTCAAAGACTCCAGCGCACACCGGGCCGCTCTCACCGCGTGATCGTCTTGCCGACCTGGCGCACCAAAGAACGCCATGATGCCATCGCCGAGAAATTTATCTAAAGTTCCGCCGTTGGTGAAAATCACTTCCGTCATCGGCTCAAAGTAAGAGTTCAACATCTCAACCAGTCTGGCGGGATCCAAATGTTCCGACAGGCTGGTGAACTGCCGAATGTCAGAGAAAAACGCCGTCAGCTCGCGCTTTTCTCCGCCCAATTCCACTTGCCGTCCCTCACTCGTCAATAGCTCCACAACACTTGGCGCCACGTAGCGCGAGAAGGTGGCGCGAATCGTTTTCGTTCGGGCCGATTCAATTGCAGTTTTGAATAACAACAGGGCAAAGGCACTCATCCCGATTTGCAGCATCACCGGCAGCAAAGTGGTCTCAGCATGCATGTGGCGGAACAGCCAAGCGACATCAATCACCCAAAGAGCGCCAACCAAAAACGTCGAAACCCCGAGAAGCACAAAGCCCCCCGACTTCCACGCCGTCCAAGTCAAAAGCAAACCAATCAGCAAACTCGCCGAGAGCAGAATCCATGCCTCGGTCTTCAAGGATCGCAATCCGTCGCCGCTCAAAAGATTATCGAGCGCGTGCGCATGAATCTCGACCCCAGGAAAATCTTTGAGAAAGGGAGTCGGGCGCAAATCGTAATTGCCAATGGCGGTGACGCCCAAAATGACGATCGCATCTTCAAGGAGTGCGCGCTGATCTTCGCCAACTGCATCTGTCGAACCCACTCGATGTACGGTCACCGACTTACGCTCTCGCAAAAGATCCGAGGCCTGCAGATGCGGAAACGAATAGCGAGAGCCGCGCCAATTCAGACGCAAGCTACCCTGCACATCCGTATCCATAGGTTCGCCTCGCTCAAAGCCCTCGTCCGCCCGCGCCACCTTCACTTGACCAATTCCGCGCACACGATCTTGGCGCTGTTGAAACTCCACGCGCCATTGGAGGTCGCGCAACAAACTAAAGACCTTCGAGGCCAAAGGCAAAACGCCTTGGTCACCAATGAGGAAGAACAAAGGGTAGCGTCGGCACTGGCCGTCTTGATCCAACTCAAGATTGAACATGGCGTGATGCCGGGCCACCTCAGCGATCCGAGTCACATTGGGCACGAGTTCGGAATACACGGGATAGAGCAGCTCTCCGGAAAGCTCTTTGAACTTTTCGATACTTTCACGCGCCGGAAGCGACTGCAGCAGTTGATGCTCCGGCGTCTTCTCCCGCCCGACCAAGACCGACCAATCCTTCAACCAGACGTTTTCAAAATACGGGTCAGCTAAGCCCAGCTCGACACTCTCCGCATCCGGTGCCCGCAAGAAGCGTCGGCAGTATTCGGCCCAAGTTCTTCGTCGCCGATCGATGCTCTCCGAGCGACCTTGGTCACGAAAGATATCTTGGAAGTAACGATCAAAATAGACGCGGTATTCGATGCTCTGCCAAAGCTGCACGCTCAAATGATCTAAATCCGCCATCATCAATGCCGCGGCCGGATCCGCCGAGGTGGCGGCGACGAAGCAAGGAATCTTGTAGGCCGGTTCATTTTGCGCGCCCAAGAATGTATTGCCGAGCACGATTTTGTCTTTGTGCTTTTCGATCACCCGTCGCAGTTGTTCGTCGCCATCGAGGCGTTGCAATTCTTCCGGCGTGAGTTTCAATCGCTCAGGACCCACCACGGATTTCAGACGTTCAACCGGATTGTGCTCCTCTTCGCTGAAGGTCATGTCCAGGGCGATGATCTTTGGATTGTAAAACGCAATTCGTTCGATGAGCTCAGCCACCATGGCACGCGGCCAAGGCCAACGTCCTTGATCGCGTACCGACTCATCATCGATCGCGACAATGCGAATCTTGTGTCGGTCATCGGTTGGAGCGCGAAATTCCTTGCGATAAATGTAGGCCCAATCCTCAAGTTGTCTGAGCCAAGCTCGGCGCGGATGCCCCGAATCTTCTTGCAGACTCCACCCCAATCCGAGGCAGCTGATCAGGGTCAAAAACAAACCCACGCTCAGAATCGTCCACCGTTCCGTCAGCTGATTGAGTTTTGATCTTGAGTCCGTCCGCGAAGAGCGCGAGGTGACGCCAGAACGGCCAGAACCAGATCCACCAAGCGCGCCTTGCTGGAGCCTTGAGAAGGCACCGATCACTTGCTGACCGAGTTTCCCGAACCTCGACAAGCCAATCCCCCTCAAGTCACGCTTCGCCTCTGAAGCGTTCGTAGAATCTCATTGCAACCTGTTCATCCCCGCAGCTCAAGACGCAGCGCTTTGGTCATCCGCCAAGCTCAGACTTCATCTTCAGAGTCGGGACCCGTTACTTCATCTGAAGCCGAATCAAGATGTCGGGCGTCCCGCAAAAACTCCAGCAGCGCCTCAGCCGATGGACGATTGAATCCAGGCAGCTCCAAGAGCTCTTCGACATCCGCCGCCCGAATTTCATCAATCGACTTGTATCGAGTCAGCAGCGACTTCTTGCGCTGTGGACCGAGGCGCGGAACCGAGTCCAGCTCGCTTTCGATGGAGCTGGCCTCGCGAAGTTTCCGATGAAACTGAATGGCGAAACGATGAGCCTCGTCGCGAAGGCTCACCAAGATTCGAAAAGCTTCACTCCCCGGTCGAAACACAACGGGATTCTGTCGGCCAGGCAAGAAGAAACGTTCCTCGGTGGCTTTCACTTCGCTGGACTGGAAATCACCTTGAGTTCGCGCTTTGGCCAAACCGACCACGGGCAGATCGCTACGGCGAAGCTCTTTGAGCACCTCGGTCGCCACCGCAAGCTGCCCTTTGCCGCCATCGACGACGATGAGCTGTGGGTCCTCCCACTCCACGTGCGCCAAGCGACGAGAGAGCACCTCGCGCATAGCTGCAAAGTCGTTGACGCCATCGACGGAACGAAGCTTGTAACGCCGATATTGATCCTTATTGGGGACTCCATCTTCAAACACAACCTGGCTTGCAACGGTTTCGGCGCCTTGAAAATTGGAAATATCAAAGCACTCAATGCGCGTCGGTCGATGCGGCAACTTCAATCGCTCTTGGATCTCATCCAATGCGGCCTCTTTATCGCGCGATTTGGACACATGTTCGGCAAAATGCTTCTGCGCGTTTTGCTGGGCCAATTCCAGCAAGCGATGCCCGACCGGCGTCGTCGGAAACTTCACTCTGACCTTCTGCCCGCCTGACCGCTCGGCTAACAAATCTTCGAGTAAGGCCATGAGATCCCGACCCAAGTCGACCGGCAGCCAAACTTCGTCGGGAATGAATTCTTCATCGTAATATTGATTGATGAAACTCACCAGCCACTCGCGCGGATCCTCATCGGATGACTGCGGATCCAAGAGCGGCAAAAAGTGACCTCGGGTTCCGATCACTCGTCCCGCCCGAATGTGCAAAGTCTCAATCAAGGTGCCGCGCTCATCACCAGCAAAGCCCAACACATCCTGATCCAATTCGCTGGTGTCGTTGACCACCGACTGACGCTCCAAGATCTTTTCAATCGCTTGGATCGAATCTCGCAAGCGGGCCGCCGCCTCATAGCGCTCTTCGGTGCTCGCAAGCTTCATGCGACGGCTCAACTCCTTGAGTGTTTGCTTGTCGCGTCCGCGCAAAAACTGCACGGCTTGTTTCACGTCCTCGCCATACTCAGTCGGCGAGACAAGATCCACGCAGGGCGCCGTGCAGCGACCAATCTGATGCGTGAGACAAGGTCGACGTCTCGACGCCATGAAGGCGTCCTTACAATCGCGAAGCTGAAAAGTGTGATTTAAGAATCGAATCGTTCCCCACACGGCTTGCCCACTCAGATACGGGCCAAAATAGAGCGAGCCGTCCTTCTTCACCTTACGAGCCAGATACAGACGCGGGAACTGATCTGTCATCGACACACGTATGTAAGGATACGACTTATCGTCCTTTAGCCGAATATTGTACCGCGGCCGATACTTCTTAATGAGCGACGCTTCCAGCAAAAAGGCTTCGACCTCCGTCTTCGTCAAGATGGTGTCGATGCTGTGAATCTGCCGAACTAACAGCTTGGTCTTCGGCGAGTGATCTTGTGAATCGGAAAAATAGCTGCGCACCCGAGCGCGCAAATTCTTGGCCTTGCCGACATAGATGATTTTCTCAGCCTCACTCTTCATCAAGTAGACGCCAGGCAGCTGAGGGAACTCCTTGATGAGTTCGCGAAGATCCTCGCTGCGTGGGTTTTTCGATTTAGAGTTCGGCTTCGAGTCTGTCATCGCGCCTGACCTTCGCTTGAGGCTTCAGCCCACAGATCGGACAAAGTTTGAGCCACGAGCTGATGACCAACTTCACTCAAATGCAAGTCCCAAGGCCGCTTCTGATCCCAGTAGTAAGCATCAAGACGGCGCCCCGTTTTCGCGCGATCACGTCGCCAAGCTTCATCCAGATTGACAAAGCGAAGTGGCGGATCCGCATCATGCGCCGCTCTCATCAAGGCTTCATTGAGATCCTTTAAGCGCACCGAGAGCGAGACTTCCGGTCGAACGCGCGACGGCGGGTAGCCCATGAGGATCAGTTCTGTGTGATTCGCCACGGACGAAGCCCGCATCCACTCCCAAAGCTTCAAGATCATCATTCGCGTCTTTGAACCGATGAGCTGATTGTCCGCCCTGATCCAAGTCGTTCTCAAGACGGCTTGGACGTCCCGGCTCTCTTGCCGAATTCGCTTGGACCATTCTTCCTCAAGGGCTGAGCGAAGCGGCCCGTGCATTTCGTGCATCAAACGATTGAGCAGCAAAGTTCCCTCAAATGAAGTGGGGTTCGCGCGCCGATGCACAAACAACACATCTAGCTTCTCTCGCCAAGTCGATCTTCGCGCCGACACGTGCATCGCCAATCGGCCCCAAGCCGGCTCGCGCCGCCACACATTCTCAAGTTCGTCCGCCGAGATCTTCTCCCATGCGGGCCCCTCGTCCCAAGCCCGGGAAGGCAAAGTTCCGCGGAGCCAAAGCTGAATTGCCGGGTCATTGATCCCCGCTCGCTGAAGCGCCTGCAACCAAGGTCTCCACATGAGTGGCAAATTCGGCGGCTCACTTGATGACGATTCCGCGCCGAAGGCCTTCAACTCTTCGACGGCCGCTTGATCATTTTGAAGATCCGCAAACTGCAACATCGACCTCGCCATCGCCACAAGAGCCGGATCCCAAACTTGCCTGCCCGATGAATCACGAAGCAAAGCTTCGGCCGTCTCGCGATCCAATTTTGAACTTTGATCCAAGCTCGAAGTCGATCGACGTCGCAACAATGTCTCTTCCAGAATAGTAAATCCAAGCCATGCCCGCACTCGAGCCCGCGGGTCATCAATCCACTTCAAAGCACTCAGCCGCCCCTGCGTCTCGCTCAAAGCAACCGCCTCATGCTGATCCAAAGTTGACTGCGACAAAGACTGCGTCTCCGCATCTTTTGACGAAGCATGAACCCAACCCGCCTCCGCCGACACATCCTGCAAGTCATCCCGAGTTCGACGCCAATCAAAAATCAAAATCTCCAGCATACGCGCGAGCCGAGAATATTCAGCAAGCCATGCCAATCCGCTGACCTCGGACTCAACATCCAACAATGAGTAAGTGTCATGCAGCCCCGTCCACAGCAAAACCTGTGTTGGCCGATGAAGTTCAATCAGGCTTGGCGCAATCTTGAGTTGTTGAGCTGTTGACCAACCTGGCCGGCCCTCATTCAACACGCGCACAGACTCAGCTCCCTTCAACCGACGGCGCAGGTCTTCTTCCAGTAAATAGGTGAAGCGTCTCTCCACCGGCACTTCCGCTCCCAAGGTGAGCGAATGACCGAGTGCCAGGACTCTGAGCCCCGAGGGGTCTAGCTTTGCAGCTGTTCCGGCCGCCAGCTGTTCCGGCCGCCAGCGATTCCTCTGTGCCAAAGCCCAAGACTGCGCAATGGCCTCTGCCACAAGCGGAAGACACAAACTCAAAAGCAGCCACAATCGCCAATTTCTTCGTAGGCTCAATCCGAATTTCAAGTCGGTCGCTCCGGCTTCTCTGAACCCTCACCGCGATCCGCTTGCGCCTCGGCCGCTTCGCCAAGACCCGAATCCAGCAGCGAAAGCTGCACCATCTGCAAGCGCTTCACTTCATCGCGAAGCTTTGCGGCCTCTTCAAACTCAAGGCTTTCCGCATGTGAGCGCATCTTTCTTCTAAGTCGCTGCACTTCTTTGTCGATCTTTTTGGGATCAAGTCCTTGCTGCAAGGCTTGGTAAACAGCTTCAGGCGAACCGAGCTTGGAAATTCCGCCCGCACCGCCGCCCGCACCGCCACGGCCTCGCGCTTGCGGCGCCTGGACTGCATCTGGATTCCCATAGATCTCAATCAAAGATTCGCGAACTCGCTTTTTGATCGTCTCAGGCGTGATGCCATGCTCGCGATTGTACGCCTCTTGCTTCGCGCGCCGACGCGCGGTTTCGTCCATGGCTTTTTGCATCGAATCCGTCACGCGATCCGCGTATAGGATGACCTGGCCATTCGCATTTCGCGCCGCCCGCCCTATGGTCTGAATCAAAGATCTCTCACTTCGCAAGAAGCCTTCCTTGTCCGCATCGGTGATCGCCACCAGCGACACTTCCGGAATATCCAAGCCCTCGCGAAGCAAATTGATGCCAATCAACACATCGAATACGCCCAATCGCAGATCCCGAATGATCTCCGTCCGCTCCACCGTATCGATATCAGAGTGAAGGTACTTCACTTTGATACCCAAGCCCTCATAGTACTCCGTCAAATCTTCCGCGCTTCGCTTGGTGAGCGTGGTGATCAGCGTACGCTCTTTGCGCGCAATTCGATCCCGCACCTCTTTGAGCAAATCATCGACCTGAAACTTAGCCGGCCTGACTTCAATACCCGGATCCAACAGCCCCGTGGGACGAATGATCTGTTCGACGATCAAGCCCTCCGACTTTTTCATCTCGTATTCGCCAGGGGTAGCCGAAACATACACAACGCGATCCACGAGTTTTTCGAACTCCTGAAAATTCAAAGGCCGATTGTCGAGCGCGCTCGGCAAGCGGAAACCATGCTCGACGAGCGTCAACTTCCGCGCTCGATCGCCTCGGTACATGCCGCCAATTTGCGGAATGGTGACATGCGACTCATCGACAAAACAAAGAAACTCAGCGGGAAAATACTCCAGCAATGTCGGCGGCGGCTCACCCGGCTGCCGCCCCGTCAAATGTCGGGAGTAGTTCTCAATGCCTTGGCAAAAGCCCAACTCTTCCATCATCTCGATATCGTAATAAGTCCTCTGTTCGAGCCGTTGCGCCTCCAGCAACTTCATTTGCGAATTGAGTTCGACCAAACGTCCGCGAAGCTCGTCTTGAATCGTTTGAATCGCCGTCTTCGCCCGACCTTCACTGGTGACGTAATGCGAGCCAGGATAAATCGCGATCTGATCCATCTCCGCGAGCACCTCGCCTCGGAGCGGATCAATCCACGTCAACCGATCCACAAAATCGCCAAAGAACTCCACCCGAATTACGCGATCCTCTTCGTAAGGAGGATGCACATCGACCACATCGCCGCGCACGCGAAACTTCCCGCGATGAAAATCAATGTCATTGCGCGTGTACTGAATCCGCACAAGCTCACGCAAAAAGTGATCGCGCTTCATTTCCGCGCCGACCACAACCTGAATCATCATGCCTTCATAAGCTTCTGGAGATCCCAAACCATAAATGCACGACACCGAGCTCACGATCAAAACATCGCGACGCTCGAGAAGCGAACGCGTGGCCGAGTGGCGCATGCGATCAATCTGCTCGTTGATCGCCGAGTCTTTCTCGATGAAGGTGTCGGTCGAGGGAATGTAAGCTTCAGGCTGATAATAATCGTAGTAACTGACGAAATACTCGACGGCGTTTTTCGGAAACAGCTCCTTGAACTCGGCATAAAGCTGCGCGGCGAGGGTCTTATTGTGTGCCAGCACAAGCGTCGGCATGTTCAGCTCCGCAATGACGTTCGCCATAGCGAAGGTCTTGCCGGTGCCGGTCGCACCCAACAGCACTTGATGTTTCACGCCACTACGCAAATGCGACAGCATTTCGGCAATGGCCCGCGGCTGATCGCCGGCCGGCTTCATTTCACTGACGAGCTCGAACTGACCGATTGGTTGCCGGCGCCGAGGATCCCTCGGCGTCGGAACCTTTGAGGCTACTTCGCCACTTCCCATCGGGATCCTTCCGCCGTGTCTTGCAGTGCAATTCCCATTTGCACCAATTCGTCGCGCAGCCGATCACTCTCCGCCCAATTCTTCGCATCCCGAAACGCGCGTCGCTCCGCAACCTTCGCGTCGATCGCCGCTCGATCCAATCCTTTTTGTTTGAGCAACATATCATCGAGTTTGCGCAAGAAGGCCTCAGCCGGCTGCTCAAAGAGCGACAACAACTCACCCCAGCTCGCAAAAAATTGGCGAACCGCCATCGCATTGGCGAGCGAGTCCGCCGTGACTTTTCCGGGCTTGAGCGACGCATTGAAAGCCCGCACCACATTGAACAACTCGGCAAACACTTCAGGCGTGTTGAAGTCATCCGCCATCGCCAAACGAGCCTTTTGATCGGCCGCCTCAATGGCCTTCGCCAGCGAAGCCTGCGGTGCCGTTCCAACAGCGGACCCGGCTTGGATCACACGATCCACGGCCGCAAGCGCTGAGTACACTCGCGCAAGTCCCGCCACGGCTCGCTCAATTCCATCTTCGGAAAAGTCGCTCACCGATCTGTAGTGCACCGACAGAATCATCCACTTATAAATTTCCGCTTCGTAGGAGGAAAGAAACTCGCGAGCCGTGCGCACATTGCCGATCGACTTCGACATCTTCTTATCGCCGAAGTTGATCATGTTCCAATGCACCCAATACTTGACGAAGTCTTTGCCAAAGCTTCCTTCGCTTTGCGCCACTTCGTTTTCGTGATGCGGGAAGATCAGATCCATGCCGCCGCCGTGAATGTCGATCTGCTCGCCAAACAAGGCCGCGACCATCGCCGAACACTCAATGTGCCAACCCGGTCGACCCGCACCCCAAGGCGAAGGCCAAGACGGCTCGCCGGGTTTAGCCGGCTTCCAAAGCGCGAAGTCGAGTGGGTCGCGTTTTTTCTCGCCGGGCTGAATGCGCGATCCGCTTCGCAGATCATCAATGTCGCGCTTTGAGAGTTTGCCATAACCCTCAAAGGACCGAACCGCATAGAGCACTTCGCCGTCTTCAGCGACATAGGCTTTACCTCGCTCGATGAGTTTTTCGATCATCGCCACGATTCCCGCCAAGTGCTCAGTGACTTTGGGGTTAGCCGATTGCGGCCTTAGTCCAAGCGTCGCATAGTCGCGGCGATACTCATCAATATAGCGTTCGCTGATCACCAGCGAATCCACTTTCTCACGCAAGGCTCGATCGATAATGCGATCATCGATGTCGGTGAAATTGGAAACGTACGTGACTTTGAAGCCATTCGACTCAAACCAATTTCGGATCATGTTGAAGACAACAGGACCGCGAAAATTTCCGACATGCAAAAAATCGTAAACGGTCGGTCCACAAACGTAGATCGACACTTCGCCGGACTTGAGCGGGACAAAAATTTCCTTTTGCTTCGTCAGCGTGTTGTAAATTCGCTGTTCCATCCGTCACCTATCCAAGTTTTTCCGCACGACCGATCAACGAACTCTTCTTCATCATCGGCACCAAAAGCTTCACTTCCGTGCCCTGCGGCTGACCGATCACCGCCACGCGAATCGGCTGGAACAAATGTTTGCCCTTAACACCCGCCAAATCTTTCACGCGATCCTGAAGCGCCAAAAAATCAGCTTCGCTGAGCTTCTCACCCGGAAAGGCCCGCAGTTCTTGAAGCCAAGCTTGCCAAACTTTCTTCGCCTCGGGCCACGCACAAACTTCCTGCGCTTCAGGCTTCACGCTAAAGGCCGAATCATCGAGCAATCGGTACAGCGGCACGGCGTCCGCCAAGGTCTGCATGGAAGTCTTAAAAGCATTCAGCGTTTGCTCTCGCCACGCCTGATTTTCAGCCTGCGGCAAGCTGAGCCCCGCTTCACGCAAGAAAGGCTCCACGCGCGCCCAAAGCTCTTCGGTCGGTAAGGCCCGCAGATAAGTGGCGTTCATCCACAAAAGCTTCGTCTCATCAAACACCGCCGGCGCGGGATTGAATCGCTCATGAGTGAAGAGCTGAATCTGCTCATCGCGCGACAAGATCTCGCGTCCATCCGGCGACGACCATCCGCTCAGCAAAATGAAATTGTTGAGCGCCTCCGGCAAGTAGCCACGCAAGCGGAAGTCATTGCACGAGGTCGCACCATGGCGCTTGGAAAGCTTTTGCTTATCCGGCCCCAAGATGAACGACAAATGTCCAAACTGCGGCAACGGAAATTTGAGCGCTTCATAGATCATCATCTGGCGCAAGGTATTGGAAAGATGCTCCTCGGCGCGGAACACATGCGTGATCTGCATCAAAGCATCATCGATCACGCAGCAAAAGTTGTAGACGGGCATGCCGTTTGAGCGCACCAGAACAAAGTCGCCGACCATGTCTGAAGGAAATCGCACTTCGCCGCGCACCAAATCCTGCACGAAGTAATCGCGCTTTTCCGCCACGCGAAAGCGAATCGCTCCCGGCTCGCCTCGCGCGATTCGTGCGCGCGCTTCAGCCGGAGCGACGATCGTCGGCGGAGCTTCGATCTGAGGTGGCTTCCCTGCCGCAATCAACTTCTCTTTGATGACCTCAAGCTCGGCATCCGTACGAAAATCGTAATACGCCAAGCCTTCGTCCACGAGACGCTCGGCATACTGGCGATAGATGTCTTTTCGCAAACTCTGACGATAAGGTCCGTGTGGTCCTTGATCTTGCAGTGAATCCGGATGAGGCCCCTCGTCCCACAAAATTCCAAGCCACTTCAGATCGGCGATCTGCATGCGCATCGCCTCTTCGGTCGAGCGCTCCAAATCCGTATCTTCAATTCGCAAAATGAACTGACCGCCATGCCGGCGAGCGTACAAAAAATTGTAGAGGGCCGTGCGAGCACCACCCACATGCAAGTAACCCGTCGGACTTGGAGCAAAGCGAACACGTACCATAATTGCCCTCGCCACAGTTTGTGGCTTCATCGACTTTCCTGAAATTCTCGCAGTTCAAACACAAAAACTGCGACCCTAGGCATGCGCCGCAAGGAGCCGCCACAGCCTCAGCCGTTAAGGTTGATAGGATAGCCCGATCCACCGAGCTTCAGGAACGAAAAAACCCGCCGAGAACTCGGCGGGTTACCCCTTAGGAGCGCGACCCTTCTGAACTCTGGATTCCAACTCCCGAGTCCAACCCCTAAAACCAAATTAAAGACCCAAAATCGCCTTCACTTCACCCTCTTGCTCCAGCTGATCGCGCCCCGTGGCGAGGATCAGTTCTTTGATCAAGAGGCTGCGAGCCGTATCGAGCATCTTGCGCTCGCCAAAACTCAGCTCTTTGTCGACTTTGAGCAGGAAAAGATCCCGCAAAACTTCAGCGATCTCGCGAACGCCTCCGGTTTTAATCTTTTCCATGTACTCACGATAACGGCGGTTCCAAGTCTGATTGTCGATCTTGACGTTGGTTTGCTTCAAGATGCCGATGACTTCTTCAGCCTCGGTCTTGGAGATGATGGGCCGTAGGCCTACGCTCTTCACGTTGCCCTGCGGGACCATGATCTTCATGCCCGTTTCCAAAATTTGGATCGAGTAGAACGTGAGCTTTTTGCCCGCGATCTCCTTGCATTCGATCGCATTCACGCGACCAACACCATGTCCCGGGTATACGGCGTTATCGCCCACCTTGAACTCGATCAACTCATCCCAATTGGCCGGCCGCTTCGCCACGATGGGCTGACGCGGACCTTTGGGCTGCGGAATTGGAATATTCTTAAATTCATCATCTTGTTGAGTCTGCTTCATGATCTCCGGCGAGAGCATGCTCTCCTCGTCGGACTCAACCGGCGAAGCCGTCTCCACCACCGACGTCGTCAACTCAGCCTGAACTGTCGTTTCACTGAACGAAGCCTGAATGGGCGCGGCTTCTGCCGCCACTCGAGCCGAGTTCGCCTTGGGTTTGATGTTTCGAACGACGGTCTTCACAACAGTCTTAACTGTCGCTTTCATCGCCGTATTCATGAGCTGTGTGGCCAAAGCCTCAGCCGAATCAAATGCCGCCTGTGCTGCCGACTTCGCCTTGGCTTGAGCCGACTGCGTAGTTTTGGAATTCAATGCCGAAGCCGATTTCGCATTTTTAATCGTGGACTTCGAATTCGACGCCGTTGCCGACTTCGCCTTCGACGCCAAGGCCTTCGACGTCTTAGATGACGACTTAGCTGGTGTCTTTGCAGGTTTCGAAGTGACCTTCGAAATAGCCGTAGGCTTTTTCGCGGACTTCGGGCTCGTTTTGACGGAGCGTTTTGAACTCACGCCATCCTCCATGGATCTGCCCCACCGCGCGAAAGCGTTTGGACACAATCCCTTTTGGTTTTCCCAAGAAGGCGCGGATCGCATTGCGAACAACTCGTTCGCTTTGCTCTTCGCACCTTCATCGACCACTTCACATCGACCTAACGAATCGGCGCGCCGTCGGCCTCACAGATTGAGGCTCAGAACTTATGCAGCGCGTTTCGCTCCAAGAAGGCATCGGCGATCTCGACCGCAATCTCACCCGCGATACCTTTCGCTCTCAGACCGGTCACTCTCAGACCGGTCACTCTCAGACTGGTCGCTCTCAGACCGATCGCTCTCAGACCGGCTTTTTGAGGGCCGCCCTAAAAGTCCCAAACTTCACCCACAAAGGAGCAAAGTTCGGCTGAGCGCAGGACGGAGTTTTACCACCGATGACACTGTCCATCAAGAAACGGGGCCACTTTACGGCAGCCTCATCCAAGAATTTCAGGGAATTTAAGATGACGAGGCCTCAATCCAAATGAGAGGCCTCTCGCATAATGCGCTGTGTAAATAGGTCAGGGGTGAGACTGACGAAATACGCCAGACCCTTGAGGAAACGAGGGGCCGGCCGCCCCTCTCGAGTTCACTCGGCTGTCACAATCAAAGCATAGGGCTGCTGACCCATGGGCACATTCGCCCCTCGCACTTCGATGCGATAGTCGCCGGGATTAACCTGGAGACTCATGAACTCGTGATTGTTGGCGCGATCCTGACGATCAATGCGCGGCCCGCTCACCGACACCAGCGACAAGTCCAAATCATTGACCAGCGCTTTGGCGGCTCCGGCGGCCCCAGGCGCATCCGTGTACACCAAGGTTGCCGTCAATCGGGCCGACTTCATCAAGCGAATGGGATAGGCGTGCACTTCACCGACGGCCAATCCTTTTCGCTCATCGATCAGCATCGAAGTTTCCAAACGCGTCGCCTGATCCGCATTCACGCGTCCAAAGCCTTGATCCATGTTGGGTCGCTCGGTGAGAAGCTCTTGCCCACGCGATGCTCCCACAGCGCCGAACTGGCCCGGAAACAAATCTTCGCTGGTATGCATGAGAATACCTTTAACCAAGGCCGCCGAGGGCTGTGTCAGCTGACGCTCCTTGCGCAGATACTCGCGCACAATCGCCGCAGCTCCCGCCACCAGTGGCGTCGACATCGAAGTTCCGCCCGACCAAGCATACAGCGAATTGTACAATCCCCAGAGCGGATCTGATTTGGGATGCTGAGACTTCAGCGACAAAATGTTCGTGCCGGGGGCAACGACCTCAGGCTTCAAGCGACCATCTTTAGTTGGTCCACGGCTTGAGAACGGCGCCAGTCCCCGCTCATTGTCCGAGAGCATTGAGCTCGCGAGCGGTTCAACGCCCCACTTCTCTTGGCCGATTTTCAACTCAATGAGCTTTCGTTGAATGCCGCCATTTTTCACAAAGTTTTTGCTCGATCCCACAGTGAGCACGTTTTTCGCCGTGCCGGGCGACGAGATCGAGTTGCCGTCGATGCGCCCGTCTTTGTCGGCATCTTCACCGTTGTTGCCCGCCGCGAACAGTAGCAAGAACTCGGGATTCTGGTGCATGTACTCATCCACTTGTTGGGCCATGGCATCGTAGTTTCCGAAGCCCGCGGCCGCACCCCACGAATTGGAGTGAATGCGCGCGCCCGCAGCTTGGGCTTTGCCGAACATGTCTTTGAGTTTGGAAGGCACACTCAAGTTGTCGAGCATCGGGCTCCACATCGACTGCGGAATCAGATGCGAAAGCGGAGCGGCGCCAGGAATTCCGGTGGCCGAGGCCGCACCATCACCGCCAATGGAACCGCCGACATGCGTGCCGTGACCCATCGGATCTTCCCAGCTTTTGGAGAAGAGTCCGTGGATGAAGCCTTGAGGAATTCGGCCATTCACATCTTGATGCACATTTTGCGTGTCGCCGCGATCAAAGCCGGTGTCGGCGAATGCGGCGATCTCGCCTTGGCCGCGAAGGCCTCGGGCCCACACGGCGTCGAGCTTCATGAGCTTCGTGCCTGATTCAAAGCCTGTGAGATCTGAATAGTCTCCGGGAGTGGAGAGGAGACCGAAGCGCAAGTAGTCGTCCTTGAACCAAGGCAACTCAAGTTGCGCGAGAGGTTCGACCCATTCCACTTCGCTTTGCTTCACCAAGTCGTAGAGCGCACTTCGGCGCGCCTCAACGACCAGCGAACGTCCGGAGTTATCAAGAACTTTGATGTTCTTTGGCAGCTTGCCGATTCGCGTTTGTCCAGGGAACAGTCGCACCAACGCCCGCAGGCTCGGATCACCGCTGAAAATCGAGCTTGTGCCCAGCTCAGGCGCAAGTTTCCACCAAGGTTGATAAGGAACAAGCGCGTGAATTCGCGGCGAGGACTTGGACAGCACTTGCGCATCTTTCGGCGCCACTGAAATCACCAGCGCGTGATCCGGCAGATAACGAAGCACTTTCACTTTGAGACTGGCCAAGTTCTTCAGATCTTCGCGTTTGATGGTGTCGCGCATTTGCACGACGTAAACTTGCAGGCCCTTTGCCGGAGCACGCTTGGCTGGACGCTTTTCGCGTGTGCCCACCCAGCTGATGCCTGTGGCCTCGAGCTGCGTATCAAACATTGGCAGAGAAAAGCTCTGTGCGCTTTGGCTATGCAGATCGCGGAGATTCAAGTCGCCACCGCGCAATCGAAGCAAGGGCTCTTCGGCATGGGCGCCCCATCCGAGTAGCAGACCCAGAGACAGAACCAGGCCGATGCGTCCTGCCCGAGACAAACGATGCAATGCATTGCGTGCTTGTGAAATCACGAGGTGACCTCCCGAAGTCATTTCAGTTTTCTGCACTTTACGAAAGCATGAGGGCCTTCGACTTGGAAAGCGCAAAGTGCGTAACGCAGAGTTTCTTGGTTCGTTTATTTGGTCGTTTATTTGGTCGTTTCGTTTCGCATTTCAATTGAGGAACTCAGCCGATTCCCGCCAGCGAAGTGGGGCCATGCGCACGCAAGAGTTCACGTCGCAATGAAGCGTGTTCTTTAAGGCGCAGACTCGGGTCGCGCTCAAACACTTCAAATGCGGCCTCGCGCGCCATCTGCAGAATGCGGGCATCGCGCACAAGATTGGCGAGTTTAAATCCGGGTAGACCGGACTGGCGCGCGCCAAGAAATTCACCGGGTCCACGAATCTCCAAGTCACGTTCGGCGATCACAAAGCCGTCGGTGGACTCTTCCATGATCTTGACTCGATCGCGGGCCTCTTCGCTCACCGCATAGCCCAGCATCAACAGGCAATAGCTTTTGTGTTCACCGCGACCCACGCGCCCGCGAAGCTGATGCAATTGCGAAAGCCCAAAACGCTCAGCATGTTCAATCACCATGATGTTCGCGTTGGGCACATCCACACCGACTTCGATGACTGTGGTCGAGACAAGAATTTGAAATTCACCGGCGCGAAAGCGGCGCATGACTTGGTCTTTTTCGTCGGGCTTCATGCGACCGTGCAAAAGTCCAAGCTGATATTCGGGAAACTGCTTTTGCAAATCTTCAAAGGCCGTGACGGCATTCTTCAGATCAATCTTCTCGCTTTCGGCAACGAGCGGGTAAACAAAGTAGGCTTGGCGCCCCTTGGTGATTTGCGCGCGCACGAACTCCAGCATTTTCCCACGATGCGATTCAAACCCGACACGAGTTTGGATGGGCGAGCGACCTTTAGGCAACTCATCGATCACCGACACATCCAAGTCGCCATAGACCGTCATCGCCAAAGTTCGCGGAATCGGCGTCGCCGTCATGATGAGAAAGTGAGGTGATTGGCCTTTGCTCTTGAGTCGAGCGCGCTGCTCAACACCGAAGCGATGTTGTTCGTCGATGATCACAAGTCCTAGATTTTTGAAGTGAACGGCGTCTTCAATCAAAGCGTGTGTGCCGATGAGCAGATGGATCTCGCCTCGCTCCAGCAAGGCCAAAGCTTGCGCACGTTCGCGCGCCTTCAGCGAGCCGGTGAGCAGTCCCACCTTCAGGCCCAGTGGCTCCAACAGGCGGCGCGCCGTTTGATCGTGCTGTTCGGCTAAAATTTCCGTCGGCACCATCAGTGTGGCTTGATAGCCCGAGGCCACAGCCACCAAGGCCGCCATCAGTGCAACCATCGTCTTACCGCTGCCGACATCTCCCTGCACGAGGCGATGCATAGGCCGAGCCGGATCACGATCGCACAGATCCGCAACGATTTCTTGAAAGGCGCGCTTTTGCGCACCCGTCAGTTCAAAGGCGAGATTTCGCACCAATGCATCGACCAAACTCAAATCGCGACGCATTTTGATTCCGGCCTCGCGCGCCACTTCTTGTTTTCGCGACGCCAACCAAAGTTCAAGCCAGAAGAATTCTTCGAAGATGAGTCGCCGATGCGCAGGAGTTTTGAACTCGGCAAGCTCGGGACCCGAGTCTTTGTGCGGGCGATGCGCTTGCAAAAGCGCCTCATAGCGAGGCGGCAATTCATAGCGCGTGCGCATCCATGCGGGTAGAAGTTCCAGCTGATCTCGCTCAGCCACTAGACCCGTCAGCGCCTCTTGAATCATTTTTCGCAGTTGCCGATTGGTGACACCTTCGGTTTCCGGATAAATCGGCACGATGACATCGTCATCGGCGTAAGTTTCTGGCGTGTCGTCTTGCAGGTCGGGATGATGAAACTCGATGCGACCTCGGTAATTGAGCACGCGGCCAATCACGCGAACTTTTTGATTGGGCTGAAAGCGCTCGAAGTAGCCTTTGTAAGGCACGCGGAAGTATTTGCAGTGAATCTTGCCTGTGCCGTCGCGTACGACAATGTCCCAAATCTTGCGGCGGCTCTTTCCCATCGCAAAGCTCGTCACGCCGATCACTTCAGCTCGCAGACTCACCAATTCCCCGGGTTGGAGTGAATCGATGGATCTGGCCGCACGACGATCTTCATAGGCGCGCGGATACCACTCCAAGAGATCTTGAACCGTCCAAACGCCCTTGTCTTTGAGCCGCTCCCCCAACTTAGGTCCAACGCCACGAACAAATTGCACCGGCGTATCCACCTTCAAGGTGAGCAGATCTGGACCCCGACCGGGGCTGCGATTGGAGTTCTTCGTGGAAGTGTCGAACTTCAAGCTACTCATTGCGAGACACTTTCTCGACCTCGTCTCACTCCGTCAAGGGAGTGCTTGGAGAGTCATCTCAAGCTTGGCACACTTAAGCTATGAGCGAACGAAATCCGTCGAATTCCGCCCCTGCTGCGAACGCCACCCCCGACGAGCTGCAGTCTTTGGCCACGGCGCTCGGCTCAGCCCCCGCGACGGCCGGTCACTTCAAAATTCGCGTGAACTCGCTCATTCCCAATCGACCGACCACCTTCGATACCTTCGTATTTCTCAACAAGAAATTGGTGTTGTATTTGCGCGCCGGCGACCAAATTTCAGCCGAGAAGATCGCCAAGCTGGAACGCGCCGACGTCTTTTATGTTCCCG
>DDUL01000015.1:0-21203 GCA_002344785.1 Bdellovibrionaceae bacterium UBA2339
ATCACCAACATCGCACAAGCGAACCGACTCTTTCGTCACACGCAACCAACGCGTGATGAAAAAGTCGCGTTCATCAAATCCATCGAGAACAAAACCAAACGTGAAGTCGAACGCGAGATCGCCGCGATCGCTCCTGAGCTTCCGAAACCAGAGCGCACCCGCGCAAGAACGGCGAACACTTCGCGACTCGCACTCGAACTTCCGAACGAAACGCTGGAGATGATCACGCAACTCAAAGGGGCGCTCGCGCACAAGTATCCGAACATGACGACAGCAGAACTCATCACGTTGCTGGCGCGCGAGAAACTCGCCGCGCTGCGACCCGCGCCAGCGCAGGTGCAGCCGACTCCGAAGCCAACACACGCGCCAACTGACGCCGTGCAACCCGCGCCAGCGCGGAACACACAAGCGCCCCCAAAGCGCTCGCGCTACATCCCGAAAAAACTCCGTCGCAAAATCCAGCACGAAGCGCAGCACAAGTGCCAGAACTGCGGCTCGCAGCACGCGCTCGAAATTGACCACATTCATCCGTTCGCCCAAGGAGGAACGCACACGCCCGCGAATCTTCGCACGCTCTGTCGCAACTGCAATCAAAGGCGAATTTGGCCGGATCCATCCGCGCACGCAGACGTGCACGCGCAC
Source organism: Bdellovibrionaceae bacterium UBA2339 (assembly GCA_002344785.1). GTDB lineage: Bacteria > Bdellovibrionota > Bdellovibrionia > Bdellovibrionales > JAMPXM01 > UBA2339. The sequence goes on from DDUL01000015.1 coordinate 643, forward strand.
AGCCCAAGCTCATCCTAACGCTCGGCCCACACTCCCTGCGCGGTTCACAGGCGTCCAGTCCAAAAAACTCCGCACAATGTGCGGAAACTGCATTCACCGACGGGGGCGCGGCTTGGGGGGCTCGGCGTGAGCTGGGTCATCGGGCCATGAGTGTTTGGGGTAACGCGCGCGCAATTCTTTGCGAACCTCGGCGTAGCTGCCGCGCCAAAAGCCCGCGAGATCTTGGGTGACTTGCACGGGCCGGTAGTTGGGGCCGAGCAGGTGCAGGGTGACAGGGACTTGGTCGCGCCAGACGCGTGGACCTCGCGATAGACCAAAGAGTTCTTGCAGGCGAATTTCCAAGTAGGGTGCGCGGTCGCGCAGATATTGAATGGCGACGCGTTTGCCGCTGGGTGCGAGGAAGTCGCGAGGGGCGTGTTCCTCGATCAAAGAGCGGGTGCGTGGCTGCATGGCGCGCCAGAGGGCGTCGCTCGCGGACTTTTGTTTGAAGACCTCAAGTTGTGATTCGCCATAGTAGATTTCTTCGAGGGCGCGGTTGCGAATTTCATTCCAAGCTTCAAGATCCGCCAAGGGTGAAACTCCAAGCCCGGCTGGCGGGTCACTCACGAATTGGTAGCGAGCATAGAGTTCGTGGGCTTCGCGTTCGAGGATTCCTCGGCGCGAGGCCTCGGCGACGAGAAGCGGGAATGCTTCTTCGCTATTGGCGCGGCGACGTTTTGGTTCGGTGAGTGGAAGGCCACGATAAGCCTCGTAGAAAACTTCCATGACGGTGAGATTTTCCGTGGCTTCATCGAGTGCGATCTCGCGCTCGGTGCGCACTTGGGCGCGCCATGGGCCGGCGAATAGAAGCTCTTCTTCAGCTCGGGTGAGGCCATGGGCTAAGACGCAAACGGCGTCGCCGGTCTCGCGGTGGGCGGGGCCGCCGGTGGCGAGCGCGAAGAAGAAAGTCGCGTCTTGCACTAAGCTGTGCGGGCTGAGTGCCAGGCCTTTACCGCCGGCTAAGCGCGCGCGATCGCCTCGAGGGGTGCGGCGTTTGGCGAGCCGATCGGCGTATGCGTAGGCCAAGAGTTGCGTGACTTGTTCGCGCGTGAAGGGCGCCGATGGCAACGGGCCGCCGAAGATTTGTTCGGCGACTCGCTGGACGAGGTCGCGCGCGGCAAAATCCACGCGGGCACGTGAAGCTCGATCGGTCAGCGCTTCAAGGCGTGGCATGAGATCGCTGTCCTCGCCGCGCGCGGGTGGTTTGTCGAGTAAGAAGTCGCGCTCTTGCAAGATCGCAGCAAGTCGTGCGCCGAGCGGTGCAAGTTGCAGGCGCTGGGCCTCAGCCCAGAGTGCGGCCAGTCGCGGTTCGAGGGGCGAGCGCGCCATTTGGCGACCCATCTCCGTGAGGCGGCCTTGCTGATCGGTGGCGCGTAAATCGAGGAGTCGCGCTTCGGCATCGCTGAGACTGGTCTCGGGCGGTGGCGTGAACCAAGAAAAACTTCGCGCATCCGTCACGCCGAAAGCTTTGAGATCCAGGAGCACGGCGGACAAGTCGATGCGGTCGATTTCGGGTTCGTCGAAAGCGGGAAACGCACTTTCATCGATGCGGCTCCAGAGACGGTAATTGAGACCAGGAAATTGTCGGCCTGCGCGACCACCGCGTTGGGTGACGGAAGACAGGGAGATACGTTCGAGTTCAAGGCGCGGAAAGCCCGCGCGATCGCGGCGATCGATGCGTTGCAGACCTGTGTCGATGACGGTGCCGATGCCATCGAGCGTGAGCGAAGTTTCGGCGACATTGGTGGACAGCACGACGCGAGGTCGTGGGCCGCGGACCAGTGCGGCCTGCTGGTCTTTGAGCGCGAGGCGCCCATGCAATTCGTGAACGTCGGCGTAGGTGCTAAGGCGTGGCTGAATCGCTTCGCGAACTCGGCGGATTTCGCCGGTGCCGGGGAGAAACACGAGCACGTCTTCGATTCGTGGCTCACGACCTGTAAAGATATTGAGGATTTTTTCCGCGACGCGATCGATGAAGGCTGGACCAACATTGAGACTCAGCGGCTCTTGGCCATGGCGCACTTCAATGGGGAAGTTTCGCCCCGGCACACGCACAATCGGCGCGTCGCCAAGATGTCGCGACAAGGCTTCGGCATCCAGTGTCGCGCTCATCACCACAAGCTTGAGATCAGGTCGCGCCAATTCTTGAAGTTCTTTGACGAGGCCGAGGGCCAGATCTGTGTGTCGACTTCGTTCGTGGAACTCGTCGAGCACCACGGCGCTCACGCCGCGTAGTTCGGGATCTTGTTTGAGTTTCTGCAGGAACAAGCCTTCGGTGTAGAAGGCCACGCGCGTCTGCGGGGAAATTTTATTTTCAAAGCGAACCGCATAGCCGACTTCGTGACCCAAGTTCCAAGCGCGCTCTTCGGCGATTCGCGTGGCGGCTGCGCGCGCGGCGATTCTTCGCGGCTCAAGTACCACGATTCGCTCGGGCAAGGCTTCGGCGATGAGCGGCGGTAGACGCGTGGTTTTGCCCGCGCCGGGCTCGGCGACGACGACGAGTGAAGTGTGACTTTCGAGCGCGCTCAGGACGCTGCCTGTGGCCTCGTCAAAAGGAAGCGGCGAAAGTTTCATTAGAGTTGCGATTTGATCCAACGGACGGCGGGGCCGACAGCGGGAATGCGTTCGTAGATGAGATCACTGACGTCGAAGTAATCACGGTGCATGCACACCAAGTCGCTGCCTTGGCGAAAGCGCAGGTGGGTTGCGCCCGGAAGCCAGAATTCGCGACCGCGATTAAGATGTTTGTGCGTCAATCCCATGCGCCACGTGAGCATGGCTTCGTTGCCGAGCATGAGGCGCGAGTCCCACTCGAATCGACAAGATAATGTGTTTTTGTAAAGTCGATCGAAGTATCGCGTCAGCTCACTCAAGCCGTGAATCTCATGCAGCGGATCTTGGAAGCTGATGTCCTCAGTGTACATGAGTGTCAGCAGCTTCATTTTTCCGGCTTCGAGTTGATTGAAGTGATCTAAAAAGCGTTCGAGGCGTGCGTCCATGGCTAGGAATGTTAGCGAAAGCGAGAGCCACGGTGCACCTTGCGAGGCGTTAAGTAACTGGAATTCGTCGGTGCCTTAGCCGCATCTGCACTTGGTCCCGGAATTGCGTTTACCGCTGGCCGAGCTGCACATGAGGGCAAGCTTGGCACCAGTTCTTGATGCGAGCCTCGCGATCGGGCGCGACGCACTGAACCTGCCATCACCACCAAGCTTTGGGCACCGCGGGTGTCCAAGAAGATAAGAATGAGGGAGATCGAAAGATGGAAAGCACAACAAAGGAAACTCAAGTGGGTGCCAAGAAGATGTCGATGTGGATGAAGCTCGCGGTATTGCCGACCGTCGCGCTGTCGATCGCCATGGGCACGACAGCTTGTAAGAATGAAGACGTTGCGGCTGTGGGTGGCGCCATCGCCATCGTGGCAGGTGCTGTGGCCATTGGCGCCGCATTGGGTGACGACGATCATTCGCATCGTCCGCGCTGTCGCGGTGGCTATGTGGAGCGTTGCCGAAGCACGCATGATCGTTGGGGGCGCCGTCACACAAGCTGCAAGCGCGAATGGGATCCTTGCGCCACTCGCTATTCGGCAGTTGCCGCATCGTCGCTGTTGAGCGCCGACATGTCGGTGTCGACGGTCTCGGGTAAGTACAATTTGCCGCTCGAGTCCGCTGAGCGTCTCACTAAGGCCTTGCAGGCGGCTCACGCAGGTCAAGCTGATGCGCTGACTTCACTTGGACTTTCGCAGGACGATATGACTTCGATGGCGAAGTTCCAGCTGCCTTCTTCCGAAGGCATTGAGAAGATGGCGACTTCACTCGCGCTCTCGCGATCGGCGACACAAGATCTGATTCAGTCGTTGATGAATGATGCGCGCTCGCAGTTTGCGAACGTTGATTCGCCGGCTTGGAAAGCTTGCACATCGGCGGGCAAGTGGCGCACTCCGGAAAACGGAGGCACATGCAAAGAGACTTACTGGTCAGGTTGCAGCCCCGAAACAGGTGCAAGCCTCTGCGTGGTCGCGAAGTGATCTGGCGATCCTGAGCCACGATGATGTTGATTGAGAATTGAGTATTGGGATCGCGCTTGAGGTGCGCCGTCAAAGTGAGAGAGGGTGGCGCCTGAGGTCGATCTCATGTCCCCGAGCCCAGCTTGAAAGAGCTGGGCTTTTTTTATCCAACCCGCTTAAGTGACGAACCCGTGACCTGAGTTTGCCGTGCGGACGCTGGATCGACTGACAAGCTTGTTAAGTTCTGCACGCGCCTGTCGTTTTCCTAGACAGTGAACTTGTCCCGCTTTGAGCCAATTTCAATTGGGCTGGGCTAGGACTTGCTGGGCTATCACCTGAAGCTGACGAACTGACTCTGTGATCGATTGGCCTGTGATCGATGAGATCGCGTCAGCTTCAGGGCACAAGTTCGAAATTGCCGGAAGGATTCCGGGGACTGAGGGAAACTCAATATGCTCACGCGCATCGCCTTGGTGTCGCGACCGGATCGGGACTTGGAGTGGATTCGCTCCGAGTTTCGCAATCCCGTGCGCTTCACTTACCGCGAATTTCTATCGATGCAGGAAGTGCTGCATGGGCTCATCGACTTTCCGATGGACCTGATGCTGCTTCGCTTGCCGCAGTTTCGGGAGGCCCATCTGCCGATGTTGCATCGGTTGCGCGGGAAGTTTCAAAAAGTCTCGGTGATCGTCATGGCAGGTGAGGCCGAGCCGCGCGCACGAGCCATGCTCACGGGTCTTGAGCGCATAAGTTTTTTGGCGGACCCTGAAGAGCGGCGCGATCTCTCTGCGATGATTGAGCGATGGCAGCGTGGCCAGCCTGTTGGTCTTAGGCAACACGCTCGAATCAAGCGTGAAGGCGAAGTGATATTGACGGATCGCTTAGGCAAACCTTACCGAGCTCGCTTTTTGGATTTTGCGCAAATGGGTGCGCGCGTGGTGGTGGAATCTCTTCGAAGTTTTGATCACCGCGAAGCTCTGAAAGTCGATTATGCCAGCACACAAGGTGATCCGGGCCGGCGACAGGTGCTTGAAGCCCGCGTGGTTTGGTCTAAAGACTCGGCGGGCTTCGTGGATTCGCTTCGCGGCGTGCGAAGCCGAACTTTGGGATTGAGATTCGTGGCGCAGTACTAAGCTTGAGTCGCCGTTGGCCTCGGCCAGCTCTAGCGGCGAACGTTTTTGTGCAGCTGATAATACGCGGTCTGAAGTTCGACAAAGGCGCGCTTGGCGTTGTGGCTCGCTTCAGCCCAGGACTTGGCGTTTGCGCTCTTGGCTTGCTTCCAAGCTTGACGAGCTTTTTCCAGCCGAGGGCCGAGTTCTCCGGCTGCGTTCTTCGAATACTCAGCGACCTCGGGCTTGGTGATTTCCGAAGTCTTGTTCCACTCTTTCATCGCCACATCATAAAAATCCAAGCGCTCACCGAGTGAGCCGATGAAGCGAGCCTTGTTCTCATAGGCGTAATCGATTTCAGCCAGACTCACGGCCCAAGTGGAGCTTGCGCCTTTCATGGCGATCTCGGGATTAGGTTGTCCAAAGGTGCCGTTGTTCCACAAAACGCCATGGCTCATATCGATGGGCGAATTGCCAGAGTGGCGCGCGGATGGGTTCGTCGGCGCACGGCGGGCCTTGGGCTTGAAGTGAATTTTTCCACCGTGTTCAGCGTGCGCCTTCTTGTCGGCGCCGGCGTGATCGCCATGATCATGACCGGCATGATCGTGACCTGCGTGATCAGCGTGCTCGGCATGATCGCCGTGATCGTCATGATCACCTTCGTGCGCCAGAGCGGGCGAGAATGCATAGGCCGTGATGATCAAAGTTGCGGCAAAAGTTCTGAGGCTAAGTTCTGAGATGAAACGCATCACGAGTCCTCCGGCAAATAAGACAATGTCTGAACTGCGAGCATAGCGGCGGAGGCGCAGGGACTCAAGGCGGCGCACGGCGGCGGTGTGCCAAGGGCCTCGGAAACCTAGGGTCGGGGCGAAATTCTGGGAAAAGCTGACTCGGTGACCACCGCAAGCTTGAGTGTTGGGCGCGAAGATGTTGAAGAGTGCTGAAATCTCAGGCTGGAGGACGCCATGAAAAACACTTTGAAGCTTTACGCGTTGGTGATCGTTGCGGGACTCATGCTGGCGCCTACGGCCCGTGCGGACTTTGGTGAGATTGACCTTTTGGCTCGCGAGTCCGTTGAAAACTTTTTTGTGGCGGAAGCGCGAAGCGTGGACATGACACGTTTTGAGTATGTCGGCGAGCCGAAGTGGGTGGGTTCCGTGATGGAAATTGAGACTTCGGTTTGGGCCGAGACGCATCGCCTTCCGGGCGGAGTGCAGTGGGCTTACCACAACTGTTGGACGCAAATCGAAGTGTCAGCGCCGGGTCGCTATCTGGACTTGGGCACAGTCTGCGAACTTGATTTTGACTGAAATTCGCAGGGTGCAGCCAGCTTCATTTGATTAAGCTGATCGACTGCGAAGTCCCGGCGACACAAGTCGCAATTCGAGAAATTCAAAAACTTGTTGTAGGAGCAACGCCATGATCAGCGATGGGATCGCGCCCTCGAGGATCATGCCGTAGTGATCGAGGCGAATGCCGGCAAGAATCGGCTGCCCGTAGCCACCAGCGCCCACGAGTGCGCCGAGAGTCGCGAAGCCGACGTTGAGAACGGCTGCGGTTTTGATCCCAGCGAGTAGACTGGGTAGGGCCATGGGCAATTCGAGTTTCCAGCGACGAGTCGTGGGGGAGATGTCAAAGGCTTGCGCGACTTCGCGGTAGCTTTGCGGAATTTGTTTGAGCCCGGCGTGAGTGTTTCTCACGATCGGCAGCAAGCTATACAGAAACAGCGCGACCAAAGCGGGCGGATCGCCAATTCCGCTGAGGCCCACGCGATGAAGTGGTTCAATCAGGATCACGAGAAGTGCAAGCGAAGGTATGGTTTGCACGCCGCTAACAAACGCCAGCACCACGCGTCCCCAGCGTGGGCTTTCAAACGCACTGATGCCTAACGGAACGCCGACGAGAATTGCCGCCAATAGCGAAAAGCCCACCAAGCGCAAGTGTTCGAAGCTTCGTTGCGCGACGCGAGCGACTCGATCGGCGTTGCTATCGGGCGTAGCGGCGATGGTCTCGCCCCAAAACTCCTTGGCCACGTCGGAGGGCTTTCGATGTTGAATCCGAGCTTGGTGATTGAGCGCCACCATGCGCGATTCTGAAATTTGACCCTCAAGCTCCTTCAAGGCCGAGGCCACAGGCGGATGTAGACTTTCTTTGCGAACCAACCAAAGCGCATCGTAGCGCGGGAAGAAATCTCGATCGTCCACCAGCACCCGCAAATTCTCCGCGCGAATCTCCGCGTCCGTGCTGTAGAGATCCGTGACGTGGAGCTCGCCCGTGCGCAGGGCGCGATAGGCGATGTCATGGTCCAATCCGCGAACCTTATGACCTTTCAGTTGATAGTGGGATTGGAGACCGAGCCAGCCATCTTGTCGGCGCCGAAATTCATTGCTGAATCCCAAGAGCAAGTCGCGATGAGCGTTGAGGTCGGAAATTTTACTCAAGCTTCGTTTTTGCGCCAAAGCTTCGGGGACACCCAGTGCATAGGTGTTGTTGAAACCCAGCGGGCTCGACATATGGATGCCCATCTCGAGAAGTGCGACGCGAAGTTGGTCGAGTTGGACGGGGCCTTGGCGTTTGAGGATTTCCGTCCAGATCGTGCCGGAGTATTCGGGGTAAGCGTCAAGTTGGCCGCTGATGAGCGCACTCCAAAGTATGCGCGTGCCGCCCAATTCTGCTTTGTGCTCGGTTGGCCAATCGGCGTGATCGAGACGGACTTTCAAGATTTCAGCGAGGACGATCGACTCGGTCATCTTCTTTGAGCCGATGCGAAAGGGTGGAGTGTCTTGCGCCTTGGCGGACTGAGTGATCGCGAGTGCCGCGCTGCCAATGAGCATCGCGGTGATGAGTCGAAGGCGTCGGAGGATTCTCGCGCGTGAGGAGTTCATGCATGCACCTCGCGTTGAGCGCCGACAAAGCGACGCACAAATTCGCTGGCGGGTCGATCGACAAGATCCGACCATTGTCCCTCTTGTTCGATTCGACCCTCGTTGAGCAGCACGATGCGATCTGTGAGACGTCGCGCCTCGCGGAGATCGTGAGTCACCAATAAAAGTGCTATGGCAAGTTTCTCGAACATTTCGCCCAGCTCGCGTTGCAGGTCATCGCGTGTGATGGGATCGAGAGCGCCCATCGGCTCGTCCAACAAAAGCAGTTCGGGCTTTCTGAGCAGCGCGCGCATCAGGCCGACACGTTGACGTTGGCCTCCGGAGAGCTCGCGAGGGTATTTGTCGAGGAGGCTGAGCGGCAGGCGCGTGAGTTGGCAGAGCTCTTCAATTCGCGATTGTGTTTCGGCGAGGGACCAAGAGTCTTCCTGGGCAATCAGCGTCAGATTTTGCCGAGCGCTGAGATGCGGAAACAAGCCGCCGTCTTGAATGACATAGCCGATGCGTCGCCGATCGAATTTGGGTTCGCTTAAGTTTCCAATTTCGCTTTGGCGAACGCCAAAGACCTCAACTTCGCCGCTTGTGGGTTGAATGAGTCCCATGGCGATCCGAAGCACAGTGCTTTTTCCTGAGCCACTGAGTCCCAAGAGGGCGACGCGTTCACGCGCTTGAAGTTGCAAACTGAAATTTTCCAGCACCGGACGCGTCTGGCCCGTGGCATCGGTGAACGCGTGTCGCACGCCATGAAGTCGCAGAAGAGTGCGCTCGGAATTTTTCATGTCTCAAGTCTGCCGAGGTGAACGTCGATCGTCTACGAAGTAACCTAGGATCTTGCGGAAGTTGCGACCTGCGTCGGGCCACTTGTGTGATGCAGCTGATGGCGTGATGTGAAAACCCAGATCCGAGTTTAAGAATCCGCGATTTACAAAGCCGATTGAGTTCACTGACTTGGAAAGTGATTGCGAAAGTGTGTGAGCCGCCCGCAGAATCGGAGAGATGGCCGACTCCAGAATTTACATTTCAACGACGCGTGAGCGCAGGCGATTCGCATTGGGGCAAGTGACCTTGCGATTCGTTTTGCCTTTTATCGCGAGCGTCAGTGCGCCGACTTTCGCGAGTCCAGCAGGTGAAGTCGTGCTGGGGCTTGGTGAGTCCACTCGACAGGCGAATTCAGTTGGTCAAGTTTTGCTCGAGCATAATGTGCTTCAACCTGGAGTGGACTCGCAGATTGGTTTGAAACTTCGGCTTGATCCGGAATGGCACACCTATTGGTCAAACCCTGGAGATTCGGGCGCAGCACCGCGATTTGAGGTTCGCGTAGTGGGTCGTGGGGTTGAATTGGCTCAGAACACTCAGACAGAGGTCAGTCCGGGAGAGATTGTTTTCGACCCAATTCAATTTCCGACACCAACGCGAATCGATCTGCCGCCTTTGACTAGCTTTGCCTATGAGGGCGAAGTGATGTTCACGCGAAAGCTCAGGTGGCCTCGAACATCATCTAACCTTGGAGAGGCACTGAAAGCGTTGAACGTGGAAGTGGAGGCGGAGTGGTTGGTGTGTCGCAAGGAATGTATTCCGGCGCGGCAGACATGGCGATTTGAGTGGCCTGTGGGTGAGCAGGCCGTACCCGGCTTGCGCCAAGCAGAGTTTCAATTGAACGCGGAGAGATTGCCGAAGTCGTGGTCGGTTTCGCGCTGGAAGTGGGAAGGGCGGGAGCTTCAGCTCCTCGGAGTTCCTCAAAGCCAAGGCCAGTTTTCCGAAGTCGTCGATTTTTTTCCAAGCGCGGAAAGCGGATTGTCGTCGGCGCGGCCTGAGATTTCTCGAGATGGCGACAGCGTGCGAGTTCGTTTTGCCGAAGACTCCACATCCGCGGCAGGACCTGCGCAAACTGACTTTTGGGGGCTTGTCGTCGTTCGCACGCCAAACAACGCAAGCGGCGCTGTTGAAGGCTTTGAGCTAAGAGGTCTGCCGCAGGGGCTGACTTGGTGGCGCGCGCTACTTTTCGCTTGGGCCGGAGGCCTGCTTTTGAATCTCATGCCCTGCGTTTTGCCCGTGATCTCGCTCAAGATGATGAGCTTGGGGAAGCTGGCCCAACAGAGTCAACGCGAAGTCACTCATCATGTTTTGGCCTACACCTTGGGTGTGCTGTCGTGCATGTGGGTGTTGGGAGTTGTGCTCGCCGTATTTCGCTCGACGGGGGAAAGTTTGGGCTGGGGATTTCAGATGCAATCTCCCGGCTTCGTCATTGCGATGTTCGCGATTTTTCTTTTGATGTGCTGGGCGCTGCTCGGGCGTTGGGAGCTGGGCGGTCGATGGATGGGTTGGGGCGAAGGGCTGACGCAAGGATCAAGCGCTCGCGCTTCCTACTTTACAGGTTTACTCGCAGTGATTGTGGCCTCGCCTTGTACAGCACCGCTGATGGCTCCGGCGATGGGTTTTGCGTTGGCGGCACCGATCAGCATGATGTTCCTCGGGTTGACAGCATTGGGGGTGGGGCTGGCGACGCCGTATCTGCTTTTGGTGCTGGCGCCTTCGCTGCTTCGGCTGTGGCCAAAGCCGGGCGCTTGGATGAATCGACTCAAAGTGCTGATGGCCATGGGCTTGGGTGTGACCGCACTTTGGCTCATTTGGATTCTTTCGACACTTTGGACGCCACTGGCCGCAGCGCTGGTGGGTGCGGCAGGAGTGCTGATGCTCTTGGCGATGGAGTTCCGACGCATTCGTTGGGGAGCCTTGGCCATCGCGCTTGGGGTTTTGATTTTCGCTGCACGCCTGCCGCAGACGTCCGCGGGGCCAACAGATGAATTTTGGCAGAATTTTTCTTCACAGACTGTGCAGCGTGCGCGAGCGAACGGTCAGCCGGTGTTCATCAACTACACGGCGACTTGGTGCCTCACTTGTCAGGTGAATGATCGAGTGGTGTTTCGTGACGCTGACACTCGTCGCTGGATTCAAGAGCGAGGTGTGGTGATGCTGAAAGCCGATTGGACCAAGTCGGATGCGGAAATCACGGCAAGTCTAAAGAGTTTCGGTCGGGCCGGAGTGCCGCTGTATGTTTTCTATCCGCCGGGTGGAGAGGCGAAGCTTCTCCCGGAGATTTTAACTCCGGCTTTGTTTCGTTCCGAAGTCGAGTCGGCGCTCACGCCTTCGTCGTCGGGCCCTTAGTTCGAATTGTATCCGTAGGAAGACTCTAACAGTTGAAACAACATGGAAAATCAGAGGAGGTTTGCATGCAATTTACGAAAGAAACGATGAATCGTCTCTCGCGGCAGGTCGCGAAGGCCGGAGTTGTGATCGCACTCAGTGCGGCATTTGGATCCACCGCCTTGGCGCAAGTGAAGAATGGTGAAGCGGCTCCGGACTTCACACTGAAGTCGGCGGCGGGCGCGGATGTGAAGCTCTCGGACTACAAGGGCAAGACTGTGGTTCTAGAGTGGTTCAACAACGACTGCCCCTATGTGAAAAAGCACTACGACTCAGGACACATGCAGAAGCTGCAGACGCAGGAGACGGCCGAGGGCACGGTTTGGCTGACCATTGTTTCCTCCGCACCCGGTGAGCAAGGGCATCTCGAGGCCGCGGCGGCGCAAAAATTAGTTGGCGAGAGAAAGGCAAAGATGACGGCCTTTCTGCTTGATCCCAAGGGCGAGGTGGGCCGACGTTATGCCGCAAAGACCACGCCCCACATGTACATCATCGATTCCAAGGGTGTGCTCGTGTATCAGGGCGCGATTGATTCCAACTCGTCGTCGGATCCCAAGACCATTGCGGGTGCGACGAACTATGTGACCGAAGCCTTGCGCGAGGTGAAAGCAGGTCAAAGCGTCAAGACGGCGAACACCAAGCCCTATGGCTGTTCGGTCAAATACAAGTGAACTAAGTATTGATGACGGAGGGTGCTGGCGAAGTTCGTCGGGAACTTCGCCAGTACTTGTGAATCTCAATCACAATCACCACGCTCACGGCGTAGCCCAGCAATTCGCCCCACTGCGCGAGCGTGACCGGCTCGACCTGAAGGAGATCCCGAAGGCCCGGCGTGTAGAGTGCCGCGATATGAAGAAGCTGGGCGCCGAGTGTGCCGAGGATCAAGAAGCGATTGGAAAATGGCGAGATCTTCAGCGCTGAACGCGTTTCGCTCCGGCAATTGCCGATCATGAAGTTCTCAAAGAGCACCATGAGCAGAAGCGTGAGATTGCGAGCGGACTCGACCGATGTCCCCATGTGCAGCTGCATCTCAAAAAACAGTGACGAGACAAGTCCCATGACCAAGGCGCTGAGAGCGATTCTTTCAAGCATGATGCGATCGAACATCGGCTCTTGCGGTGATCGCGGTGGACGGCGAAGCTCATCGCCTTCTTTCGGTTCAAAGGCGAGCGCGGCATCTTGAATGCCGTTGGTCACCAAATTGAGCCACAAAAGTTGCGCGGCCGTCAGCGGTAGTGGCGTCTTCGCCCAAATCGCGTAGAAGAACATGATGATCTCCGCGGCCCCTGTTGAGATCAGCAGATAAACGACTTTGCGGATGTTCGCATAGGCCACGCGACCTTCTTCGATGCCGGCGACGATGCTGGCGAAGCGATCGTCGGTGAGAATCAAGCCCGCAGTTTCCTTTGCGAGATCCGTTCCCGACTTACCCATAGCGATGCCGACATTGGCGGCTTTGAGTGCCGGAGCGTCGTTGGCTCCATCGCCGGTGACGGCGACAAAGTGTCCGTCGCGAAGCAAGTGTTGCACGATTTGGAGTTTTTGCGTTGGTTCCACGCGCGCAAACACTCGGCCTTGGCGAATGAGTTCCGCAGGCGTCGCCGAATTTCGCAGTGCCTGTCCGGTGACGCACTCGGCATCTTCATGCGCAAGACCCAACTGTCGCGCAATGGCCATCGCCGTCTTGGGGTGATCTCCGGTCACCATGGCCACTTGGATTCCGGCTTCACGACAAGCGCGCAGGGCTTCTTTAGCTTCGGGGCGAAGCGGGTCCATCATGCCCACGACACCTTCAAAGCAAAGTTCGTTCAAATGCGAACGAAGATCCTCGTTTGTGGAATGTCGAGCGGGCAAAATTTTAGAAGCCAACGCAAGAACGCGATGGCCCGATTCCGCCAAAGGATCGGCAAGGCTTTGGATGATCTGGGCTCGCATGGCATCCGTCAGAATTTGTGGTCCTGAGGGCGAGCGCGCTGAGCCGCACATGGCCAGCACTTTTTCGAGAGCACCTTTGACCGAAATGCGCTGGGCTTGCTCGCGCTCATGCAAAGTTGCGGCGAACTGATTCTCAGCTTCGAAGGGAACTGAGGCCAACAATTGAAACGCCGAAGTCTCGCAGGGCTCGGGAAGTTTATGAGCCAAAACCAAAAAGGCCAGATCCACGGCGTCGCCATGACCGATCCATTCACGTCCTTTCTCACCATCCTGGGACTTGAGCTGCGCCTCATTGCAAAGTGCGCCGGTGAGAATGAGTTCGCGGAGCGCATCGAGTTTCGGCTCAAGTGGTTCGGGGCGCAGATCGCCCGAGCCTTCGAGTTTCACGGGAGTGCGATCGAGCGCGCGAACCTCGGTGATGCTCAGTTGATTCACAGTGAGCGTGCCGGTTTTGTCGGTGGCGATCATGGTGCAGGAGCCGAGGGCCTCGACGGCATGAAGGCGTCGAACGATGACGTTTCGTTTTGCCATTCGGCGACTGGCCACGGACAGGGCGACCGTCAGCGCCACAGGTAGTCCCTCTGGAATCGCAGACACCGCGAGAGCGACGGAGAACATCAGTACGTCCAACCAAGTTTGCCCGCGTGTCAGAAGAATCGCGGCCATCGCCAAGCACACGATGACCAGCGACCAGCTGATTTTCTGCGTGAGCTTTTGCATTCGAAGCACCAGCGGCGGCGGAGCGGAAGCTTCGTGCTTGAGAGAATGAGCGATATGCCCCAGTTGGGTCTGAAGTCCTGTCGCGACGACGATGGCGTCGGCCCGTCCCTTGGTGACCACGGATCCGGCATAGGCCATGTTGAGTCGGTCCCCCAGCGCGGTCGACTCGTCAAACAACTGATGGGCATTTTTTTGAACGGGAAGAGACTCGCCCGTAAGTAGCGACTCATCGATATGCAGTTCAAATTTCGAGACCGCTTGAGCAAGATGCGAGTCGGCTCGTGGAAGCGCGACCAGGCGAAGATCCGCTGGAACTTTGCGTCCCGATTCCAAGCGCACCAAATCTCCAGGCACTAGGTCTTCGGCATCGATCTCAATCTCTTGTGAATCGCGCACGCAGAGGCATTTCGTGCGCGCCAGACTCTGCAAGGCACGTGCGCTCTTTTCTGCGCCAAATTCCTGAATGCTGCCGACGATGGCGTTGACGATGAGAATCAGGCCGATGAAGAGAGCGTCGCTGAGATCATCCAAAGCCAAGGCGATGGCGCCAGCGGCGAGAAGAACATAGATCAAGGGATTGAGAAACTGCCGAGCGAAAATTCTGAGGAAGGATGGCGCCTCTTGCGTCGGCAGACGATTGAGCCCGTAGACGCGACGTCGAGCCTGGGCTTCGGCGGATGTGAGTCCCTGCTCAGACGTCATGAGCTTCGAAAAAACTTTCGCGAGACTTTCCGCGTGAGGCGAACGCATGGCTGAGCCATCGAGCTTCACCACTTTGTCACTTGCTCGAGTCGGATCCGTCACGGACTCAGCCAAAGCGCCGAGCGGAGAGCCAGTCCGGAACCGAGCGTCCGAAGACGGCGTCGATCAGGCATTTGGTGGTGTGAAAGCTCAAACCAATTCCATGTGCCGTGTATCCGCCCGCAAAGAAGACTTGGTTGTCGTCAGGAAGCGCTCCGACCATGGGTTCTCCATCGCGCGCAAAACCCATCACGCCAGACCATCGATGCGTGACCTTGGCGTCTTTGAATTGCGGCAAATGCGATACCACGAATTCGTACAAGGCGTTTTGAATGGGCTCGGTCGTGTGATCCGAGTAGCCGACTTCGGTTTCCTTTTCGACTTGGCGGAATCCGCCAATCAACAGTTCGCCGCTGGGAATTTGTCGGAAGTAATCGAGATAGAAGTTCGCGTAGCAGGGAGCATCCATGAAGCGAGGCACCGCCTCCATCATGAGACACTGACCGCGAGTCGCATAAATCTTGTCCTTGAACCAGGGGTGCAGGCGCGCCGAGTAACCGTTGAGGTTCATGAGAATCATTGCGGCTTCGAAGTCACCTTGATCTGTTTTGAGAATGCGGGTCCCTTCGCTCGTGGACTCGATCGCATAGGCTTCGGTGCCTTCAAACAGGTCCGCACCGGCCCGCTCATGCAGTCGGTGCACGAGCGCGACAGGATTGACGCTGGCATCATCGAGATACTTGATGCCGCCGACAAAGCCGCGGGCGCCGACGCGCGAAGGGATGTCTTTCTCTTCGATGATCTCGGTGCGAATCTTCAAAGACGACATGATTTCAGAAACTTTTTTGAGCTCAGCGAACTCCGTCGGCTGAGCCGCAAGCGAATAGGCTCCGTTTTGCTCAAAGCCCAGCGGCGCACCTTGGTCCTGAATGATCTCTTCTTTGAGCAGGCGCAGATTTTCTTGCGCGAATCGCCAGATGGCCGTTGCGGTTTCAAGTCCGTGCTTGGTGATCATGCGATTGAAGTGCTCAACGGATCCGCCCGTGATGAAGCCGGCGTTTCGGCCGCTGGCGCCGAAGGCCAAGCGCGACTTTTCCACGACGGCCACCTTCAAGCTTGGATCTTCTTTTTTAAGCCAATAAGCCGTCGAGAGTCCGGAGATTCCACCGCCGACGATAATGGCGTCATAAGTGCGGCGATTTTGCGGGGAACTTCGATCTAACCAGTAAGAAGTGCTCATGTGAAATCTAGTCCTTCAAGTCTTGAGTGGGGATCGTTAAGTCCAAATACATCTCTTGAGCGGTGCAGAGGCAAGGAGGTTTCAAGCAGCGCGTGCAATTGTAGTCCACATCGCGCCAATACTCCGGGTACTCGGTGATCTTTTGGAAGCCGAGCTTTTGCAGATAGCGCGTGGACGAGTTATCCGGGCTCTCTTTCCACGAGTGAGTCACGATTCCTAGCGTCGATGTCTTTTGCCGCAAGAGCTGGATGGCTGCACGTGAGAGCCTTCCGCCCCAACCTTGGCCGCGCAATTCGTCGGCTAAAAACAATGACTGAAAGTAAGCCGTTCGTTGCAGTGGATGCGGCCAAGCCGCGGGACTCAAGCCTTTGCCTTTGCCATGATTCCATTGCCCGGGCGGGTAGGTGAGACGCGCGCCCACAATTTTTTCGAGTTGGCCTGTGGCCTCGTCCGGTCGAACCAGTACTAGCGTGAAGACTTCTCCGTTGAGCGTCGATCGCCGAAGCACTTCACGGACCTCATCCAGCGAATAGTAACCTTCGCCGATCGCTTGATCCGTGAAGCGCCGAAGGGCCTCGAGGTCCTCAGCGCGAAGTGCCCGAATTTGATACATACGGCATCAATCCCTAGCTCGCGGCCCGTCGTCAAGCGACAGCGTGACCGCCGAAGCCTAAAAAGCGGGGAAAATGTCTCAGAAGCGAACAACCCGAGGTCGCAGCGAAGGAAACTTGAGCGTTTTGCAGGAATTTGGGTGAGCATGAAGAGGGGCGAACGCAACATGTCGCGGCGCCAAGCGTGGGAGCATAATCCCTTGGGGGGCAGCATGGAACTCATCAAAAGGTTTCGCAGACCGCATTTCATCACGGCATTGGTTTTGGTGTTGCTCGTCATGGGCTATCAGAACTGCTCCAACACAGCCAACATGAACTTTAGTAGTACCGGCCAGCAAAAGGGCGACGGCATTGAGACGATTCTCGCCGACGAGAATGTGCTGCCTGAGGATCAACCGACACCGCCACCTTCACAGGACGATGAAGAGTCGGATGACTCCGACATGCCACCCAGCACGGATGATCCGCCCGAGCAAGAAGACGAATACTACGTGGCCGAGTGTAATCGACTGGACCGCAATATTCGCTCCGCCGTGGCGCTGGCCGACGGCTCGGATCTTCGCGATGTGACAGGCAACTTCGCCTACAAAGCGAAGAACGTCGGTCAAATCGTCAACGTTAAGGGCAAGATCAGTGTGATCGCCTCGGCGGCCAACGCCAAGATCGCCGCGGTGGACGCGTCGATTGGCAATATTCTTCTCTGCGGATTTGATGTCGCCAAGATTCAGAATTACTCGCGCGGTAACATGATTGTGGTGAATGGTGACGTGGGTGACATCGATGGCTTCACAGGCCAGTTGCGAGTCATCGGTGGGCGCGTGACGGGATCTGTGAAGAACGCCAGCGGCACCATCAAAGAGTCACCCTGAGGTTCCCAAGTTTCCAAACTTTGCCTCTTAACTTTGGTAAATGAAGGATGAAAAAAAACGCCCGACTCTCTTTAAGGAGATCGGGCGTTTTGTTTTTTGCCGATCAGTGTGATCACGCACACTGAGTTGAGCCAGGAGCTTCAGCGGTGAGCTTATCGACCGCCTTCAACCACGATTCGACCCTTTGTTCCCCACATGACAGCGGACGAAGCCTCAATCACGATGCGTTGGATGAAGCGATCTTGATCGCGAGCGCCTCGGCGATGAGTGCCATCGAAGTCGAAGTAGACTTCGCGGTTTTCGCGAAGCTCAACATTCATCACTTCTGTGTACTCTCCGTTGCCAAAATAAATTCGCGCGCGGTGGATCGTCACGGCATCGTCTTTGGCGATCAGCTTGACGCCATCAAAGCGTCCCTGATGAACGCCAACTTGAATTTCACGCACGTCCACGCGGCCTCGGCTCAATAGCCCCGTGTCACCTAAAGGTGAGAAGTTGAGCTGACGAGGACGCTGCGGGCCTGTGCCGGGGCCACCGTGACCGGGAGGAAAGCCGGGGCCACCATGACCAGGAGGAGGCGGCATCGGCGGCTGACGCATCATCAAGAAGCCTTCCACACGCACGTTGGCCGGTTGATCCCAGCGGCCGGGTCGGTGTCCACCGGGGCCACGGAAGTCGGGTGTGTCGATCCCGTAGACTGTGAGTCGTTCAATGCAACGACCACCGCGGAAGCCGGGCTGATCATCGTCGACTTCCAGCCAATTGGAATACTGGCCAGCACGAAGCTGAATGCCTTGCGGTCCCGGAGGCGGTCCACGACGGCCAGGGCGGAAGGGGTGAACAGCCGGTTGTGGTTCGTTGAGATCAATCCACTCGAAGCGTTGTCCACCTGGTCCAGCTTGTCGGTACTCCACATACGCACGCGTCAGCCACACGCTGTCGTTGGGCGCTTGAAAGCGCACATGCGTGAGGTTGCAACGAATGTGAGGATTGCGCGCGATCTCAAGCGTGTACATGCTTTCGCCGCGTCCGCCGTTACCGATTTGGATGTATCCCAAATCCAGCGTTTGCCCTTGGCGAGTTCGCTCGATGTCGCGATCCCAGCGGCGAGGGCGAGCACTCGATTCGAGTGCGGAGCCGAGCAAGAGCGCGAGGCCCAAGGCGGCAGTGAGGGACTTGTTCCACTTTGACATTTGCATTTCAAAACTCCTTTTCGCGTTCGCCCATGAGCTTCTCGAGCTATTGCGGCGAAGGCTTGTGGTGACAATACGATCTCTATTCATGGTCCGTGCAAGTTTCAGGGTGAGGCGGGAGCAAGCCCCGTGCTCAGCGGATCGGGTAGGAATCTCCCAGAAAATTTTTGACGGAATGTGTTCGAGTTGTTCAGCTTTCAGCGCCGAAGAAGGCTACTCGCGCGTGGATTCGACATGAGGTCTGATCTCGTCCACTTTTCGCCGATTCGCTGCATGCTCTGGAGATTCGCCTTGGCGTGTAGGTGTTTCAGCGAAATGGGTAAAAAGCTCGCTTGGGTGCCAAGCGGGACACGGGACTGGGGTCATTGTGATCCCCGGCTTTATCAGCCTGGGCGAGGCTTGCGTCGAAGCTGATCACTTCAAACTTTGTGAGCTTTCGTCTGATCTGGATTGGGGCGCGGCTCTCAGCCACTTGAGAACACCGAGGACGATGAGAAGTCCGCTCAATTGAGCGAAACAAAATCCAGCGACATCTGATCCAGCGATCCCCGTGAAGCTCTCGGTGAAACTTCGCGCCAAGGTCACCGCGGGATTGGCAAACGAAGTTGAAGCCGTGAACCAATAAGCGGCGGTGATCCAAAGTGCGATATTGCCGGCTTGTGCGGCGAGAGACTTCGATGCATTGAGAGTAATGACGGCCAGCAATCCGGCACTCGCAACGCACTCTGAAATCCACAGGCCTGGGCTGGATCTGGATCGCGATGAGGCCTCAAGCCAAGGACGCGCGAACATCAAGTGCGTGATCGCCACACCCGACACAGCTCCGGAAAACTGAGCCATCAAATTGCCGAAGAATCGGCGAAGTGTGATTTGCTTGTTCCAAAGTGCGAGCGCACTGACGAGCGGGTTAAAGTGCGCTCCCGAAATCGGCGCGAGACTTTGGATCAACACGAAGAGGCCAGCGCCTGTGGCCATCGAATTGGCCAAAAGCTTGAGGCCGTTCTGAAGTCCCGTCACTACTTCGGAAGTCGCAGTGAAAAGCTGATCGGCCATGAGGCCCGAGCCCACAACGATCATCAGCAGCGCAGCTGTACCCAGGAACTCAGCGACGAGGGCTCGCTGGAAATCACGACTCATGCGGAGTCTCGACGGCTTCATTGAACGCAATCAGTTTGCTGCGGATCGCATCGCGTGTTTCACGAAAGCGCTGAAGCAAAACCTCGTCAGTGAGTTGGGTGTTGGGTGAAGGCGCAGGATCTGGAAATGGCCAATGCAGGCGCTGGGCTTGCGGCGCATAGATCGTCGGGCAGACTTCGTCCGCACAAAGCGTGATGATGTGCGTGAGCTGATCTTTGACCTTTGGTCCGAGATCTCTCACAGACTTTGAGTATTGGCCCGCGATGTCGATGCCGATCTCCCGCAGCGCTTGCACGGCAAACGGGTTCACGCTCTTCGGTGCCGAGCCCGCGCTCCAGACTTGGGCGTCGGGCCAAAGCTGGCGCGCCAGTCCTTCGGCCATTTGGCTGCGCGCCGAATTCGCGACACACATAAACAACACACGTCGTTGATCTCTCGGAAGTGTCTTCATGAGGCCGAAGGTCAGCGCAAGTGAGTTCTCATCTCAAGTCAGGTTTTTGTCGGGATCCGTGAGTCTTTCGCTAGATTGACCACAGTCTACTTCGAGGACTTCTTTTTGCCAGCCACGGCATCGACTCCTTTCCAGGGATCGCCGGGCATGAGTGAAACGAGATTTTTTTCCAGATCGACAAAGGCGGAGGCATGGTCGAAGGCTTGAGCGCCGATCGGCAGAAGTGCCGACATGTCTGCCAGAAAGTCAGGATCTTACTTCTTCTCGTTCAACTGCATTTCGAATTCCGCACGCGAGGTGCGATGGCCGCCGTATCTCATGTATTCGAGAAAGGATTTGACGACGTTGTCATGCGATAATGACGGGAACTTACGAAACACGCAGGCAAAATCAAAGAGGTCGCGACCTTTTTTTCGTTGATGTAAGG
>DDUL01000015.1:21395-21963 GCA_002344785.1 Bdellovibrionaceae bacterium UBA2339
GACCTTTTTTTCGTTGATGTAAGGCCCTGAGTTTGGTGCCCATGATTTCTTCAATTCTGAAAGTGGTAACTTCACACTCGCCAGAGTGAAAATCCGAAGACATCGAAAACTTCCTAGCCTCATGCCCAAAAACAGAAAAGTGTTCGGCGATATTGATTTCGACCTTGAGCTTCATTTTTTGTACGGGCTCGATGGTCGAATCAAATCTGAAGCGCATAGTGAATCGACCCGGTTTCCTGTCGACCTGTGGCTTGCCGAGCCATGGTTCGAGTTTACTTCGGACGAGATTGGCGACTTCGCCCATTCCTTCCTTCGGGATTTGGACTAAGTCGATGTCCTCTGAGTATCGTTGGGGCTCATCGAAGAACACTTTCTGCAATGAAGTGCCGCCTCGAAATGCCAAAGACTTCTGAATGAGTGGTTCAGAGTAGAGTTCGCAGAGAGCGCGGCTGATAATGAGATCTTGTTCAACTTGTGCGTCGTTTCCCCATGGCGCCTGCGATTTCCACGCTTGTATAAATTCGCGGCTAATCATACTTCATCCGGCTCGATTGAGGTGTTGATATTA
>DDUL01000018.1:0-3383 GCA_002344785.1 Bdellovibrionaceae bacterium UBA2339
TTTGGGGCCGGGGGCGCTTGTGTGTTCCGCGCTGGCGCGGGTCGCGCGGCGTCAGCTGGCGCGTGTGTTGGCTTCGGCGTCGGTTGCACCTGCGCTGGCGCGGGTCGCAGCGCGGCGAGTTTCTCGCGCGCCAGCAGCGTGATGAGTTCCGCCGTCGTCATGTTGGGATATTTGTGCGCGAGCGCACCTTTAAGCTGTGTGATTAGTTCAAGCGTTTCGTTTGGAAGTTCGAGTGCGAGTCGCGAAGTGCTCGCCGTTGTCGCGCGAGCTCGCTCGGGCTTCGGTAACTCAGGCGCGATTGCGGCGATCTCGCGTTCCACTTCACGCTTGGTTTTATTCTCGATGGATTTGATGAACGCGACTTTTTCATCACGTGTTGGCTGAGTGTTACGGAAGAGTCGGTTTGCTTGTGCGATGTTGGTGAGTGTCAGCCGTCCGTCGCTGATGGCGGGAGTGATCTCGGGAAGATCTTTGAGAAGCCGCATGGCCTCGATGCGCCGCTGAGCTTGATCTTCGGAGTAGCCAAGTTCCTTCACGGCGTAATCGAAGAGCGAGGTGCGCTTGTAGTCGCAGTAAAGCTTGCGGCGCTCGACTTCTTTGAGATGAGTTAGGATTTCGGCGAGCACGCGACGTTCCTCGCGCACAAGCCCCAGCAATTTGTTGTGGAGTTCTTTGTCTGTCATACCCTGTGTTTAGCACGGTTTTT
The DNA here is from genome assembly GCA_002344785.1 of Bdellovibrionaceae bacterium UBA2339. GTDB lineage: Bacteria > Bdellovibrionota > Bdellovibrionia > Bdellovibrionales > JAMPXM01 > UBA2339. The sequence goes on from DDUL01000018.1 coordinate 707, forward strand.
TTCGCTCAGATTTTTCGCTCGAGGATCGCGTGTGGCAGGTGCAGGTGCGGAGGCACGCGAAGCGGGGTTTGCTCGCGCGCGCAAGCTGTGAGCCGCGAGCGTGCGGCGATTGCGATGGCTTGTGGCGAGGATCGCTTTGTGTTGGCTGTGCGCGAGAGAGTTCAGGGGAAAATCGCGTCAACAAAAATTTGCGCTGGTTTCGCGCGCGTCCGGAATCCGGACACCGTCGCCGGACACCACAAGCCAAGCGCGGCCGCCTCGACACTCACGCGCCATCCGCGCTGGCGCGGGTCACACTGCATCACGCGCCAACACGATCCACATTTCGGCGCACTCACGCGCCATCCGCGCTGGCGCGGGTCACTGCGCGTCACCCACGACTCCGCAAGTCCAACCCGCGCTGGCGCGGGTCACACTGCATCTCGCGCCAACACGATCCGCGCATCCGCGCACACACTCACTCCATCCGCGCTGGCGCGGGTCACTGCGCGTCACTCACCCAACTCACACCACACTCACCCAACTCACCCAACTCACACCACACTCACCCAACTCACCCAACTCACCCAACTCACACCACACTCACGCCCACACTCAAACCCACCAACTCACTTCGACGCCAATAGCTCAGGAAAATACTCCGCGAAGCTCGAGCGCAGGACAACTTTGCCGCCGGTTTCGAGCACATCGCCGTGATTGACGATCACGCGATCGAAGTCCTCGTCCAAAACGCGCCTAAAACTTTCCACAAACACCGCGCGATCCTGCAAAAACATATATCGAAACAAGCGACTCGGGCCGAAGCGTCCGCCCACACGGTTCCAGCGCATCAGCACGCGCTCCAGGCCTGTGAACACGTCGCCCATGTTGAACGCGAGATCTGTGAGCACCAAAGTGCGCGAAGGACGATGAATGAACACACTCTCGGCGAAGCGCGTGCCGTGCACTTCAATTGCGGTGAGCACATCATCGCCGCGGAACTCGGCCAATGCGCGCGCGCCGTCGGAAGGACGAAAGCGCGAAAGCTGATTGGCGGGAGCATAGAGTTCGGCCGCAGGGAATCGATCCTTCATCCAGCCGGCGTCTGAAGTGTGAAATACATTGGGAGCGATGATCGCAGCGACCTCGCCCAATTCGCGAAGCCAGTCCAGCTCCACTTCGGTCAGGCGCATGGAGTTGTGAATCGCCCAGCGTCCATCCGCCATGCGCATAACGGTCATGCGGCGGCCAAACTTATTGCGCCATGATCCCTGCATCATCCACAAGCCAGGAGCCAAAGGCTGAGGTGTTTGATTTGGAAACGCGAGCGTAGTTTCACCACCCAATGCCATCAGCGACCTCCCGATGTTCCAAATTCTAGCATCAATTGGTCGGCTAACATCAACCAAGTCATCGCTTCGAGCACCGGCACGGCCCGCGGCACGATACAAGGGTCGTGACGACCGCGTTTTGAAACATCCATCACGCTGCTCGTGGGCTTGAAGCCCACACGCGCCAACATCAGTTCGCCTGTTGCGAGGCCACCGCGAACTCCGCCATAGCGAAGCGCCGAGGCGCCCTCGCGATGAAACTCCGTCCCACGATCCTCGTCGCGATCCTCGCGGGTCTCGTCGCCAACTTCCAGACCAAGTGCAAAGCTCGAGGTCGCGCCAACACTCATCAAAGCGTCAGCCCAATGATTCTTTAACTTGCGAAATACCGGCTGGCCCAATCCGCGGGGAACTCCGCGCACCATCACCCAAGCTTCTCCGCCGTAACTCTCGCCGTCGCGAACAGCTGCGACCAATGACTTCTCGAATTCAGCTTGCACTTCGGGTGTATCGGGAAATCGCGCCACACACGCGTCGACCTGATCGCGACGCAAAGACTGTAATCGCGCTTCGATCTCGGCGCTCGACCAAGACAAGGTTCGCCCGCCGATTCGCGAGGCCAAGCCCACCACTTCGATCGCGGGCCAGCGCTCACGCACCCACATCTCCGCGACGGCTGCGGCCATCACGCGCGACAAAGTTTCGCGTCCGGAGGCGCGACCGCCCCCACGAGGATCAACGTGCGAATATTTGTCACGCCAAACATCATCGGCGTGGCCCACGCGGCGAGCTGCACCGCTGGCGAGATCGGAATAGTCTTGCGAGCGCGCATCGCGGTTTCGCACGAGCATGGCGATCGGAGTTCCCAGTGTGAGTCCTTCAAAGACACCCGAAAGAACTTCGACTTCATCAGGCTCTTGGCGCGCGCTCACCCACGCGGCTTGCCCAGGACGACGTCGTTGCATCCATTGTTTGAGCAAGGCCTCGTCCCACTTCACACCGGAAGGACAGGAGTCGATCACAACACCGAGTGCTGAACCATGGCTTTCACCGAAACTCGTGATTCGAAATCTCTCGCCCCAACTGTTGCTGCTCATGTGTTCCTCTCGTTCTTACGCATCGGCAGTTTTCTGCTTGGCCCGCGTGGGTGGCGTTGGGTTGGTGTGGCGCGCAGTTGTGGCGGCGCTGGCCGCTCGTGCCCGCAGCGCTCGTGCCTGCACTGACGCTAGCATCCGCGCTGGCGCGGGTCACACTGCGTTGTCAGAACTCACACCACACGCACCTCGCGCGCGAATCCGCGCTGGCGCGGGTCACTGCGCGTTACTCAATCTCACGGCACGAATCCACACCCACACCCACACCCACAC
>DDUL01000018.1:3682-9099 GCA_002344785.1 Bdellovibrionaceae bacterium UBA2339
CACCCACACCCACACCCACACCCAAACCCGCACTCACTCGCGCGGATGATCAAAACCAGACTCCACACTCGCCAGATGCACACGGAAAAAATCTCGCTGCGCGCTGGCCTGTCGCTGAAACAACTCTAACCCCGAGACATATCTTGCGCCAAAGCGCTTGGCCACACGACGAGCTTCGGAGTTCTCCTGATAAGATAAATCAAACACAACAGTCGGTCGATGTTCGCCCCAAGGCCAGGCCTTCAATTCGCTCGAGCCCGCACCCCAAATCAACAACGCAGGCGCATGCGCCTCAACACCCCCAAAAGACAAGCTCGCGCCTGGCGCCGCAACACTCTCGCGCGGCATCGCGCGCGACGCCGAGTACGGCACGACACCCGGAAACATCTGCGTCACCGCACTGATCATCCCCGAACCACCCCACAAAACCGCGGGTCGTAGCCGCGCCCATCCGTCGAGCTCACCAGTGCTCGAAACTTCGCTAGCCGGCGACCAAGTCGCATCGGTCGAGGTCGCTGCAAGCAAATCTCCGCGCGCATTCCAAACAACAGTGTTCACCGCGCGCAACCCGACATCACCAATACCCACATCACGCTCACTCACATCACCCGCGCCAACCGCACGCGCCACCACTTCCTTGAGCGGCGAGGTCACGGCCGCGGCCCGCAGGCCCAGATCACGCAGCACAGGCCAAGCCTCGGCCCACTCTTCGCGCTCAACTCGGATGGCGTAAACAGGCCAGGAGTAGCGCGCAAAAAACTCACGCTGCTCAAGCGGCGTACGCGAATGCGCGATGGGCGCCCCGACAACAGCGGCGAAAAACTCGGACTTGAGTTCCTGACGCCACAAGCACTCCGTCACCGTCGGCTGATCGGCCGCCGAGCCATCGGCCTCGCGCCAGAATTGAAATTCCGCGGGCGTAAACTGCAACCTGTACCATTTCCATCGGCCATCTTCCGACATCGGCAGAAATATTCGCCGAGGCCCCGCTCGCCGCCACTGATCGCGCTCGTGCAGTTCGCGAAAACTTCGCGTCGGCACAGCCCACTTCACCCACACGCGCGAGGCATCACCTGTCCAGTGCTGCAAGGCCTCGGCCACTCGGGCCTCAAGCTGATCGATGTTCGTCGAGGTGTGATCGCTCAGCACGAGGCGCACGCCATCCAAACTCGACAATGTCGCTGCGGCCTCGGGAAACTGCTGCAGGTCTTCGAGCGGCCAATCGTAATCGGCGCCATGCATGAGCGGCAGCTTCGAACCTCGCCGACGACTGAAGATGCAACGCGCGCCGGGCGGAAGTTCATCACGCAAAGCTTGAAATTCCGTAGATGAAAAATCGCCGAGCAGATCGTCGCGAAGCTCGAGGCTTGCGCCCCAACGCGCAGCTTGGCGCCAAAATTCAGGATGCTGCGACTTGAACAGAGTCACCACGCCGCCCACCTGGGGAAAGCTCGCCACGCCGAGCAGATCAAGAACCCACGCGCGTTCGCCGACATCTTCATGAGTCTCGGCGGCTTCTTGCAACTCCAGCGCGCGATCGGCCCACAGACGAAATCGCTCTTCGCGCGCATCGCGCCGACTGCGCCAAACACGACGCTCATCACCTTCACCCAAACTCGGACGATCATCCATGAACAGGCGATCATCACGATCCGTCACTCGCCTGAGCCAAACTCTCGTCCAAGACGCATCGACTTGCGAGACATCAAAGCCGCCACCGACAAACACGATGAGGGGCCAAGCCGTCCTTTCGCGAGCCCACGCGCTCAAGGTCTGCTGTTCGAGACGGCGAAACTCGTCTTCGCCGTCTTCCGAGAAAATTTGCGCCACACTTCGCCCGCAGCGTGTTTCGATCTCGGCATCAAGATCAACGAACTGTGCACGCACGCCAACTTCATCGCACCAGCGCCGCCAGCGCGTCAGCGCCGTCGATTTGCCGACGCCGCGATGACCGGCCACACAGATTCGGGGCGCAGAGCCTTCGAGCACATTCCAAAACTGAGGAAAACTTTTTCTCACGACACTTCGGTCCGTGAGCGAAATGCGCGCGCCCGCAAGCGCCAAGAGCCCAGCGGCGAAAGCCAAGCGATGATCTTCGCGGGGATCGAAGCGAAGCACAGGTCGCGTCGCAAAGTGCTGGCGCGCTTTGGCCCAATCGCCACAGCCGGTGATCGCCAAGCCGTCGGGGAACTCGACGACGTCCAAGCCCAAGCCGCGCAATAGTTCGACCATACCGGCGATGCGATCCGATTCTTTCGCGCGCAAGTGCTCGGCACCTTGCAAGGTCGAAGTGCCCTCAGCCAAGGCGCCGAGTGCCGCAAGAATCGGAAACAAATCGGGACAGCCGCGCAAGTTCGCGCTGATGGCGCGAAGGCGTTGCTCGCCTCGCCGAAGCGGTTCACGCAAAGTGTGAGCGATTCGCCAAAATTCCCGATCCGGCTGGAGTGAGTCGCGGGCCGCCGCTTCGTCATCCAACTCAAAGCGGACTCGCGAATTCGGATCCGCCAAGCCAAGAGCGGCCAAGGTGGCCGCGGTGCTGAGATCCGGTTCAGCCGCCAAAGCTTGCACCTGAAGCTGTTGCCCTCGCGGGATCACATACTCACCGCTTGAAGGCGTTTGCACATCAACACCAGCTTGGCGAAGCAGCTGCACAGTGAGCGCCAAGTATCCCTCACTCACCACTTCACCCACCACGCGCAATCGAAAATCAAAGTCGAGTTTCAGAGCTGAAAGTAAAAGTGCGCTCGCAAATTGGCTGGAGGTCGCAGCGGAAATCTCAAGCCAGCCCCCTGCGGGCTCGCGCCAACCGTCGGAGTGAATTCGCCACGCATCCCGCCCACCATCGCCGCCATGGCCGCCATCGCCGCGCTCGACGCGAACGCCGAGCTGCTCCAGCGCACGCACGAGGTCCGCATGCGGCCTCGCCAATAAGCGCTCACTTCCATGCACCACGTGCACGCCCGCATCGCGAGATCTCCTAGCCAAGTAAAAGCGAAATCCTGTTCCCGATGCTCCAAGATCCACGGGCTGACCGAGTGGAGCGTCGAAGGCCAGCGCCAACTTCGCGACGTCATCGCCCAATTCAAGAAGTTGCAGATCTTTCGCGCCATCGAGAAGTCGCAGTCCCTTGGACTCGCTCCACGAGCGCAAGACCAAAGCGCGATTGCACCAAGACTTCGAGCGTGGAAGTCGCGACTGCCAAACAAAGGGATGCCGAGGCCGCAGGCGACTCAACCCCTCCGTCACTTGAGCCAACCCTCAGCCGCCGCAAAATCAAGAATTGATTGAAGCTCCACGCGCACACGTCGCACTTTTCCCCATCCGCGAGCTTGAATCATCACCACATGCTCGGCGCCACTTCGCTTCTTATCGCGGGCCAGTCGCTGGAGCGCTTCGGCGCGCGTGACCCTCGCGCGAGTTTTCTGCGCCCGTGGCAGACGCGGCAAAACTCGCAGCGCAGAGCGATGAGTTTCATCACAAAAATCACTGCCGAAATACTCGTCGGCAAAATGCAGTCCCAATTCCACACATCGGCCGTGCGGCCAGTTGTGTGTGGCCTCGAGCACATGGCCCCAGGTGTGGCCGAGATTCAGAATTCGTCGCTCACCGCTTTGTTCGCGAGGATCTCTTCGCACCACGCGAAGCTTCGCCTCCACCACCGAAGGCAGGCTTTTCCAGATGAGCTTCTCCCAATTCGGCGCCGTTCCCAAAGCGCCATTGGCCAACGCTTCCTTGGCCCCATTGCCATGGGCCGCGCTCCGCAACTCACGCTCATAGGCGGCGCGAACCGGCTTCGCCCAAGCGCCACCATCTAAGAGCGCCATTTTCAGAAGCTCACCGCGCGCTTCCACGGCACGCGCTGGCGGCTGCGCCGCCAAAAGCTCGCGCACCAAGATCACTTCTTCAGCTGGATGAAAACTGCCGATCTGATTCTTGGCGCCGCCGACATTGAGCGCTGTCTTTCCGCCGTGAGCTGAATCGAGTGCTGCCAGCCAAGTGCTCGGCACATGCACAAGCCGCAAGCCCCGCCAGTAAACACTGGCCACAAATCCCGCGAAATCACCGACACTGCCGCCACCGATGGCGATCACACTGAAGTCACGATTGAGCTTCGCTCCCCAACGTCTTTGCCAGAACTCAACTTCGCGCTGAAAGCTTGCAAGGGTTTTGAGATCTTCGCCAGCGCGAAGCACGCGCCGAAATGGAAAAGCGGCGAGCCACGACTTCACCCCTGGCAGCCTGGCGACCCGAGCATCGATCATCACGATGCTGCGATTGGAGTCCAGGGCTCGCGCACCTGACTTCAGTTCTTGAAGTTTGGAAACTCGACGAAGTCGCGACATGCGAGCAATCTCGCACGCCCTCCGCTCGCACTCAAGTGTTCAGCGGATTGTGACAAGCCCAGCCTCGGCCTTTGGCCTCGGGCATTTCGACAAATTTTGGACGCTCTTCGCGACATCGCGGCAGGGCCTGATCACAACGGCTCGCAAAGGCACAGCCCTTGGGTCTTTCATAGGGCGAAGGCGGCTCGCCTTGCGCCACTCGCGTCGGCGGACCCTCGCCACGCTCAGGGTCTGACATCGCCAGCATCGCCGTGTAGGGATGCCGAGGCCGCCGCAAAACTTCCGTGGCCTGGCCAGCTTCGACGATCTCACCCAGATACATCACCAAAACTCGGTCGGCCAAAAAGCGCACGACGTTTAAGTCATGCGAGATGAACAGCAGACCACGGCGCGCATTCGTGTTCACCAGATCAACGAGCAAGTTCAAAATCTGCGCTTGCACGGAAACATCCAGCGCCGACACCGGCTCATCGAGAATCAGCAGCTCGGGGTTCGTCACCATGGCGCGCGCGATGTTCACGCGCTGGCGTTGGCCGCCGGAAAGTTCGTGAGGATATCGTTCAAGTAACTCCGCGCCAAGCCCCATGGTCGTCGCCCATCGCTCGACCTCGGCGCGCTCTTCTGCGCTTGGCCGCCAACGCCCACGACGAATCGCCAAGGGCTCGGCGATCTGCTCCCACGCGCGCCGCCGCGGATGCAAAGACGCCAATGAGTCTTGAAACACAAACCCCACGCCGCCGAATTTCGTAGGCGGCCCCAAGTCTCCACCAGCATCGTCGGTCGCGCGTGGACGCTGAATCTCACCTTTGTCGGCCGCCTCAAGTCCCGCCAGCACGCGCGCCAAAGTCGATTTGCCGCAGCCGGATTCACCGACTACGGCCAGAATTTCTCCGACGTGCAAGTCCAAACTCAGATCCCGCAAGACCTGCAGTCGGCCACGCTCGTAAAATTTCTGTAAGCCACGCGCGGAAAGTATCACTTCTTGAATTCTTCCTTCGCATCCGAGTACGCGCTCTTCACTTCCTTGAGCGCTTTCTCCATGCCCAGCTTCAAGCGATCCCAAGCCTTGTCAGA
>DDUL01000017.1:0-890 GCA_002344785.1 Bdellovibrionaceae bacterium UBA2339
TGCAGGAGGAGCATGATCGATGGCGACAAGTTTTGGCGGAGCGACTTCCACACTGCGATCAGAACTTCGCCATCGCTTTCTATGATCTCTATCAGCAACTTCGACCACTTCGCGAGTGGCGACCCAGCACTTGGATTGCAGGCTGGGGACTGGATGACGAACTCACGGATCGTCGCCTGCATGCCGATCAGATTTTTTTCACTGAAGCGCCACTCACTTCGCCGGAGATTCAGATCGCAAGCGTGGCTTGGCAACCGGATGCGCCACGAACACTTCCGGACTCGACCTGGATGATGCAACAGTTTCTCGAGTTCGATTTGGGTACAGCGGAAACGCTGGCCGCGGCTTGGCGGTCACATCTTCTGAGCCAAGGGCATTTTGCCGTTTTACCCCATTGGAGCCATGTTCAAAGTTCGTCGGCCAAAGCCACCTCGGCGAGTTCGCCCAAGCTGATTCACGACAGTGAGAATTTGGCACGTTGGTTGAGCTTTATTAAAGCTCGTCACCTCGACATCACTTTGCATCCGCCTCAAGCCGAAGGCGCACAAAACGTCGATGAAGCTTGGTCGGAGCTTCTCGCTCACACGCAGAAATTTCTTTATTCAATCGGCGTGCGCAGCCGGCCGGCTCAGCGCTGCGTGCGCGTGGAACCCGACCATGCGGCCATCCCACCGCTCGTCAAATCTCCGCAAGCCTGGCAAGCACCGCTACGCGAAGTGGCGCATGCGGAGTGGCTGACGGCCTTTCGGCAGGCTGTGCCTGACGCCGTGTTGGGCGCCAATGTGTTCGGCGCGCGAAACATCTCAGGTCGCGCGAGTGCTCGTCGCGATCTTCGCATCAGCCTGGCATGGCAACCGCCCCAGCTGCGTCAACCGACCTCGTGGGTGCAT
>DDUL01000017.1:1167-2083 GCA_002344785.1 Bdellovibrionaceae bacterium UBA2339
GCATCCTCGGCATCGCGGCCAAGGTCACATGACGCAAATGCTGAGCGCGCTCCTTGAACAACTCGCGCAGCTCGCCTCGCCATCGTATTGCGAAATCGAAATCTTCGCATGGGTCGAAACCGTGAATTTCTACAAGCAGCGCGGTTTTGTGATTGATGAGGCATTTGGAATACGCGACGAGGAGCTGGCGCCCGATGTCGCACGCCCCCCGCGTCGCATGCAGCGACTGACACTTCCACTTCGACCGCGCCCCGCCTCGATCCTTGCCGAGGACATCAACTCATGAGGACGAACAACTCGCCACCGAGCATTCCCTCAGGAAACTCGAACGGGACAGATCGACGAAGTCGATGCCCGCGCTGTTGGCAACCGCAGTTCAGTTGCTTTTGTGAGGCTTTCCAACCCCAGCACTTACCCTTTCAGCTTCTTGTTCTCATTCATCCGATCGAACGCAAGCGCCGACTCGCTTCGGGTCGCTTGCTGCACGCCCTCGTCGAGCCTTCGATCTGTATTGAAGGCGAAGACTTCGTTGCGCACACCGGCCTTCAACGCTTACTTGATGATCCAAACTTAAAGCCCTATGTGCTGTCGCCCGGCACGGGCTCCGTGGATCTCGATCTGTTGAGCTGCGATCAGCGACGTGAAATTCTTCACAGCGAGGATCACCGCCGCCTTTTACTGATTCTGATCGACGGGACCTGGGCCACAGCGCGCCGAATGCTTCGCAGTCCGCAACTTCGCGACCTGCCTCGGCTCATGTTCACGCCTCGACAAAGTTCGCGCTTCATCGTCCGCAAACAACCCAGTCCCACTTGCCTTTCAACTCTCGAGGCCACCGCCGAGTTCATCGAACGTTTCACGTTTGCAATGACCGAGAACCAGGCGTCTGGCCCTCACCAAAATTCAAACCTGCAAG
>DDUL01000017.1:2373-2550 GCA_002344785.1 Bdellovibrionaceae bacterium UBA2339
GGCCTTTGCACGATTGATTCAGGCGCATTTGGATCAAGATCCATCCATGACCCACACAAGAGCTAAAGGCCCCGAGGCCAACATTGAGCAACTTTGACCACGCCGTGAAACTCCCGGTGTTGTTTTCTTCCCCCAGCGTTCCAGTTTTTACCTAAGCCTTGCCGCCGGATGCCTCTC
>DDUL01000024.1 GCA_002344785.1 Bdellovibrionaceae bacterium UBA2339
CCGCAAACGTTCAGCCGCCACCTGTCGCAGCCGAAGGAAATTCTCCAACACCTGGTGAGATTGCCGCCGCTGGTGCCGCGGGCGCGAAGGAAGTTCCAGCAGAGAGTTCCGAGTCCGGCGCCGCTGAGAAGCCTCGTCCGCCACTCTGGAAAGGGCCTCTTCAAGGTCGACTCCGAATTGAAGATGAGGTTTTGCTCGAGCTTAAGGCCGGCGACACAGAGGTGATCGCGGGCCAGAGCCTTGATCGTTGGCGCGGCGAAGCCAAACTTTGGGAGCAAGTTTTCACTCGCGATGATTTGGAAGAGTGGCGTGAACAATTGCGATGGCTGGGGTCACAAAAGGGCGATCAAACTTTGGATCTCTCTCTACCTCTGCCGCTGGAATTCGAAGCCGATCTCGATCGCCCTGTCGGTGCAGAATGGCGCATTCACCTTCAGCTTGAGCTCGGCGAACGTGAAGCGACAGCAAGGTTCGAAATCCATTGGAGTCATTCCGCGCCGGCTACGCTTTCGAGTCAGGAGGCCAACGCTTCGGGCGAGTCGGCTGAAGCGAACTCGACAACTTCGAACACGAAAGCACCTGCCGCGGTGGACGCCGTTGCGATCGATTTGCATTTGCTCGGGAATGATGCCAAGTCGCGCGTGCTCAAGCTTCGCACTTTGCATCGCGAACTTGAAGGCCGGAAGATTCTCAATAGCTTCGGGCGAATTCCACCTTTGATTGTCTTGGTGGATGAAAAGCTGGATGTGGGATTTGAGGATTTCGAAAGTCTGTTCGAGGAACAAGGCTCGGGACAGGCCACGATGCAGGTCTACTTTCATCGAAAAATCTATGATCGGCATCTCATCGCGCAGCTCTTTCTGGATGTCGCGCCCGATGCCTTTCATCACCCGGCCGCAACCAAGGAACGCCTCACGCCGATCAGCATGTCGACCACTCTGACTCAGGCCTATATGAGCACGAGTCTTGCGGAGTATGGTTTGGTCTTGCAGATGCCCTTTGCCTTGCAACGAGGCGCTGGCCTGAGGATGTTTTCGGAGGCGCTGGAGTTTGGCGACTTGGGCGTTTGGGTCAAATGCGTCAGTTCAAGCCGGCAAAACGATGGCAGCTGGATCAATGAATTTGTTTTCTTTGGCGCTGTCGAACGCGTCCAACAAAAGCTGCGGGCTTGGATCCGCAAGGAGTATGCGCAGGAAAAGGCCGCGCAAAGCTCCTAACGCAACTTCAGCCCGGCCTTTCCAGCTGACAGGTCTCATGGACTCGACTAGCGTGGCGATCTTTAAGGAGCCTCGCTTTGCCCGATTCGCAGTCCTCCAAATCCTCCACGCCTCATGCGCCGCACGCAGCCGTTCCCTCGCGTGAAATCTCGAGTTTGCGCGCTCGTAGCCTCAAGGCGATCGGCTTGCTTTCGTTGGGTTTGGGTTTTGCGGGGCTCGTTTTGCCTCTTCTCCCCACCACTCCCTTCATTCTGTTGTCCGGCTGGTGTTTTGCGCGATCTTCGCCGTACTGGCACAAATGGATTCACGAACACAAAGAATTCGGACCCCTCATTGAGAATTGGCAACGCGATCGTTCCGTATCCTTGCGACACAAACTCGTGGCGGCCCTGATCATTCTCAGTTCCATCGGCTTCATTTGGTTGCGTGAGCAGCCACCGTTTTGGATCAAAGTCGCCATCTCCTCGGGGCTCAGCACGATCTTTGGCTTTTTGCTGTTCACAAAGACTTCGCCTCCCCGACCCCAGCGCTGATTTCATTCGAGTAAACTCGCGCTTGAAAGATTGACGCTCCATCGAAGATTGGTTGAGCTGAGTCATGTCGCAAAATCCTCAATCTCCCAGTCCGCTGAACCTGATCGCCCTCTCCATTCGCCGACCTGTCTTCGCCTGGGTCTTGATGAGCGCCCTGATTATTTTCGGTGCGATCTTCGCCAATCGTTTGGGCGTCAGCCAACTTCCCGACGTCGATTTCCCCGTGCTGACCGTGTCGGTCAATTACGAGGGCGCGGCACCTGAGGTGGTCGAGGCCGAAATCATCGACCCGATCGAGCAGGGCCTGTTGGCCATCGAAGGTGTCAAACAGATGCGCTCGACGGTTCGCCAAGGTGGCGGATCGGTGACATTGGAATTTGATATTGAACGCAACGTCGATGTGGCCTTGCAAGAGGTGCAAACTGCGCTTTCGCAAGTCCGACTTCCCACGGGCGTTGATAATCCCGTCGTGCGCAAACAGAACCCTGAAGAAAACCCTATCATGTTTTTGTCGGTCGCCGCGCCAAAGCCAATCCGCGAGGTGATCTCGTACACCGAAGATGTGATCCTGGACGAACTGCGATTTTTGCCCGGCGTGGGCGAAGTTTCCATTGGCGGCTTTGCCGTACGCAATCTGCGAGTGTGGCCAAACCCGGAAAAGATGCGTCGCTTTGATTTGACCCTGATCGATGTCTTGGATGCCGTGCAAACCCAACACATCGAAACCGCGGCGGGCCAACTCAATAACGGCCAGAGCGAAAGTCGAGTTCGATGGCTCGGAGAGGCCGCCTCTCCCGAGGAATTGGCCAATGTGCGAATCCTCAGACGCGGGGGCGGAATCATTCACGATGCGGTGATTCGCATCGGCGATGTGGCCGATGTTGAAGACGGCTTAAGTGACATTCGAAGAATGGCCAGAGTCGACGGCAAAGAAGCCTTGTCGCTCCTTGTGCGAAAGCAACGTGGACAAAACGAAGTCCGAGTCGCTAAGGCCGTCACGGATCGGGTCAATGCCCTTCAAGAGCGTTTGCCGGAGGGCTACATTTTCCGGATCAACGTCGACTTCACTCGTTCCACGGAAGCGACCGTGAACTCGACCTACTCTAAACTTTGGGTCGCGGGACTTGTGACGATTTTGGTCTGCTTCATCTTCTTGGGAAGCTGGCAAGCGGCGCTCAATATTCTGTTTTCAATTCCGACATCGATTGTCGGCACCTTCACCATCATCTACTGGTCGGGTTTCACGCTCAATCTCTTCACGCTGCTGGCGCTGACTCTGGCCATCTCGATTGTTGTGGACGATGCCATCATGCTTTTGGAAAACATCGTGCGCCACCATCGCATGGGAAAGAGCGCGGCTCAGGCCTCTTACGATGGCTCCATGGAGGTTTTAGGTGCGGCCATCGCCGCGTCGCTTGCGGTGGTCGCCGTTTTCATCCCCGTGGTTTTCATGGGCGGAGTGGTCGGCAAATTCTTTTATCAATTTGGCATCACGATGTCGGCCGCGGTTCTGCTTTCTCTACTCGAGGCCGTTACGATCACGCCCATGCGGGCCGCCGCGTTTTTGTCGACTTCGCCCAAGCCCAATCGATTTGAGATTTGGCTGGATCACGCGTTTGAGCGCTGGGCCGACTTCTACAAACGGCTTTTGCACGGCGCACTTTCACATCCCTGGTGGGTGACCGGCATCGCCACGCTCTTGTTCGCCGTTTCGCTCATCTCGTTCCAAAAAATCAATAAGGAACTTGTACCCTCTCAAGATCTAAATTTGATTTTCATTAGCGGCCAAGCACCTCCGGGAACTTCGCTTGAAAAGACCTATGAGGCAGCGGTCGCCGCCGAAGACGTCGTAAAGGCGGAGCCGCTCATCGAGAGATATTTTGTCACCGTGGGTGCAGGCGGCCCCAACGCCGAGGTGAACCAATTTTCCATGCCGACCTTCCTTAAGGACAAAACTCAAAGACGTGAAACTCACCTTGAAATCATGGAACGACTTCGAAATAAATTTAAAGAGCTCAAAGGCGTGCGAATCACCATGCGCGATCTCTCGTCGCGTGGCCTGACGGGCGGACGCTCCTATCCGGTGGCGTTCAACATCAGCGGCGGCAATCTTGAGACCTTGCAGACCGCAGCGAAGAAAATCCAAGAAGAGCTGGAAAAAGAAGGCCTGGCCACGGATCTCGATACGGACTTCAAATTGGGAATCCCCGAACTTCTCATTAAACCTGATCGCGAAAAGATGGCGCAATTCGGAGTCAGCATCGATGCTGTGGCCAGAACTTTGACCACCGCGATCGCTGGCCTGCGAGTCAACCGCTTCACCAACGAAGGTCGACGCTACGACGTACGCATCAAAGTGCGCGATCAAATCGTGCGAACCCTCGACGACATTCGAAAAATCACCGTGCGAAATCAGTTTGGCAACCAAGTGCCATTGGCGAATCTGGTGAACTTTGAGACTTCAAAAAGTTATCAGAGCATCACGCGTGTGAATCGCATGCGGACCATCGGCGTGTTTGGGAACGTCGGCGAGGGAAAGTCGCAGCAGGCGGCCTTGGCTCGAGCTCAAACGCTGGCGAAAGAACATCTGCCGGAGAATTATCGTTTCGGATTGGATGGAGCGGCCGCAGGACTTGCTGAAGGCTTCCAGAGTTTGTTGACGGCGTTGATTATGGGCTTTGTGGTCGCCTATATGGTGCTCGCGATCCAGTACAACTCCTTCCTCCATCCCATTTCCGTCTTGATGGCGCTGCCGTTCGGATTGACGGGCGCGGTGCTTTCGCTCTGGGCGTTCGGTCAGTCCCTGAATTTGTTCAGCTTCATCGGCATCATCGTGCTCATGGGGATTGCCAAGAAGAACTCCATTTTGTTGGTCGACTTCACCAATCAAGTTCGAGCCCGCGGCGAACGCGATGTGCGAAAAGCACTCATCGAGGCTTGCCCTGTGCGCCTTCGCCCCATTCTCATGACCAGTGTCGCGACGATCGCCGCCGCCATGCCGTTGGTGCTCGGTAACGACATCGGACAAGAAACGCGAACGCCCATGGGCCTGACGATCATCGGCGGAAGCTTTGTGTCGACAATCTTCACCTTGTTCGTCGTTCCCTGCATCTACCTGCTGCTGGCGAAACTTGAATCGAAGAAACCGCGCGCGGAGCTTGTGCTGTGAGGGTGCGCCACATTTTGGTGGAACAAAAGTTTGAGGCCGAAGATCTTTTGCGGAAGCTCGAGGGTCTGACCGGATCGGCTCTTGACTCACGATTTCAAGAATTGGCCCAACGATTCTCACAGTGTTCCTCAGGAAGAAATGGCGGCGATCTGGGAGAATTGGGTCGAGATCTGCATCGACTTGACGAGAGGTTTAAGGATGCGCTCATGGCGCTCCACCCCGGCGAGTTGTCTTCACCAGTTCGCAGCAACTTTGGGCATCACTTGATTCTGCGAATCGACTAAGCTGCAATGCCGACATGGGCCAGCGCGGTCGACGACAGCGACCAAATGGATTGTTTTGCATCACCTGCTTGCGACAAGCTCGTGCTGACCTTTTCAAACCTGGCCAGGAGAGCCTTCAGCGCTCCTTCATTCTCAAGTTACGCGACGCTCTGGACGTGGAGCGTGTCGAATCCGTGCCCTGCCTCTCGCTTTGCCCGCCCGAAGGTTTAAGCGTTGAGCGGCGAGGCAAGGCGCGCGTGTTGAGCCCCATCGAACTCGACCAAATTGAAAAACTGTTTGATCCGACACGACAACTCGAATTCGATTTACCTCAAGATCAAACGCTCAACCCCAAT
>DDUL01000046.1 GCA_002344785.1 Bdellovibrionaceae bacterium UBA2339
CAACCCCAATGGAGACGAAGCATGAAGAATGATGCGCGGACTTATCAAATCGCGATGCTCGGAAGCTTTGTGATTTTGGGATTTTTTGTTTTGGGTTTTGAGTTCTCGCCCCTGCAGGTGTTTTTGACGATCACGGCAGGACTCGGCACGCAGCTAATTGCTGAGATGCTCTGGGCGAAAAAGCGCTGGTCCGAGATCGAGTGGCGAAGCGCTCTGATCACGACCTTTTCTCTCTGTTTGTTACTGCGCTCCAATAATCCACTGTGGTGGATCGCCGGCAGTTCCATCGCCATGCTATCCAAATTCACACTGAGGTGGGATGGTCGACACATTTATAATCCCGCGAACTTCGCCTTGGGCGCGTGCTTGCTTCTGAGCGGCGGCGAAGTTTGGATCGCTGCGGGTCAGTGGGGCTCGGTCGCGGTGATCGCCTTCATCGTGCTGATTGCGGGAGGCTTTGTCGCACATCGCGCTTTGCGAAGTGACGTGAGCCTGTATTTCTTGGCGTTTTGGTGCATGGCCTTGGGCTATCGCATGTTTGTCCTTCACGAGCCCTGGCCGATTCAACTCAATCGCTTGGAAAATGGCGCGCTCTTACTGTTCACCTTCTTCATGATTTCAGATCCGCGCACAACTCCCGTCGCTCGTCCGGCGCGAATCATCTTCGCGGCTCTGGTCGCAGCGGGGGCTTACTACATTCAATTTAAAATGTTCCGCACCAATGGCTTGATTTGGTCGCTGTTGATTTTCTCTAGCCTCGTGCCGCTGATGAATCGGATCTGGCGGGCGGAGAAGTTTGAATGGGAAAAAACGGTGGGACAGCTGTGGCCGGGGGCGCGAAGTCAGCCAACTTAAGCCGCGCACTCAAGCCACAAGTCGCGCGGTCAGCGAGCGGGACGCCGTCCCGCCGCGCGCGCTGCCTGCTCACGTCGGAGCTGCTCACCCAGCCAAAAACCATGAGCTGAGTCCGGATCAACACCGTAATAAGGCCAATGGGCCGCACTGGGATGTGACGCAATCATTGCAGCCGGCGCTCTCGCCGCACGCGACGGCGGCGGAAGTCGGCCAGCGACTTGCGTTGCGCTTGGCGCTTGCGGTCGTCCCACACCAGGTGTGCGACCTTGCTGCGCCATCATCGTCGCCGGCGCGCCGCCGGGCTGACCAGATCCGCAATCTCGCCCAGGCTCTTGGCCTCCGAACATGCGTCGCAAATGCTGATAGGCAGCTTGGCAACCTGGATGCCGTCTCAAGCGATCAGGCTGCAACACATACGCGGCGAACACTTCGGCGAACTCTTCGCGTTTCTGCTGATGTGCCGAGTGCGGACGCCCTGACATGGAATGCGTGCAGTACTGAGAAATTCGGCAGCCACCGGGGTAACCGCGATAGCCTCCGCGATTTCCCACATAGTGGCCGATCTCATGCACCAAGAGGCCCGTGCCATAGCTACCAATGATGTTGTTCTCTTGCACTCGCGCACCTGGCGCACACCGACGCGCGATCTCCACGGCGCCACTCATCTGAGATGCGGGCAGACAGCCGCCATCCGTGCGAGGTCGCCCGAGTGTTTCCTTGAAGCGAATTTGTAATCCTCGAAGTTCGCTGAGGCGCCCGCCGCCAGCCAAGGCATTGATGCGACCGATTGCGGAATGCACCAAGCGCTGCTCATCGCCACGAGCGCCACTCACCGTCACGCCACTTCGCTGAGTGGCATCTGAAGAGCCCGGCGCGCGCGCGACACATGCGCGATTCTGTGATTCAAGGCTCGCCACCATCGCCAACTGCTGGGCTTCGATTCGCTCTGTGCCGTGCAGGGCTCCGTAAATGATCACGAGAACACCAAAGCTCATTCGCCCGAGGCCTCGGCGACTTTCTTGCCCATGGTGCGCATGAGGAGAGGATTCCAAATTGTCTTTGTGTGCTAAGAACTGTCTCAAAATGAGACCCCCAAATTCAGAGTCAAGCATCACTCAGCGCTTCACCACTCCGTTGAAGCAAAACGAAGTCCTGCGAGATGCGCTTGCATGAAAAGCTAAGCTCGGCTGGCGACACGCGCCTGCGTGGGCTCACAACAGCTGTCGATAGAGTGCACACCTGAGGCGTCAGCCAAACCTAAGACGAAAGTAAAGGCCGACGCCCCCAAACCGAATGGCTCAAAGCGGCCAGAGATTGATGAATAGCAAATATAGAGTCGCGGTGACCAAAGTTGGAATCACTGCACCCAGAAATAGATACTGCGGTTTGATTCCCGACTCACCGAACTGACCACTCAAGATTCCGTAGCCCGCCGGGTTCGGCGCGTTGGCGATTACCGTAAGACCACCACCTGTCACAGCTCCGGCGATGATGGAGTATTTCGATGCCGTCGAGAGATCTGGAACGAGCGTCGCCAAATATGCCAGTGCGGCGTTATCCGTGACCGCCGTCAGGCCGGTCGCTGCCCAGAAGAGCGCGTTGCTCCCCATCGACTGCAAAATCGGCGAAAGCCACCAGCCCTGTCCGCCCCCAAGCACCACAAGACCTGCGAGGAAGTATCCGACCAACATGCCTTCTTTGATCTGCAAGGGCCCCTGGTATTTCTTGGTCGCCACAGTCATGCCGAGAAACATCATGAAGACGCCCGCGACGATCACGGGATAATGCGCGCCTAGCACCAGCATGCCGACGGCGACAAAATGTGCAAGCGATAGCCAAAGTGGAGTCTTCAAGCCTTGTTGCGCTTGAGTTTTGCCAGCGGCCTCGCCACTCATGTGCTTGAGTTCACGTGCGAAGAACATACACAGACCCAACGCATTGATGAAGCAAGCCGTCGCCGCTTTCCATCCGAAGTGCGTGAGCATGTACCAGGTATCCCATTTCCACGGCCCCGCCACCATCAGCACGGGAGGCGCCGCGAAGCTGGTGAGCGTTCCGCCGACGGATACGTTCACGAACAGCACGCCGATCATCGCGTACTTGAGTCGCGTCGATCGCGTGCGCGCAAAAAAGTCGTCGCGCAAAAGCAAAGCGCAAATCGTCATGGCCGCGGGCTCGGTGATGAAACTTCCGGAGAGAGGGCCCAAGAACAAAATCGTGAAGAGTTTGGCCGAGGCCGCAGGCACACGCAGAGCTTCGTGAATCAAGTTGGCGATCGCCCGGGTCACGCGCTCCACGACGCCGGTCACGGGGCGTGTCGCGCAGGTGACCATGATCGCGAAGACGAAGATCGCTTCGGTGAAGTTTCGCGACTCAAGATAGTGAATCGTCGGTTTGAATCCGAAGTTCAGGATCGCCCAGCCGACGAGGATCGAACCCCAAATTCCAAACACGACTTCGACTTCGCCGAGCAAATGCAGGAGCTGATGGCGAACGCTGTCGGCGGGATACTTGTGCGCCCAATGTCTGAGGCTTGCCGCCACAAAGGTGTGCAAGACGGCAATTCCAAAAAGCACCGCGCACCAAGTTTGAAAGCTGCTGACATCGAGAAGATTGAGGAGCCCTTGATTTGTTTCCATGCGCGAACGATAGCGAAGACCTAGGGAAAAATCACAGAAAATCAAAGCTCAAACGCGGGTGAAGGGCATGATGCCCCTCACCCCCTCGCGGTCAGCCGATCCACTGCCTTGAGATTCAGCAGCTCGAAAGTTTGCCGAAGAACTGGGGCGGTTTATTGGTCGTCGCGCGAAGTCTCTTGGTCCCCGTCAAAGACATAGGGCACCTCACGATCGTGATGCGGCGGTTCGTTGGGTTCAGGTGAAGGTGCGGGCGTCGCCGCGGGTGTAGGCCGCGTATTCCAAGGCGCCCAAGGAGCACCGCCGCCCTGGCCAGGCTCAGGCGAAGGTTCTGGCTCTGGCGAAGGCTCGACGGCGACCTCACCCATCAGCATAGTCGGCTCCTGAGAATCTGAGGACTCGGCAATCGGGGCCGCAATTTTACCCGTGATGAAGTGAATCTGCTGCAAGTCTCTCCGACTCTTCGCGAATGCGGAGACACCCGATAGCCAGCTGCTGCCTCCAGCCCAAACCGCAAATAAGGTCACGGCGATTTTCATTCTCAAGCGCTGCAGACGCGTGCGCCCCGGACGACAATCGCTGGTCATCACTTTGCCATCCGCGCGCCGATAAAAACGGGCGCAAACTCGCTCGCCTTTGTGAGCACGCGCAATCAACGCCCGCGCTTCATCCGCTGTCATTTCTGAGAGATTGAAGACTTTCATTTGGCAGCTACCGCAGTCGCGCACGCGCTGATCGCCTCGCATTCGATTCCAGTCCTCAGAACAAGGTGCCGCCACACGCAAATTCGCCAAGGGGTCCACGCTACGCTTTGAGCGCCCAAAGAGCTCCCCCCATCCCCGTCGAGCGCCGCTGTGCGGACGAAAGTCTGTATCATTTTGAGACGTCGTTAAGTTCTTTGAGTTCATGAGGACCTCCTCGATTCAAGCAGGTTCAACTTGCGAACACCTCTTCAAATTCAATTCGACGCTTCTATGACGATCGAGGGGCGGGTTTTATTAGGCGAAAACCGAAATTATTTTTTAGGGTGCGGGATTGGACCAAATCGAGCCTTGAGCTCGACACCCAATTTGAGACAATGAGCTATGCCGAGCTCACTATCCTTGGATCCCGTTCGACCCGCTTCCAGAGCCCTATCCAATCTCTTCCTGCTCCATTGCGGTCTCAGCTTTGCGCTGGCCTTTGCGACATCGCAAAACGCCTCGGCTGAGCGACTCGCCCGCGAGTCTGTGACAAATCGACAAGCGCCTGCGGCCACGACGGCCCAGGCACCTCGCTCGTGTGCGATTGCGGATCGCTTTCAACAAAGTGAAGTCAGTGCCAGCATCGCTCGTCACATCGAGCGCATCGGCGGACGTGTCAGCACTTCCAGCGGCCGTTGCTACACAGCCGTGCAGAACGCGCTTCATCGCGCCGGCGCCATTCCCTATTCGGGCATCGGCGCAGCAGCCCGCGAGGCGGAGACACATCTTTCGCAATTTGGCTTTGTGAACCTCATGACGGATCCAGGATGTCGAGATCGCTTTCGCACTCCCGCCGACGCTCCCGACGGCGCGATTCTCGTCTATCGAGGCGGCAACTGCCCGCCCGCACGCCGCATACTCTGTGGACGCGAAGATTGTGGTCACGTGGAAATTCGCGTCGGCTCGCGCTACATCAGCGACTTCGCCAGCGCAAATCCCGTCACCGGATCGCCCGAGGCCACTCAAGGCGGCGGGCAACGCTGCCCTGCTGGTCAAGGCTTCGAACTGATCGGCATCCTCGTCCCGCAAAACTAATTGCGGCGAGGTTTTCACCTCGCCGCTTCTGTTCATAATTCCGAATTGGTCTTCGTGTCGGCTTGAGCGTTGGCGTTAGCGTTGGCCTTGGCGCAAGCTCTGCGCCCGCTTCACAAGCTCCACAAACTCTTGGCGATACTCATCACCAGAAGACGTCGCCGACGCCGTTTGCAGAACCTGCGCGAGTGACCAGTCGCCGTGATGCTTTGATCCGCGCAAAATCATACCAAAGCCCGCCACACTCGCCGCGAACCGATGATCGCGCGAGGCCTCGCCAAAAGACTTCGTCGACTTCTGCACCGGCACTTCGATCTTGTCGCTCACATCGCCGTCGGGCTTCTTGAAGCGAAGCTTCACCGTCAGAAGTTCGGAAGAACCCGACACAGCCGTTGCCTCGCTGGATGCCGCTTGATACTTGAGCGCATCCACCTGGGGCGAGGTCACAGGGCTCACCACGCCGACCGGCACGATCTCATAAATCGCTGTGACCGTGTGGCCTTCGCCAATCTCGCCGGCATCTTTTTTGTCGTCGTTAAAGTCTTCGGCGGCGAGCATTCGCGACTCATAACCGATCAAGCGATACGACTGCACTTGCGCGGGATTGAACTCAAGCTGCAACTTCACGTCTTTGGCGATGGTGTTGAGCGTGCCACCGGCTTGCTCCACCAACACGCGCCGCGCTTCGCGGACGGAGTCGATGTAAGCCGCCACACCGTTTCCTTTTTGCGCCAAAGTCTGCATCATGCTGTCTTTGTAATTCCCCATGCCGAAACCGAGGACACTCAAGAACACACCGGACTTCGCTTTTTCTTCAATCAAGCGCTGCATGCCGCCCTCGCTGGAGACACCGACGTTGAAGTCGCCGTCCGTCGCCAGGATCACGCGATTGATACCGCCCTTGATGAAGTTCTCCTCGGCCACTTGGTAAGCCTGTCGCAATCCGCCTTCACCGTTGGTCGAGCCACCGGCCTGCAAGCGATCCAAGGCTTCCAGAATGCGCGTCTTGTTTTCACCCGAGGTCGGCGGCAGCACCAAACCTGTGCTGCTGGCGTAGACGACGATGGAGATCTTGTCTTTGGCGCGCATCTGATCGACGAGCATCTTCAAAGCGCGACGAGCCAGCGGCAACTTCGTGGGATCTTCCATCGAGCCTGACACATCGACAAGGAACACCAAGTTCGAGGCCGGGCGTGCTGAGGCTGGCATCTCGCGGCCCTTTAGGGCGATTCGCAAGAGCTGATGCTGAGGCGTCCAAGGCGACTGAGAAATTTCCGTCGTCACCGAGAAAGGACGTCCATCGCGCGGCTGTGGAAGTTCGTACTTAAAGTAGTTCACCATCTCTTCGATGCGAACCGCATCGGGCTGGGGCATTTGTCCAGCCACAAGCAGACGCCGCACATTCGCATAACTGGCCGTGTCCACATCGACGGAGAACGTCGAGAGCGGCTGATCTTTGACGAGCTTGAACTCGTTTTCGACGATGGGAGAATAGGCTTCGGTGTTGTGAGCGACGTCAACCGCAGCACGCGACTCCTTCTTCATCTTCGCCGGCACACCTCGTCCGGGCGCTAGCGCCGCGAACGAATCACTTTTAGCTTCACGCGCGCGCGACAAGCCACCCATGCGCACGGCGGATGGGCTCATCGGTGCGGCCACTTTTGCGGACGGCGGTGGAGCGGCCGCAATACTTTGATCCAGCAAACTCGAATCCGCTTCTTCCAACATCGCCTCGCCTTCCGCATCGGCGGCAAGCTCCGCGGGTGCCTGCGGGGAGCCGGCCAAAAGCTGTGCTGGAGGCTGAGCCGACTGGGCCTGTCCCCGCTTCGCCATCTCGGCTTGCGAAGCCACAGGATGATTCGAGTCCACGGCTGCAGGTAAATTTTCGGCCAATTGCTGATCCGCCATGTGCTGCGCCGGTTCTGGTCGCGAGACGGCCTGAAAGCGTTGGAAGCTCGGCATCGCCATGTAACCGACAAAGACCAAGGCCATGCTGCCCGCAAAGGCGAAACCGACCCACTTGAACCATCGCGCACCCGCCGACTTGCGATCGAGCGTTTTGGCGAAGATCTGCTCGCGTTCGGCCACGCTCAGATGTGGAGTGGCCTGGCTTTCAAGCTTGATGGCCTCGCGAACATCGCCCGCGACCTCGCGAATCTCTTCGACTTGCTTCTTCAACTCCGGATCTTTCTCGATTTCCTGTGCCATGAGTCTTGCCTCCTCACCTTCGAGCTCACCGAGCGCAAAGGCCGTTAGTCGTGGATCGTCAACACCAAAAATTTTGGGGTCGCGTGAGTCCGTCATGGACGACCTCCTTTCGATGCGGCCGCGGAACTTGCGGCCACTTCGGCACCCGACATGGACACCGAAGCTGAAGACCTGAGGAACTTCATGGCTTGATGGATCAGTACACCGACATGGGACACCGAAAGCCCCGTGATGGCGCTGATCTCTTTGTAGCTAAATCCTTCGAGAAACTTGAGTCGAACGACTTCCTCCTCTTTAGGTGCGAGTTGACGAAGCGCTTGTTGAAGAGCCGCCATTTGTTGACGGCGATCGAGGTCTTCTTCGGGGGTCGGCGAGCGCAAAGTTTGCGCGCTTGCCACACCGACGGTAGTTTCATCGAAACTCTCCGCATCTTTCCCGAGCTGACCTTTTTTCTTGAGTTGATCCAGCGCCATATTCCGACTCACACAAAAGAGCCAAGCCTTCTCGCGGCCCTGAAGCTCCTGCATGTCCTCCTTCCAAAGTCGGAGAAAACTCTCTTGGACGATTTCAGCCGCCGTCGCCCGATCCACGTAGCGAGACACGTAACGCAACAGCGCGCCTTCGTGTTCTCGAACCATGGTCTTGAGCCACTTCGCCGAATCCAAGCGAGACCTTCTCCTGTTATGACCTGGGGCTCTCCATCCCTTGCGGGATTTCAAGACTCACCATGCCCTTCGAAAGGGACAACGAGTCGGAACGGATTTTCTTAAAACTTTTTTTGGCTTTGATCCTGAACCATCTCAGAATGAGACAATGAACCAGTCAATGCGGATTTGTCGCGTAAGGCTCGGCAATTGTTGTTGGCCACAGCCGAAGCTTTCGCCGCGAATTTCGTAAAAAGGGGTCTGAAGGTGAAACGTGCGTTGATCGCTGTAATTTGCTTTTTGTGTGGATTCCTCGCGAGCTCCGCTTTGAACTATTATGTTGGTCGACGCGAAATAGTCCTACCGACGAGTTATAAAATGTCTGCCCATGAGGAAAGGACCTTAGATCGATTTTCAGCGGTATCGAAAGAAGTGGCTGCTGGAAACAGCCGTGGAATCGAGAGTCTTATAGAGTTCAAATCAACAATCGACGAATTGAACTCATTCAGTCCGACCATCGGCTCAAACATCATATGGTTGAGCGCTGAGCTTGGGGACGCAGAGAGTATGAGCATACTATCCCAGAACTCTGACGCTCGAATCGCCAGCTATTGGCGCCGACGTCTAGAACTTGCGAGAGCCAAATGAAGCTCAAAGATGTTCTTCTTGCAGCGATTTCTATAAGCCTCGGTTTCCAACTCGGAGTCATTGCCGAGCTCCCCAGAGACCCTTGG
Organism: Bdellovibrionaceae bacterium UBA2339; assembly: GCA_002344785.1. Taxonomy (GTDB): domain Bacteria; phylum Bdellovibrionota; class Bdellovibrionia; order Bdellovibrionales; family JAMPXM01; genus UBA2339. Next base: position 8,853 of record DDUL01000046.1, read on the forward strand.
GAAACTCTCGAAGCCGATCTAGAAAAGATCGAGAGCGAAAACCCAATTCTTTATGCGCTCCAAAATGATTCAAAGCTATTGCGAAGCTTGCGTCTCGCCGCCGCTAGCAGCGGACAAATTCGCGCCGAAAGAGTCTGGCTTTCACTCCTCGTAAAGTCAGGAGAGAGCTGTATGTCTCACGAACTCATTGACCATTCAGCAAAACACACCCCCGAGCTGCTCAATTTGGACCGAGAGTTTTATCAAAGTCAGTTGGCCGAACCGCCCTGTGGCAGCAAGTGACGCTCCACAACTAGTTTCGTCAGCGATTCAATTCGTTCTCGCTACCAAGCTGCAGCATCTTTCCCATCAAAGCTCACGCGTAGGAAGGCGAGCCCGTCGGATTGGGTCTACGACCAGACCAAGGAACTGCTCGCGCGCATTGCCACGACTCGCGGGGATTATCAGTTCTCTTGTTTTCCCCACTTTGCCAAACTCAATTTCATGACCTCTCCCGATCAGGTCAGAACTGACTTTGTTTACGAAAGCGCACTTGTCGTCGAAAAAGCGCGAAGCGAATTGGAGAAGCGAATGAGTCACGGTGAGTTTCCAATTGTATCCAAACCCAATAGTCGGTCGACATTCCCTAGTTTGCATGATGCAGAAGTCATTCGCGTAGAATTCTCGAGCGAAGGCTCGACAGGAGCTGAAGCTCGCTTCCACATCAAGACTGTATCGGAAGAAACACTGGAATTGGTCGCAAGGGGCATAGAAGCATGCCAGATTTTGCACTTCGCATATCAGAACGTCATTTTTGAGTGCACAACTTTGAACTGCCAATCCGAACAGGACATCGCCCTTTCAACGATTTTCGATACACGCGGTTTGAATGTTCCAGAACTTCAGTCCGGATATGCATCTGGGCAACTTGAAGTTCTTCAGATCTCTTCAAGTGTTGGTTGTGAAATGGCCGTTCTGTGCGAGGAGATTTCCCTCTCGACATCGATGTAGCTTCAGGCAGAACTGACTTTGTTTGCGACAGCGCACTTGTCGTCGAAAGAACGCGAAGCGGCCAAGTCCTAAGCCGAAATCGCTGGAGCTTGGCTCGCGCCAGTCAGCTCAGGGTCATTGTCATCTACAAATCGTGACGCTCGGCTGGGGCTTCAAACCCTAAATCTGAATGATCCAGTCAATCTTGCAATTCGTCCTGAATGAAAGACTTTAGTTCCAAGGGCGCTCTTTACTGAGAGTCCAACTCAAAGCTTCTCAAGCCCCACAAAGAAGATCTCCTTGGAGATCTCGCGGGTGGCGTCAGGCTTCACCACTTCGACGCGTTTGTAACGCCGATTCAGTTCCTTCTTCATCAAGCCAAAGTCGCCGGAGTGAAAGAACTTGCAGACAAAGTGTCCGCCTTTCTTCAGAAAGCGATCCGCCGTCGCGATCGCCAGCTCGCAAAGTTGCGTCGAGCGCGTTTGATCGGTGAACTTGATACCCGTGGTTTTTGGCGCCATATCCGAAATCACCGCATCAAAAGGCGGCGTGAAACCATGCTGCTGAAAAGTCTCCTCGAGATTCAGATCATAAAGATCCGCCTGAATAAACACCGCATTCGGCAGGCTCACCGTCACAGGCTGGAGATCCACACCCAACACGCGACCCGTTTCCCCGACCTTTTGACTTGCGTACTGCGACCAACTTCCCGGACTACAACCCAAGTCCAGCACGATGCCGCCGCGCTTGATCACGCGATAGCGCTGGTCGATCTCCTCAAGCTTGTAGATCGAGCGCGCCGCGAAGTTTTCCTTCTTGGCTTTTTTGAAATAGTGATCGCGAGGATTGTAACCCACGAGTTCACAAAAGCCTGTTTTCATCGGCGAGACAAATTTAATTTTTAGGCAGCTGATTTTCGCAACTTGTTCAGATCCAAGGCCTTGACGGGAACCTCGGCGGACTCAAATTGAGGCAAGGTCGCGCCCCAACTATGCGCGCCGCCGAGGAGTTCGCCATGTCATCCGCAATGTCATCTGGGAAGCCTGAAACCACGCCCCCCGGCCCGAGTGAAACTCGACGGCCTGTTTTGGCGCTCCGAAATCTGGTGGTCTTCCCTGGTTTGAGTGTTCCGATTCGCGTTGGCCGCGCACAGTCGCTGGCGGCTCTTCGCGAGGCCCGAAGCAGCACCGGCACAGCCCAAATTCTCGCCACTTTGCAGACCAACCCTGACGCACAGATCGACCGTGTTCAGCCCAGCGACCTCAACGAGATCGGCGTACTTTGCGAGATCGAGAAAGTGCGAGGCAACGAAAACGAAGGTCTGCAACTCATCCTCAAGGGCGTCACGCGCGTGCGACTTCAAGACGTCCTCGATAACGGCCAGTATCTCGAGGCCAGCTTCGAGGCTTGGCCGGATCAAGATGAGAGCGCAACCGAAGTCGACAAAGACAGCATCGAGCGCGTGTTTCTCACCGTGAAGGAAGCCGCCAAAGATCTGGCCCAGCACCTCCCGCAAGGCGCAGATCAGGTGGCTCAAGTCGTCGAGAACATCGAGGACCTGGGTTTCCTCACCTACATCATCGCCGCCAATCTCGATCTCCCGATCGAGGACAAGCAAAAGCATCTCGCCGAGCGTTCGGTGCGCACTCGCGCTGAAAGCATGCTTGAGGCCATGACTCGCATCAAAGCTGAACTGCAAGTCAAAACCGAGATCCGCGATAAGCTCACCAACAAGCTCGGAAAAAATCAGCGCGAGGCCATCTTGCGCGAACAAATGCGGGCCATCAAAGAAGAGCTCGGCGAAGCCGAGAGTGAAAGCGATAAGGCCGACGACTACAAACGTCGCATTGAAGAATCCGCAATGCCCGATGACGTCAAGAAAATCGCTCGCGATGAAGTCAAGCGCCTCGAAGCCCTCTCCAATCAATCCCCAGAGACACACGTCATCCGCAACTACCTCGACCTCCTGCTCGCTCTACCTTGGAAGATCGAAGACAAGGAGACGCCAGACTTTGACCTCAAAGCGGCGCGCGCCTCCCTCGACGCCGATCACTACGGCTTGGACAAAGTCAAAAAACGAATCGTCGAACACTTGGCGACGCTCAAGCTTCGCGGCGGTCAGCGCGGCATGATTCTGCTACTGATCGGCCCTCCGGGTGTCGGCAAAACTTCGCTCGGCAGTTCCATCGCCAAGGCCATGAATCGCAAATTCGTTCGCGCAGCCCTCGGCGGTGTTCGCGATGACGCTGAAGTGCGCGGACATCGGCGAACTTACGTAGGCGCGATGCCCGGCCGGATCATTCAGGGCATCAAACGCGCCGGCGTGATGAATCCCGTTTTCCTGCTCGATGAGATCGACAAACTTTCGCGTGGCTTTAGTGGCGATCCTGCAGCGGCACTCTTGGAGGTCCTTGATCCCGAGCAAAACTCGACCTTCCATGATCACTATCTCGACGTGCCCTATGATCTTTCGAAAGTGATGTTCATCGCGACGGCGAATTCGCTCGAAGGCATTCCCGGTCCGCTCTTGGATCGCATGGAAGTCATTGATCTATCAGGCTACACATCGGCTGAAAAACTTCACATCGCGCGAAACCATTTGTTGCCCAAGCAAATGGAAGAGCATGGCCTCAAGGCTGAACAAGTCGACATCAGTGACGATGTCCTCCAACACATCATCCATCGCCACACGCGCGAAGCTGGTGTGCGAAGTCTGCAGCGCCAACTCGCATCACTTTGCCGCAATCTCGCCGCGCGCGTTGTGGAAAAAGAATCCGCCGGCGCGGTCAGCGCCACACTCGACATGGTCGATGAAGCTCTCGGTGCTCCACGATTCGAGCACGAAGAGACCAACCGCTTCGCTCCCGCAGGAGTGGTGACCGGACTTGCGTGGACTCCGGTCGGCGGCGAGATCTTGTTTGTCGAGGCCACCAGCATGCCCGGCAGTGGCAAGCTCGCGCTCACCGGCCAGCTCGGTGACGTGATGAAGGAGTCCGCGCAGATTGCACTTTCGCTGATTCGCTCGCGACTGCCGCACATCGCTGAGAAAGTCGATTTTGAAAAACGCGATTTTCACGTGCATGTGCCCGCAGGCGCCATTCCCAAAGACGGCCCAAGTGCGGGTGTGGCGATGGTCACCGCGTTGGCCTCGCTCATGACCGGGAAAACCGTCGACACGAAAGTGGCGATGACGGGTGAGGTCACTTTGCGCGGCAAAGTCACACCCGTAGGTGGCGTGAAAGAGAAGATCATGGGCGCGCATCGCGCCGGTGTGCGCACGGTACTGATCCCGCGAAAAAATGAACGCGACCTCAAAGACGTCCCGGCGGAAGTGCTCGAAGGCGTGCGTGTGGAGTTGATGGACGATGTCGCCGACGTTTTACGTGTGGCCTTGGGGTTGGAACTGCCAGCTCAGGATCAATCCACGGGATTGTGGGGCGTCTTCGCGCCTCCGGCTCATCGCACACCACCCAGTTCGGCCTCGGACCCCGGCACGCGCGCGGATTGATTAAAATTCGCGCAAAGCGCTTGGGCCGATGAAATTGCGTGCGAGTATTTGGCGCTTGACCCGGATTCCGGGCGACGCCACAAGAGTCGCATGAACAGAGGCTTTCGCCCCTTGAGGCGCAGCATGAGCCGCCAGCCCATGCGAGCTCGCCCTATTCGCTTTGATTTGGACATCGGCGTCGTGCTCGACATCGATCCGGATCCGCTTGCGCCGCGAAGCACTTGGCTGCAATCGCTGTCGAATTGGGAGTCCGTTCAGCTGGGGAGCCGTGAGTGGATTTCGATTCAGGGAAATCATCGTGGCCAGTTCCTCGTGATTGAGAACCAGCATTTCGAACTGCCCGCTGAGTGGAGAAATCCCGAATTTCCTCACCTCCGCGCCCTGCCGGATGGGCGGATTTTGCTGGTCGACACTCATCCTCAGTCGGCCCAAGGACCGAACGCCTGGATCATCAATCGGCGCGGTCAGGTGGAAGAGCGTTTTGATCTGGGCGGCGCGCCGGTTGAGATCGCGGCCATGCACGGTGGCATGCTGATCGTGGCCTATCACCCGAGCTCAGCGGCGCGATGGGGATTCAAAACTGAGGTTTACCAGCGCGGCGGCTTGGCGTTCTTCGATCTCAAAGGTCAGCTGCTCAACACCTTCAATCACCTGGCCGCACATCAAGGCGTGCAGGTGGATCACATTCGCTGCATGACCCGCCTTTCGCCCACGGAAGTGATGTTTGTGCCGGAGACGGCCACGTGGCGCGATGAGCCCGTTGAAAATCCAGTAATTTTATATAGTTGCAACACAGGCCTCATCCAAGTTCTCGAGGCCCCTTGGCCTGGGGCCGAAGCCTGTACGGCGATCCTCAATCGCAATGGCGACTTGTGGGTGCTCTTGGCGAGCCCAGAGGGCTTTGCGGATCAGCTCGTAGGGTTTGACCCGGAACGTAAAATCAGCCAGTATCTCGGGGCTTTTGCTGGAGTATTTCGCGGGCTTGCACCCGAGTCAGCCCTCAGCTTAAGTTACGCTGGAACTTTCGGCGGATCGTTTGGAAGTTCTTTGGGAAGTGGACTTGGTCGCGCAGGCCGTAGCTCATTTGAAGGCTCAGGGAGCGAGGGCCAGCGCAAAAACCAGAGTTCGAATTTGGGCCGTTGGGCAAATTCGGCGGCATTGAACTCGCCCACTTCGTCCTTAGCATCAGGATTCTTGGCGCAGGAATTTAACGCCGAGTATGCCTGGATCGAGGCCGACCCTCAGGCTTTGATTCGACGCGAACTTGAGGTCCTCACGCCTGAGTTCATGTCGACACCCGAACCGGTGAGCTGAGCGTGCGAGAAGAGTTTTTTGGACTGTTTATTCGGACTGTTGTTTTTTGAACTGTTTTTTGAACTGTTTTATTTGAACTGAACATTATTGAACTGGCTCATTTTTGGCTCATTTTATTGAGATCGTAACGGAGAGGAAATTCATGGCTCGATTGGCAATGCGAATGAAGGAAGTTAAGCGCGGCAAGCTGGTGGCCCAGCACGCGGCAAAGCGCGCAGATCTGCGCAACAAGAGCGTCAACATGAAGCTCTCTGAAGAAGAGCGTCAGGCGGCTCGCACAGCTTTGCAGAAGCTTCCGAAGAATTCAGCTCCGGCACGTTTGCGCAATCGCTGCAAACTCACAGGCCGTTCGCGTGGCTACATCGGCGACTTCGGACTTTGCCGAAACGAATTCCGCCGTCTTGCAAGCTTTGGCCAGATCCCTGGCGTGACAAAGTCGAGCTGGTGATTTCAGCACGAAGCTCAGGCTTGCGGGTCTTCGGACGCATGGACTGAGAACTTCGTCTCTTCAGTAAACTCAAGATTTGTGATGCGGCCGAGGCGACTCGGCCGTTCGCTTTTAAAGAGCCATCACCTGTGGGCCTTTGGATATGAGCCGCGGCTTGGCGCTAGGAAGCTCGCCATCTAGGCGTCCTGAAGTTCGACACTTCCCTATGGACTTGCGACGAGTGCAAATTCACACCGGCAAAAATTGCCGGAATTCCCCCACAATCTCGCAGCAATTTTGAGACGGAACCAAGACATCCGACTGAAATGAGTCGAGCTAGACGTCTCTGAACAAGCGAAAACGCGCAAAGCTTCCGATTCTAGAAGCATGACGCGAAAGCAGCCGATTCAGCCTAAAACTCATAGCAGAACCTCGACTCTTGCGTTGATCCGCGTTGGCCTCGTCAGCGGATTTTTCTGGATGCAGTCCGCCTGCGGCCAAGCTTGGGCGCCGATGTCGAGTCTCGCCTCTTCTCCCTCGCTCGAAGATGGACTCACTTGCACGAACTTTGAAAGAACACAGGAGAAACTTTGGCAAAGCCTGCAAGCTTCCGTCGAAGAACGCGGGCGCCTGCCCTTGCTCGACGAAGCGCGAATGATGATCGAGCAGAGTCTTGAGGCGCACGCGTCGCGACCGATGAAGAGCGATCAACAAGCTCGCGCGCTCAAAGCACAAGTTGCGAATCGATATGCGAAGCTTGCCGAGACTTTGCAGTTTGAAATTGTGCAGTCGCTGGCCAAGGATCCAACGGATCGCGAAGAGCTCAAAGAACTCTTGGCGGCTCTTGAGCTGGGCGATCGAAGCACACCCGAGCGAGCCCACGCCGTCGACCAAATTCAAGCGCACATGCAAGCGCTTGGCGAAGATCTCAATTCGCTCTATGCGCTGAAGTCCATGCAGTCAGTCACGCGCAAGTCTTGCGACAATCTCGCGGAGACTCCGCCTGAGACCGCACCTCCGACTTCCTCGCCCCCGACCGGCGAGACGCCCGAGAGCAACTTGCTCGAAGCCTGGCGAAAGCGCCACACACCGGCGGTGTTCGGCGGCTTGAAAACTATGGCGGTCACCTATCAAAGCTGCGGCGCCGGGGCGCGCGCGCCGATGGGCGCAGCCGATCGCGACGTGGATGGTATCAGCATCGTCGGCACGCATCCGAGTGGCACAGGCAACAAGCGCGTGATCTCAAATCTCAATGCGTTTTTGAGCGATCATCCTTACCTGCATGCGTGGCGCGCGCCCGCATCTTCGGGTTGCTTCAATGTCGCGTCAGCTCCACCGATCTATGACTACGGCGGTAAGCCCGCAACCAGCACGCGCGACGAAACTCTCCTCGATCTTTTCACCGACGCAGGAACCGGCACTAAGGAATTGGGTATTGATTGCTCAGCCTTCGTGTACACGGCCTATGCGTTGGCCGGTTTGAAGTTCAAGCGAGAGACCAGCCTGCGCGCGTCGCTCGTCCATGGTGTGAACTCGACCATGCTCACGCAGCCGCAAAGCAACGGCCTGAGTTGCTTGAATCACGCAAGCTTCTCGCCACGCGAGTCGCTGAAGCCGGGCGATATCATTTCTATTCGAGGCCACGTCGTCATGACCGAAGTGGTCGGCGAAGATCCCTTTGGCTTGGCGCAGATCAAATCTGAAGCGCAGTGCACGCTCGCCAACATGGACGTGAAGCGATTCAATTTCAACATCATGCAATCGTCGCCTTCAAAAGGCGGCGTCGGCGTCAACAAGATGCGCGCTCGGGACTACCTCACCAATGATGGGACGATGGGCCGAGGTCTTCGCCAGCATGCCGTGCAAGCTTGTCGCGCCAAGTTTCAGAACAAGACCCTCGCTTCGCAAAACTCGGATGCGAGCGTGGTGCGCCACCTGGGCACACCGGAGTGCAAGGCTCAGCCGCTACGCCTGACCTATGAAACTTGCATTCGCTCTTGCCCCAACTCGAATTGAAGTCGCCTGAATCGCCCTTCGGTCATTGACCCGCATCGACGGGATTGAAACAATGAGAAGTCAGCGAATCGCCAGATCCAACAGGGGGCTTCAGCCATGTCCAGCGACATGACCGGCGGCGAAATCAAACGCGGCAAACAAGCTGCGACCTTGAGCCCGTCGACGAAGTTGGGCGTGAACTGGACGGAGCTTCGCCATCATCTCGAAGAGACTGTGATGTGGGCCGCAGACCTCAGCGTCACGCTTTTGCCCGACTCACTTCTTCCGCAAAGACTTGAACTCGATCCCGGCCGACCTCAGCCACTACTCATCGCTCATCGCGGCGCTTGGCTTGAAGCAGGATTTTTAGAAAACACACTCCCCGCCTTTCAACGCGCCATGGACTGCGGTTGCGATGGCCTCGAATTCGACGTGCATCTCACAAGCGATGGCGTGCCCGTGATCCACCACGACGCCAACACAGCTCGTGTCTTCGGTCGAGATTGCGAATTGGGCTCGACAAAGTTTGCGGATTTGCGACGGCAGTTTCCGCAAATCCCCACACTGCAAGAAGTGGCCGAAAAGTTTCCGTCTGCGCATTTATTTGTCGAGATCAAAGGCGCGGCCGAGTCATGGTCAGCTTCCGAGCGCTCGCACGTTCGCGAAGCCTTGGGTGAGCATGCGAATTGGCATGTGATGTCGTTGGATCTCAAGACGCTCACGCAATTCGCTCAAGATGCAAGCTTCGGCTCTCGACGATGCGTGCCGGTGGCCACCACCAATGTCGCCGAGGCCTCACGTCTTGCACTGGAGCAAAACTGGGCGGCGCTCACCGGGCAGTGGCTTCTGTTGTCGAGTGGGCGCATTCGCCTTCATCGCGCGCGAGGACAAATGCTCGGCGCGGGATTTATCGCCAGCCGCAATTCACTCGCAAGAGAGTGGCATCGTGGAGTGGGTTGGATTTTTACCAATCATGGACACTTGGTCGCAGGTTGGTGGCAGCAGATCGCAAAGTCTCGTGATGGGGTCGACACTTCGCGGATGAGCTCGCCATGAAAGAGGTTGAAGTCACAAGGTGGAAGCTTTGGACTTTGCTCGGCGGGCTTTACCTCGCACAAGGACTGCCGTACGGATTTTTCACGCAAACCTTGCCCGTCATTTTGCGCGATTCAAATGCGAGTCTTGCCGAAATTGGCGGCGTGAGTCTCTTGGTCGCGCCTTGGGCGCTGAAGTTTCTTTGGGCTCCTTTCGTTGATCGTTATGGATTTGCAAGTTTGGGACTGCGGCGAAGTTGGCTGATCCCTATTCAGTGGGCCTCGGTCCTCGTGTTGATTTGGCTTGGATTTCAAAATCCCGAAGCTGGTCTACGCCCGATCATGTGGGGAGTTCTGCTCTGCAATCTGCTTGCGGCCATGCAGGACGTCGCGACCGACGGCCTAGCTGTCGATCGATTGCCGGCTCAATCGCGCGGCTGGACCAACACTTTGCAAGTTGGCGCTTATCGAGTCGGCATGATCATCAGTGGTGCCGGAGCACTCTTCGTCTTGCACCACTATGGGTGGACGATGGCGATGGGCGCAATGGCATTTCTCTTGGCACTGACTTCGATTCCCGTGCTGCTGGATCGCGAGCCGCCGATGGAACGCGTTCGTGCCCCGCGCGAAACCCCGGCTTGGCGAGATGTGTGGAGTTTTGCACGCGAGCCGGGAATGTGGACTTGGCTGATCTTGCTTTTGCTCTTTAAGTTCGCCCACCAAAGTGCGAGCTTCATTTTTCGTCCTTGGATGGTCGATGCGGGATACAACCTCATCGAGATCGGAACCTTGATTGGTTTGGTGGGGACCGGCTGTGGCCTTTTCGGTGCGGTGATCGGTGGATGGTTCGCTTCGCGCACTTCCGACGGTCGCTTAAAAACTCTGGCGGGCCTCTCCGTCGCACAAGCCTTGGGTGTCAGCTTTTACTTACTTCCGCTATGGGGCGATCCTGCGACATGGAAAGTGATTGTCGCCACGGGCCTGGATCATTTCACCAGCGGTCTTGCCACAGTCACCTTATTTGCTTGTATGATGGACCGGTGCCGTCCGGTGCATTCGGCATCGGATTACACCTTGCAAGCTTCGATCGTGGTGGTGTCGCAAATGTCGGCGAATCTCATCAGCGGACAATGGGCCGATCGAGTCGGCTACTTCACGCACTTTCAAACGATGGCCGTCGCGGCCATCGTCATTGCTGTCTACGTGGGTTGGTCGACGCGAAAGATGCTGCGCCAATGGACCAAGTCCGCGGCGTCTGGCGCGGTCGCCTTGATGTTGATCGCCATGGCGATTTGGCCTCAGGCGAGTTGGGCGCAAAACGCGGATGAGCGCCCCATCGAAGCCAGCGTGGGCTTTGGTCCCTTTCTTCCCAGTCGAATCGCAGGCGTCAGAGAAATTCTCAACGGCTGGGCGCTGCGCGGAAGCTTTCCCACCAACAAAGGCACCTTCGAAACTCTGGCGTTCAATGGTCGCGGCGAGGGCCTGAACTACAACACCTTCTTGGTTTCTTATCGCATCAACATGCGCAATGACTTTGGCCATGCGCATTTTCTGCTGGGACTGCACGGCGACTATTTCACTTCACTCGATGTCTATGGCGAGGTGGCGCCCTACCGGCCCAGCGGTGGCTGGCATTACGGCGGCGGCGGCCGAGTTCAAATCTCAGGACCCGTTTTCTTCCGCTTCGACTTCATTCACCGCTTTTCGCCTGGCCAGAGCCTCCTTGTCCTCTTGGGATTTGGCCTGGAACTGCCGTCGTCGAATACTTCGACAGGAAACTGAAGATTCAATTCCTCCCTTCGTCGAGCCGACAAGACCTAGAGGTACTGAGGCTTGCCCTCGACCTCGAAAATGGAAATCGGGAGGCCCACGACATGACCGCGGCAATCAAATCTCATCTCGCCGACTCGAGTCGCTCAAGCCAAATTCTTTTGATTGATGACAGTGAGGACGTGCATCGCATGGTCGCCGCGTTGATGGGCCGAGATCACAGCGTCACTTGGTCGAAGTCGTTGAGTGAAGCCAAGCTTGAGCTCGCAGCCCGAGGCCACGAATACGATCTGGTGCTGCTGGACGTGGACTTGCCGGATGGCGACGGCGTTGAGGCTTTGAGCCGAGGCGAACTGGGCGGCGAAGCCGTAGGTCAGAAAACGATTTTGCTGACGGCTTTCAATTCCGTCGACACGCGCGTGAAGGGATTCACTTCCGGAGCCGTGGATTTCATCGCTAAGCCCTTTGACCCTCGCGAATTTCAGGTGCGCATCGCCTCTCGCCTCAAGTTTGGTCGCGCCACCTCGCTCGCGGCTCAGGCGGCTCCGCAAACGCAAGTCCTCAGACTTCGTAATCTGGAGATCGACCTGGATCGTCAGCGCGCCTATGAAATCAAAGGCACGGAGCGATTCGAATTGGAGTTCACACCGGTTGAATTTCGTCTTCTGCTCTTGTTCACGCGCGAACGCATCAAGGCTGACCTTCATCAGGCCCTGCGTGCCGCCGTATCGCGCGAGCTGATCCTCAAAGAAGTTTGGGGCGATCGCACGCATGTGTCCGCACGCTGCGTGGATCATCACGTCTGCGCGGTTCGCCGAAAAATTGCGGCGCTTGGCGCTCGGGTGGAGAGCGTGTACGGCGTGGGCTATCGCCTCGAATTTGACTGAAGTGTTTTGATTGGTGAGATGGAAGCGACTAGGCCCGGCTCAGACGTCGGCCTCTGCGTCTAACCACGTCGCAATTTACTCTGCCGACGCGCAGTGTGCGTCCAAATGCCGATACACGGCCGCGAAGTTCGCGCTCATCTGCTCATGAATTGATCGATTCCAAGGCGGCGAATCGGCGAAGAACTGCACGGCCTCGGCCGACCAATCATGCCCTGACGCTCCCATCACATGGTTCACGCAAAGCGCCCAGCGCTCATCAGCTTCCGTGGCTTTGCCCGCCTCGATCGACCCCAAGGCATGAAACTCGTCGCCGTCATCCGGGGGCGAGCGTTTGTTCTCCGAGCATGCGCTCAAAAGCACCATAGCTAAGGCTGTGAGGGCGATGGAGAGTTTATGCATACCTTGCCGACCTCCTCGGCGTGGTCTTTACGACACACTTATCGGCTTTCGCCGTGACGAACTTTCGCAGCACGAGGTCGGTGTCTCAGATTGAGAAGACCTTGACCTGCTCGTGGCCCTGTGGCGACCTCGACCTATGGCAGAAGTCGCAGAAACTCGAGGCGTGCGCGTACAGGTGATCGCTCGTTTTGTGCCAGAGCAAAGCTCTCCGGCCGATCACGAATACTTGTTCGCCTACCAAATCAGCATTCGCAATCTGAGCGACCATCCCGTCCAGTTGCTGAATCGACATTGGGTGATCACGGATGGGCGAGGCCGCGTGGAAGAAGTCAAAGGTCCAGGAGTCATCGGCCAACAGCCTCGCCTTGGTCCCGGCGAGGAGTTTACCTATGAAAGCTTTTGTCCTCTGAGAACTCCCACAGGCGAAATGCGCGGCACCTACGAGATGATGGATCTTGAAGTCGGCGAAAGCTTTCAGGCCGAGATTCCCTCGTTCTTCTTAGTCGAACCCAGCGCCTTTCACTGATCCTCCAGTGAGCACGCCGAAGTCGCCAACTCGGCCGCTCATGGGGCTTCCGTCACTTTTCGACATCCTCACGCAATCATTGCTTGATCCATTCTGCACTTTCATCGAATCGTAGAGATGTGAGTGAAGAATTCGAAAGCCAAACCTCAGAGTCCACGCCAGAGCTCTCGCCCGTTGAGAGACTGCTTGAATCGTGGCGAGACCTGACCGCGGACCAAAAGCTCTCCGCGTTCCGCGGCCTGTCGCCTGACGACAGTGAGGACTTTTACTTGCTGCTCGATGCGCGCGAGCATGCGGCACTCTATCTCGACATGAATCGCGCCGAGCGCCGCCTCTGGCTCAGATTTCTCGCACCCGACGACGCCGCCGATATGATTCAAGAGCTTCCCGACGATGTGCGACCTGAAGCTTTGCAGATGATCGACGAGAAGGTTCGTCGCGAGATCATGGCTTTGCTGTCGTATCGCGAGGACGAAGCCGGCGGATTGATGAACCCGCGCTTTGTGCGCGTGCGACCTGACATGCTTGTGGCGGAAGCGATTCGCTATGTGCGCCAACAGGCCATTGCCGTTGAGCCGATTCACTACGTCTACGTGCTCGACTCCCAACAGGTTTTGCTGGGCGTGATGTCGTTGCGGCAACTTTTTGTCAGCCCCGCCGAGCGCCGAATTTCTGAGGTCATGGAAACGGACTTGGTGACCATCCCGGATGAGATGGACCAAGAGCAAGTCAGCCGAATCTTCCAACAACATCGCTTCGTCGCGCTTCCCGTTTTGGATTCGCATCGAAAGATGCAAGGGATCGTCACCGTCGACGACATCTTGGATGTCAGCCAAGAGGAGGCGACTGAGGACATTCAAAAGCTCGGCGGTCAGGAAGCTCTCGATGCTCCCTATCCGGAAGTCCCACTCTGGGAAATGGTTCGCAAACGCGGCGGCTGGCTCTTGGTGCTCTTCATCGGCGAGATGTTCACCGCATCGGCGATGCATCAGTTCGAAGACGAAATCGCCAAAGCCGTTGTGCTCACGATTTTCATTCCGCTGATCATCTCAAGCGGCGGCAACTCGGGCTCGCAGGCCTCGACGCTCATCATTCGCTCATTGGCGCTTCGTGAATTGCGCTTGAGTGACTGGTGGAAGGTCATTGGTCGCGAGGCCATGGTGGGCGCAAGCCTTGGTCTCCTGCTGGCCGTCGTCGGCGCCATGCGCATCGCGCTTTGGCCGACACGTACCGAACACTTTGGCGAGCACTGGGGGCTCCTCTCGCTCACCGTCGGCATCAGTCTCATGGGTGTCGTGCTCTTTGGTTGCATGGTCGGCGCGACCTTGCCGTTTGTGCTTCGCTCATTGAAGCTGGATCCCGCCAGCGCGTCCGCACCTTTTGTCGCGACACTCGTCGATGTGACGGGTCTTGTGATTTATTTCAGTGTCGCAAAGCTCTTACTGACGGGCACCATGCTCTGATCCGCGTGTGGCAGGCGCGTTCGCGTTCGCGTTGGCGTTCGCGTTTGCATTGGCGCGCCAAACCCAAATGCGCCGCAAGCTGAGCGCCCCCATGATTCCGACACCCAATCCCGCCATGACATCGCTCGGATAGTGCTGCAAGACCATCACGCGTGTGCTCGCGGCGGCCGTCGCCATGGCCGCAAGCCCCCATGCGAAGCGCGGATACAAAAGCGAGGTCAACACCGCAAATGTCATGAGCACCTGTGAGTGACCGGAGGGAAACGAATGAAAATCCCAATGCGCGCTCAAAGGTGAGAACTCAAAGACTCGCTCAAGCCCCGGATCGATTGGGCGCCGCCTGCCGATTGCCGACTTCGCCAATTGCACATAGACGCCGCTCACCAAAAAGCCGGCGAGATAGAATCCCGCGACTCGGCCAATGCGCTGCCAGGCTTCGGCGCGATCGCGCTGCCATTTGGGCATCACACCTTGCGCGATCACCCACAAGCCAAAGCTCAGCGTCAGATAGGTGCTGGCCTCACCCACGCCGGTGATATGCTTGGCCCAGTTGCGCCAAGGATTGTGCTCGAAATAGTTCTTGGCTGCCGCATCCGCAAAGTGTGCGACGATCGGCGAAAGCACCAGTAACGCGATCCCAACATAAAACCAAAGTCGCGCGTGACGAGCCACTTCGTCGCGCATGAGCCATTGGTGCACGGGATGCCGAATGCGCCAGCTGCGAGAGAGCGATGAGGCTTCGGCTTGGTGACGAGGTGGAGCGGAATCGGCAGAGTTCACTCGACAAGCCTAGCAGCGGCGGCCTCGTCCAAGGAAGCGTAAACCGCTCGGCGTCGAGGCTGGTGCGGACTGCGCACATCTGGCAACGTGTTGGATTCAAAGGAGCAACGCCATGGCCATCGAACTTCCCGCACTTCCCTTCGCTAAGGACTCTCTCGCGCCCCACATGTCGCCGGAGACTTTTGATTTTCACTATTCCAAGCATCACAAGGCCTATGTCGACAATTTGAACAAGCTGATTCCGGGCACGGAGTTCGAGAAGCTGTCGCTTGAAGACATCGTCAAGAAAAGCTCGGGCCCGATTTTCAATAACGCCGCTCAGGTGTGGAATCACACTTTCTTCTGGAATTGCTTAAGCCCCAATGGCGGCGGCGAGCCCTCGGGCGCTTTGGCCGATGCGATCAAGCGCGACTTCGGTTCCTTTGCGGCCTTCAAAGAAAAGTTCACCGAGACCGCGATCAAGACATTTGGTTCAGGCTGGGCCTGGTTGGTGTTGAACAAGAACACCGGGAAGCTGGAGTGCGTGTCGACTTCCAACGCCGGTTGCCCTCTGACGGAAGGCCACAAACCGCTTTTGACTGTCGATGTGTGGGAACACGCTTACTACATTGATTATCGAAACAACCGCGCGGGTTTTGTGGAAACTTTCTTCAAGATCGCCAATTGGAAATTCGCGGCGGAAAACTTCGCGAAGTAAGTCATCTCGTTGAATGTTCATAGAGCGCGCGGTGCGATCAGCCCGCGCGTTTTTTTTCGCGCTTTATCACAGCGGATTCGCGCGCTCTGCCAAACTTGGTGCGAGCAAGGCTTCAAGAATTGTGGCTGACAAAAACACGCCAGCCAACACAGTGAGCATCGACCAAGCTCCAAGCCCGAGAATTTCCCAAGCCAGGATCATGGCCGCCCACCCACGCTGACTCACAGTTCCCCACAGTGAGGCAAAGCCGAGGCTAGCGCCCGTCGGGCCAGCGACAGCCCCGCCCAGGGCCGCGCCACACATTAACAGAGGCGTGACCTCGCCACCACGCAATCCCCCGCCGACAAACATGGCCGTCAGGAGAAGCTTAAGCGCGACGACACTCCATGCGTTGCTGTCTGATGAAAATGTTGGAAACAGCTCTAAGCCCAGACTCATGACTCCAGGTGATCCACCCTGATTGAGCCAAACGGCGACGATGATCGCGACCATTCCCCAAGTCGATCGAATCAGAAACTTTGACTGCACTCGACGAGCAAAGAAGTTCTTCGCCAAATGATAAGCGAGCGAAGTCAACACCAGGATCGGCACAAGCCAACTTAAGTGCCATAGAAGTTGGGCGACTCCGCGAATCTGCCAAGTGTGCGGAGAGCCCAACCCCCAAACATGAAGATGAAATCCAAAAGCTTCGGCAAGAAGCCAAGCTGTTAAGCTTCCAAACATCGCCCACAATGTGTGACGAATGAGCTGACGCATCGACTGCGACTTTGGACGCAGTTCGCTGATCACCCAGACAATGGCCGCCCACGGCGTGTGAAAGATCGCGGTGAAACCCGCCGCCCAACAAAGTGCGTGAAGATCCATTCGCAGGACGTCGTCGGCCTGGGATGAGTTCGGTGAAGTCGAAGACGGCAGGCTAAATCTTTGCGCCAGCCACTCTCCGATCTTCAGCCCTACGCCTTCGCGTCCGATGCTCGCTCCCGCAAGATGCCCCAGCCACGGATCTGTGACGTGGCGAACTCCGTCCCACCAAGATGACGTCGGCGAGGAGCGCCTCAAAATCTCTAAGAGTGGCCATGTCGCCAATAACGCGAATATCACTGCTGGCACGAAATGGCTTCGCGCTTCGACGATCGCCTCAAGCCCAGCGCGAAACAAAAGTGTGGTCAGCGAAACCGCTAGCGCCAACTTCAAGGCATGAAGTGCTCGATGCGACAGTGAGGCGAACATACTTCTTGAGCTGGCGCCCAAGTCTTTAGATCGTCAAGCCGGAAATGCCAAACACCGGGTCTCGGCTCCAAGGCGCGCTGACAATTTCACTGGAAAGGCCCATGAGTCTCTGATGCCAATCGCGAGCTCTGCGCGCACCAAGGCCGCGCACTTCGAACTCGCCCTCCAAATAGTCATGCTCGTCTTCACGAAGGCCGTACACCACCCAAGAGAGTGATCGAGGAATCTCATAGCCTCGATCTCCCATCAGCGGACTTGAGGCTTCTAGGCCGTCCACCACCAATGCATCCCATTTTCCCCAGCGGAGCAGTTCACGGAATTGTCGCCGCAGCTCTTCATTGTGAGCCCTAAAGAACAACACTGGCTCCACCCCGTGAGACTTGAGTCGAAAGCCCGTCGGGGCCGTCGATTCGATCACCTCGCGCACGACGTCCGTCTCTTCGACGCCGTATTGAAGGCGATGCGGATTCATGATGAACAAGTCGGCTCGGGTCACGCCTTTGAGCCACTTGGGCCATTCAATGCATTTCTGATTGGGAGATACCGTGGTGAGAAGAAGTATGTTGCTCATGAGGACTAGTTTCGCATCTGAACTTGCGAAGAAGTCGCATCGCCGACGTTTGCTCACATTTGCAGATGAAATTGAGACGTCGGCTCAACTTGACCCACACCGTCTGATTATGAGATCGACACTTTCATGCGAATACTCGCCGAGTACCCCCAAGCTGATTTTCGTTTCGTTTTATTCACGGCCAACGACAAATGGATCGTCAAAGCCGAGGCCGGCGCTTGCGAGCAGATCTACAAATTTCCGCAGCTCGAAGTGTCGCGCGACGAGGTCGAGGCCTGGCTGCAACACGAGTCTGGGCGGGCTTGGCGCGAAAGCGTCAGACTTCGCTTTCACGATATGCATGCCAGTCTCAACTTATTGGCGCCAGGCTGAGCGAGTTCAACTCCAGCTGGCTCACCGACGAATGCGGTCCTTGAACTGAAAGTACTCGGTTTGATCACGCCCCAAGCACCTCAATTCGAGCGAAACTTCACGACCGTCGGCGGAGGGTGTCCAAGTCGTCAAACAAAAGTTGTTTCTCGACGTGGATTCAAGACGGCGTGGGTTACTCGATCTGTACTGTTGGCCGACGAAGGTGCGGGAGTGAATCGCGCTGGAGGTGATCTCAAGAGTTTCATACCCCATCAGCGACGACTCCAGACGCATGATCTCACTAAAGTGGACATCACCTGAGACCAACACCATGGGCGCATTGCTCTGTTGTCCGGCTTGCATCAGGCGCTGAAGCTGTGAGCGCGCGTAACGCTCGACACTCTCCGCCCCAATCAAATAGTCGCCAAAAAACTGCTGTCCGCACACCAGCACCAGCGGCCGAGTCGCACTTTGAATCTCGCGCTCCGCCCAGAGCAAATCGTCTTCTGAAAACACACGCCCTGCGCGCGCATCCAAAGCACTGCGACCATCCAACATAAGAAACTTAAGTCCGCCAATTTCCATTGCGAAACTTCGACCAGGAGAACGTGTCAGTCCTTGCACGTCATCAAAGCCGAACATCGCATCGAAGAATTCGCCCGCTGGCTTCAAGCGCGGATTGCGAACGTTGGAGTCGTTCTCGGCCAAGTCGTGATCGTCCCAATTCACCAGCGTGGGCACGAGCTTGTTCCAACGGAACACGTCCAGCATGCGTCGCGTGGTCACATGCCGGTCCCACATGCCATCGATCGTGCCGCTGGAGCGCTGATCGACATAGCAAAGATCGCCGTTGAAAATCATCAGTTCGGGTTCGCTCTCAGCGACGGCGGCCCACATCGCACCCTGATCGTTCACGTAGCGATCGTTCATACAAGAAATCAAGGCGGTCCTAAGCGGTGCCGCAGGCGAAGTCGCCAGCGTTTTGAATTCACGGCGATCCAAAACGCCAGATCGCACGCCCGCCTGATCCACACGTTCAATTTCCAAGCGGCAAGACGCCCCGGCCTGCAATCCGTCAATCCACACGTGATCACTGAGCCAGCCCGAGGCCGCCACGCCACGACGGCGAGTCGCCCAGAATTCTCGTCTCGCACCGGCGGCATCGATCACCACATACTTGCAGGTGGCATCGGTCGGCGTGAGCACGTGCAACTGCGTTTCCGTCGCCGAGGTAGCGCCTTGAAGTATCGGAAAAAATCCGGTCACTCGCGGAGCCGTCGAAGCGGCGATGGATGGCGTGACCGAGGGCGCGCGCCCTGGACGCCGAGGCGGCCAGGCTTCACGCGCGCTGCGCGCTTTGGCCGCACTCATGCTGAACGTGGCCAAGCCCAACGCTGAAGTTTTCAAAAACAAAGATGATGAACGCAAGAATGCGCGGCGAGATTCGCCGTCGTCTTGAAGCATAGACCCCCCTCTGGCTTCTGCCTCACACGCAGCGAAGCTCACCCGGGGCCGAGGGGTCCGTCAATCACTGCCCCACCTCAGAACGAGAGCGCGGGGCGTTATTTACCAGAAGGGGTTATCGAAATCAGTGAGAGCGGCGCGCCGTCGCGCTTGTGTCCTCGCCATTTCGGAGAATTTTTACTCCGGAACGCAATTTCACCTCGCCCTGGCGGAAAATCATGATCTCAGCCGTGCCGCTAATGTCGAGCAAGAATTCGTTGCCTCGACGAACCAACATGCGCACGCGATCCAAGTAGCTGGGATTGAACTCGGCATCCCAAACTCGCGCCACCAACTGATCCATTTCGAGTTCACCGGACTCCGCAAGCGCGGCCAAGAGCCGCTCGAGAGTTTGGCGTCTCGACATCTCAGCACTTCGATGACCGCAAGTCAGCGTGTGTGCTTTCAGATCCAACTCGATTTGCACACCCGACTCTTCAATGGCTTCGCCAGCACGCTGAAACCAAGTTTGTCGAGCCGCGCGATCCAGGCGCTCAATCAGTAGCGCAAATTGATGTCGAAGTAGCTCGCGGCGTTCCGCATTGGTCTCAAGTCGGAGGCTCGCGGCCAAGAGCTTCAGCCAACTTGCCGGGCTGACACCCCGTGAAAGTCCGATCAAGTGTCCAGGATCGACACTCTTTTCATCCAGCAGCTGTTGCAGTCGGCGCTCATAGGCATTGAAGTTCTCAGGCTTCATGCGCCAGTTTTGAATCCCGCGCGCAAGAAGCAACTGCGCTGGACGACCTGCTGCCAACTCCATCTCGATGGCGTCAAAGAAAATCAGGCGTCGCTCGTGATCCGGCAAGTCTTCGCGAGCCATCAGCTTTTCAAGTCGAGCCAAAGATTGCGCCGGCCCCACCAACACATGCTCGGCAAGAATGAGCGCGTGCTCAATTTCAAGAAAGAGATCTCGAACCTCAAGGCCTTCGATCGCGTGAAGAAGTTGCGTGTAGACTTCGCTCAAGCCGCGCTTCATTCCTGAAACAGATCGAGCGCGAATGATTTGCGATAAGAGGGCCGTCACAAAACCTTCGGTGGCGCGCTGACCCGTGGTCGCTTCGTGGCGCTTCACTTCTTCCAATGCGGCCTCGTAAAGTTCGATGCCCTTTGGAATGTCGCCTTCTTCTTCACGAAACTTTGCCAGGTCATAGAGAACTCGCGCACGGCCTTCGGGCGTGAGCATCGGTCGAGCGCGTTCAAACTCCGCCTCAAGTTCGCTCACCGCACGCAACCATCGGTCCATGTGACCCGCGAGGTAATGCGAGCTGGCCAGATCTTGCAACAGCGAAACATGATTTCCGTATTTGGCTTTGGTGACCTCAAAGACTTTTGCCGCTTCGTGAAATCGACCCGCCGCCATGGCGAGCCGACCTTCCCAGTAACCTGTAATGCGATGTTCAACCGGGCTCGCGGGAGCGAGCGCACGCCACTTCGACTCTGCTTCAGTCAAACGACCCAGCACATAATCGCGGCGAATCGCTTGCGACATTTCGACAAAGTCTTTCCGCTCCATATTCCGTCTCCTCGTGTGCCTCAGGGAGGCAAGCGTCCTGTACCTGGCGAAGGTCCATCGCTTCGCGAGCGATTGGCGTTGGTCAATTCTGGTTCGACAAGGAACAAACAAGCATCTTGCCCGCGGCCACCCGCAGAGCCGATGCTTTCATCCGTGCGCTCTTGTTGAAAGTGCAAACCGTCCAGGCCGCGCAAGGCCTCGCGGGCTCGGGCCGCTTCTTGCCGAGCCTGATCTGCGGTCAGGGCCTCGCAAGTCTGACTGCCGTTTTGAAAAATTCTTGTGGAGGGCGCGAGCATCTCGGCCATCTGCCCCACCACTTCACGGCAGCTCGCTTCGTCGCGAATTTGCGAGATCATGCGGCGAAGACGCAAACTTCGCTCATCGCGGGCTTGTGGATTGGCCTGCTGGAGGATTCGCTCTTCGACACGATAAGCGCGAATTGCAGCGAAGGCCGGCCCCAGCAGAGGATGCGAACTCAAAACTTGGCGCGCTCGCTCCGGATCATTGGCGCGCAAGCTCGCATCCATCGAAATTCCGTATTCGTAATCCGCCTTCGCGTCGAGATGCACCGCCAGCTCGTGGGCCGCAATTCGAATCGCAGCTTCTTCTGTCAGTCCTTCAGGTGGAACGAAGATGGTGAGGTTGCGTCCCGCAGACCAACTTTCCACCACATGTCCGCGAGGCGCCCGCACAAAGTCGATCGTCCGAGGCATATCGTACTGGCCTGCGATCTCGGGTCGACTCATTTGTCGCACAAATTCACGAAGCTGCTGAGAGCTGAGATTTCGCGGCAGCGGCGTGCTCATCGCGTTGTACGACTCACCACAGGTGTTGGCGATCGGCTCGCGCGCGGGAGTATCCAAACGAATCCAAGTTTCGCCCGCGACATCTCGTGTTTCACACTCACGCTGCTGCGCTCGCAAGCGGTCGGAGCTGACACCTGTCAATCGCATCACGTCGGTCGAGGGCGCCATGCGATGACAAATCGCTCGACCGACATTGGTTGAAGTGAAGATCTTTTCGTAAGCTTCGCGCATACGCGCGTACTCGGCCGTCGCCCCTGACTGCATGGGCGGATGCAATCTCTCCGTTCCGCAACTTGCGACTTGAAAGCCTCTCGTCAAACTCATGGTGGGAGTTCGAGTCGCAGGCGCGGTCTGCGCCATCGCCGGTGATGAAGTGAAGATCGCAAGCAGAGTCGCCAGCGCGGATCGCCATGGCTTGCGAGTTGATGCTTCCGAAACTTGAGAAGCTTGAGAAGTTTGCGATGCGATTTGCGCGGTTGAAACCATTTGCACAGCTTGAACAGTTGGCGCAGGACGATTCATCGCCTTCGCTTGAAAGCGCCGAATCAGATTTCTTGTGTTCCAACTCAAGTTCGACATGACGATCCCCTAATGTTGAACTGCCTTAAGTCGTGTCGGCAGCTTGTGCGTGGTTACCGTGAGTCTCCGTCGTCCTCGCCCTGACTCGAATATAGGGAGCAAAGCCGAGGCCGTGAGACAGGGCGCTTGGGACTGAGACAATTCTGATCTCAAAGTGAGATTTCTCTTGGTCTTTGATGACTTAGCTAGCCTACCCGGTGTCTCAAACCGAAGCTCCAAGAAGAAACACTGTCCATTCTTTGGTCGGGTGTTAGCCGAAAAACAGCACGAAAATTCGCAGAATTTCCGAAATCACGTTCCTCGATGTTCCATGCGTAAAAATCCAGACACCTGTAGTTTCAATCCTGTCAGTACGGTGGACTCGGAATAAAAAACGAGGGCGGGACCACACCGCCGTATTGATAGGGCCCGGTTGCCTACACGACCTGGGTGGCAGGGCCCGACTTTCTTTGTTTTTAAAAAATCTGTCGCTGTGACTCGGAATAAAAAACGAGGGCGGGACCACACACAGCGACGGGTGACGAGCCCGATCATCGCCACGACCTCGATGATCGGGCTCAAATTTTTTGCGCCAAATCTCACGACCGCAAACATCACCACGACAACTCACAACCGATTCGCTCCCTTCTCAGCCCGACATGATCGCAGTGACCAAATCACGCGCACGAACTCAGCAAAGCGCCCTGAATCGTCACTTTCATCCGTCTATTTGGAAATGGCTTCATACCGGCTTCGGTCCAAAGCTTGCCCCAGAAATGGCGTTTATCTCGCGCCTGAAATTCGCGTTGGATCCCTGATTGGCTGATTGTGGCGTTGCACATCGGGACTCTTATATTGAGAGGACTTGGTGATGCTTGAAACGTCCAATGTCCTGAGGAGTACTTATGTTTCATTGGCTCGCGTTCAAAGGCTCAGCTTCTGAAGTGAATTCCATTGTGAACTCAATTGTGAATTCAATTACGAACTCGAGTCGAACTCGCCATGAGCTTTCAAAACGCCTCGGGATCAGCGCCGCGGCCTTGGTGTTTGGAGTTGCAGGCTTAGCGTCAGCGCAAGCGCCGACACAAAGACCCGGCGAGCCCTTGGCGCTTCGTCCACCTGAAGCGACGGCCGGTCAAGTTGCAGGTCAAAGTCAGGGCTTGGCCGCGACCGCAGATATTCGACCAACTCTGTTTCAATTGATGCAAAGAAATCAGGCGCAAGTGGTCGGAGCCCTGGCGGTCGAGACTTCACTCATTCGGCCTCTCTACGTCGCCGCACGCGCACTTCCGGATCGCCCACTCTTTGTCATTCGAAACACGCTCGGAACTTATCAACTCACCGTTGAAGGCAATCAAGTTTTAGCGCTGATCCAAGATGCAGCTTCGCGTGGTCTTCAAACTGAAGATTATTGGAACGCGCGCCTCACGGAACTGCACAAATTCGCTGTCGTCGGCGAGTTGCCGGCCAATGACGCTCTCGAAATGGAACTCAGTCTGGCCCAGGGCCTGGTGCGCTTGGCCTCACATGCGGCTCATGGCCGCGTCGACCCAAAACTCGTCGATGACGAAACAGATCTCACACGTCGACCATTTCGCGAATACGAAACTCTGGCCGCAGGACTTCAGCGCGGTCAACTTCAGGCCGCCCTCGATGAGCTCGAGCCGAAGCATCTGGCTTATCGACGCTTGCGAGATCTGCTCAAGTCACTTCGCGAAGCGCCGGCCGCACGCTTTCGGGCTCTGGACTCGCGCGAAGTCATTCGTCCTGGCGTCACACATCGGGTGCTGCCACAAATTCGCCAGCGCCTTGCCGACCTAGGCTACGGCAGCGGAAGTCCCGCGGAGTTGACTTCAAATGTTTACGACCCCGCCTTGGTCGCAATCGTTCAGGATTTCCAAACACGTCATAAACTTGAGCCAGACGGCGTGATCGGCCCGCGCGCCTTCGCCGCCCTCAACACGCCACTCGCACAACGCATTCAACAAGTTCGCGTGAACATGGAACGTTGGCGCTGGATGCCCAACTCACTCGCTCCACGCCACGTGTTTGTGAACACGGCTCATCAAGAACTCGCCGCGATCGAAGGCGATCGCGAAGTGTTGCGCATGAAGACCGTCAACGGTCGAGTCCTCCGTCGCACGCCCACGCTCATCGATCGCTTCACCGATGTGCGCTTGAATCCCTACTGGAGCGCGCCGGCCTCGATTGCCGCAAAAGACTTGGTTCCAAAGTTCGCCACCAATCTTCGCGAAGCCCAGGAGCTTGGCATTCGCGTCTTTGATTTGCGCGGCCAAGAGGTCGATCCGACACGGGTCAACTGGCGGCAGTTCAGCATTCAACATTTGCCTTTCTATTTCCGTCAGGATCCTGGCCCGCACAACTCTCTGGGCCAAGTGAAGTTCAATCTCACCAACTCGCGAGCCATCTACCTCCACGACACTCCTCATCGCGAAGATTTCCCAAAAACGGTGCGACAGTTCTCATCTGGCTGCATCCGCCTTGAAGATCCGCTCCGCTTCGCTCTGTATCTGTTGCGCGATCAACCCGAGTGGACGCCCGAGCGTATTCAGCAGTTCTGGGCCAAGCCGCTTGAAAATCCTGACTTCAAAATTGATCTTCGCGAGCAGGTTCCCGTCTATATCGGCTTTTTCACCGTAGAAGTTCCTGTTGAAGGCGGACTGAATCGGGTGAAGTTCGCTCCGGACTCCTACGGCCAAGATGGACGAATCCTGCAACTCATGCAGCCCCTCAATGTGAACGCCGGAGGCCAAAGTGAATTCTAAATCCACAGCCCCTACATTGAGCCCTTCTGTGAAACAATCCGTGCGACGCGCTTGGCGTGCGGCTCTCATCGTGTCGGGTGTAATCGGCAGCGCTTTGCAAGTTCAGCCGGATCTGGCCCACGCGAGCGATGTGCCCGATCTCAATCCCGCCGCGCGACACTTGATGATGGAAGAGTACGAGGCTCGTTCCCAACGCAGCACTCGCTTTCTGCTCGAGGAAACTGAAGCGCGCGCCAAGGGAAAGATTCTCGTCACAGGTCAAGCTGGCGAAACACAGCTGTTCAAGCGCGTGAAGATCATGCGTTGTGAAATTGAAGTGGCCTCGGCTGGACTATTCGCATCGCAAACCTTTCGCCCGCAGCGAAGTCGCTGCTTCAATCCTATTTTCTTTGACCTCAATGTTGAGACGGAAGTTCCCGAAGGAAGCTATTTGGTCGGCTTTGAGAATATGCTTCAGCCAGGCCTCGTGCATGTGCGCGAGGGCGAGCTCACTCGCCTGGATCTGCAACGCGTGAGTGTTCCCCGCGAACTGCAAAGATCTGAAACGCCGATCAAGGTGTTCCGCGATCTCAATCACCCCGCTGAGCAACGCAAACTCATGTGGGCGACCTTCGCATCGGGCGAAAGATTCTTCTCCGTCGCGGAGTACGATTTCGGCGACCATTATCTGCGACGCTTTCCACTGACTGACGCTGTCCCTAACCCGAGCTACAAAATTTGCGAGCGCGAGCGTCGCCCCGAACTTTCATTGCGCGCCGATCGACTTTGCCGAGTGTGGAATCTCCGTCACGCCTTCGCCGTCAACGAACTCTTTGACTTGCGCGCCAACGGCACAGGCACACAATTCTCCGTTCAATCTCCAGGCGATGCCTTCCCAATTCGCTTGCTCAAACAGTTGGTCGCAGCCCCTATGAATGGCCAACAATCATTGGCTCTCTTGCCAGGCGCCTATGTCATGGAAGGCAGTGTGGGTGGAAAGGTCGTTCGTCGCTTGATTCGCACGCCCGACTTGGACTCACTCGAAGCCAGTGCGTACGGAATCCCATTGGATGTGCAAATGTCCGAGGTCGCCGAGCTGCTTGAGCGCGCGGCGACTGAAGTGCGCGAGCGCCGCAATCGGCAGCTCTCCGGACCAACAAATGCGACCAATGAAGCTCCGACGGCGGACGGTGATCCGGACGACGACGATCAGTCATTGGGCCTGAGCTGTCAGAACACTCGGCTTTGGAAGACTGAAGTGCGCGCTTGGTGCCGGTCTGACCAAACCACGGGTTGTGCGCGCGCGCAGGCGAAGTTCTGTGAGCCGCTCACGGAAATCCGATAAGCTGACACACTTGAGTGGTTGTCCGCATCCGACCCCGTGGCTTGAGCCAGGGGCGGTGCGGTTTGCACCTCATGAAGGCCTTGCCGCTACGGTTGCGATTTTCATTTTTCCTATTTAATTCCATATACTTATAACGACCGGCAACCACGCAAGTCAGCCGCTTTGTGGTGGACAAAGCGCCACATGCGAGGTACGCCCAAACCCGTGGTCTCAACTCGCCTCCCGCGGCGAAGAAGGCAGGTCGTATGCGTCTCATGACTTTGTTGAGTCAGAAGTCTGGCTCAGGTCTTTGGCTCGTCACTCTGAATCTCTTCTGTCTGATCTTGCTGGCATTTCCGAACATCGGATCTGCAGAGGCCTCGGAGAATTCAATTTCGTCCGGCGGCATTCGCAATCCGCAGATGCGCCTTTGCTGGCAAAGCCAAGGACAATTTGAATCCTGGGCTTTTGCGGCCAACGAATGGGGATTTTGCGCTTACGCCAACTCGAGAATCGACACGCTTTCTTTGATCGCTTGGGTGGAATCACGCACCACACAGGCCCTAGCGACTTTGGCGGACGAAGCCTTGGCTTCGACGGCGACGGACTGTGCAGCCGTCGGCGGGCGGCTGGAGAACGTACCGAGCGATGATCTATGTGTGTGGAGCGATGCCTCGGCGATCTCTTCACGTGCACTGGGCTCGACGCCAGAGGCGCACTCGCTGCGTGTGGAATTGCGTGAGGCTCTGAATCGACTTTGAGACTTGCGTGCATGGATTTGTGCACTTACGCTAGTTGGTGATGAACCAACTTGCATCCGTCGACCATTCTCAACAGCGCCACCATTTTCGAACGCCCTCAATCAGCCAGAAGGTCTTTAAGTTATTCGGTGTCGTGCTCATTGGACTCGTGTCGATGCGGGTCACTTCCTCCGCCGATACCTTAGCTCGTGGCTTTCCCTTTGGCGGGCAAGTTCAAATCACGGTTTACAAAGGCACACTTGGCCAGGGCGATGATCGCGACGCTCGAATCTTGATGGACGCGATGAATGTTCCGCTGCAAACTTCGCCTTTGGGTCCAGGTAAGGCCATCGTGGACTCGTCCAAACTTCTCAATTGGACTTGCGCTGATCGAGGCCAAGCGGGCTATCACTGCGCGCTGCTCGTTCGCCCCGGACAAAGCGGCTCTGATCTTCAAAGTCGAACGCAGATTTCACCTCCAGGGGTCACCTACATGGCGTCGGGCGAGGAGGCGCTTGCACTGTTTGAAATGCTCGTGCCGACAGCGCCTGGCGTTTTTGAATTTATGAATCAAGAGCAGACACTCAAGATCTCGGCGACACCGGAGAAGTTTGAACTTGTCTATCGCGAGTGAGCCTCGAAGATTGGCACGGATGAAATCGCGACGAGCCTTCACGCGATTGGAATTTGCGGCGCTCATTCTGGGCGGCATGCTCATTTTTGGCCTGTTGGTATTTTTCTTCTTGAGTCAAAATCTACGACATCAGCAACTCAACGACATGGTGGCTCGCGACCAAGTTCGTTTGCGCCTTGAAGAACAAATTTTGTCGCGCGCCGCGCTTGAGCACTCTGTGATTCAGAGCACGGATGCGACCGCGAAGGCTTGCGTGTTCGGCACAGAAACTTGCGCCGACTACATGAGTGGCTGCTGCTGGTCACATAAAGAAGGCACAAGTCTCGGTTTGGCATTTCGAACTCTTGGGCTTGAACCCAACGAGCAGGGCCAATTGCCTCGCGACGATGAAGTCTCAACTTCGCTCACTGGGACACCGGATTTGCCGAGCTGCCTTTCGCGATCCGCGGAAATCGTCGCGCTGGATTCGCACGAATGCTTCGCCCGCGCGACAACCAGCGTTCGCTTCATGTGCCCTGGGCTGACGAAGTCCTGCCTGCGAGCCGAGGCCGCTGTCATCTATCTGCGAATCGAATTTCAATCGATGATGCTCGACGCCGCACTCTCGAGTAACGGTGAACGCGCGAGAACGGTCTATGAGCGCGAGTTCTCTGTGACACTTTAGCTTTTGGACTCAGTCTTTTTTCAACAACGTCCAAATTCCGACCGCGATGAAAAGCCCCCCGGAAATCCATTTCATGTGATCAGGATTGAGAAACTGACTGAGGAGTTTTCCTCCCCAAACACCAAGACTGCCCGCAAGCGCCAGCGCCAGAACAACAGCCAGCCAAACAGGTAGTACCGAGGTGGCGCGCGAAGAGGCCGCGACGGCCGCAAATTGCGTTTTGTCGCCCAGTTCGGCGACGAAGATGGTGACGAAGGTTGCCGAAAAAAGTTTCCAGTCCATGCAGATCCTCGTTGTTCAAAGTGCTGTGCGTATGGGTTTCGCACACTCACGTCGAGGCGAGCAAGCACTCTAGTGGAGTGATTGCACTAAGTGGACGATCGTCCAAGTGTGCGAATCCACAAGTGCGAAGCCTCCACTGAATTTCGAATTTCCCTCCGCGCTCGACAGACATGCGAAAATTCACTTCGCTCTTGAGTATGCAAGATCAAATCACGCCTCAACCGCACGTTCCCAGCATCGCCTCACATCCCCTGGCCTCGGCGTTGATCGACGAGTCCACGAAGGCGTGGCTCGGCCATCTTCATCTCAAGTTCGAGACGAAACGCCAGAGCTTGCTGAGCGCACGCGAGAAAAGTGGTCGTCTCGACTTTTCGACTTCCACGGCTTCGATTCGAGAGAGTTCATGGCAGGCCGCACCTCCACCACCAGATCTTGAAAAGCGCTGGGTTGAAATCACAGGTCCGGCTGAACCGAAGATGATTCTCAATGCGCTCAACTCGGGAGCCGATGCGTTCATGGCAGATCTTGAGGATGCGCTCTCACCCACTTGGGAGAACATCCTTCAGGCGCATCTTGCACTCAAGCGGGTTAAAGCGCGCGAGCTCACCGTTCTTGATCCCAAGACGAATCGAAAGATCGAACTGCAACCGCAATCACGCACAACACTGCTTGTTCGCCCCCGAGGCTGGCACCTTCCCGAGCCAAGAGTGGGCGTGGGCGGTCAACCCATGTCGGCCTCGCTATTTGATTTTGGACTGCACGTCGCCCTGACTGAAGCCTTGAGCGGAGGACTTTACTTTTACCTACCGAAGCTTGAAAGCGCCGCCGAGGCGCGACTCTGGGCGGAAGCATTTGAAACAGCTGAGGCGCATTTCCAAATTCCGCGAGGCCGAATCCGATGCACCGTTCTCATTGAAACCCTGCCCGCCGTATTTCAAATGCATGAGATCCTCTGGGAACTGCGGCATTGGATCGTCGGCCTGAATGCGGGGCGATGGGACTATTTGTTTTCGGCGATCAAGACCACCGAGCAAGAGGCGATCGCCCCACTATTTCCCGATCGATCACAACTCACCATGACGGCACCCTTCATGCGAGCCTACGCCGAAGAGCTGGTCCGGGTGGCTCACGCGCGAGGCGTTCACGCGATGGGCGGCATGTCGGCATTCATTCCTTCACGTCGAAACGCTGAAATTAATGAGCGCGCTTTGGAGCAAGTTCGTCGCGACAAAGATCGCGAAGCCTCACAAGGCTTTGACGGCACTTGGGTGGCCCACCCTGATCTCATCGCGACGGCGCGCGACGCTTTCGCGAAGCGCCTGGGTGAGCAGGCCACACAAAAGCAGATTGGACTCGATCGCCCGCCCGCCACTCGCGAGACGCTGCTGCCATCGAAGTCGACTTTGCCAAGTGACGCTGAACTCACTCGCGATGGTTTACGCGCCAACATCGATGTGTGCCTTCGTTACTTGAGCGCTTGGCTCGGAGGCATGGGCGCAGTCGCGATTCACAATCTTATGGAAGATGCGGCGACCGCAGAAATTGCGCGCGCACAACTCTGGCAAGCTTGTCACTCGTCGCTATCACCTTTCAAGCCTGAGTCGGTGCTGGAGGAGCTCGAGACCGTGGCTCAGGAACTTTCGCTGAACTCCGCTGAGGAATTCGGCCCCAGCGCACACGCGCAACTGCCGCAAGCCACTGGGCTTTTATTGCAGCTCACTCGCTCAGCGAAATTGATTTCATTTTTAACGCTTCCGGCCCTCGAGGCGCTCGAGCGCGAATCATCGCGCGACCGACTCGACGTCAACCGTGAGCGACGTGCCCCACCACATAGCCCAACAACAAAAGGAGACCAGCTATGAGCATGTCCTCGACGTTTGATTTCAACGAAACCGCCCATGAGCTTTCACAACGATGGAAGTCTGATCCGCGTTGGCAAGGCATCACGCGTCCCTACAGTGCTGAGGACGTGTTGCGATTGCGCTCGAAAGTGCGCGTGCAGCACACTTGGGCGGAACGAGGCGCTGCGCGTTTGTGGGAGACACTGCACACGGCTCCTTATGTGCATACCATGGGCGCGATGAACGGCGGACAAGCCGTGCAGTACGTGAAAGCGGGACTGCAAGCCCTCTATCTGAGCGGATGGCAAGTCGCGGGTGATGCGAACATATCGGGGCAAACTTATCCGGATCAGTCGCTGTATCCATCCAACTCCGTACCGCAACTTGTGCGCCGACTGAACAATGCGCTGACTCGCGCCGATCAGATTGAGCGCTCCGAGGGACAATTGGGCCGAGACTGGTTCGTGCCGATCGTCGCGGATGCGGAAGCGGGATTTGGCGGTCCCCTGCACGCTTTTGAATTGATGAAGTCGATGATCGAGGCGGGCGCGGCCGGAGTTCACTTCGAAGATCAGCTCGCCAGCGAAAAGAAGTGCGGTCATCTCGGCGGCAAGGTCTTAGTGCCCACCTCGACATTTCAGCGCACTCTGACGGCGGCGCGCTTGGCCTCGGACGTTTTGGATGTGCCGAGCCTCATCGTCGCACGCACGGATAGCTTGGATAGCTT
>DDUL01000067.1 GCA_002344785.1 Bdellovibrionaceae bacterium UBA2339
GTCTTTTATGTTCCCGATGCGCAGCGCGCGGCCTTTAAGCGCTACGTTTTCGATCGCATGAACGAAGATGGACTCGACGTGCAAGTGAAGGCGAACATCTTGCGCGAATCGTCGATGACCTTGGCCGAAGAAATTTTTGAAAAGCCCGACGTGGAGCAAGCGCTGGCGGACTCTAAAGAGCTGATCACCAACTTCATTGAATTTATGGATCAGCATCCTGAGGCCATGTCGCATTTGGTGAGTCTGTCTTCACATGACTTCTACACTTACAATCACTCACTCGATGTGGGCATCTACTCGCTTGGCCTTGGACATGTGGCCGGCTACAGCGGCGATGAACTTTTGGAGCTGGGGCGAGGCGCGCTGTTTCACGACATCGGCAAGCGCCACGTGAAGGTCGAGATCATTTGCAAGACCGGCCCCCTCGATGAAAGCGAATGGGCGCAGATGAAAAAGCATCCCGCCTATGGACTGCGAGTCTTACATCAGTACAAGGCCAGCGAAGCCATTAAGGCCTGTTGCTTTGAGCATCATGAATCATTTCTCGGCAATGGCTATCCCCAACAATTGCCAGGCCCCGAGATTCACCCGATGGCGAGGATTGTGGCGATCACCGACACCTACGATGCTTTGACGACCAAGCGCTCTTACAATGAGCCGATGTCGCCTTCACAGGCCGTTGAGTTCATGAGCTCCAAGCTGGCGGCCAAGTATGATCCGGATTTGCTGCGAGCGATGAATTCCGTGATGTTCAAAATGCAGAAGGCCGATCGCTCGGCCTCCTGATCCGCAACGTCTGCGAGTGTTTGGAATTTAGCGCAGCATTTGTCGCGCCTGTCGGCGGTTCATTTCAAAAGTGAAGCTTTCCACCACCGCGCGACGATCGCCGTAGCGAACATCCGTCACACCACGGAGCAAGTTCAGCGCGCTCATGCGAGCTGAATCATGATCGAAGTGTCGGAGCACATCGGCCAGCTCATCATTGGAGAGAAAGCGATGGCGAGTGGCGAGATCGCGCTGCAAGTAAGTCGCGACTTCAAGCTTGCGGTGATCAAACGACTGCTGTCGAAGATCGCGCAGGAAGTGGCGAATCTCTTGTCGCGAGACCACCCAGTAAGGAGTCGCCGGAGTCATCGGCGGCTGCACAGGTCCGCGGCCCCACTCCTCACGCGTCACTTCCCGCTCGATCACACGCCCACCCGGTGAGCGATAAACGACTTCGCGATTCTCGACTTGGCGCCAAGAGCCGTCGGGGAATTGGCAAGCATGACCCGATACGGTCTCGCTGCGCCCACCGACATTCACCGTCGAGTAGTATTCGCGGCACTGATAGTTGTACTGAACGTGATAGCCTTCTTGCACCCAGTAGGACTCGCCATGCGCGCCCGAGCGCCCGCCTCTCCAGCGGACTCGGTCATTTGCGGGGCGACGGAAAGACTCTTCTTGCGCCAGCACCAACGCCTGACGATCGGTTTCATCCATATATCGGCCAATTTCGCGCCCCACGATCGCGCCGACGATCACGCCACCGATGGTCGCGACAACTCGTCCATCACCATTGCCAAAGCGAGATCCGAGCAGGCCGCCGCCGATGGCGCCAAGGATCGTGCCGATGTCTTCTTTGTTCGCATGGGCCGGCTGAACCGAACCCAACACCGTGCCGATGGCGAGAGTCGCAGCGAGCACTTTTTTGGACCAAGATTTCGTTGCCAACACCTGAGTCGACGCCATGGAAACTCCTTTGCCATCGAAATATCTTTGCGAGCCTTCATGGGCCTAGCAAATCTGAGGCACAGCCCGAGCCCGCGTGGCCCAGTCTTCAGATCAATTGAATTGAATTTAACGGGCGTCCATTGGGGAACCCCGCCGAGAACCAGCTTCACGGGTAACGTAAATCGGCTCCTGAGCCAGAGGCCCAAGACTCCCTACGGGCAATTGCTGCGAAGATGACTTTGCAAATCTTGAATGCGGCGCAAGCGGGCCGCGCTTGCGGACATGGATACAATTTCATTCAGCATTTGTTCGCCGGCCTGCAAGCGCAGTTGAAACTCGGAGCTTGAGCACTTTGACCAAGTCGGAGAGAAGCTGGGCGAGGCCGCATCGATCAATGTCATGCGAAGACTCAACTCACTCGGCCCCAGTCGCAGCAACCAAGACTTGAGCTTGCGCGCTAACTCGAGCCCCAGACTCACATAGCGCGGTTCATAGAGCTTTCCTTGCGCCGTGCTCAGGGCGCTGAGCAAATTGCCGCAGTTTAAACGCGCTGAGATACTTTGCTGAGCCTGGCAGTTCACGCGCTCGCTGGCGATCTCCGCGTAATGGCTCAGACCTTCAAACATCTCTCTGGTCCATGCTTCGCTCAGCGCGCGGCGCATGAGATCGCGCGCGGTCGACTGCCAAAAGTGATCTCGCGAAGAGCTTTGGGCCCGCGCTTGATCCGCGCCGACAAACTCGGCCGCAAGCTGCACGCGTTCGCGCACCGCCTTGATCTCCACAACTTGAGGTCGCCGCAGCAAGGCCTCGCTCAAATATTGATTGAGCCAAGAATTGAGACCGGAGGAGTTGAAGGCCTGCAGCGGTGATCTGGCCACATCTTCGCGAAGGCCCTGCACTTCAGCTTGAAGTGCCGCGCCCGCGGAAGTCTGCAACGTCGCAACCCATGCGCGTGAAGCCGTGAGCTCGGGAGATTGTCGATACAATTGGTCGGCAAAGGCCTCGGCCACTTCGGGCCAAGCTTCCAGCACGCGTGCCAACTCCGCCATCGCCACAACGCGATCCTCGGCGCGAAGCTGAGAGCGTGAATCCAAAATGAGGCGCGCGGCCAACTCCGGGCGCGATTTCAAACTCTGATGTTGAGCGATGGCGGTTTCCGCCGCCAGCAGGCGATCACGCCAACTGCGAATCTCGGCCAGTTGCCGATCGCGCGCAAAGAAAGTCTCGTGAACCTCGGCGAAGTAAGGTCGATATCTAAGTCCTTCGGCGATCGCCGCGGCCTCTTCCGCCATTTGCTGCACGCGCGGATCCAAGGCTCGAGCCCGCTCTAACTGCTGAATGCTCTGCCCCTGGCTCCTGAGCATTTCATCCATCGCCAAACTCAAGGCTTCCGCGAAGCGCTCGCGGCCGTTGACGGCTTGCAAGAGTGTGCTGAGTAAACGCGTTCGCTCATGTGCCGGAGCGCCGAGCAAAGCCAAGTGCAGCGCGGCCTGCAACACATCATCACGTAGTTTCGCCGACCACTTGCTGTGATCTTGGGCGCGCACCTCTTTGACATAAAGATCCAACTGGCGAAGCGCTGGACTTTGTCCGGTGGTATCGAATCGCATGGACGGATTCTGCAAAGCCTGTTGCATGTAGCCGACCATGATGGAGCGCCAAGATCCTAGATCGGCATTCAAACCCGGACGTCCCAAGCTTTGCGGGTCTTTGACGCCAATCGATCTAAGCAATAGTCCAAGCAGTAATCCATCTTGGCGAATTCGATCTAGCACCGTCGGTTCTTCCACATCACAGTTTGCGAGAATGGCTTCCAACTGCGGAATCAAGTCACGCGCCACACCCGCCAAATAATTCGCGTGCGCGCGACGGAACAAACCCTCAAAGCGCTGACTCAAGCAACGATCCACACGAGCCGGAATTCCGTTTTCCAACACCAGCCCCTGCGGCGTCGCGGCCCCGCCCGTCGAAGCATCCGCCACGCGAATTTTCAATTCAGGTTCAGTTGCATGAGTCCCGATCAGCTCAATCAGCAGCGCAAACTGCGCGCGCAGCACTTGCGTATTTCCCGCGCCACCACCGCTGAGCTGAAGATCCGCAATCTGACCTCGGCCAGCTCGCAGGATCAGTGTGACTGGATGTTCTTGGCCACGCCCCGCAGCCGCAAGTTTGTCGAGGCTTTCATTCATCCTCAGCCACGCGTCTTGCGGACCAATCGGATGCGCATCCAAACGATCAAAGCTGAGGTTCAAAACTCCCGAGCTCACAAACGCAAAATGCGACTGAGCGATTTGTTCGGTGTATCCCAAACCCTGCACGGCTTGCTGAAGGGCTTCGGCATCTTGAAGGCGCGACTGCAGCGCCGACACCAGACTTTGCAATTCCACTTCGATACTTCCAGAGGGTAGCTGTAAGACTCGCGGCTTAAATCGAAGCTCCGCGCTGCCGCCCAACTTGGGAGTCGAA
Organism: Bdellovibrionaceae bacterium UBA2339; assembly: GCA_002344785.1. Taxonomy (GTDB): domain Bacteria; phylum Bdellovibrionota; class Bdellovibrionia; order Bdellovibrionales; family JAMPXM01; genus UBA2339. The sequence goes on from DDUL01000067.1 coordinate 4,180, forward strand.
GACCAAGCCGCGCCAATTTGCACAAGCTTCGCCAATCGGCGATGAGCCACATCTTGGCCATTGATTCGCACTCGGCAGTCAAATCCAGATCCGGTGGTCTCCACTTTCACGCTCTGTCTTTGACCGTTGATCTCAATTGTCGTTTCCGCCGACGAGCGATACTCGCCTTCGAAGTAAGCTTCAGCGCCATGAATGGCGGCGAACCCCTTTGTGGGCGAGCCCATCCACGTCGATCCTCCATTGAGTTCGAGCAAACGATCCACGTCCAGTCCGCCGACAGTTGCGCGACGAACACGCTCGCGATCCATGCCTCGATCTGGGCCTCGATCTGGAAACTCCGGAATTTCGGGCATCGATGGCATCGACTCACCGAGGACTTCACTGGCTTCGCAAGACTTCAATGGCAATTGCTTCCAAGCTTCCAGCGCGCGCCGCTGATCTTGACTGAGCTGCACGGGCGACTCGCCCGCCGGCGCATTGGATCCGCCACCGCCCGAGCATCCGCCCAGCGCGATCAACGACGCAAAGATTCCGACAAAACGCGATGGCCGTCGTAAGGAACGTCGTAGGGAATTCTGGGGCTGCGAACTCATGGGCGAAACTCCGCTAGTCGTCGATGGCGTGAGTGAACTCACTTCTTAGATCTCACTTCTTAAATATCACTTCCTAATTATCACTGACACGAGCACTCATTTTTAACAGGAGCGCAAAGAAGTCGTGAGCCCTTTTTCGACCCTAAAAATCCAACACGGAGGCGGCGACGAGAACTGTCACCGACGGCCGCGCGATCCCGATACGATTTGCTTCAAGTCTCTCACCTTCACGCTCAAGCCGATTTTCACAAAGAGTGAACTGCCGCCAAGATCGCCGAATCAGGTCCCGAAACTTGCACGTCGTACAAGTGTCGCAAGCTCGAAATTGCACTCGCCCGCGAATTCAAGCTTCCGCACTCAACGGCGCACTCGTGACGCCAGGCAAGTGACTGGCAAACGACCGACAAACGACTGATAGATGAGGTCGATACAATGAGGTCCAAGTCAAAGCCCATGGCTTTGTTCGTAAATTCGCTGCGACTTCGTCAAAGCTCAGCGCTCGTCTTCGCGCTGCTGTTGGGCGGGCTTAGCCCATGGGGGCTAGCGCGGGCGCAAGCCACTGCTCGCGAAGCTTGTACCGACATTCTCAACATTGTCGATAGCGCGAACGCCAACGCATCCATGAAGCCGGGTTCGTTGAATTGGAACGAGCCCTTGGATCAATCCAATTCCGGTGTGTGCCACTCGATGGTGGCCGCCGAAATGCTCACGCAAGTTCTCGGCGATCAGATTTCGCCGGCCTCAATCGCCTACACCTACAAAGAAGAACGAAGTTTTCTTATGAAGCTCGGCGAGATCGCCAATCGCGAGGCCACGCGCCCCGACTACTTCACCGGCAGCATCGGCGGCGCCCTCAACTCCGCACTTCGCCACGGTGTTTGCCGCGAAGAAAGTTTTCCGCTCTGGCAGCTCTGGGGGCGCTTGCGCGAGCCAGAGGCCTCGATTGGTCCAGCCAAGACCTTAGCGGAAATTTGCAATTCCGCACCTCAGCGGCCACGCGAATGGAATTGGACTTTGATCTCCATGCAATCTCGCCTCGAAGATCAAAGCAGCGGCACTCCCAGTCTTCAGGGCATCGACGACGTGCTCAATTCCGGTCGCATCGTCGGCATCGATCACAATGTGTGGTCACTCCTGAATCCCGAGCGGCAGTCGAAAACACCTCGGCTTCTCGGTGTCTTGCCCGTCGCTGGCCATTCCGCAAGTCTTGTTGGCCGACGATGGCACAATGGACGTTGTCAGTACTTGTATCGAAATTCCTGGGGCCGAGCTTGTCACCAATATCGCCAAGATCTGAGCTGTGATCGCGGGCATGTGTGGCTCGACGAGGCCGAAGTGCTGCGGATCACGATGTACGCTTACGCGATCATCCCGGCGCAGCCATAAATTTCCGAATCACTTGGCGAGCAAGTGATTGTAGCCACCCGCGAAGCAACCCGCGCGCGTGAATCCCATCGCTCGAAGAGCCATCACGCTGGCGCAAGCCGCGACGCCATCGTGATCGAGAACGATCAGTCGATCATCATCGCGAACGCCCAAGGCCGCCAGCTGTGGTCTCAACTCCCGAGCCGGTCGGAAGTTATCATCAAACAAATCCTTCCAAGGAAGATTCAAGGCTCCGAGATTGGGAATCGCCTTGGCTCGTAGCCCGCCCGTCTGTCCGAGGTAATCACGAGCCGGTCGCACGTCGATGAAGCGAACGCCAGCGGCCTCGCCCTTTTTCATCGCCTCGCGAAACTCTTGATCGGTGACCAAGAGATCTTCGACGACTTCGGGCTTCCAAATCGGCACCTCTTGAGCTGGCGGCTCTGTGGGGCGAAGAGACTTTCGGAATTCCGCATCACCTTCGGCCTCTAAAGGCGTGCCACCCGGAACATCACCAAATCCCGCCGGCGGCGAAGTCGTCAGTCGAGCCTTGACCGAATCGAAGCGACCAAATCGAACATCCTTAACGCCTAAGTAAGCCAACATCCACGCGACGCGACCTTCTTCACCCTGACCCTCGCGCCCCAATCCCAACACCACGACGGGGGTGCTGGGGCCCACACCGAGACGTGCCAGTCGCCGAGCGGCTGCGAACAGATCTCGCTGCAGCCAACCGCGCTGTGTGGGTTCGGGCTCGGAGTAATCCACCCAATTCACATGTTGGGAGCGAGGAATTCGAGCCATAGAAAAATCAAAGCTCGATCGCGTGTCGAGAATCACGCTTTGCTCGCTGAGCTTCAATGGCCCAAGCAAAGCATCCGCACCGGAAAACGCGCGCGGCACAGTTTCAGTGCCACGCGTGGGCTTCAGAGCGCAGGCCGAGCACCACATCACCACGCAAGTTAAACCTGCTAAGGTCGCAATCGTTCGGCGCATGGCCCCTCCCCCATCACAGTTGGCCCTTAAGGCCTCACTTAAACTTCATGGTCGGAAACAGCAAAATATCGCGAATCGAAGGTCGGTCCGTGAGAATCATCACGATGCGCTCAATGCCGATTCCGACGCCACCTGTGGGCGGCATGCCGACATCGATCGCGTGCATGAAGTCCTCATCCATCGGCTGAGCCTCTTCATCAACCACGCGCTTGGCTTCTTGTTCTTGCAAGCGTGCGAGCTGATCTTCGGGATCGTTGAGCTCGGTGTAGGAGTTGCCGATCTCCATGCAGGCGGCGAAGGGCTCAAAGCGCTCCACCAATCCAGGCTTCGCGCGATGCTTCTTGGTGAGCGGCGAAATTTCCATCGGATGATCCATCACGAAAGTCGGCTGGATCAGGTGCGGCTCGGCCGCAAGCTCAAAGATCTCCATGATCATCTCGCCACGCGAAGAAGGCTTCTTCATGTCGCTGCCAAGCTCCTTGGCTTTGGCGAACAGTTGCTCGTGCGTCGCCTCTTCCGGATCGATGTCCGCATACTGTCGAACGCCATCGTGCACGGTGAGACGTCGCCATGGGGGCGTGAAATCCAACTCCGTGCCTTGATACATGACCTTGGTGGATCCGGTGATGAACTTCGCCAAGTGCGAGATCAATTGCTCAAAGCGCTGCATCTGATCGTTGTAGTCCGTGTAGGCCTCATACCACTCGAGCATGGTGAACTCAGGGTTGTGCGAGCGATCAATGCCTTCGTTGCGGAAGTTTTTGTTGATCTCATACACCTTCTCAAAGCCGCCGACGATGAGGCGCTTCAAGTAAAGCTCAGGCGAAATCTTCAAAAACAACTTCATGTCGAGCGCGCGATGATGTGTCTGGAACGGATGCGCGGCCGCGCCACCGTAAATTGGCTGCAACACAGGCGTCTCGACTTCCAAGAAGCCGCGATCATTCAACCACTTTCGCGTTTCGGCGATGATCATCGAACGTTTGCGGAAGACTTCGCGCGACTCAGGATCCGTGATCAGATCGAGATGGCGGTAGCGGTACTTAATCTCGATGTCGGCAATGCCGTGATACTTTTCCGGCAAGGGCTCCAGCGTCTTGCAGAGCATGGAGAACTTCTTGGTGTGCAGCGAAAGCTCGCCTTTTTTGGTCTTGAAGACAAAGCCTTCGATGCCGACGATGTCGCCCAGATCAAGATGATCGAATGCGATGCGATCTTGCTCGGAAAGCTCTTCGCCGCGCAGATAAATCTGCATCGAGCCGCTTTGATCTTGAATGTTGAAGAAGGCAGCCTTCCCCATCGGGCGCTTGGTCATCACGCGTCCCGCGACACGAAACACATCGCCTTCGCGCACATCACCGGCTTGCAAGTCGGCGAACTTTTCCAGAATGGGTTTCAGTTCACTGTTGCGTTCGAAGTTGTGCGGAAACGGGTCAATGCCCGCAGCACGCAGTCCGTGCAGCTTGCGACGTTTTTCAGCGCGAAGTGGATTTTCGTCGATGGGGTGACTCACGCGAGACTCCTTCAGGCTCGACGAAATCGCCGAGCCCCCGAAGAGATGAGGTCGGCGCTCTTAGAGCGAGCGACCGGCAAAAATGTTCTGCACCTGATGGAGAAGCTCGATCGCCTCCGCCTTCGGACGCTGAAAGGCATTGCGGCCCATGATGGATCCGAACGCACCACCTTGCGCCAAGCCCTTCACTTCTTCGAGCAGATCCGCTGTCGACTTCGCTTCGCCACCGGAGAAGATGACAATGCGCTTGCCGCCAAAGGACGAGTCGAGCACATGCTTCGAACGCTCCGCCATCGTCGCAACGGGAATGCCTTGGGCTTGATAGACTTTGCGAGCCGCATCTTGTTCGATGTGCGCGGTCGGCGGCTTCACCTTGATGATGTGCGCGCCAAGTTGTGCGGCGATTTGCGCGGCATAGGCGACCACATCGATGGCGGTCTCGCCCTCTTTGGAGAGCTGCTCACCGCGAGGATACGACCAGATCACCACTGCCAAGCCCGCCTTCTTGGCGTCGGCCGCGGCCAGGTGAATCTCCTCGTACATGGTTTTGCGTTCGGCCGAGCCGGGATAAATCGTGAAGCCAATCGCCGCGCAACCCAAGCGAAGTGCATCGTCGATGCCGCTGGTGAGTGCGGAGATCGGTGATTTGTTCGACCACAGAGTTTCCGAGTTGTTGATTTTGAGAATCAGCGGAATTTCGCCAGCGAACTCGCGCGCACCGGCTTCAATGAAACCGAGTGGTGCCGCGTAGGCATTGCAGCCCGACTCAATGGCCAACTGAAAGTGATAGTGGGGATCATAGCCGACGGGATTTTTCGCGAAGCTTCGCGCCGGTCCGTGCTCAAAACCTTGGTCGACCGGCAAGATCACCATTTTGCCTGTGCCAGCCAAACGCCCGTGATTCATCAGGCGGGCCAAGTTGGCCAAAGTTCCCGGGTTATCAGATCCGTACCAGCTCAAAATCTCGCGGACTCGCGGTGTCATTCGCAGCACCTTTCGCAGGATGAATTCTCAGGCCCATTTCGTCACAACAAGTGGGTCAAAAAACTTCGATTTCGTGTTCGGCAAGCTAGCAAAGAATCAGAGTCGAGTGAACCCGCAAACTCAGGGATTGACGCCCACATGGGCATGAAGCAATTTGGCGCAGAGCGGTAACGCTCGAGAAAATCGGCTTAGCAAAGGAACTCGCAGATGAATCAAGCCCGCCCGACCCCACACAAAGTGAGCTTTGAGCCCACGCCCAATCCGCACACGCTTCGCTTCTCCGCTCAGCAAGTTTTCAACGAGTTCCCCGCCAACTTCACATCTTCGCAAGAGACCACGATCTCGCCACTGGCACGAAAGCTCTTTGGCTTCCCTTGGTGCCAAGGCGTTTACATCGGCCGGGATTTCGTCACGGTGACCAAAGCGGACTGGGTGGAGTGGGACATCATTGCTGAGCCCTTGGCCAATCTGATTGAAGAGCACCTCAACTCGGGCCAACCGGCCGTCGCCCCTTTGAGCGAGGCCACAGGCGCAAACGCCGCCGCGAACTCTGCCGACAGCGCTGAAATCCTGCGCATCAAAAAAATTCTCGATGAGGAAATTCGTCCGATGGTCGCGCAAGATGGTGGCGACATTGTCTTCTCACGCTTTGAGCACGGCATCGTCTATTTGCACATGCAGGGTTCTTGCGCTGGCTGCCCCAGCTCCACGATGACTCTCAAAATGGGCATTGAAGCGCGCTTGATGGAAGCCATCCCCGCCGTGAAAGAAGTGGTCGCGATCTGATTTTCGAAACGCGCGGGCTCAGCGCACCCAACGCACTTTGGTTTGCGCATCTCTCAAGCCCTGATCCTCACGGGCCATGGCTTGGAGAATGCTTTGGGCCACGAGCTTCGCATCCAATCCCAAATCACTTAGTGAAGCCGTCTGCACCGGCGTGCCTTCGTTGGTCACGTTGATGGCAAAGTGAATCAGGCCCGACACCGGACTGACGGTGGCAATCGAGATCGAAAGCTTTCCCGCGCCCAGATACAAATCATCGCCTTCTCGACGCAGCTCCGACGCGCGATTTGCGGTGGGCTTGCCTTGTAGTGATTCGCGCAGCACCTCGCCCGCCAGTGCGGAGAAGAGCCTTTGCCTTGCGGTCATTTCGCGAAGGTTCGCACCAAAGATCTCCATGATAAAATGCAACATCCGCGCGCCGCGGATGGGGCTTTGCTCCAGCAGATCTTCGCCGTCGACCATGTGCTCAAAACTCACGTCACAGGCTCCGACCCAGGCCACGAGCGAATCCCCCATCAGACCTTCGCTCATGTACGCAAAGAGCGATCGCAGCTGTGTGCCATCATAGGCCATCTCTTGCGATAGAAACTTAGTCTTGAGGCTGAATTGAACTTGCGGCTCAGCTTGCGTCATTTCCATCCTCCAGCGCGTTTGAATCGCTGACATGATTCACATTCGCCACAAGCCTGTGCTTCACCCAAGTAGCAGGGCCACATCAGATGAAAGGGCGCCTTGATTTGCCGTCCGAGTTCCACAATCTCAGTCTTGTGCATGCCGACGGTCGCGCACTCCACTCGAACCTGATTGGCCGTGGAAAAGCGAAGCGAAGCCGTCACACTTTCCATGTACGCTTGCGTGTTGTCGGGGAAGGTCGTCGCCTCTTCAAGATTAAATCCCGGAACGATGACTTTCGCGCCCAAGCCTTCAGCGAAAGCCGCGGCGATGCTAAGAAAGATCCCGTTACGATTCGGCACCCACACTGATTTTGCGGTTTCAGTGCTTTGTGCGAAGTCGTCGATCTGCACATCGGCGCCCGTGGGCACTTGCATCTGCGCGGAAACCAGCGACGTGCGCGTGAAGTCTCGAAACCACTTCAAATCCAAACTTTGGTGGCGAACACCCGCAAGTTCCGCGATCGCACGAGCGCGTTCGATTTCGCGAGGCGCAGCTCTTTGCCCGTAGTCAAAAGTCAGCGCCAGTACCGCGCGCCCTTTCTGGGCTTCGAGCCAAAAATTGACCGTCGAATCTAAACCGCTCGAAAGCAAAACGACGGACTTTTCGCTCATGTCGTCGATTTGGTTTTTTGGTTCGACTTACGGCGCGAGCCAGTCTCGGCTTTGGGCGATGCCTTGGATGACGCTGGGGCTACTGCATTTGCCGACGATCCCGCGCGGGCCTTGGACTTCTGCGACTTTGAGGAGCGAGACTTTTTCTCGACCGCGCCCTGAGCTTCGAGCGAAGTTTCCGTCGCCGCGACTTCGGCGCCCGTCAAATCCGCGGGCATGTCTGCTCGCGTTTCTGGTGGCATTTCAGGTGTGGTCTGTGGCGTCGCGGCTGACCCCGAAGTTGATTTGCTTCCCCATTCTTCCAAAGTCTTTTTGACCGGCTGAGGAATGCGCTCAGACTCCAACATCTGCGCGCGAACCGAGGCCGCTCGCTCGAGCACCGCACGGCCAACTCGACCCACAAGATCATGGGGATTCTGCTCAATGCGATGAAGTGTCTGCTGAAGAATCTGCGAACCTGAATGCGAAAGATTGAGAAGCATTTGGTCAGTGATCTGCGGCACCTTGGTCTGAACTGTCGCTTGAACAGTCGCCTGCAAGCTGCCTTGAACTTCCTGAACTCGAGACTGAACTTTTTTAATGAGCTTTCCGACTTGAGCCCCGACCTCAGCTTGAGCGGACTTCGATGCGGACTGCGCGGTCTCAACGAGCTTGGACGCCATTTCACCCCCCTGACGCGGAGCTTGAGGTAACATTTTCGCGTCTGAGCTTCAAGCCAAGGGCGAGCTCAAATCCACACCGCGAATGGCCTGAACCAAAAGCTGAAGTTCGCGGCGCCCTTGATAGTGATTCCATTGCGGCTCAACCAGCACATCCACGCGCTGACCTTGGCCAATGCTGTCGGGATTTACGGGAGAAAACCAAACCGCCTGGACCGCATCTGTTCCCGCCTGCGCCAAGCGAAGGCGCAAATGCCCGCCCTTCATTTCGCGCCGCATCGTTACCCGCGCATCCCGAATGAGCAAACGTGGCGGCGGAGCTGACGCCCCAAAGGGGCCAGCGGCCTCGAGCCAATTCATCAGGCTCGGCGTGATCTCACCGAGCTTCAGATCCAAATCATAATGTTGAACTTGAGGACGAGGCCGCAAGTTCAGTTCCTGATTCTGAATTTCAAAGTAACGAATCAGATCCGCCCGCAATTGATCGAGCATGTCGACCGAGGTTTCAAAGCCCGCCGCCATCGCATGCCCGCCGAACTGATGCAGGCTGTGCGCTGCGGTCGTCATCGCTTCCGTCAGCGAATGCGGACTGCGATCTGGCAAGCGCGCGCTGCCGATGATGAGCCCCGATTCGCCCTCGACAGCGCCCACGAAAGTCGGCACGCCGAATTTTTGCGCGAGCCGCGTGGCCACAAGCCCGACCACACCGCGATGAAACTCACGACTAGCCAGCACAATGGCTGCAGGAGGCGGCTGACTGATGCCTCGCAAAGCTTGATCAGCCGCTTGATCGGTGAGTTTTTGCGAGGCCTGGCGCTCTTGATTGTTGGCGAGCACGAGCGAGCAAAGCTCCCGAGCCCGCGCTTCATCGCTCTCCAAATAAATCTCAAGCGGCTGCAAACCAGACCCCATTCGCGACAGCGCATTGAGTTTAGGTGCAAAGCGAATCGCGACATCTTGGGCGTTGAGGCTTCGCCCCCAAAGATCCAATGACTTGAGCAACTCGCGAAGACCAGTTCGCGAAGTTTCCGCAAGCTTCAAAAGTCCATGCTTCACCAAAATGCGATTCTCCGCCTGAAGCGGAACAAGATCCGTGATGGTTCCGATTGCATAGACATCCAGCAAACTCTTCGGATCAAATCCGGCGCACAAACCTTCTTCCATCAACACACGCCGTAGCGCCAAGACCACATAGAAGATGACACCTGTGCCGCACAAGTGGCCAAGGCCGGACTCACAGTCGCCGCGATTGGGATTCACCACGGCCACAGCCTCAGGCAGAATCGGCCGCGCGTGCTCATCGAGTTTAGGCAAGTGATGATCGGTGATGATGACGTCGATGCCTAAGGCGCGCGCGGTTTGCACTTCGTGCATGGCCGTGATGCCAAGGTCGATGGAGACGAGCACTGTGCAGTCGGTCTCGCGCTTGAGGCGTTCAAGCGCCTCATCGTGAAGTCCATAGCCTTCGGTCAGGCGCTGCGGCTGATAGCCTCGCACGCGCTGAAAGCCGAGCTTGTGAAAAGCCTCAAGCGCCAGGGCCAAGCCGCTGGTGCCATCCAAATCGTAGTCCGCATAAAGGACAATCGACTCTTGCTTCGCCAAAGCGAGCTTGAGGCGATCAATCGCCTTGGGCAGATCCTTAAGAAGCATCGGATCGCGCAGATCCTTGAGGCTCGGTCGAAACCAAGCTTGCAGCTGTTCGGCAGTCTTCAAGCCGCGCGCAAAAAGAAACTCAACCAGTCGAGGCGGAATCTGCGCGGCCTTGGAAAGTTCCGCGCATTCAAGTTCAGAGGGGGACGGTCCGCGGCGCTCCCAAAGCGCCGTCGACGGCTGTGTGGACAACGGAGGCGGTGATTCCGCCCCGTGCTCCTTCGCCAGAGGATTGGGCTGGCGCTCGAGCTGAGGTTGCGAAGTGGCGAGAGCTTCACCACTCAGCATAACTTGAGTGTCCACTTCCAACATGAGCCTCCTGAAGCCAAACTTCAGCTCAAGCTTTGGCCGCCGCTCGCGGCATGGGCGATGAAGCCGGCGCCTTCTTACCCGCGCCACCCATCATCTTGTCGTAGACCAAAATCAACGGGGCCGCGACGTAGATCGACGAGTACATACCGACACCCACACCGAGCATCAGCGTGAATGCAATCTGCTCAATCACTCCGCCGCCATAGAGATAAAGACCCAAGCAAGCCATGAAGGTCGTAAAGCCCGTCAAAATGGTTCGCGTGAGCATGTCGTTGATGGCTTGGTTGATGATGTCGTACAGACTCACGCCGCGCATCTTCGGTAGAGTTTCTCGGATTCGGTCAAAGGTCACGATGGTGTCGTTGAGCGAGTAGCCGATAAGCGTGAGGATGGCCGCCATGATCTGCACGTTGAACTCGCGATCCAAGAGTGCGAACACACCCAAGACCAGCAAAGTGTCGTGCAAGAGCGAAAGCACAGCTCCCGGCGCATAGGCGTAATCGAAGCGAATCGACACATAGATCAGAATCAAGATGAAGGAATAAAGCGCGGCCAGAAAGCCATTCTTCTTCAATTCGCTTCCAACTTGCGGGCCCACAGTGTCGACGCGCAAAACACCTTCGTCCTTCAGTCCAAAGGACTGCGAGAACTCAGCCTTGATAGCATCGATTTGTTTCACCAAGGCTTGGTTGATCTCCTTCTCGGTCGCGCCTGTCGGCGTACCCAGGCGGATGATGAACTCGTGATGTTCGCCGATGCTTTGCACAGAAGCCTCTTTGAGACCCAGCTTTTCGACACTGGCGCGAACTTGTTCGGCCGTGACCGCCTGCTCAAATTTCATTTGAACTTCGGTTCCACCGGAAAAGTCGATGCCGTAGTTGAGTCCCTTGAAGATCAACAGGCCAATCGCCACGATGGTCAGAATCAGCGACAAGCCACCCATCAAAGGCGCTAAGCGCACAAAGTCGATGCCTTTTTTCGTTGTCGCCGCGGAGGATTTAATTTGCGTGTAGTCTTTTGACATCACATCACCACTTAATCGAGGGATTGAGTTTCCACTTCAGCACCAAAAGATCGAGCAACGAGCGCGTGAAGAACACGGCGGTAAACAGCGTGATCACCAAACCTGTCACCAACGTGATCGCAAATCCGCGCACAGGACCGGTGCCGTAGTACATCAGCACCAAGCACACGGCGATCGACACCAGGTTGGCGTCAAAGATCGACGACATCGCTCGATCAAAGCCTTCGCGAATGGCCTGCGCCATCGTAAGACCTTTCGCCATCTCTTCTTTGATCCGCTCAAAGATGATCACGCTCGAGTCCACCGAAATGCCAAGCCCCAAGGCCAAGCCTGCAATACCCGGCAGAGTGAGCGTGGCGCCCAGAGCGGACAACACCGCAAGAGTTGCAGCGAGGTTCAAGCCGAGCGCGAGATTCGCGAGCATTCCAAAGCTTCGGTAAAAACCAAACATGAAGATGAAAACAAAGGCCGCCGCGACCATTGCGCCCTTCGCGCCTTGCGCGATGGCATCGGCGCCCAAGCTTGGGCCCACCGTGCGCTCTTCAAGCTGCTCCAGCGCCGCCGGCAAAGCACCGGATTTAAGCGCCATTGAAATCAGCTTCGCTTCATTGAGTTGCTTATTGTAATCGCGACCACCGCCCAGCGTGATCTGCCCGCGACCGCCCGTGATCGGCTCATTGATCACTGGCGCCGACTTCACAACTTTATCCAGCACAATCGCCATGTACTGTTTGTTGTTTCGGCGCGTGAGATCACCAAAGAGTCGTGTGCCCACCGCATTGAAAGTGAAGCTCACAACAGGATTGCCGTACTCGCCCGGGGCGACGTGAGCATCCGTGAGCGTGTCACCGGTCACCATCTCTGTCGTCTTGAGCAAGTAAGGAATTCGTCCGGCCTCTAAACTTTCGGCGTTCTCCGCCTTTTCAAACAGCACCAATGTGTTCGCCGGAATCTTTCCCTTCAGCGCTTCATTGAGCTTATCCACGTAAGCCGAGTACTTCATATCCCCGCCCAACTTGAAGCCGCCGTCTTTCTCCGCGGTTTCAATCAAGCCTTGAATCTCGGCCGTGCCCACAGTGGTGTCGACAATCATAAAATCCAAGCGCGCCGTCTTGTTGATCAGCTCTTTGGCGTTGGCGGCATCTTGAATGCCAGGCAGCTGCACCAAAATTCGGTCGTCACCTTGTGCCGAGATCGAAGGTTCGGCGACGCCGAACTCGTCGATGCGGTTACGAATGGTGTTGATACCTTGTTCGACCATGCGTTTGGAGAAATCGCGAACATGCAGTTCGGAGTACTCAAGCTTGGTGGTGTTCCCTTCAGCCGAGGCCACGTTGAAGGTGTTGCCGTAGCGATCCGTCACAAACTTGGACACTTGCGCTGCGGGCGCGCCTTCCAAAGTGATCTCGCCTCGAAGCGCATCGCCGACGGTGCCGCGAACACCGCTCACCTTATCGCGCTCCAGTTCAATCGGAAGCTCGGCACTCAGGCGCGTGGTTTCAACTTTCAACGCACCTTCGATGTCGACTCGCATGACCAAATGCAAGCCGCCTTGAATGTCCAAGCCCATGGTCATCTTCGACTTGGTCGGCCACCACGGAAGCTTGTTCACATCCATGATGTTCGGCGCGGCCCAAACCAACGCCAGCACCAGTGCGCCCAGCGATATGCCGACTCGCGTGCGCAAATTTTCTGTTCCTGAAATCGCGCTCATGCCTTACCTCCCGCCGGAGAAGCGTCCGTCTGAGTTGCCGATTGCAGCGAAGTGCTCACCATCGAACGCAACACTTTGATGCGAACGCCGTCGGCGATCTCCAAAGTCACAACAGTGTCGGTCATGCCCTCAACGCGTCCGAGAATTCCGGAGTTGGTCACGACTTCGTCACCGCGCTTGAGTTTCGAAAGAAACTCCTGGTGAGCCTTACGCTGCTTTTGCTGAGGACGGATGATGAGGACATAAAAGATGCCGATCATGAATACAAAGGGCATCAGCTGCGCCCAAATCGGAGCCGGTGCTGCACCGGCCGCCGGCGCCTGCGCGAAAGCCGTGTTCGCCCAAGTCGCAACGGCGATCGCCGCCACGACCTGACCCAGCTTTCGCAGATCGAATGAAGTATGGGAAATGGTGTGAGCAAAGGACTGGATTGGCATGAATTTTCCTCCGCAAGGCGCGCCGATGGAATGGACCGCGGCCGAATTGCTGAACTTTCCGCTGAACAAAAATCGCCACGCGAACTCGCGCGCGAATCAGAAGGCTAAGAATGTTCACGATTCTCAAGGCTTGTCCACTATCCCTCGCGTGATCAGCGAATCGCCGACAGTGATTGCCGCAGCGCGAAGCTGTTGTTGCTGAAGGTCTATGCAAATTCCCTAACGGTGTTCGCGACCCGTCATGGCCCGTTCCGCCTTCAATCAATCAGAGGCTGGGCGTCGCAGACATGCCGTCGAGCGCTGCCGCTCGCGAGACGCAACCCATCGTGCGATCGCGAAACTCTTCCCAAGTTCCCGCACGAATGTGGGCGCGCGCTTTGGTCATCAACGCAAAGTAGAAGTGCAAGTTGTGGATGGTGTTGAGTCGTGCCGACAAAATCTCGTCGCTCATAAACAAGTGCCGAAGGTAAGCGCGCGAATAATTCGAGCAGGTGTAGCAATCGCAGTCCGGATCCAGCGGACGCGGATCTTCGCGATACTCGGTGCGCTTGATCGAGACTTTTCCCGACCATGTGTAAAGCGTGCCATTGCGAGCCGAGCGAGTCGGCAAAACGCAGTCAAACATGTCGATGCCGTTGTCGATGGCGATCAGCAGGTCAAGCGGCGTGCCCACACCCATCAGGTAGCGTGGCTTTTGGCGCGGCAATCGAGGCGCCACATCGGGGAGCAGTTTGTGCATCAGCTCAATCGGCTCGCCCACCGAAAATCCACCCAGGGCATAGCCCGGCAGATCCACCTCGCAAGTCATCTCCATCGACTTCAATCGCGATTCCAAATCCAAGCCACCTTGGACAATTCCAAACAGCAAACTCTCCGGCCGAGTCATCGCCGCCTTGGATCGCTTCAGCCAGCGGATCGTCAGCTCCATCGACTTCTGAATTTGCTCAGGCGTCGCGGGATACTGCAGGCACTCATCAAAGGCCATGATGATGTCGCTACCCAAATCCATTTGAATTTGCATGGAAGTCTCAGGCGATAAAAAGTGCTTCGCGCCATCTAAGTGCGAGCGAAACTCAACACCCTCTTCGGTGAGCTTGCGAAGCCCACTGAGCGAGAACACCTGAAAGCCACCGCTATCGGTGAGAATGGGGCCCGACCAATTCATGAACTTGTGCAGACCACCCAACTTCGCGATGGTCTTTTCCCCAGGCCGCAGATGCAAATGATAGGTGTTACCCAGCACCACCTGGCAACCGGACGCCTTGAGTTCTTCGGGCGTCATCGCCTTAACCGTGGCCTTCGTGCCGACGGCCATGAACACCGGCGTTTCGATGGGCCCATGATACGTTTGCAATCGCCCGGCACGCGCGTGTCCGACTTCTCCCAATAACTCAAAATGTCCCAGGGGCTTAGCTGTGATCGACATGAATGCCCTGCGATTTAACAGCGGCCCGCCGTCGACGCAATTTAATCCTGGTGGCACGAAAAGGCCTCGGATCAGCACGAGGCCTCGGCGTCTTTCCAAGTCGCCAACGACGCATTTGGGGTGCCTTTGGCCTCGACCTGAATGCAATGAGAATGGGCGGCATAAAGTGGGCGTCAGAATCGATATGGACGGCCGTGAGGGCCAATTCCATAAACTTTAGAAAGGATTGACGCCCGCGCGGGCTGTTTGTCGAGGCCGCTAACCGTCACCGTCACCCTGAACGTCTTACGAGACAGATGACGCCAAGGCCTTCGAGGCCGGGGCGCTCGAAAGAAGATGAACGGAAGCCTTCACAAAGGAGTCCCCATGAACCAACAACTCACGAACTCGCGACGTCCTCTGGCTCGACGCCTGTTGCAAGCGATCATTGTGGGTGTGCTGCTGATCTTCGGCGCGCCCGATGAAGCCGCCGCATGGGGCATCGACGTCACAGCGAATTTTGGCGCGGGCCTTGAGCGCGGCAACATCGAGGAATTGAGCCTTGAGTCCGAAGCTGAAGCGGTTGAGGTCGAGCTGGTGTCGAAGGAACGACTGCGACAGTATGCTCGCGTGAACGAAACTGAACTTGAAGCTGAAGCTCGCCGAATGTTCGTCGAAGCCGATCTCGCTCGCGGCCAAATGCCGGAACGTGAGGTCGCAACACAAATCGCCGAACACCGATGACGGAGTGAAAGCTTGAGTTCATGTCGGCGCGGATGGATTCGCGCCCTCGGAAAATCAGGAAGATGGCGAAGTCGAAAATCTTGAAACGAAAATCAGGTCGTGACCACCTGGAGTTCCTAAAACCCCGCTGCCTTCACAGCGGGGTTTTTTCTTGAGTCGTGTCGATCGTGCTGTTCTCAGGGGGCGGCCAGAGCGGCAAATAGCGACTCAAAATGTGGGACTGGCACCGACGGCGAAAGAAGGCTTCATGCTCGCGTTCGACCTCCGCCATTCGCAGTAGCTCAGGGACCATCGTCTCGTGTCCCGCAGCCTTCGCACAATGCGCAGCTCGCACATACTCGCCGACATTCGTGCTCTCCAACCAGCCAGCGCCGAACATCGCCACGTACCAACTTCCCCACAGCGGTCGAGTCCACACGCAAAGTCTCCAGATCACATGGCCAATCAGCCCCATGATTCGCTCGCGGCTGGGTCTCGGTCCGGCGCCGAGAAGTTGCAGCATGTGGGCGACACATTGTCGATGCTCCATCTCTTCGCGCTGAATGCGACGGATTTCGCGATAGTCCTCAGCGTGCTCGGGCGCGCTGAGACTTCGCGCATGTCCTTCGTAGGCATGCGCAGCGGCCAATTCACCGGCGTGCGCACTTTGTAGAAGCTTGATGAGCGGCTGAGTGAACTGCTCCGAGTTTTGGCCAATGTTTTGGCCAGCCTGTTGCCCGGCCTCTCGCTTCGCGCCTTGGGCTTGAGCGGTGTTGGCTTCGGTCTGCATGATGAGTCTCCTTGACCGCAAGTGGGCCTCGCCACTTTAGCCGATCCGCCTCAGGCGCCCTTATCGATCACTCGATCCGCGCTCCCAAATTGACGAATGTCCATAGCTAAAGAGGCGATACTCACGGCTCATCGCCCAACGATAGGCACGCTTCACTTTTTCGAGATCCCCTGCAAAGCTCGCCACCAGCGCCAAAAGCGTGGATTTGGGTTGGTGGAAATTGGTGATGAGAAGATCCACTTCTCGCCACGCCGAACCCGGCACCAGCATGAGGCGAGTCTCGCCGTGCAGATCTGGCCACGCCTGATTCTCATATCCAGAAACGCAGCTTAAAATTCCATCTTGCGCGGCACTTTCCAAAGTCCGGGCCACCGTCGTACCCAGGGCCACGACACGTCCATTTCGTCGACGCGTTTCTGCGATCGCCTCGCGAGTCGCGCCCGGCACATGCACAAACTCCGCATGCATGATGTGCTGATCCAGAGTGGGTGCCGTTATTGGAAGAAAAGTTCCAAGCCCGACATGCAAAGTGACCTCGGCCACTCGCACGCCTCGAGCCTTGAGCTGCGACAAGAATTCTGCATCATAGTGAAAGCTGGCGGTGGGCGCGGCAAGGCTACCTGGCACTTTCGCCCACGCGGTCTGATAGTCACTCGCGTCGCTTTGCCGATTGCGGCGCTCGCCGCGGGCTTTTTGAATGTAAGGCGGAAGCGGCAGCTCGGCGTGTGCGGCAAAAAACTGCTCATCGAGAGTTTGCGAAGCTCTGAGAGTTTGCGGGCGGCCACGTTCGACAAGGCTGAAGCTGACGTCACCCACGCTTTGCGACTGTCCCGGTTTCCAACGCGAGGCCGGACAGAGGACTTCCCAATCCGTAGCCTCGGCGTTGCGTGGCCGAAGGAACAAAACCTCCAAGCCTTGGTCGGTGACGAGTCGTCGCCGTAGCACAAGCGTGTTGTTGATCACCCATAGATCGCCAGGTCTGAACATGTCGAGGAGCTGGGCTTTGGTGATTTCCTGGGGCTCAGACGTTCGCGCCGCTGGCACAAACATCAAACGCGAGTCGCGAACGGGCTCCGTCGCGACCAAATGCTCGGGGTAATCAAAATCAAGATCGTCGAGCGATAGGCGCATGCCAACCTTTTCGAGCTGGCACTTGGGAGTGGTCAAAACATTTCCTGTGGACTCGTAAAAATTGAATCGCCTGCAGCCCTCGAGCGCACCCGGCGCAGACGAAAAAAAATCCGCGCCGAACTTTCGCTCGACGCGGCCACCCACCACCAACCCTGACCGGGCCACCACAACCCGTCTGGGGACTCTCTTAGATTTTCACATCACTCAAAGGCTACGCTTGTTGCGCGCCTTGAGCGGGATCGGCTGAGCCGGTCGATGCACGGCCTCGCCTCGCGCCGTCAGCAGAATCAGCCCGAGGCCCAAGAGCCCGAAGCTAGTTCCCGAACCTATGAGCAATACCAGCTCGCTCATGCCACCCTCCGTAGTTCAGCTTCAAGTTCGCTCAAGGCCCGCGCGATTTCCTCGTACATGAGTCTTCGCGTTCGGGGATGCGATTCGGTTCGTAAACGACCCCTTGGGTCGAGAAGCGGCCGAAGTCGCGCCAATTGGGCCTGAACTTCCTTTAACCTTTGCCGACTCATCACTCGCTCCTTGAGCTATTGCCTGGGGCCAGCCGCCTCGAGGCACGCAGAGAAGTCCGCCTTCTCTCTTCGCCCAGGCGTCCTTGCCCGAGCTCCTGCACTTAAGACGCAACAGACTCGCCCATCGGTTAGTGCGCCGGAATCGGAGAGAATTTTAGCCAATTCGCCCTCAAATTCAGCAAGTCACGGGCGAGTCACTGGCTTTCTTGACAGGGATGAGGCTTTTAGCTGAAATACGCCCCTCACCTCCCATCAAGTGCGCGAGTGGCGAAATTGGTAGACGCACCAGCTTGAGGGGCTGGCGCCCGAAAGGGCATGGTGGTTCAAGTCCACTCTCGCGCACCAATTTTTTTGGGATCTTCTTTGCCCATCAAGTCACGGCCTTTCCTGCGCTGCATAGTGAAATGCCCCGGCGGCAAACCCACACTGAAAAGATGATCTTTCGAAAGCTTGTGAAGCGAATCACGCCTTGGTTCAGCGTGACTGAACTCGCTTCCCGCTTTTTAGCGGGCGCTCGCCAATGGCGGAGCTTTCCTGCCCGCGAGCGGTGGCTCATCTTGCGTCCGCTGATCGTTGCGATCTTCTTGATTGCGGCGGCTGTGGTTTCAGGAGCTGTGCCTTCGCCAAAAGTCGACGCCTTGGCGACTTTCTATGACCCAGATCCCAATGCCCGAGGTGTAAAGTTCGTGGATCGCGCCGCCGAGTGGGGCGTTCGCCATCTCGTCTTCCCGCCCGTCGCCGATGGGCGAAGTGATTTTGAGGTCGCTCGAGGTGTTGCCACCGTCGTCATCGAAGACCTCAACAATGATGGTTGGATGGATTTGATCTTTAGCGCTGGCCGCAATCAGGTCGCCGTCCATGTTTACCTCAACTTGCAAGGTCGCGGGTTTTCGAAATTTGAGCATCCGAGCTTCGTGAATGAGTTTCGAACCTCGAGCTATCTCCCCAATCGCCGGCGCCGCGTGCGCGGCTATGCCACGGGCATCAGCGTGTTTGATGTCGATGGCGACGGACACAAGGACATTGTCGAGTCCTCGCTCAGAGGCTGTGTTCGAGTACTCTTTAATCGCAACATGAATTTTGAAGTCGGCGAGGCCGATCGCTATGGCGGCAAAACCTGCGGCATCTTTTTGTCATCGAATTTTGGCGATCTCGATGGCGATGGACGACTCGATTTGCTGGTGCATCCGCAGTCCAATCGCTCCGTCAAAATTGATGAGGCCTATCGAACCAATCGCGTGCTGCTCAATAAGCCAGAAGGTCTCATCGAGGCCACAGCGCAAATCTTTCCGCCCAACTCCGACTACACTTGGGGCTCACTGCTCACTTACTACCGACCTTTGAATCAAAGTGCCGAGGGAAAATCGCGACGCGGGCCCGACCTCTATTTGATCAATGATTTTCGCCGCCCTCGCTTTTATCGCTGGACGCAAAAAGGCTATAAGGACACTTTCGGGCGCGTGGTGCCCGGCTTTTTAGTCCACGGGCAAATGGGTGGCGACACCGCAGATCTTTATGGCGAAAACGAAACTTGGTACTACGTCTCCAACATCACGCGGCCCGGATCTTACCAAGGTTACAACTACCTTTTTCGCCCACCTCAAGACGGCATCAAGATGCAAGATGTGGCTCGAGAGCTGGGCGTCGATCGCTGCGGGTTCGGCTGGGGCGCAAAGTTCATCGATGTGAACAACGACGGGCGCAAAGACTTGGTTGTGACGAATGGCATTTCGCGCGGGCTTCCCGGTGTGACGCGCGAGTCTTGGTTTCTCTACATGCACGCGCTCTCCATTCCGGATTTCATCTACGACATCAACGGCACCAAACACTTTGCCGCCATGCGAATTCCCGGAAACATTTCAGGCTTTGAGAGAAATTGTCTCTTTTTGCAAAACGAAGACGGCAAGTTCACGGACATTGGCCCTGCCGCCGGCATCGCCGACGATAACAACGGGCGAGGTGTGGCGATTGGGGATCTCAACAATGATGGGCGACTTGACGTGGTGATCGCCAACGCCAATGCGCCACCGCACATCTACATGAATGAAACCAAGACAGAAGGTGGGTGGGTCGGGCTTCGCGTCGTGCGACCCCATGGCAAAAGCCCCGTTGGCCTTCTCGCCACTTTGCGGACCGACACCAACATGTACCGACACGAGCATTTCCCTGGAAATGGTTATGCCGGACAAAACGAGGATCGTATCCACTTTGCCTTTGGCCAGCAGCAGGTGCGGGAGCTGAAACTCCGACTTCCTTACGGTGCCAAGGAGTATGTGTTTAAGGCCGATAGTTTGAAGCTCAATCAATATCAAGATCTGGTGATTGATGAGTAAGTTCTCTGGCTTTCCATCTTCAACTTGGATGACTCAACTTCGCCCGAAGTTACAAAGTGTCTTGAAGTCCATCGTCCATCCCCTGCCGGTTCGCATGCAGATGCTGAGTCTTTCGGCCTACATATTGTTCGCCGACTTCGGCCTCACGCTTCGGCGATTCAATATGCAGGACTGGATGCTGGCATTGGCCGCTGGCCTTGCCACGGAAGCCCTGCTCGCACGTCGCAGTTCGAAGCCCTTGCGCTTAAGTTCAGCCTTCATTTCAAGCTCAGCGATCTTTTTTCTTTTAGATTCACCCTACTGGTGGGCCGACCCTGTGCTGGCCGCCATCGCTGTGGTTCTCAAACGAAGCATCACGGATTTTCGCGGCGCCCATCATTTCAATCCGGCCAATCTCGCCCTGCTTTTTGGCATTGGCCTAGCGCCGATGATTTACACCTTGGATCCAACTCGGCTTCCGCATCGACAAGACTTATACCTTCTCATCGTGAGCCTTGGTGGCCTGACCGTGATCTTGGCGCGACGCTTTTGGCTGGCCGCGACTTATCTGTTGGGCTTCGTCGCTCTCTCCGCGATTTGGTCGGGACTCATGGGAGAAAACTTTTGGTATTCGATATTTCGAGTCCTCGGACCACTCAATCTGGTGTTTTGCTTCCACATGATCAGCGATCCGGTGACCTCTCCTGATGACCGAGGCGCTCAGATCCGATTGGGCCTAGCCCTTGCGACTGTCGATATGATTCTTCGCGAATTCTACATTTATCACTCGACACTTCTGGCGATGATTTCGATTGCGGCACTTCGAGGTGTTTGGTCGAACTGGCACTTCGCGGCCGCGGCCCAGCTTGGCTCAACCGCGCCGACGAAAGCGAGTGAAAATTAGGGGCGCATGTAGGTGCGAACAGTTTGCGGTCGACGCTCGTAGCGCATTTCACCTGTGCTCGGATCGAATGTCGGCACGGACTTCATCACGACGACTTCCATTTCGATGACGCTTGGGAGCAGCTCTTTGGGACGCTCGACTTGCTCCGAGTCGCGGGGGCTTGTCTCGGCACTCTTCGTGTCCGTCAGATCCGACACCACCGCAGAATGTGCGGGAGCTTGCACGGCCTGAATCAGCCAAATCCCCAGTGCCAAGAGGCCGATCACGAGAAAACGCGCGAGCCTCGAAGCGAGGACTCGCGCGCAATTCAGAGTCGGAATCATCGACGTTGAACCCTTAGTGACCATGAGTGGGATCGCCCTCATGGTGTGCGTGCGCCTCAGGCAAGTCGCCCAAGATCGCGCGATACTCTTCCGGCACAGCCGAGAGAGCTTCAGCCGGCGTTCCCGTGCCGCGCAATGTGTGTGTGGCCCGGGCGATCTCGACGCCTTGGCGACGCAAGCTCGCTGTGATCTCGACATCCTTACCCTGGTGCTCAAGGCGGATGGCTTCAAGGTTCAGGTTGCCACCATTGTGGCGAACAACTTCACCATTCACGCGAATCTGCAACTGAGCGTCGCGCACACGGCTTCGCGAAGAGCCGCGCAAGCTGACCGCCAGTTCATCGCGCAGATTTAACACGCCAATGCTTTCGTTCTGAGTCGAAGCGCGCTGCACGGCCATCGCAAGCTCAACATCATAAGTGGGCTGGGCTGCCGAGATGCGAATCGGCGTCGACTTTTGGAATCGACCTTCGCGATAAGCTTGGATCTCTGATGAAGACTTCGAATCGAGGAAGTCCGCCAATTCTTTATTGGTGACGCACTTCACTTCCGGAAGTCCACAAACACGCAGACCGAATTCTTTCATCGCTTCCCAATACGCGCCGCCATTCCACAGCGAGAAGTGATGGCCAATGTGAATCGGCGCACGGTTGCCGTTGTAGTTACCTTCAAAGTATTGCAGGTAAGTCTCGAGCATTTGGCGCTTATAGGTTTCTTTGTTTTGCGCGATGTTGGGATCCGGTCGTCCATTGGAGTCGGCAACGTAGAAGTTGAAGTCCATGGACAAGGTTCGTTTGCCCGTGCCGGCGATTCTCAAACCAGCCAAAGGAAAGTTCCAATGACCGCCGGTCGCGTTCTTCTCAGGCCAATAGTTGGGTCGATTCACCTGCGAAGTATCGTAGCGATAGTTGAAGTCTTTGATCACGCGGAAGAGATCCTGGTTGAAACCCAATAGCGGCGCGCGGAATCCCGTCATCGAGGACTCGGGGAAAATATTGCCGTTGGGGAACAGTCGCGTGCCGCGCGTGCCTGTGCCGACCACGGCGCGATTGAAGTTGAAGAAATCAAAGATGATGCGATGGAACTGTTGAAACTCGCTCTTCCACTGCTCGAAGCTCCACTTTGAACCATCAAAGTGCGCGTTCGCATGCGATGCGATTTCATGCCCCTCTTGGTGGGCCAGATTCGTTTGATCGAATCGCGCCAACAAGTCATTACGGTCTTCACCCCAACCGATGGCCGACTGACCGGGACCGCGCGAAGGCTCGACGTACTGTGACTTCACAGCTCGTCCCACATAATAGACGCCAGAAATGAAGTAAGTGAATTTCAATGGCTTGCCTTGCGCTTCAGCTTCGCGCGCATAGCGACGAGTGGCTTCCCACATCGGGATCGAAGAAGAGCCGTCAAAGGCCAGAAGAACATACTGAGGCGGTCGTTGAACTTGTGACTGAGCCTGAGCCCGCGGCGCCCCTCCTAATAATAGAGATGGAGCCAACAGCGCTCCGCTGATCGCCAAATTCATTGCCTTACGGCCAACTGATCCACGACGCACATGCTTGAGGGTCTTCACGGCACTGATCCTTCCCACGACCTGACAACTTGAAGATCTCGTCGCGCTTAAGAGCTTGGGCCTTAATCAGATTTCATCTTCTTGACGCTGCGGCCACTGGAAATGGCCAGGCGGCAATGACTAAAATCCTTCTTCAGCACGATCTTTTCACGACATCGGCAGACGAACCCACATGGCCCGCCCGCCTCGATCTTCGGTTCGCGGCATTTATAAACAGGATCTAGGCCAAGGAAGCTCGGGCACAGCCTCGAAGTGCACGCTTCACCACTTCACTTGGCCCATCCACGTCACTTGACCACAGCAACACACCCCAATGAGACGGAAATTTCCGTGTAAACGCATACGCAAGTTGAAGAGGCTTGCGGCGGTCCCTCTCCAAGGTGACCGGATTCGGCCCACGGCATCTGAGGCTGTCTAAGGACTTGTCACTTTGTCTCTTGAGTTTTCCGAGGCCTCTGGCGCAAGTAGGTCGATTTTTCACGGCCTCGCCGCAATTCGACGCTCAGTCGCGGATCGATGCTCTCATACGGACCCATTGGGGCGGCCAAGTGTGGTGGCGGTCCGACTCCGAACTTGCCAACTCCCCGCGACGAGGATCACGCAATTGAAAACAAATTGATGTGTCGACCATAAGCCGGAGTCGAGGTCCGCCATGAACTTGAATGGCGCAAACTCACTTTTGAATGACGAACTCTTTGCGGTTCCAATGCTTGGCTTTTTCGCCCGAATGAGAGTTTGCAGGCCTGTGGACGAACGCCTGCAAATCCGCGCCAGTGCAGAGAAACGAGGCCGAGACTTCAAGTCACTTCTCAACAATTTGAGTCCTCACAAATTCACCTCGTTTCGTAAGTCGCTACAGTGAATTGAAACTGGCTTTCAACTCAGCGCAACACGCGTGGTGACTTTGTGTCACTGAAGCCGATGGCACGAGCGCTGCTCTCTCCACTTCGCAACACCGACCTCGAGGATGAGGTCACCACAAGCTCAAGGGGGAATCATGTTTCGTTCACTGTTAGCGCTCACAGCCGCGTTGGCCTCGTTCGCACTTACACAACCCGCACAAGCACAATCGGGAATTCAATTGGGCCTGCCTGGTTATGGCGGCACAGGTTGCCCGGCTGGATCTGCGAGCGTCACATTGGCGCCGGATCAAAAGTCGTTGTCGATCCTGTTCGACCAATACGTTGTCGAGGCGGATCGCAATCGTCGAATGGATCGAAAGTCGTGTAACATCGCAATTCCTGTTCGAGTTCCAAACGGCTACTCGATCTCCGTTTTCCAAGTGGATTATCGCGGATTCAACGCTCTACCTTGGGGCGCTCGATCGACATTCAATGTCGAGTACTTCTTCGCAGGTAGCCGCGGCGTTCGCCAGACAAAGTCTTTTGCCGGTCCCGCCAACGGTCTCTACGAACTGACGGATCATCTGACGGCGCAAGCACTCGTGTGGTCACCTTGCGGTGCGGACACCAACCTTCGCGTCAACACCTCGATGCTGGTGCAGGCAAACAGCCGTGGCGATCAGGCGATGGCAACGGTTGACTCAGCTGACGTCACCGCTGGCCTGATCTACCACATCGCTTGGCGCCGATGTCAGTGAGGCCAACGGCCCTGAAGTCGAATTGAGATACTGAAATCAAAAGTGAGATGCCGCGAGCGCGCCCTCTGACCCCATCAAGTCGCGCTCGCGCATTTCTCCCAAGACTTCTGGATGTGATTTCTGGTTATGACTTTTGGCAGCTCGCTGAATTCTCGAATCGCTGATCGACAAAAGAAACTCGCTCCATCACCACCTCACGGATTGAGGACGGACGATGACCAAAAAAAAGTGCCTCCCAAATGCCGAGCCAACTATTGAGACGTTCGCCGAATTCGACCTTAAGGACTTCGTCGCGGGACACGACGAGATCGCCACACAACAACTTGTTTTGAAAGTTGATGTGAAAGCGCAACCGAAAGCGAAAGTCTCAACTGCAGTAACTCTATGCCAAGCCCGATGGCTTGCACGACCAAAGGACCCCGCCATGTTTCCACTACAAATCGCATCGCTCACTTCGATCGCGAATCTCGCCCACCAAGCTCTCAATTCACTCAGTACACAAGTTCTGAGCGCAGCACTCGCCACGGGTGTTGCGATGAGCTTGGGGCTTTCACCCAATTTGGCATGGGCGCAAGCCGATGACACCGGTGACTTTACTGATGGCGATGAAGGCGCTCCACCCAACACCGACTCAGATCCCGTGCCCGGTCTCAGCATGCTGACACCCAGCTATGCCGGAACCGGCTGCCCACAGGGAACAGCCTCGACGATTCTGTCACCCGACGGAAAAAGTTTGACCGTCATCTTCGATGCCTACATTGCACAAGCCAACGCGAGTCTGCCACGCGATCAAAAAGGCTGCCAAATCAACATTCCCTTTCAGGTGCCGGCTGGCTATCAAGTTCAAGTCGTCAAAATGGACTACCGCGGGTTCGCGAATTTACCGCAAGGCTCGCGTTCGACCTTTGGCGCTGGATTTCGATACTTGGAAATTGATGGGCGAACCACTCCCAATCCTCGTGTGCTTCGAGCCCGTGTCTTCCAAGGCCCACGTCAAAGCGAATTCAAACTCACATCGATTTTGCGAGGCGCACGCTTCTCGCCCTGCGGGACCAATTTCATTCTCGCCGCTGAAAGCATGCTGAACGTGGCGGCCAATCGCCAAGGCGAAGATGCGTTTGCAACCGTGGACTCACTCGATGGCGTCGCTCTCCCCGTCGTCTACTCGCTCCGATGGAAGCGTTGTTCGGTCGGACCCGGCGGCGGACAGGGTGGCGGCCATGGCGGAGGTCACGTGCGACCCCAACCACCGCCGCGTCCCCAGCCCGGTCGACCACCGCGTCCGTTTCCTGGCCCGGGCCGGAGATAAGTCAGCTGGATCACTTGAGTGGTCGTGGACGTAGTCTTCCCGATCACTCAATTTCATGTGGCGAAATTATTGCGCCGGGACCATGCGGATCGTCCCAGCTCGAAGTGCAACGACGCGGGTCGGGGCAAGTTCCACAACCACGCAAGTGAGCCACCTCAATTGAGGGCTGGACAACGGCTTCGCTCCTGAGCGAAGCCTAGGGCGTGAACTTCACCGCCACATACTCCCAACCTGAAACTTATCGATTTTCACTTGATTCGATCGAGTTGGCCAAGTTTGTCGCGGATCAACTTCGGCCAATGACCACAGAGGAAAAATCCGAACTGCGCATTGCAGATTTATGCGCAGGCTGTGGCGTGATCGGACTTGAACTCCTCTTTCACCATCCTGAAATTCACCGCATCGACTTCATCGAAATTCAGGATGTCTACCGCCGTCACTTTGAGGCGAACTCCTTATCTGTGCCCGCATCGACTCAGGATCGCAAGCTCCAGTGGTGGGAGATGAACTATCAGAGCTTGATCGGCGATGAGGCTTGGCGAGGCCGCTATGACCTGGTGCTTTGCAACCCTCCGTACTTCGAACCTCATCAGGGGCGCCGCCCTCCCGACACATTCAAGTCGCGTTGTCGGTTTTTTCTGGATGCGAGCTTTCGCGATTTACTTCGATGCATCGAGTGGATCACAGCTCCCGGCGGCCAAGCATTTGTGCTGATCCGCGGCCTGCAGGATCACGGAGTCGCATGGCAACAGCGCCAGTTGGACCTCGGTGAAATTTGGGGAACTCGAGGTCAAGCCGTCGCGGAAATTCGAGGCACGACTGTCTATTGCTTTCAGGCCGACGCGATCAAGGTGGCGGTGCCTGAACAGACTTAGAAACTAAGCTTTCATTTCGTCGAAAGCACTCATCGGCAATCTGCAATATTCCTTCAATCCACTTTGGATGTGAATTCAAGCATGGTGCCGTCGCATAGGCTTCACCACCAGCATGCATGAACTCTTCGCGACCTCGGTCTGCGATCTCTTCGAGTGACTCCAGCCCATCGGCGACAAACGCCGGCGTGCAAACGAGCAATCGTCGGATGTTTCGAGTTTGCGGAAGTTCGCGAAGCACATCCGACGTGTAGGGTCGCGTCCACTGCGCACGGCCCAGACGACTTTGAAACGCCACCGTGTACTGAGAGTCACGAAGGCCCAGGCCCTCAGCCAGGCTTCTGGCTGTCGCGAAACATTGCGACTTGTAGCAATGCGGTTTGGCGATGGCACAACAATTTTCGCTGCCGCAATTCGCATCAAGCTTTCGCAGTTGCCGCATCGGCAAGCCATGAAAACTCATCAGCAGATGCTCATAGCGCCCCGACGACCAAGCTTGCTGAATCACGTTGATCCAAGCCGCCGTGTGCGCGGGATGGTCATAAAACGAGCGCACTTCGTGAAGCCGTGGATGCCAAGCCGATGATGCGGCAGCTTGAGCTTCGCTTTGAATCTTGCCCAGTACACGCCGAACCTCCAACAAGGTGGAAGCCGTCGTGGCTTCGGCATACTGAGGATAAAGTGGAAAAATCATCAGATCTGTGACCTGCTGTTCGCGAAGTCTCTGAAGCGCGCGGTATAAGCTCGGTTCGCCGTAGCGCATGGCCACTTCTACGGTCTCAATTTGTGGGGTTCGTGCAGCTCGTGTCGCTGAGCCGCGTGCTTGGTCTTGAGTTTGATTCCCCGAACTCAATTGAGATCGCACGGCCTCTCCGAGATCCAGAAGATGCGTGAGGAGCGGCGAACCTCTCTCCGTCCAAATACTTTGATAAGCCCGCGCCGAGGCTTGCGCCCGTCTCGGTATGATGATTCCACGCACCAGTGCCGCGCGAAGCAGCCACGGCAAGTCGATCACCTTTTCATCCATGAGAAAATCCGCAAGATACCGTTTGAGCGCCTCCGGCGTTGGCGCGGCGGGAGTGCCGAGATTGATGAGCAAAAGTCCGCGCACCGAGGGCCTCGTTGTGTCGAGCTGAGACTGTTGACTCATAGACCCTCACCCTGAAGTCGCCAATACTCTTCAAGCGCTTCGGCGCGTGCAAAAAACCCGGCGGCACCGATGTGCCCCAGATAGTTTCCCGTCAAGGCCCAACGCCTACGCGGCTTTGACCACAACGCTGCACCCTGACCGATCGTGGAATTGTAATGAGGAATGGCCTCAGGCCAACGGTGAACTTCAGAGTTCAAGATTTCTTCTTGCTCACCCGAGGCCCTGCCGCGGTAGCGCCTTCGAAACTGCTCAATTTCGGCTAAGATCTCCGCGTCGGATCGCGCCAGCCAAGCTCGATCTTGAGCAAAGCCGCCAAGAATCCAAGTCTCGCTCGCAGCATCGCCGCGCTCACCAATTCGTCCGTCAAAGATCGAATCATTTTGCAAAACGCCCAGAACGCCATGCCGATGGGCATTCGCAAAGACAGCCCCAAAGCCGTCGCAAAACTTCCGCGTTCGATGCAAGGTGACCGAAATCAAGCCCAGCATGGCGATCTTCCTCAGACTCTCGATCGTGAGATGAAGATCCGCCAACTCCTCTTGGGAAAAGCTCGATTGTCGGGACAGATCGTTCTCAGCAAAAAACCGCGCCGCATCTCGGGCCGAGCCTGCGACGATCAGTTTTTCTGGGCTTCGCAAATCCTCAAACTTCGCGGCTCGATTGAGATGGAGTTCCGCGCCTTGCATCTCAAGTTGCCGGACCAGTGCATCGACAAGATCTTGCATTCCACCACGAGGCGCGACGGAACCCTTTGGCGACACGCGCTCGCGACGACGATGATTTGTCGCTGGCTCAAAAAAGCGCGTCAGCACCGCACCAGCGTGCAGCGTCTCCGCGGGCGCGGCATGAATACCTTGAAGCGCCGGAGTGAGGATCTGCGACACGAAGTCTTGCCCAAAGATGCGTTCTCCCCACTCCGCAACACTTTCCAGAGATCGCGGCCGAGCCATGTCAGATTTCCGAAGTCGCCAAAGCCCCCGGACCACAAGCAAAGATTGGGTTGGCCCCAACGGCCAACGCGACAGCCGACCGGGAAGATCAGACGATTCGATCGGGCAGCTGCCAAAATAACGCCGTCTTGCCGACGGTCGGGCCCCGACCAACTCGACACCGGCCGAGTGGGCCGCGCGCGCGACGGCTGGCGTATGAATCAGGGCATGGGCCGCATGTTCGATCACGCCTTGTGCATGTCGAGTGCTGCCGATGAGCCCACCCCACCGAGGTCCCTTTTCGAAGAGGCGCACACGCCAACCTTGCAGTGAAAATCGCGCGGCGGCGGCAAGACCCGCAAGACCACCACCGACAATCATCACTTGGCGCTCTCGTCCATCTGATTCAGACATCAAAGACTGCTCGAAAAAACTTTGGTGGTCGGCGCTTGGGCGCGAAGTCGTTGATCCAAGGCCATCGCCGCATTCCGCAAAAAGGCCCGGCCATGAGGCTTTAGATTGAGACGTCGGCCATTGAACTCGATCAGCCCATCGCTTTCCATCTCCGACAAAAACTTTCGAACTTCAGTGAGCTGATCTTCGCTTTCCAATTCGACTTCAAACTGAGTCATGAGGGCCAAGATTTGCCGGCGACGACGCTGATCTTCTTCCGATAGCAGATGGCCGCGAAACACCGTCCACTCTTGATTCGCCACGTTCCTCTCGTAGATCGGCAAAACCTTTTCGTTTTGTGCAAAGCAGTCTTGAGTCTCACTGATCGCACTCACACCAAGGCCCAGTAACACATTCGTCTTTTGATCCGTGTAGCCCATGAAGTTTCGATGCAAGCGACCTTCGGATTCAGCGCGCGACAAGGCTTCATCCGGCTTTGCAAAATGATCCATGCCAATCTCGCGATAGCCGCTGGCGAGCAGCTCAGCTCGCGCAATCTCATAGAGCTCACGCTTCGCGGCGCCTTCAGGTAAATCTTCGTCTCGAAACAACTTTTGGGCGGGTTTGATCCACGGAACTCGGGCCAATGAGTAAAGCGCAATTCGATCCGGCGACAGATCAAGGGTCAACTTGACCATCTTACGAATCGAATCCGCCGTCTGCTTGGGAAGACCGTAAATCAGGTCAAAGTTGAGGGACTCAAATCCCAGACTTCGCGCGAGGTTCACGATGTTCGCTGTCATCTCATAAGGCTGAATGCGGTTCACCAACCGCTGCGTCTCAGGATCGAAGTCTTGCACACCCAAACTCACGCGCGTAAAGCCGAGACGACGTAAAACCTCAAGTTGCGCCGACGTGGTCCTGCGCGGATCGACTTCGATCGCACCCTCGAAATTTGCATCTCCGGTCCGCACTCCGGCAAGGCGATAAAGTTCGGAAACAAGACGATGCAGCTCATCGGCTGACAAAAATGTTGGCGACCCACCACCCAGATGAATCTGTGTCATTCGCCGCTGCGTGAGCCGAGGAGCCAAGCGCAGATGCTGTTCGAATTCACGCAAGATCAAGTCAATGTAGGGGCCCGCGACTTTGTGGTCTTTGGTGATACTGGTATTGCAGCCGCAAAAGGTGCAAAGCGTCTCACAAAATGGCAAATGCACGTACAGCGACCAAGTTGCGTCTTCGGCGAGCAAACTCTTATCAACGGATGAGTACCATTGTTGCTTCGTCGGCGATTCACACCAATACGGAACAGTCGGATAACTCGTATAGCGAGGTGCTGGAACATCGTATTTGCGAAACAGATTTTGTGCCGGATTGAGATCCTGCAACTCAATGAGCTTCTGCGGCGCTGCCGATGTCTTGATTTCCATTAGGCATTCTCCTTCGACCATGCACGCAGACGATTCACGCAGTAACGGACGTGCTCCTCAGGAGTGCCCGGCAGAATTCCATGCCCCAAGCCGGCCATCCAATGCCTGCGCGAAAGCCCTTTGAGGCGGTCGAGGTGCGCTTCCCAACGCGCCTTGAACTCCTCAGTCGGCAAAAACAAAAGCGCTTGATCAAAATTGCCTTGAACAAAGCCACCGCGACGCTCACGCAAGAGTCTTGCGAGATCCCAGCGATGATCATAGCCAATGCCGGCAAGACGTCCGTCGTGAAACACATCATGACCCGCATAGTGATCAGCAGTGACGCCTTTTGAGTAGTACGCGAGTCGGCCTGGGAACTCATCCGCCCATCGCGAGAGCGTCGGCACCACCCAGCGCGCAAAGCTTTCGGGATCCAATTCGCCAGCTGAGGTGTCCAACACCATCACAAGCTCCGCACCCGCATTCAATTGCGCACGAATATTCTCTCGAACCAGCTCTTCAATTCGGGGCAGAAACTCTTTGAGCTCCTGAACCGCAGATTTGGATTTCTCCAGTGCCCCACGATGCGCACCCTCAACGGCATAGGTGAAGAGCGTGAAGCCACCGCCCACGAATCCCACCAAGCTCTTCGACTTTGGCAGTCGGCTTCGAGTGAGACGCATGGCCTGAGCTTGAAAATCCAAATGCGAAAGCGCTTCTTCGGTGGAGCGAAGTGAGCGCACACCATGTTCGAGATCGAGAAGCGAACGCGCCAATACCGGGCCCGGCTGATAAGAGAGTTCCATACCCAACGCCATCAGAGGAAACGGAAGGTCTGAAAAGAGAATCGCCAAATCAAAATCAAAGTCCAGAACCGGACCGAGGGCGACCTCGGCCGCCAATTCGGGCTGAAGGC
Source organism: Bdellovibrionaceae bacterium UBA2339 (assembly GCA_002344785.1). Classification (GTDB taxonomy): domain Bacteria; phylum Bdellovibrionota; class Bdellovibrionia; order Bdellovibrionales; family JAMPXM01; genus UBA2339. The sequence continues at coordinate 35,759 of DDUL01000067.1, forward strand.
AAAGCTGCTCAAAACTATAGAGCTTCTTTAGGGCTTGATAATGATGGTGATATCGGCCGGCCTGGCGCATGAACCAAACAGGCGGCGCATCGAGAATCTCACCCTTAAGCAGGGCGGCGACTCGAGGATTCACGACTCGGAGATTCTTTGCGTCACTCCAAAGATTCAAATCGGGCTGGGCCTCGGCGGAGCGATCTGTGATGAGTTCTGCGCCGCGCGCGCCAGATCGATTCATCGCTGAATCCGACGAGCTTGTCGTCGAACTTGGAGACGGTGCGAATTCGCTCATTTTGATTCCCCTTTTGAAGATCCCGTAGCCCCTGAATGTGGTGCGTCCGATGAGACGGCGACGGGCCTTGCTTCAAACTGATAACCCACGCCACGCACGGATTTCAGTCGCCCGGCCTGAGGTTCGCCGAGCGCTTGTCGCAATCTCACCATGCTGTTGTCCACCGTGCGAGTTGAAGGAAAGGCTTCTTCGCCCCAAACTCGATTCAAAATTTCATCTCGACTCACCACAGACGGACTTCGATCCACGAGTAGGCGCAAAAGTTTGGCATCACGCGGCTGCAAGACTTCCCGACGCCATTGGCCGTCTCGCAAACTTCGCACTTCGAGCGCATCCCAATGCATCTCCAAATCACTCTCAGCCCAGACTTGGGGCTTCAAATGATTATCCAGCACATGTTTCACCCGAATGAGAACTTCGCGAAGATGAAAGGGCTTGGGAATGAACTCTTCGGCCCCAAGCTCGTAGCCCTGCAAGCGATGCTCGGCGGAATTCATGGCCGTCAAAAACAAAAACGGCGTCTGCGATTGTCGAGGAATTTCCTTAAGACGCTTGGCAAGATCAAAGCCGTGGCCATCTGGCAAACCCAGATCGAGCAGCACCAGATGGAAATCCTCTTCGATAAGGCGCTTTTCCGCTTGTTGGGCTCGATCGACCCATTCAACGGCATAGCCCTCTTTCTCGAGGCGTTCGCGCAGCGTTTCGGCGAGTAACTGATCGTCTTCGACCAACAACAATCGCTTCATCGAATTCCACCTCGATGTGCTGACTGTGATGCTGTCGGGCTTACAGGGAAAGTCATCTTGAGCGCAAAGCCACGATCCTGAGGTGGAAAGCTGAGAGTGCCGCCCATTCGCCGGACAAGCGTCGCCACAATATAGAGCCCAAGCCCACTTCCACTTTGCGTTGTCGCGCGATGAGGAGCCATGCCCAATCTTTGCCTGACGACTTCATGGTGATGAGGATCAACACCGGCCAAGTCTAAGCCTCGACCATCATCGACCGCGCTTAGCTCCCATTCATCTTTCGTGCGCTGAAAGCTGAAGCTGACCTGCGTGGCACGCCCATGCCTTGCCGCGTTTGCGAGAATATTCTTGAAGATAATCTCCCAGGCTCGGCGATCGCCACGGATCCTTGGATCAGCGCCTTGAGGAGCTTGAACTTCAAGCCTCAATTGCGGCCAAAATCCCTTTAATGAGTTCAAAACTTCCAGTACGTCGAGTTCTTCGAGGATCATTTCGGATTGATGAGGCGACGCCATCATCAACGCATTCTCAAGCTGGGTTTCCACCCTTCCCGTCTCAGCGACAAGGCGCTTAGAAAGGCGATCCAAGACTTCCACCGAGCCTGGTGTTTGACGTGGCTCGCCCAGCTCTTCTTGCATGGACTCAGCTTGCAAACGCAGACTCGTCAACGAAGTCTTCAGGTCGTGAGCAAAGGCCGCATAAAAACTCTCCAGACTTTCACTTCGCCGAATCTCATTGCGGATCAAGGTGATCAACCACAGTCCGCCGCCCAGAAGCAGAGCCATCAGTACGGCCCCTTCGGACATCAACATACGATGTTGACGCTGAAGTTGCGCGGTCACACTAGATGGCGATTCGTCGGCCTGAAGAGTATGGATCTGTAGGGCTGCGGGCGAAGTCTCGACCATCAAGCGGCGCATTGTTGCAATTTGCTCAAGGCCGAACAGCATCCACCAGCCCGCAAGCGCTAAAGTGAAACCCAGCCAAATCCAAGCAACGAGCATGCGACGATCCCGTCGAACTCTCGTTGTCCTTGAATTTTCGACCGCACGCGGTCGATATCCTGAAGGCAAATGCGCACTCACCTTCGGCCTCGCATCAGATGGCATGACTTCACTTCCAATTCTTCCTCATCGATTCACAGCATCCACAAGCGCACGACTTGCTTCATCCAAAATTTCGGGCGTGTGCGCCCAGCCGACAAACCCAACTTCGAAGCCACTGGGAGCCAAGTAAACGCCGCGCTCGATGGCAGCGTGAAAGACGCCGCGGAATTTTTCCGCATGACCGGCCGGCAATTGAGAAAGTCGCCGGATCGGCTGATCGCTGCGACCTCGCAACCAAAAAATCGAACCAAAGTGATCGATCTGCCAACCTCGCTCCTGCAAAGCGGGATTCAACCTCTTGATCCAGCCTGAAGTGCGCTCAGCAAGCGCCGACCAAATGCCAAGACTCTCGGCCTTCTTCAGTGTCGCCAATCCGGCGCGCATGCCGACGGGGTTCGCACTCAATGTGCCGGCCTGATAGACGGGCCCGCTCGGTGCAACCAAGTCCATGAGGTCCGCGCGACCACCGTAAGCGCCGACAGGAAATCCACCGCCGATGACTTTTCCATATGTGACCAGATCTGGACGCACATCCAAGAGTTCGGCCATGCCCCCTCGTGCGACACGAAAACCAGAAATGACTTCGTCGAAAATGAGTAAAATGCCAAGCTCTCGGCACAGGCTTTCCAAGCCCTTGAGGAACTCGCGACGCTGAATGAGCAATCCATAATTCGCCGGCAAAGGTTCGATGATGACAGCCGCAAGATTCGAGGCCTGAGCGCGAAGAATCTCGGCGACGCGATCCAAATCATCAAGCGGAGCGATCAAAGTTTCTTGAGCCAACTGAGGGCTCACTCCCGCCGAGTCGGTCGCAGCTTGCCCGTCAGCAAGTCCACTTCCGGCTTTCATCAACAAAGAATCGACATGACCATGGTAGCAGCCATCAAACTTCAACACTCGACTACGCCCTGTTGCCGCACGTGCGACGCGAAGTGCGCTCATCACCGCTTCAGTTCCCGACGACACAAAGCGAAGTTTCTCAACGTGAGGCACACGATCCACGATCCACTCTGCAAGCTCCAAGGAGTAAGGCTCACAGGCTCCGAATGTCCATGCGAGATCCAAGGTTTCACGCACCACTTCCGTCACCTCAGGATCGCGATGTCCGAGCAGCAAAGGCCCAAAGCTTTGACAAAAGTCGATGTAACTTCGTCCCTCGACCGAAACCAAGTGCGCGCCTTGTGCCGATTTGAAAAACATGGGCTGCCCGCCCACGCTCTTAAAGGCCCGCACAGGTGAATGCACTCCACCTGGCGAAACCTTAAGCGCACGCGCGAACAAGTCCGAAGAATTGACCTGGTCATGTCCTCGCGAGATCTGCGCCTTCGCGCTCAATTCACGAGCTGCTGCATTTTCAAGTGTCGTCGTCATTTCAGACCTCCTGCAGTTCGATTCCCAAAACTTTTCAACTCAGGACCCGCGTCACGATCGCGAGGCTTCAACTTGCCGTTTCGTCGTCAACTTTGAGCCAAAGCTTGTCGCATCACCACGTCCAATGGGCCGATAGCCTCGCCCGCAGCTTTTGCTTGATCCCAAAGATTCCGAAGCTCCACATACGTACGGCCCGGACCGCAACCTGAAGTCCGCGTCTTCAATTCCGGAAACAGACGCACACAGTACTCAAACTGTTGGCGGCTCATCCAATAGTAGTGCGTACAGTCGCTCAGGCGCGCCCGCAACTCCTCTTCGCGCGATGCTTCGGGTAAGACTCGGTATGTCGACCACGACTTCCACTCGCCCCCTCCGGGCGCCGCCTCATTCGTCAGCCGATGTAAATCCCACTCTCCTTCGGGATCTCGCTGTGTCGCCCCACAGCCGATGGCTCGCGCCAATCTTTTCCACGCCGGAAGTGATTCTTCACCCAGCGAGTCCGCGCAGGCATTGACCCACACATCGGCGTTCTTTGCCAACTGACGCCAACTCTTCACGCCCGCACAAAACACAAAATCAATGTCTTGATTTCGCAGGGCCGATCGAAACTCATCGCTCTGCGGCCATGCCGAAGTTCGCGATACAAATAGTCCACGAGGACCTGACGCTGCATTTGAATTCCACGGCAACTGTGCACCCACAAGTGGTTCTCGCGTCCAGAATTTTTGATCTGAATCCCGGCATCCAAAGATGCGATCCCTCGAGACCTCCGGCCAAGATTCGCTAAAGGCTTCGTCATTCAAGCTTCGACCTGTTTCGGACTCGCCACGAACGACGGTCCACCAGCCCTCATGCCGAATTGAACGAACACTGACGCCAAGTTTTTGGTGGCAACCGCCACCTTGTGCGCGCAAAAGGTCGCGCTCTCGCTCTGCGGCCTCGGCCGTTTCGGGACAATGAATCCGAGAAAGTAGTTCGCGCAAATCGGATCGATCCGCCCGACCTTCAATGGCCAATGCTCCTTGCGCTGGAGCCGTGGGAAACTCCGAAAGCGGCAAAATCATCCACTTTGCTCCGCGTAGCTGCTCACTCACCTCAGCGTTTCCACTGATGCGCAGGCCGCGCGCGATTTCATCTTCGAGCAAACGATCCAAAGCCGCCAGAGCGACGACGATCGCATCGACGCTGGCATCATGGCGCCACTTCTTAAGGCGCGTGGCAATGTTGCCCCGCACAGGTCGAAACTCAAACTGATCGACGGTGTAGGATGCCGGAAGTGCCCAGCTCAGCACGCGAGGCAAAGACCAGCTTCGTCGTGGCGATGAAGTGAACACGCAGAGGCGGCCACCTCGCCATTGCGGTTTGATCAAAAGCACATCTTCAGCTGAGGCGCGAGGCAGAGTTGCCAGAATCTCTAAGCCCGGCCGCGGATCTGTTGGCAGATCTTTCCAAGAGTGCACGACCAAGTCGGCTCGGCCTTCTTGCAAGTCGGCCACGAAGTCTTCCGTGAATACACCCTTCGCTGGCATCTTCCAGAGTGGATCCTCGCCGCGCTGATCACCCAGTGACTCGCGAAACTGATATTCAATTTCAATCGTCGCTCGACTTCCCGGCCCACGATGCGAATCCACATCGAGGTCTTGACTCGCGAGAATAGCTCGACCCACTTCACGCGCTTGCCACTGCGCCAATGCGGATTGGCGTGCTGCGATTCGCAGCCTCGTCTTTGGCTGTTCTTGTGTCACTCCACCCATCTGATTTGAGGGAGATTTTGACTCAGACGACATCGTCCCACCCTTGCGGCCGATGCCAAGTCTTCATTTGCTGATCACGTTGCCAAGCCTGCATAAGATTCTTGAGCCCATCCCGAGCCCTCTGCCGAATCTCGACACGACTTTGTTCGGCAAGCTGAGCTTCACTAAAGAGATCGCGCAATGTTCGGCACTTGATGTTCGGCCCATGCATCGTCGCGTGATCTTGCTCTTGAACTCCAGGCACCTCGGCCCGTAAATCGATGATCAACTCTCGAGGACTTGCGCTCCATGCCTGTAACTCTGAATCCTCAATGGGTGCAGCGAGAATCCAAGCCGTGGCCTGGGAAAGGGCCAACTGTTCTTCGATTTTCAATTGCGGCGAAACCCGATGCACGCGATCAAGACGCGTGCGCCACTCTTTCCAATTTGGGTCTTCAATGAGTTTTTCGGGCCGACGCACATGCAGATGCAGGGTCTCGTCGATGAGCCAAGGTCGAAGCTTAAGTGCCAGTTGCCCAGCACCGATGAGAGCCACGCGAGTCTGACCTTTAAGTTCCTTTCGAACCCAGCTCCCATAGGACTCGCTCCCTCCGGCCTGCCCTGATGAACTCAAGAACTGACGACGAACTTCGCGCGCCATTTCCATCATCAGCTCCACGCCCTGCCGAACTCGAGGATCACGAGTCGCATGGAGTGCCTTGCGAAACTGACCCATCACCTCGGTTTCGCCAAGGATGGGAGATTCCAATCCGGCGGCAATTGAAGCTCCGCGCTCCAAGATCTCGCGCGCATCTGTCCAAATTTCGGCAGGGGCGCAAAGTCGCTCTGTCAATTGTCTGCACTCTTCGGCCAACTCAATCGGCCAGAAGCTGAGAGCGCGTCGGCACGTGAGCATGCCAAAGCCGCCGACTCGCTGTGCACGCTCAATGAAGGATTCAATTTCCTTCTCGTTCCACGTTACGGTTTCCGAACGTAGAAGGTTCAAACCCAAAAACGGCCATTCATTTTGTTGAAGTGCATTCGACCAAACCGCAGAAGGGTCCTGAGGAAGCTTTGCGAGATCGCGACAGGCATCGTCCACCTGTGCAAATGGGAGCTCTGAATTCATCGCCTTCAGTTTCTGTTGAGCCGTCCCCGAGTCTTCGACCAAGTTCGACGATGTCGCCCCCGAAGTTCGCGAAGCTGCGCGTGAGGAGCTTGGTGAAGTTGTGGTTGAAAGCGAGTTGAGTTTCACTCTTTCAAGTTACCGCTGATGCAACGCGCCTATGTCACAGTATTGTCATCGACTGAGCTCAACCGAAAGGTCCGCTGAGACGAAACACTTCTCTGCCGAAGAATACAGTGACAGAGCACGCTGAAAGTGTCCAAAATTTAAACATGCAATGGCCACTGGGAGATGGTGGCTCAGCATTCAGAACGACGCCGCACCCATAGTACGCTGGTGAGCCGTTTGCTCAATTGTGGAGATTGTTGAGGTGCTCGGGGAACAAAATGTTCGCCACGGTGCTCGGGATCCCGATAATGTGAGTCGCTGAAGACGGCGCCCTCACGCGGAAAGCGATAGCGCGAAAGCGCAAACAGGAGACGAGATGTCCAATTCATCACAAGCATCTGAGTCACAAAATTTTCGAGGCCGCCGCGCCATTCTCTCCACGGCACTTGGCCACTTTGTTGGCCGCACGACTTGGGCCCTCAGCATCAGCGCCACTTGCATGGCGGCACTCTTCCTCTCAACCGGCGCGTGCACTCCAAAGCCAGAAAACAAGGCTGGCGGTATGGACGATTTCAATCAAACAAGCTCGACGCCCGATGTGATTTCGCGCGCGAGCGTCGCGCAAATCGTCGGCCACGAATTGGGTCGCATGGAAAGAGTTTTGGGTGCATTGGACTCGCCCAACTTCAACGAAATCGCCGCAAGCTTTACGGATCAAGCCGTAACGGCTCCGCAGATTGATTCTTTGCTGACACCTTTGACGGCCGAACCGACTTGTCGGCAGCGGCAAAGAGGTTCAGGTGTAGAATTGTTCCGCGTACAATGGAATTGCCGCTCACAGATTGGCGAGGTCCAAGCGCGAGTTGTCGGACAAGAAGTTGTGACGATCAGTGCGAACGCGCTCACTCTCAACTATCGTGCGAATTTCGATACGCCCGAAGCTTCCACTGAAGCCTCGCAATTTCGCCGTCAACGCGTGATGAATTTTAATTCCGCGACCGCGCTTGTGGTCGGTCGTCCCGTGCAAGAGTTGAGTTTCAATTTGAATACGGAGCAAACGCCGCGCGCCGCAGACGCTCGTCGTGGCAGCCGATGGGCCGTTCAAGCCCGAGGCCAATTGAAGCGAAACGCACAAGGCGTTTGGGAGGTTCAGCCGAATCTCACGGTGAAGTGGAGCGGCCAAGCCTTCAGTCCGAGTGCTTCGCAACGACTGGCAGCGGGTGAGGCCACCTACAGAAGCACTGCACCCATGGCACTCGTGTCGGCGGGCGCGCAAAGCGGATGTGCGATTGTCACGGGTCAATTGGAATATGTTGGTCGAGGCGGTCGAGCCGAAGAACGAGGAGTTTTGCGACTCAATACCCAAGGCGGCCAAGACAACTTGGGCACCAACTTCACTTGGTCGAACACTCGTTGCGCACTTCCTTAACTGAAAATCACTCGGAGTCGCTGGCGATCTACGGCGCTCCCCCAAAGAACGCGCCAACAAGGACGCCCCACTGATGGCCATGATGAGCCGATCGCGACGCCTTCTTCCACGTTCACATCCGCGATTCCTCACTGAGGAGTTGAAATGCCGATTTCGAATGATCGGCGACTTCCGATGGTACAGCGGCTGGCTCATCAACGTTTCACGTGGCGGAATTTGCCTCAAAGCTCTCGTCCTGCCGCCCGTCGGCGTACAAGTCGATATCGAGGTCGAACTGAGCGTGGACAGTTCTGAAGGCAACACTCAAACAGCAGGCGGCAGCACAAACTCGAAAGGCCAACGCAGCGCTAAAGCCGTGTCGACGGCCAAGTCGAAAGATGCCAAGGTCCATAGACGTCGACTGCTCGCCGAAGTTCGCTGGCGTCGAGGCCGTCGTGTTGGCTTAAAGTTTCTTGTTCGCAAATCAGCGCCGCCGAAGCGGTAGCTGCAAAGCAAAGCGCGACTGCGCGCTGAAGTGATCAAATCTCACGCCACCCTGAACCGCCTCGACCAAGTTTCGCACTAAGAATAATCCCAATCCCAAATGCTGAGCTGGGTCCTTCGTCGTGAAAAATGGCAAGAACAAACTTCCTCGATGTGCCAAACCCACACCTGATCCAGAGTCTTCAATGCCGATGATCAAACTGTCATCGAGGCAGGTGACATCCATCGAGATCCAACGCGACTCGCGACCGCCAGGTGCTGGCAACGCCTCGGCCGCGTTTCGCAAAAGCTCACTGAGCATCAGCAAAATCATGCCTCGTGAGCCCGCGACTTCCAATCCAGGTAACTCATCGACATCGACTCGCAATCGCCAATCAACCCGCTGCGACTCAAGTCGCCGACCCCACACATCTTGCAGCCACATGAGAATTTCCGACCAAGGCGCAGACTGTTGAGCCTCGGCGTCCGCAAGTGGCCATGCTTTGAGAAGTCCAGCGAACTCGCCCGCATGAAGTCGCGCTCGAATCGCACGTGTGAGTTTTTGCTCGCGAAGCTCTTGCCCATGAAAGCGCTGTGCCAACCAATGGTCCGTGAGATCCCAAGCATGGAACTCAACCCACGTCTGATCCTCCAGCCACTTCCAACTGAGTCGCAGATGCCGTTCCTCACCGGCCGCGTCGATCACTCGAAATTCCATCTGTGATCCGTAGGGGCGCTCCATGCTCAATTCGTAAAGCACTCGATCGCGATCATCGGGATGTACAACCGAGACGAATCCCCAACGCCCGGTTTTCAGAATTTCGCTTCGCCATCCAAAAACTCTGACAAACGCATTCTCAGCGGATGGCGCCAAGCGGGGGTGATTGGCGCGAGGATCCATCAACCACATAGCGTCCGCCGCCGATGCCTCCAGACTCATGGGATTGGAGAGGTCAATTTCGGATCCGACGGGAATATGGTCGCTCGACCAATTCATCACCTTCGTCGTCGAGTTCTTCTCGATGGCTGAGGAGTGGGATGAACTCGCACCCGATGCACGGCCCTCAGGCGAGGGCGGATCGGACCTTCGATTCGAGGCCATAAGAGCTTATCGGCCCGAAAAGTGTCGAACTTTACGAAAGTCGAGTGGTGTCTCATGTCGAGATGCCACTCGAATCTGACTCAATTTGAGAAGCTTTCGAGGCCGCGGCCACACGAACTAGGGCAAAGGCGGCAGATAGGAGATCAAGCGATCCAAACCTCGGGGTGATCGATCAATTCGATGCGACCAATAGCCAAAATAATTTCCCAGATTATGGCGAAACAACCAAGCGCCAGCTCCATCGAACATTATGCTCGCATAGTTCTCAAAGTGTCGAGTGTAGGCCGCTAAGACTCGAGGCTGCTCCAAATACTGCGACCAAGCCAACTTACGACCTCGATTCGTGATGATCTCAAAGAGCCTCACCTCCGCCCGTCCACCTTGCGTCGATGCGGCCGATCCAGATCCATCGGCGACGGCCACTTGATCCGCCCCCAGCGAGTCCGAGTTCACCCATACGTCGACAGACCACGCCTGCCTTGCCAGCACACGTGATGGCAGCTTCGCCAAAAGTTCACGCACAAAACTTTCAGCCGCCTCAACTTCTATGACATTGGGCTCGCCAACCTTGGTCCATCGGCGAATCGCTGCACCTTCCACCACTCGCCCCTCATAGGTGTGCACACGAACTTCCCGCCAACGAGGCTTTGGATTCTGCGCATTCCAACGCACGGGCCGAGGCCGCTCTTGCAGCACATACATCTCACCGCTGGCGACTTGATCAAGCGCCAAACTCCTTCGCGGCTTCATGATGTGATCCGGCCGATAGAGATCTGTTGAGACTTTAAGAATTTCTTGAATGAACTCATCACTGCTCGCAAACATTCCCGCCGAAGTTTCATTCTTAGAAACTCCAACTGCCGGTCGAACAGTAAACCCATTCGGAAATTCGTCGGCTAATGCTTCATCTAAACGCTCGCCCACTTGCTGGAGGTGTTGCTTGCTCTGCGCATGACGCCAACGCCCCTGCGCGTCCACAAGTTGGTGCTTCACCAGAAACTCGACAAGACCCAGCGTCTTCAAAGCGTTGGACTTTGCCCACTCGTCGCCCATGAGACTTTGCACCACGCGATCCAACACGAGCTTGTCACTCAACATGGCCGTTGCCCACGACGACTCAACTAAATGGTGCTCATAAACAACTTTAAGCCAACTTTGCTTTGTGGCACGAATCCCCAAATTTGCTTGGACGGCATGGCCCTGCGGGCGAAGTGGCTGCGCCTGAAGTTGCTCGAGGACCTTCTGCACTTGCTTCGCTGAAAACGCCACAACACCACGACGCGAAGCCACGCCTTGCGCTTCCTCCGAACGTGTACTCAAAGACTCCACGCCCATTTGTGGGGAGCTCGAACTGGACCGTCGCTGACCCGCGACTTGTCGTGCCCGACCAGGAGCTGGCACTGGCGCCGCCTGAGCGCTCCCAACGAAAGTCCGCACCAGTCGACTCAAGCGAGTCCAATCTTTCGAATATATTGAAACTCGTTGTGCGCACTCGGCAGCATGGCACGCACTTCGACTAGCCGAAAACTCTCCGACCGACAATTGCCCTGAGAATTTGAGGACGTCTGTCGCGATTCCAAGATGGCCCACGAGCGCGCACGCCAACAAAATTCCCAGCATCAATCTCCTGTGCGCACTCCTATACACAAAGCTCGCACTCACAGATCACCTACAATCAGATAGTAAAAGTTGAGGCCCACAACCCAGACGTTCACCAATGCTGAAAGCTTTAAACAAAGCGCCTCTTGCGTCAAATGCGGTAAGCCTCAAACACAATTCGCCCCACTTCACCACAGACAAAAAACGTCAGTTTGAAACATCGCCTCGAAAGAGATTCATTGGTCGCGGAGCCCGTCGGCCTCAAATGCAGCAGATTGCAGCACAGGCTAAGTTCGCGATGGTCTTGGCATTGCTCTCCACAAGACGCATGGCCGAAGCACCGCCCGTTGGGCGCGAATCGATCATCAAGATCGACGTATCGGCCGACGACAGAAGCGAAGGAGTGAACATGGGCTTCAACATGAATGGTACATACAGCTTGAATGACATCGAGATCCCACAACAGCGAACCATGAGTTCAAGTCCGCGAGGCTCGGGCTGCCCACGCTGCGGCGATCCCCTCCATCGCGATGTCTCAATGCACGGCGGGCTTTTCATCTGCACCAGCTGTGGTTGGACCGAGTCCCTCAGCGAGAAACGCCGAGACGAAAAAGTCGAAAAGCAAACCGTCGGCGGACTCATCATTGGTGTGGCGTTACTGACAGCGCTGACCCTCCACACTTTTGTTTGGGGCTCCAACGCCTTCACGATTCCATTCTACAAGTTGGGCCAATTGACGGGCACTCTCTCTGTTGAAGGATATGATCGATTAGCTGACATTTGCATGGATGTGCGCAAGTACGCTTGTGCGCGCCAAGCTTACATCGACTCCTATCGACAAACACAAGCCCCCGACTCTTTGACGAAGCTTGCGCGTCTCCAAGTGCGCATGCAGGAAAACCCCGCCGCTATGGTCACCTTAACGACCTACTTCCGCGCTGGTGGAACAGATGGTGAGGCGGCGATCCTTCTCGGCCAATTGCTTGAACAAACTGGCCAAGACTCCGAGGCTCTCCGCATGTATGAGAAGTCCATCGAGCTCCGCCCTGACCAACTCCCTGTCTCAGCAACGGGAGCAATCGTTCGCATTCTGATGCGACAAGGTCGTTACGAAGAGGCTCACTCACGATTGCTAAACTTCCATGCAAGTGCCGGCAATGCGAAAGGCTACCTCAACACGGAACTCTACCAAGTCGAACAAGCCATTCAGCTGTATCGCAAAACCACTCCGGCGCAGTCGGGTGGGAAGGCTGGTCCCAGGAAATCCTAACAGCTGGCCCACTTGAGTGGTTGTGGTTCTATGAGCCCCGTCGGCGTGATCGCCACGGGGCTTTGTCGTTTTGTGGGCCAGCAGATTGAGCCGGCACGGATCGAAGATCTGCGTGCGCACCTAGTGCGTGACCATTTTTGGCCGAATTGCGGATGGGGTT
>DDUL01000040.1 GCA_002344785.1 Bdellovibrionaceae bacterium UBA2339
ATTGAGGCATCGCCTGAGATTTGCCGGCTTGGGCGCCGACATTCACGCGTGTCTTCGTCGCAGCCACGGGCAGGCGCGCCTTGGCTGGACGAACACTTTTTTGCGCGCGTCCGCGCTGATCTTTGATGAGTCGGCGAAAGTTCTTCAACTGTGTGCTGGTGATGCCGATCCAGCGAAGCGAAATTCGAAACGCCTGACCCTCGGGCTCAACTTCGACGACTTGTCCCGCGAGACGACTCTCTCGTCCAGGGCCGAGATCCGCGGCATGCAGCCACACAATCTTGCCGCGCTTCAGACGTCGTGGATTAATGAACTCGCCACGAATCTCATTGATTTGATCGAGAATGACATCCTTGCCGAGTAAGATTCTTTGCGTTGCCGCTCGCCGAAACAAGTGCGCGGGCGAAACCTTTTTGCCCTCAGGTGTCGACCAAAACTGAAGCTTCTGCTTGAACAGCGAAGGATCGATCGGTGTGGGGAAGATGTCCGCGATCGGCAAGTTGCGAAAGAGATTGTACTGGGTCTCTGCCGTCTCGGGGAGGAGGAGGAAAATCTTGACGGAGTTAGGGTCTGTGATCGGCAGCGTGCGAATGAACTTCTCGAGCTTCTCTTGGGGATTGAGCGGTGCCGTCTTGTTCGCTGATGTCGACGTCGGCTGACTTTGTAGGAGACTCCACTCCATGAATACGAACCACTCCGACGTCTCGCTTTCTGTGGAGTTGTTCTTGGGCGAGGCCGCGTGGGACGGTTCAGCCGCTAAGGGCGGCGGCGCTTGTGACTCGGGATTCGGCTTGGAACCTTGAATTTGAGGCGAACTCGATTTCACTTGCGGTGGATCGGCTGTCGATGGCGGCGACTCATGCGGACTTCGATTTTTCGGCTCTGTCGCAATGGCGTCGCCGGTTGTGGAGTTGTTCTTCGCCGATGTCGATGCCGATTTCGCGTCAGTCGCTGAGGCCTCGGTGGCCAATGGCGGTGGCGGAGGTGGCGGCTCCAAACTTCTTCGCAATTCGTATTGATGCTCACTGAGAACTTCCGCAATCCAGCGTTGAAGATCAGCTTGCAACCTTTGTTGTCGAGGCGAAAGCGGACCCACGGGACCTGAGGCTTTCGCCGGAGTCCGCCGCGTGGATTCATCATCTAGAATCACAAGGGCGCGGACCATACTCATTCAGAATAGCTCGGGTCCTGTCGAGTGCGCTGACGAAAAACCGAAGATTCACATTGGCGTATCAAAATGGCGCGAGATCTAGCTAAAGGTCTGAGATTTCGACTCATTTGGGCGCAACCACAAGCGTGATACTGCACTCCAAAAGTCTGGCACAACTTGTGATTAACAATCCTCGAGGAAGGCTTGTGGAAATTCGGTGCGAAGTCGCAAGCATTCAAAAACCCCCACTTCTCCTCACTTGAGCGAAGTTGAACGTGTGGTGAGGGAGATCTCGGAGGCAGTATGGGCCGCGAAAACTTCAACCAACGACTCAATTCGATTCGATTCGGAATCGTTGCTGCCGTCATGATCCCACTGATGTTGGGCTTAGCGGCGTGCAACCCGCCCAAGTTTGAAGGTCAGAACATCACCGTGCAGGACATCGGAAGTTCGGAAGTTTTGTCGAACTATTTTAAACTCTCGGAAGTCAGCTTCAACCAATCGCAGGAAACTCTCGAAGAGAACCTGACGACACTGAATTTTGAAGTCGTCGACGCCAGCGGAAATCCGGTCGAAGGGATTCGTGCGTCCGACTTGCAGCTTTCTGAAGCGGGAAAGCCAGTGTCGCAATTTGATCTGGATTCGAATTCTAAGAAAATCGTCCAGACCGTGGACATTGTCTTTGCCGTAGACGTTACGGGCTCAATGACCCCAACCATCGAGTCCGCGAAGCTGAGACTCATCAATTTCGTGCATCGAACTCGCGCCGCCGGCTATCACACGCGCATGTGTCTGCTCACCTTTGGCGACTACACCGTGAAGGCTTGCACACGCTTTTACGACAATGACCCATCGAAGCCCGAAACGATGGCGGATGTGAACGCGCTCATCAGTGAGATCACCAAGCTTCAAGCGCTCAAGGGTGCGAATGACCCCGGCGGCTATGATTTAAATGAAAACCCCATGCGCGCCCTGATCGATGCGTCGGCCGCACCATTTTTGTCGGACTCACAGCGCTTCGCCATTCTCATCACCGATGACGGCTTCCTCTATTCGCCGGGCAATCAAGGCTCTGTCGGTAATCTTGCGCCTCGATACAACGAAGTGTTGCAAGCTCTGGATCGCTCAAAGCTCAAAGTCTTCGCGGCAACTCCAAGTCTTGCCGGCTACAATTCAAATTTCCAAGGCCAACCCAGCATCGTTCAGGCCAGCGGCGGCGAACACTTCCTCTTCAGTGATCTCATCAGTGGTCGCATCACATTAGATACAATCCTCAATCGCATCATCGCGCGCGTGCAAGTGAGCTACAAAATCTCTTACACGGCCAGAGAGACGCAAGGTCACCAACCGAATCTTCCGCTCCCGGCGCGCAAGATCGAACTTCGGCTCGCCAACGGACAAAGTGTGTTCGTGCGAAATCTTCAAGTTCAATCCAACCTTCCCAATGGCCGCGCTGAGTACAAGCGAAAGTGGCGCGTGAGCGACAAGTCCGCGCGCGAGGGCACCTTGCGCGTGAAGATCGACGGACAAGAGCTGCATCGAGGATTTTGGTTCAACGATGGCGAGATCGAATTCGACGTGCCGCCCGCACCGGGTGCAAAGCTTGAAGTCAGCTATGAACCAGCGAAGCTGAAAGACGCACTTGAACTGACACCGATGATTTTGCCCGGAGACATGAGTCCTGCGGGTCTGGATCTCGAACTTAACGGCAAGGCGGCTATGCCCGGCGATGTGCTCTATGAGAAAAATCTTGAAGGGCAGTGGTCAGTGCGCCTCGCGGATCGAGTGTTGAGCGAAGAAGATCCCTATCACATTCGCGGTGCGCGCGGACTGACCGTGCGAATGTTCTACGAAGAGCCAAATGAAAACGCCATCCGACGTTGAGCCGGATGGCGCTCAATTGCGGGGTTCGCTTCGGTCGTCTTAGGGCTGAGGGCCGCTTGCCGAACCCGAGCGCTCAGCGGCCCAATCAACGAGTCGTTTGACCAAAGTTTCGTTGTAGTTCATCAGCGCCTTGGGCATGCGATTGCCAAATTTCGCGAAATGTTCGCGATGGCTTCGCACTTCTTCGCCCCAGGCTTGGCCATTGATCTCTGTGAGTCTTTCAAAGGCCGCGCGCGACATGCTCGCCTCAAGTCCCGACCAATCCAGATCCGTGAAGCTTGGGCTAACGCCAAGCGGATGCGTGACGCCGGCGCCAGCGCGACCCTTGACCCGTTCGAACATCCACTTCAGGACACGCATATTGTCGCCAAATCCTGGCCACATGAATTTGCCGTTTTCGTCCTTGCGGAACCAATTGACGCCAAAAATTTTAGGAAGCTTCAGCCCTTTGGACTCAAACGACAACCAATGCTGGAAGTAATCTCCCATGTTGTAGCCACAGAAGGGGAGCATCGCCATGGGGTCGCGGCGAACAACACCCGTCGCGCCCGCAGCTGCCGCCGTCGTTTCGCTTGCGAGTGTTGCGCCCAAATAGATTCCGCCGGTCCACGATTCTGATTCATAGACGAGCGGAACAAGTTGCGCGCGACGTCCGCCAAAAACCATCGCCTCAAGCGGCACGCCCTGCGGATTGTCCCACTGCTCATCCAGTGATGGGCACTGCTCAATCGCGACGGTGAAACGCGCGTTCGGGTGCGCCGCTGTTCGACCGCAATCCGGTGTCCAAGCCTGCCCCGTCCAATCCGTCAGCTTCGCAGGCGGAACCTTCGTCATGCCTTCCCACCAAACGTCGCCGTCTTCCGTCAGCGCGACATTCGTGAAAATGGTGTTCTTCTCGATGGTCTTCATCGCATTGGGATTTGTATCGGATGAAGTTCCGGGCGCGACGCCAAAGAAACCGGCTTCGGGGTTGATGGCCCAGAGGCGACCGTCAGGTCCCGGCTTGATCCACGCGATATCGTCGCCCACAGTCGTGAGTTTCCAGCCATCAAAAGCCTTCGGCGGAACCAGCATCGCAAAGTTTGTTTTTCCGCAGGCGGATGGAAACGCAGCGCCCACGTACATTTTCTCGCCGGCGGGGGACTGCAAACCGAGAATCAGCATGTGTTCGGCCAGCCAACCTTGATCGCGGCCCATCGCCGAGGCCAAACGAAGCGCGAAGCACTTTTTGCCGAGCAAGGCGTTGCCGCCGTAACCCGAGCCAAAGCTCCAGATCTCGTTTCGCTGAGGATAATGAACGATGTACTTTTCCGTGTTGCAGGGCCATGGCTTGTCGGTTTCGCCCGAGGCCAACGGCGCGCCCACAGTGTGCAGCGCCTTCACGAACTGACCCTGATCACCCAAAGCCTTCCAAACGCGCTCACCCATGCGAGTCATGCGTCGCATGTTCACCACAACATAGGGAGAGTCGCTCAGCTCAATGCCGATCTTCGCTAGTGGCGAACCGACCGGACCCATTGAAAACGGAATGACGTAGAGAGTTCGGCCGCGCATGCAGCCCTTGAACAGTGGTCGCAGCTTGGCGTCCATGTCCGTCGGATTCATCCAATTGTTGTTGGGGCCGGCCTCTTCTGCCGTGGGCGTGCAAACGAAAGTTCGATCTTCAACTCGAGCCACGTCCTTAGGGTCTGACCACGCAAGATAAGAGTTGGGACGCTTGGCTGGGTTGAGCGGGCGGAAAGTTCCTTGCTCAACGAGGCGATCAATCAGCATTCGCTCTTCGGCTTCGCTACCGTCGCAAAAGTGAACAGATGCAGGTTCACAGAGAGTGACCACGCTCTCGATCCAAGTCAGTAGCTCCTGATTTTGTACCGGAGATGCGCTTTTCACTTGTTGCCAGCTCGTCATTGTCATGTCGGACATTCTCCCCACTCGTGCATTCCGCTCTTGGCAAATCCGAAAGTTTTCACCTGACTGAAGCCGTCTGAGAGGCTCGGGCGGGTGTGAACTTCCTGACTTGCATCGCTTCAGCGTCCTCATCGTCCCCACAGTTTGAAGTGTGGAAGTACGGCGGCTTCGCTGAAAGTCGCATCGGCGAAGTCGGTTCTCTAGGGCCGATCTCCGCGGACTCGAGCAGATGTTGAACATCAGAAAATTGGGCCGAAACCTAACATAGCCGCCCTCGCCGCCAAAGGCCTGTGTTGGTCCCTGTCAAAAGCGCCTGAGGTGCGGCGATTTTTTCAACTCGACGGATTGGCCATGAATTCCGTGATTTCGATGACTTAGAGCGGAAATCGAAAGTGCGAAATACACCACTGGACAAGTGCCTCAAGACAGCGCTTAATGCGTCGCATAATTCTGCATATAAAGGATGAAGCATGCGCGACTTCAAATTCGTTGCCCGTCAGATCAGTTCAATCACCTTTTTGAGTGGCGCCATTTTGAGCGGACTCATCACTGCAACTTCGAGCGAGGCTCGCCAGTGCGGAGATTTGTTTTTGAGCGACACCTCGGCACTTGCCATCAAAACTGAGATTCAGAGTTTCGAGCGCAAAATCGAATTCTGGCGAAATCTCACGGGTCACACAGCTCGTCGACATGTGATCGAGGCCAATCGCCGATTTCAATTGATGCGCTTTCACTTACAGGGCGGCGAAGTGAATGCCGTGGTCGAGGTCTATCGACAGCTCTTCCGCGATGTCGAACTGAATTTGCATCGCATGCGTGATCTGCGGGCGCGAGGCGAGAGCTTGCTGCGGCTCGGTCGTGGCAAAGAGGCGCTTCGTCTTGAACTCGAGGCGCGTCGACACGAGCGTTCGTTTGGCGAGTCGTACGGCGAATATGTTCGCGTTCGCACGGAGCTTGAAACGATGGCTGCGGCCGAAGGTGCACCGGCGCAAGCCGCGCAGCGCGCTCTGGATAATCTGGGTCTTCGAAATCTGCGACAGCTATTCCCATCTTTGGGCTTGCCCGCTGATCGCGTCAGCTTGGATGTCGTCCGCGAAGCTTTCCGCAATTCTCCCGAAGCCTTGCTCGGCAAGCTCGAGCGAGACCTGAGCGCGGAACGACGAACTGCCGTGTTCATGATCGGACTTCCTGTCCTCAACGCGAGCCAGGCATTGCTTTATCGATTGCCGCCGGTGGCGCGAGAGCGCGTCACTTCGCTGTTGGGGATGAGCTATGATGTGTACTTGCGGGATCGATACTTTCCTGAAGTCGAGCGCCTCATGCAGTACTCAGGCGGAGAAGCGCAGCAGTTGCGGCTGTTGATGGAGCTCAATGCCAAAGGTACGCGCGATGAATTGTTGCTCGTGATGGCGCGGCTTGTGAATGCCGAGTCCACTTGGGTTCGTTTGCGTCGCCAAGCCGAGAGCGAGCGCGACATGCCGATGACACAAAACTTTCTGGAGCGAATGCGCAAGGCCGAGGCCGAAGCACAGCGTCTCGGAGCGCTCTCGCTCTATCAGCGTGTCGCGATGACGGAGCGAACAGCTCGCATGATTTTACTCATCACCGGCGCGGGTGCAGCGGCCTATGCGCAGTGGGGCGATGATCTGGATGAAGATGTTCGCGGACTTCTGCAGGCGTTGTCGCTTCTAGGTGGCTGAGCCGTCGGCTGAGAAAACAATGACGAAAGAGAAACGGGGCAAACCCCACCTGTTTTTCCGCTTTTTTTTTTTTTGCACCCGCACGGCGAGGATTTTGGCGCGCGCGGGGTGGGGGGGGGCGCG
>DDUL01000045.1 GCA_002344785.1 Bdellovibrionaceae bacterium UBA2339
GTTCGTTCGCGGCGATGCGATTGCGGGCATCATCATCATGGTCGTGAACATCATCGGCGGTCTGTTGATCGGTGTCTTGCAACACGGTTTGGATTTAGCGAATGCCGCAGAAACTTACACGAAGCTCACCATCGGTGATGGCCTTGTGTCGCAAATCCCAGCCCTGATCATTTCGACGGCGGCCGGTATCATCGTGACTCGCTCCGGAAGTGAAAAGGACATGGGACAAGAGGTCATTGGCCAGTTGTTCCTCAACCCACGTGCGTTGTACATCGGCGCTGGAGTTGTCGCCTTTTTGGGCGCGATTCCTGGCCTGCCCGGGATTCCCTTCTTCACTTCGGCGATCGCCATGGGCGGTCTGGCTTGGATCGTGGATCGCTTCCAAAAAGAAGCAAAGATTGAAGAGCAGAAGAAGGCCGATGAAGTTGCGGCGAAGCCAGAGAAAGAAAAAATCGAGAACCTTCTGCCTTTGGATTTGGTGGAACTTGAAGTCGGCTACGGTCTGATCAATGTCGTCGAAAGCGAACAGTCCGGCGACTTGTTGGAGCGGATTGTTTCCATCCGCAAACAATTCGCATTGGATATGGGACTCATCGTTCCGAGCATTCACATTCG
This sequence comes from Bdellovibrionaceae bacterium UBA2339, assembly GCA_002344785.1. Classification (GTDB taxonomy): domain Bacteria; phylum Bdellovibrionota; class Bdellovibrionia; order Bdellovibrionales; family JAMPXM01; genus UBA2339. Next base: position 616 of record DDUL01000045.1, read on the forward strand.
CGACAATCTGCAGTTGGAACCCGGCGAGTACCGTGTGTTGATCAAAGGCAATCGTGTCGGTGGCGGTGTCTTGCGGCCGGACTATTTGTTGGCCATGGATCCGGGCAACACCTCGGGCAAGGTCGAGGGCATTCGCACGAAGGAACCCGCATTCGGTTTGGATGCGATTTGGATCACGAAGGGTCAAAGAGAAGAGGCCGAGCTTGCCGGCTACACGGTTGTCGATCTGCCGACCGTCATGGCCACGCACCTTACCGAGCTTGTTCGTACGCATGCGCATGAACTGCTGGGCCGCCAAGAGGCGCAGTCGCTCATCGACAATTTCAAGAAGGCTTATCCGAAAGTGGTGGAGGATCTCATTCCAGATCCGTTGCCGCTGGGCGGAGTGGTCAAGGTTCTTCAGAACCTGCTTCGTGAACAAGTCTCGATTCGTGACTTGCTGACCATCTTCGAAACACTCGCCGATGAAGCGCATCGAACTAAAGATCCGGAAGTCCTCACCGAGTCGGTGCGCAAAGCCTTGGCTCGTGGCATCTCCTCCAAGTTTAGAGATGAAAGCGGTCGAGTCAGCGTGATGTCTCTGGATCCGTCGCTTGAAGAATTGATCGCCAATTCACTTTTGCAAACGGAGCAAGGCGTTCAGCTTGTGATGGATCCTCGCACGGCTCACAACATGATCGAGGGGATCGCCTCGTCCATCGAAACGCATCCGGAGATTGCGAGCCAGCCGATCTTGCTCGTGAGCCCGACGGCTCGTCGACACATTTCGAAACTCACCACACGTTTTCTGCCGCAATTGGTTGTCTTGTCTCATAACGAGTTGGCGTCTGACGTGAACATCCGAAACGTCGCGACCGTGGAGTTGCCGCATGCGGGTTAAGAAATTTGAAGCCAGAAGCATGAAAGAAGCCTTGCGTATGGTGAAGGCCGAGTTGGGCCCTGAGGCCGTGATTCTTGGCGCTCGAGAAAACAAGCGCAGCTTCGGCTTGGGGGGCGAGACGTCCTTCGAGGTCACAGCCGCCGTGTCGGATCAGACGCTGCAGAAAAAACACTTCGTCGAGAGCCGACTTCGCCCCGATGATCGCGAGCGCTTTCTCGCGGCCGAAGCTCGCCGACAAAAACAAGTGATCGAAGCCATGGTGGAGAAACGACGTCGACAGCTTGAAGAGGAAGAGGAGCGTAAGGCGCGCTTCGCGGCGGGACCACGACCGATCACCAAGGTTTCGTACATCGACATTCAAGATGATGAGTCAGCGCACGCGGCTTACGCGCCTCGAGAACAAAGGTGGAGTTCCAATTCACAGGCCGCAGCGGGTTCACAGGCCGCACCGGGCACAGCCGCGTCGGCGTCGTCGGCGGTCGGCACCCAATTGGGCTCAAGTCCCGGTGTGAAGATTAAGTCTTTGGCGCGCGCTGCTGCGGAAGCCAGTCGTGGATTTGAACCGCCTCCACCTCCCGCACCCATGCCGACGGCGGCTTCGAATTCGCGTGGACCAAAAGGTGCATCGGCGGGAGCCGGAGCGCCGATTATGCCGATGCCGAATGCCGGTGCCGAGGTGAGCGAACTCAAAGCTGAAATCGCTCGCCTTCAAAATCTGATCGACAGCTTTCAAACTCAAGCTCCGGCGCCAACGCCGGCGATTCAAGCTTCGTCCATGGCGCAGATTGCGACACATCCCGGAGCTGAGTTCGGCTTGAGCTATGACTTCGCGGATTCGTATCGGCGATTGGTCGATGCGGGTGTAGCGCAGGACTTAGCAGGCGAAATTCTCAGACGTGCCAGCCGCGAGATCGATCCCGTACAGGCCAAGCGCAAGGCGAGTATTGAAGCTTGGGTGGCGAAATGGTTTTTGACCAATGTGCAGATTTGCGAAACGCCTTCGGCGGGACGCTATCACGTTTTTGTCGGACCTGTGGGCGGCGGAAAGACGGCGCAGTTGGTGAAGACCGCGGCGCAGTTGGTGATCAAAGAGCGGAAGAAGATCGCCATCGTGAGCTCGGACGTATCGAAAGTGGGCGCGATCGACCAACTGAAGATCTACGCACAGATTCTCAACGTTCCGTTCGCGGTGATTCGCGACAAGTCGGATTGGACTTGGATTGAACAGCAACTCTCGCATGTGGACCACATCCTGGTGGACACGTCGGGCGCTTCGCTGCGCGAGGTGGATGAGATTCAAAGACTGCGCAGCCTACTCCCGCAAACACCATCAACAAGCGATCTTCGAGTGCATCTGTGCTTGTCGGCCACCATGAAAGAGACCGACGCCATGGAAACATTGCGCCGCTTCCGCGTGGCCAATCTCACCGATCTGATTTTCACGGGCCTAGATCTTTGCGTTCAATACGGCGTCATTCCCACACTTCAGCTGAAGTCGGGACTTCCACTGCACAGCTTTGGCGTCGGATCGCGAATTCCAGAAGACTTCGAGCGCGCGACCAAAGAGCGCGTTCTGGATCTTCTCTACAAACTTTCAAGCTTAGCTTCTTCGACCGCGCAGGCATCGTCGCCCGCTCGAGGCGGACAAGCCGCCACAGATTCATCAACTTGGGGAGGAACTCTATGATGTTGTCCACGACCGGTTCGGCGCCCGCATTCGCGCCGCGGGTCATCTCGCTCACGTCAGGAAAAGGCGGGGTTGGAAAGAGCACACTGACGGCGAATCTCGCACTTGAGCTGGCGCGCGCCGGGCAGCGAGTTCTACTCATCGACGGTGATTTTGGTATGGCCAATCTCGATGTGATGTTTGGCTTGCGGGCTCGGCAGAGTCTTCATGAAGTGGTGCAAGGTGAAGCCTTAATCCAAGACATTCTGATGCCGGTGAGCGAGAACATCACGCTGATTCCCGGTGGCAGCGGCATCTACGATTTGCAAAAACTGACGGCGATCGCCAAGCAGACTTTGTTGGATCAAATCAGTCAGCTCGAAGAATCCTTCGATGTGGTTTTGGTCGATACCGCTCCTGGCATTACCGACAACGTCTTGTTTCTCAACTCCGCCGTCGAAGAGATCCACGTGGTGTTGACGCCGGATCCTTCATCGCTCACCGACGCTTACGCGTTGATCAAGACCTTGCACCTCAAGGCGCGGGAAAACCGATTTCAAATCATCTGCAATCAAGTTCGAGATCAACAGGATGGCGAGCGAATCTTCAATCGACTCGAAAACGTCGTCGCCCGCTTTTTGCCCGTGAGACTTGAAATGGCCGGCATCATTCCTATGGATCCGCATCTTCGGCAGGCCGTGCGCAGCCAACAACTGGTGGGGCGAGCGCAGCCGCAGAGCGAGTCCGCTGAAGCGATTCGCGCCTTGGCGCGCGAGATCGTCCAACGTCAACGTCTAGGCGAGTGTAAAGGAAGTTTACAGTTTTTCTGGAGACAGATGGTGGGTGCAGCTTAATTGGTCAAAGTTCGCAAGGGCCTCGACGAAGGGCCCTCGACCAATTGGCCGCCGCGCACACAACAAAGCGCACGCAGAAGTCTGGCATGAAAACGTCAGGACTTCTGCTCGACGGGTGGAATTGTTATTCTGATTAGGCAGGCGAGAGGGAGTACATGACGGCAAATTCGAGTCAGCTTCGAAAATATAAAGAGGCCTCTAAAAGTCCACGCGGTACTCCAGAGGAATCCGCCGCCAAGGCCGGAGCGCGCAAAGGCAAAGCCACGTTGAAGAGCGTGGATGCGCAAGGGCAAAGTGAAGCGCGCGTTGAAGCCAGTGTCGAGGCCGTTGAGGAAGTGGAAACGCCAGCGCCGATCGGCAAGAACGGGCGTCCCACGGTTCGCTTCGGCTCGGCGCAAAGCGAAGCGCGATTCAACTCGAAGCCTGGTCCCAACGGCTTCGTTCGCAGTGAAGCGGATCGAACCGAACTCATCAAAGAGTACGCGCCCCTCATCAAATTCGTCGCGCAAAAAATCGCCGTGCGCTTGCCGGCGAACATCGAATTGGATGATTTGATTTCATCGGGTGTCATCGGTCTGATGGATGCCATCGATAAGTATGATCCTAATCGCGACAATCGATTTAAGACTTATGCCGAATTTCGAATTCGCGGCGCCATTCTCGATGAACTGCGCTCGCAAGATTGGGTGCCGAGATCTGTGCGCGACAAGGCCAAGCTACTCGACAAAACGGTTGCGGAGCTGGAGATCGAGCTTGGTCGCCAGGCGACGGATGAAGAAGTCGCCGAACGATTGAACATGACGATTGAAGAGTTCTTCGAACTCGTCAATCAGGTGCGACCTGTGTCGGTATTGTCGATTGATGAGATTTCATCGTTCTCCAACGTCGACAAAAAGTCGTTCATGTCCTTGCTCGAAGATGTGCGTGTCGCGAACCCGCTCATTCAGCTCAGTTCGAAGTCGGTGAAGGACGTGATCACGAAGGCGATCGAGGAGTTACCGGAACGCCAGCGCTTGGTGCTGTCACTCTATTATTATGAAGACTTGAACCTCAAAGAGATCGGCAAGGTTTTGCGAGTGACAGAAAGCCGTGTCTCGCAGCTTCACGCCCAAGCTATGAGCCGTTTGCGCTGTAAGCTGGCGAGCTTCATGAAAGAGCATAGCCAAGAAGCGTCTTGATCCCATGAACCCGTCAAGCCGACGGATTAGGTCAGTCGATGCCGAAGTGATTCGCGAAGCTTGGACATCAAACGAGCTTCCATTTGCCGAACCGCCTCGCGCGTGACGCCATAGCGTTCGCCGATTTCCTGCAAAGTCTTGGGTTCATCAGCCAAGAGTCTTTCCTCGAGAAGCTCCACTTCACGTTCGTTGAGGTGGGGACGAAGGTTTTCCACTTCTTCGCGAAGAATCGCGACCAGTTCCGCTTGTCCAAGCTGCTCGTCGAGAGGCGCGTCCGACGAGGCCTCGCGATCCAGAAGCGTCGCGTTTCCATCTTCACCGATGGGTGTTTCCAACGAAATGTCTCGGGCTGACATTCTCTGTTCCATGGTCTGCACATCTTCTTCGCTCACACCAAGTCTCGAAGAGAGAAGTTTGACCGTCGGTTCATGGCCCTCAAGAACTAAGCGGTCCTTTTCCTTTTGCAGCCTGTAGAACAGTTTTCTTTGCGCGGCCGTCGTGCCGATGCGAACCATCGAATACTGCCGCATGAGATACTCTTGAATATAGCCGCGAATCCACCACACGGCATAGGTGATGAGGCGGACGCCCTTGTACGGGTTGTATTCACGTACAGCCTGCATCAAGCCGACGTTGCCTTCTTGAATGAGGTCGATCAATCGCGCGCCGAACTTTGAATACTCGGATGCGATTTTGACGACAAAGCGCAAGTTGCTGGTCACCAAGGCCTCGGCGGCCTTGCTATCGCCCAACTCCGCATAGCGCTTGGCCAATTCAAACTCTTGTTCGCGCGTGAGCACGGGATATCTCTTGATCTCGGCCATATACAGCGCCACGGGGTCAGTCGCTGCGGGCAAAACTTCGGCGACGACAGGCAGTCGTTCCGAAGAAGCGCGTGCTTCGAAAGCGCGTGGAGGTTTTGACGAAGCTGTCTGAGCGACTTCGGCGGCCAAGTCCGCGGCCTTTTCAAAGTCTTGCAGATCAGTCTCTTCCCATCCGCCTTCACGCCAGAGAGCTTGCGGATCTTCGTCCGAGGATTCTGTGTGAGTGTCTTCGTGAATGGCGCTGTCACTTGAGATCTTTGGCGTCGCGCGCGCGCTTGGGCCTGCGAGTTTGTCGCCGACATCGCGCAATTGCGCGGACTTCGCCTCGGCCGGATCAACCAGCTCGGCTCGGACACTTTCTGGACGCGACGGCGTGAGGCGATCTTCGCTGGTCTTGGCGGAGGTGCGCGACTTTGAGGCCGAGGCCGACGTCGAAGAGCTCGGTGCGCGCGACTTGGTCGACGGCTTTTTCGCCGAGCCCTTTGCGCTCACTTTCTTTGACTTCAGCTTCGTCAACTTCGACTCCTTAAGCCAATCCTTTTGCCAATCCTTAAGCCAATCCTTATGCCAAGGCCGCCTTGAGTTTCTTCTCAAGTGTGCTTTGCACAAGGCCCTTCACGGGCGTGAGAAGAAGCGGCAAATCCACATCAATGGTGACCATGGTCATTGAACTTCCGGCAGACTGGCCGACGACCTTCATGTTCGCGGTAAACTTCGAACCTTTGGCTGTTCCGCTCAAAGAAGTTTCATTGAAGCTGAAGCTACAGCTTGGATCCATTCGTCGAAGCTCCGGATCCGTCTCCAGCATCGTCTTGATTTTTTGATAGGCCTCGTTGGCCGATTGTGTCGTCTGACTTTGTACCGTCACCTTGGGCATGAAGTTGTGTCCTTTCCGCGTTTTGTCGAGCCCGTCACCCAGGCCAGTTGTTAATTTATCGAGTGGCCGCAAGCTCCTTCAATGACCCCATGCGGATTTGATTGGCCTTGAGGCGTTTTCAGCTATCCGATGAGGTTACGCTCTGCGTAGGTCGGCGTCAGCAGTCCTGCGACTGCTAGTGCGCCTTGTCGCCCGGCCGTCCACATCGACGCTTCAGGTATAGTCGGATTTGATACTTGTCCAAACCCTTTTCTTCATTGGCTTTTTTTTGAACTGAATCTAGGCTCGAGGCTTCCTTTATTCAGCAGGTGAAGCATGAAATTCGTTTCGGAGCGCAAGCGCACACACTACGCCGGTCAACTTCGTCGAGAGCATGCGGGAAAAGATGTCGTGCTCATGGGTTGGGTCGATGGACGCCGAGATCACGGTGGCCTGGTCTTCATCGACCTTCGCGATCGCGAAGGCTTGGTGCAAGTCGTGCTGGATCCGAATCAAGCGGCCATGAGTATCGCCAAGGATTTGCGTGGTGAATATGTCGTCGCACTTGCGGGTCAAGTTCGCGAGCGGCCTCAAGGTATGCGCAATTCAAAGTTGCCGACCGGCGAGGTCGAAGTGATCGCCGAAGCGCTCGAGATTCTTTCCGAAGCCAAAACGCCGCCCTTTATGATCGACGACGAGCAAGTCGGCGAAAACTTGCGATTGAAGTATCGCTACCTCGACATTCGTTCCGCGCGCTTGGGCGGTTTTCTACGAAAGCGACATGAGATTGTCCGTACCGTTCGCGACTTTTTCTCGAACGAAGGCTTCATCGAAGTGGAGACGCCCATTCTCTACAAATCCACTCCCGAAGGTGCGCGCGACTATTTGGTGCCTTCGCGAGTGAATCAAGGAACTTTCTACGCGCTCCCACAATCACCTCAGACACTCAAGCAGCTCTTGATGATTGGTGGCATGGATCGCTACTTCCAAATCGCCCGATGCTTTCGCGATGAAGACTTGCGCGCCGATCGTCAGCCCGAGTTCTCGCAAATCGACGTCGAAATGAGCTTTGTCGATCAAGATGACATCATGGCCATCAATGAAAATCTCGCGAGATTGCTTTGGAAGAAGTATCACGGCGTTGAGCTCGGTCCCATCCCGCGAATGTCATTTGCGGAAGCCATGAATCGCTTTGGTTGCGACAAACCGGATCTTCGCTTTGGCCTCGAACTGCAAGATCTCACCAAGATTGCCGGTGGTACGGGCTTTAAAGTTTTCGACGATGTCATCGCGAAGCGGGGCGTGATCAAGGGCCTGGGTGTGGAGCAGGCGGGCGATCTATCGCGCGCGCAGATCGATAAGCTTGTGGATCTTGCCAAGAAGGCGGGGGCGAAAGGCTTGGTCTGGATCAAAACTGACGCCGAAGGTAAGCTCACGTCCGCCGTTTCTAAAGCACTTCCCGAAGCAAAGCTTCGCGAGATTCACCAAAGCTTGTGTCCAAGCGGACGAGGCCTGTCGTTGATTGTCGCCGACACCTTCGACACAGCTTGCGCCGCACTTTCCAGCCTGCGTCTGCATTTCGGTCGCGAGCTGAAGTTGATCGATGAGTCCCAAGATCGGTTTGTTTGGATCGTCGATTTTCCGCTCTTCGAATACGACGCAGAAGGTGGTCGCTGGGCCGCGCGACACCATCCTTTCACCTCACCGCAAAACCATCACATGGAGTATTTGCTGAAGGGCGAAGACTCCCGCTATGGCGAAATTTTGGCAAAGGCCTACGACTTGGTCTGCAACGGTCACGAATTGGGTGGCGGCTCGGTGCGAATTCATCGAGGCGACTTGCAAGCGGCCATGTTCAAAGCTCTGGGCTTCTCGCTTGAAGATGCGAAGGCGAAATTTGGCTTTTTCATGGAGGCCCTGACTTACGGCACACCTCCGCACGCCGGGATCGCTTGGGGCGTGGATCGTTTGACCATGATCTTGTGTGATACGGATGCGATTCGGGACGTGATTGCTTTCCCCAAAACGGCGAAGGCGACAGACTTGATGGCGGACTCGCCGTCGACAGTGTCGCGGGATCAGTTGATCGAACTGGGGATTCGCCTCGCGCCCGGAGTTGGCGAGACTCAAGCTCCCAAAGCTGAGCTTTGATTCGTGTGCCGAGTATGACCTCGTTCTGGAAGATCGAGACCAATGGCCGAGTCGAGGTTTCGCGCGCCGAAGTCGAGCCAATCAGCGACACCATGAGGTGGCGGCGCACACTGCAAGCCAGTGTGGCCTTCGCCATCGCGAGTCTAGTGTCGATTTTGATTCCGATTGCGCATTTTCTCCTGACGCCGGGCTTTGCGCTTGCGGCCCTTGTCGTGTTCTTCAAACGCTCGCGCGAAGGCTATCGGCTTGATCTTGCTGCCGAGACCTGCCGTGTTTGCGGACAAGGCTTCGTTGAACGTCAGATCTTCGCGGGCCAAGGGCGGTTCAAACTCTTTTGCTACTCCTGCCGCACAGAAGCCTACCTGCTGTCGCCCGATCCGACTTCGGTCTAGTTCTTTGCGGCATCGGCGCAATGTCTAAAGATGAGACACAATTCGCCGATACGAAGGATAGAGCACCGCAGAGGATCTGCGGCCCTCAGCCGACAGGAGGTTGGCCATGGAAAAGATTAGCGGCATTGTGCCCAGTTCCGCGCGAACGAAGGCCGTCGACCTAAGAGATGCGCCGCCCATTCGACCGGGAGCTCCCGGCTTCGGACGCCCAGAGGGTGTGTCCTCCTTACGCGAAGCTCGCATAGGCGAAACCGCAGCTCGTGCGGCGGAAATCTCCCGAGATCATTTGAGCTGGCGAACAAAAGACCAAAAGCAGGCTGCTATGGCCCGCGAAATTTCCGAAAGATTTTTCCGCAAAGCTACCGCTCCGGCTGCGCAGGAGGTTGTTGTGGATCAAGATTTCAATTATCGACTCGATCAAAGCAGGGCTTCGAAGCCCGCGGGCTTCAAGATGGATCGTCTCGAAGAGTTTCAGCGCACGCAAATGGAAGGCGGTTTGAATCCCGAGGCGATGGAAGACATCATGCCTCCGGCGATTCTCATGCCGGCTTCGACAACGGACTTCTCTGAGCCGCTCGCGGTGCGAGCTGAGCAGGTCAGTGCCGAGGTCGCAGAACCGACTTCGCCCGCGCTTGTTCCCAAAGGAACTTACCTCAACGTTTCAGCTTGAGCGTTGGTAAATTGAAGTGAGGCAAAAGCCTCGATCTTCCAAAGAGGCGATTCGATGAATAGCATCGAGTCGCCTTTTGCCGTTTTCATCGCGACTCACCTGAATCAGGGCCTGAACGCTTTGTGCAATCAATTGCCGCACCGTCGAGTTTGACCATTGTGGCGCACCCATTTGCACAAGCATCTCAAGTCGCATGAGACCTTCTTGCGCGGTCCGAGCATGTAATGTGCCCCACGAGCCACGATGCCCCGTCGCCAGCGCCATCAAAAGATCCTTGGCTTCGCCGCCGCGCACTTCGCCCAATATGATTCGATCGGGTCGCATGCGAAGGCTCTGTCGGAGCAGCGCTTCGAGGGGAATCACAAGTTCATCATCCAGGCTTTGATCCTTGGCCAAAAGCTTTACGCTGAGTGGATTCGGTGGCGTGATTTCGTCGGCATCTTCGAGAATGAGCATGCGTTCGTCGCCTTGGGCCTCGGCCAGAAGAGCGCTTAAGACCGATGTTTTTCCGCTGCTTGTGCCGCCCAAGATCAAGACATTCTGATGTTCGCGCACCAGTCGAGTGAGGGCGCTATGAACGACGAGCCGATCTCGCTCGGGGACCCAGTCATTTGTAAAGAGCTCTTGGAGAGTCCAAGCCTGAGGGCGAACGCGACGCAAAGACAGTTGGCCTTGTCCTTGGGCGATAGGTGGACCGACACGGTGAACACGGAAGTCACGCCAGCGGCCGTCGGCGTAGGGTTTGCGAAAGTCGACTTTTGCTCCGGAGTCGCGAGCGAGGCGATGCAAGAAGTTGCGATACGTCAGCTCAGAGTAAAATCTGTCGTGGTGTTGAAACCAACGGCCGTGGCGTTCAACCCAGATTTGCTCAGGAGAATTGATGACGATTTCCGTAAGACTTTGGTCATCGAGAAGTTGAGCGATTGGTCCCCAGCCTAAGACTTCCTCCGAGACGCGCAGCTTGGCTTCCGTACTGAGGCCGATGAGATGGGCTTCGATCCTCCGAGCGAAATGCGTATCAGTTCCTTGCCACTGTCCTTCATGAACTGGCAGATGCTTTCCATAGGGCTGTTCGGCAAGTGTCGCGAGCGCTGCCGCCACAATTTGATTGAGAGCGGATTGATTTCCTAAGGTCGCGGCAACCTCTCTTTCCGAAGGCAAGTTTGTGACTGGCATCTTCGAGGTCAAAGTTGGTGGCGCGGCTCGAAGTTCAATTGATGAAATCATCGGCGCACCCTGAGGCGAGAATGTTGTGTGGCAAGCTTTGCGCGATCTCGGGGCATTTTGAGCAGGGGAGCCTCAGGATTCGGAGAGTCGCCCGAGGCGGGTGAAGACGCCGAGTCTTCCGTAATCACTTCGGGTGAAACGAAGATCACGAGCTCGGATTCACGTTGAGTAAAGTCCCGGCTCGAGAACAATGAGCCAAGAATGGGCAGGCTTTGCAGGCCCGGCCAGCCGTGGCGTGAATTTCCGCGATCGCGACGAAAGAGACCTGAAAGCACCAGCGTGCCGGCCCTTTGCAGATTGAACTCCGTATTCACTCGATGCGAAGTCAGACCGGGAAGTCCATCCGTACTGACCGAGGTATCAAGTTCCGAGATCTCAGTTCCCAACTTGATCTTGAGTCGCCCTTGGGCATCAGCGACGGGTTGAATCTCCAAGCCGATTCCATAGCGCTTCCATTCGACTTGTGCGCTTCGCTCGCTCACGAGCCTGAGCGGAATTTCACCTCCTGCAAAGAACTGCGCGCGGCCTCCGGAGCGACAAAGTAATGTTGGCGCGGCCAGCATTTTGGCTTCGCCTTGGTCCTCAAAGAACTCAATTTGCGCCTGCAGCTGGCCAGAGGGTCCCGTTGAAGGCGCAAGTGTGGGAAGTAAATCGAAGCTGAGGGCCTTTGGCGGACGAATGCCCATACGCCGCATGCTGGACTTTCTGAGCTCAGTGACGCGAATCTGTGTTCGGATCATCGGCTCGAGACCAACCACACCGGAGCTGACTCGCAACTCCACACCAAGGTGGCCGAGAATTTGCCGTTCTTGAGCGCGCGTCTTTTTGAACTGTTCCGGCGAAAGAAGCGCTGTCCAGCCACCTGACCTGAGATCGAAACTCAGTCCCGACCAACCGCGCGCCGCGAGATCACGTCGCAGCTCGGATTCAACCTCATTTCGAATCTCTGCGGAGATCTGCGCTCGCATGAGCCATTGATAGTCCATGCGGCGAGCCAGCAGAGTGAGCTCGCGCCAAATGCCGATGTCTTGAAGTTCTCCGCCGACAATCAATTGCGGTAGCGCGTCCGTCTCCAAATGGAGATTTGGCCAAAGCTTTAGTTGTTCGACGAGCTTCTTTGCGCCACGAGCTTGGGCTTTGGGGAGAATCCAAATCCGCCAAGGCTTTTGATTTGCGCCAAAGCGAAGAATCGCTGAGCCCAGTTTCTTGCCGGTTAAGACGATGCCGTCTTGAAGCGACTTCGCTCGAACGACTTCGCCATGCGAGATGTGAATTTCGCGGCTTGCGCCGAGTTGCGAGGCTTCGATGTGAAGGCTTTCGCCGATCGCCAAGATTCGTGGATCTGTCGAATTAGAGGCCTCAGCTGCGAGTTGTGCGTGGGCGAGTTCGCGCGGCCAAAACGTCCCCAACGTCGCGTGCATTGTCAAAATGAAGAGAATCAGGTCCGCGGCTCGCAGGCCGAGATCCAGAGTCGGTTTTGAACGAACGGACGAGTGATCTCTGGAGCAAAAGGTGTTCACGACTTCTCCTCGGTTCGGCGACACGGGAATTGAAAGCAGGCTCAGGCCGCACGAGGTGAAGCAAAGTCATATCCACGGGCAAGCTCAGCGGAGCGCTGAGCGCGTGTCCGGCGTCCGGCGCGCTGAGGTTGGCGCTCGGACATTGCGTTTGTATGCACTTGGAAGTGACTTGATTTACGGCGTGGAGACGATCTCGGGATCAAGGCTGACTTGAAAGCTCACTTGCACTTCATCGCCAGTGGCCGCAAAGCGAAGTTGAGAGTGATGCAGTTTCAAAAGGGCGTGGCAAATGCTGAGGCCAAGACCATTGCCCGTAGAATGGTTCAATGAGTTCTCGTTGAGCGTAAAGGGCTTCAGCAGCTGCTTCACACGATGGTCGTCGATCTTTGGACTCGTCTTGGCGAGGTTTGTGATGGCGACTTCATATAGACCGCCCGCGACACTTCGTCCTGCAATGCTCACGCGTGTTTGTTTATCGGCGAACTTCGCGGCGTTGTGCAGAAGGCGTCGAAGGACGTTGCGGAGCACGCGCTCATCGCCGATGACTTTTTGGTTCTCGATTTGAAAGTCAAAGTCGACATGTCGATTCGTCGCCAACTGCTGAATGCTTTCGGTGATGATTTCACGTGTGAAAAGCGTGGGCGTCGATAGGCTCTTTAAGTCGAGCTTCGTTTGCTGAGTCTCCGCCGAGACCAATTCAAGCGCATCATTGATCATGTCTTGGAGGCGATGCGCGGCTTGCTTGATCCGCGACAAAAAGCGCTGTTGATCTTCATCGAGTTTGGTCTCGGCCAAGAGGTCCGCAAAGCTGAGCATCGCCGTGAGAGGCGTCTTGAGTTCGTGATTCACCAGCACCATGAATTGGTTTTTGGCTTGATCGAGAGTTTGCAGCTCCTCAAGGGCCTCTTGGAGGCGTTGATTTTTCACCACCAGCTCTTGTCCGAGCTCGAATCTCTCAACGGCCTTATCGACGGCATTGACCAAGTCGACGGGGTCCCAAGGCTTACTCACGTAGCGATAAATGCGGCCGCTATTGATGGCCTCAACAACGACTTCAATATCGGCAAAGCCCGTGAGCAAAATACGAATCGCATCCGGGTGCGACTTCAGCGACTTCGAGAGGAACTCGACGCCCGTCATCTGCGGCATGCGTTGATCGCTGATGATGACGGTCACTCGATTTTGGTCGAGGAGCTTGAGCGCTTCTTGCCCCGAGGTGGCTTTGAGCACCTGGTACTTGGCGCGAAAAAGTCTTTCGAGCGCGTCGACATTGTCGGCTTCATCATCGACACAAAGAATAGCGTGTTTCATCAATTCCATTTCAGTGTAGAATTTTAAGAGAGTGAGGAGCAACCGCGATGAAGTCGGGTTGTGTCTTCAGAGTTGCACGTGCCGGAAACGGGAAGTGCAACGTTGTTGGGAGTCCTCTTGCTAGGGGGATTCGCGTTTGGGCATCCAAGGAGGGACTGCCGAATCGAAGATCCGCGTTCAGGAGATTGCGGAATCGAGGCGCGCTCAGGACGGGCCATCGATCCAAGTCTCAGCGGTCTTCGGCACTGTTCCGACCGACCTTGGTCATGTCTAAACTTTCGACACCCCTGGCTTGAGGTCGCGATACGGCGAGTTCGCCTCCATGTTCGGCCTAAGGCTCAGTAAAAACTGGACTTCAGGCGAGGAGAGTTCAAGTCGGTTCGCGGATGTGTCGATACGGTACATGAGGAAGTGTTTTGAAGGCTCGAGTCCGCTCGAGATCATTCAAAGCGTTCGAGGGAGACGACATGAAGTTCAAAGCTTGGATCGCTTTGGTTCTCGCATTCAGCACTGGTGCGTCGCAAGTGGCGCAAGCCAACATGGGCTGGGGCTATGGCATGTACGGGATGAATCCCTACTGTCCTTACCCCGGTGGTGCCGCACCCGGCGCGGTCAGCGAAGATGACGAGGTCGCGGAACTCACGCAAGAGCGCGCCGAGGCTCGTCGCGAGAAGCGCCAAAAAGAACGCGACCTTCGCAATCTCGAACGCGAACGCGAAAGACTGAAAGAGCAAATCACCGGCGTGGTGCGAGGCGATCTGCACGAGATCATTTTCCGCCACATGGATCTCGGCATGAATTGCTGTATCAACCGACCGCGCGCCGCAGGCCCACCGCCTCCGGCCGAGCCGGCACCGCCGCCGCGTGCTCCACCTGCCGACGAGCCGCCGATCATCATCATTCCGAATCCTCCTCCGACGGCACCGCCGGCTCCGCCCGCACCTGTGCCTCCGGCTCCGGTGCCCCCGCGTCCGCCAGCGCCTGCTGCAACACCGAATGGTGGAAAGCCTGAAGATGAGCCGCCACCGGCTCCGACGGTTGCGCCGACTCCGCCGCCTGTGGTTCAGGCGACACCGCGGCCTACGGCACCGCCTGTGGTTCAGTCCACTCCAGTGCCCACGCCTCCGCCGCGTCCGACTGTGGCTCCTACGCCACGTCCGACGGCGACTCCGCGTCCGGCAACTCCAACGCCTCGTCCGCTCAACCCGGGCAGCACGCCGGCTGAACCGCGACGGCCTTCAGGAATCTTTGATCTTCCTGCAGTCCGTGGCCTCGCCAGCTTCTTGGGCTTGAATTCGGCCGATGCGGAAGTCACGCGCGCCACAGTGGGCGAGCCCGCAGGTGGCATCAATTGGGATAACTTGAATGGCGGAAGCGTTGATGGCATGGGCGGTCAAGGCAGCACGCTTTGCTACAACCAAGACGACTTCCCGCAGAACACCGCGGGCTGGCGTCGCTTTGTTTGCCGCGATGATGGTTTCATCAGCGACAACGTCTGTAAGATGCCGGCGTTCACTTCGGGAAGTGTTCGACCTGGTCAGGCTGGAAACTGTAGCCGAGCCTTGTCGCGCTATCGCAAGTTGACCAAAGACATCGATCGCATGCAGCGCGAGATCGGCAATCTTGAAGATACGATCGCGAATCTCGGCTACCAAATCGGCGATGCTCGTCGAGCTGCGCGTGAGATGGAAGCGGATTGTCCGTCGGGCACTTGTTATGATCGCGGATCAGGTCGACGTCAGCCGCGCGAGCGCGGTCCTTCGACGCTGCAGACTGTTCTTGCGGTTGGTATGGACGCGCTTTCGATCTATGCAGGCTATCGTACCGCTCAGCAAGCGAACGAGTGGAATGCTCGAACAGGCTGGCCGGCTCAGCCCTACGGCGCCCTTGGCTATGGATTCCCTTTCCGCACGATGGGCCTCTACGGCGGCGTCGGCGGCGGAGTCATGGGCGGCTGGGGCTGTAACGGCATGATGGGCCCGATGGGCGGCATGATGGGTGGAATGCCGATGATGGGTGGCGGTATGTACATGCCGGGCATGGGCCCGTGGGGCATGGCCGGTCCATGGGGTATGGGTCCTGGATTCCCAGGTGGCGGCTTCGCTGGTGGCTTTGCAGGTGGCTTCGCCGGTATGCCGGGCATGGCTGGTATGCCGGGCTTCGCTGGTGGATTTGCGGGCGGCTTTGCTGGCGGCTTCGCGGGAATGCCGGGAATGGCGGGAATGCCAGGTATGGCCGGCGGCTTCGCCGGTATGCCGGGTATGGCCGGTATGCCGGGCTTCGCTGGCGGCTTTGCGGGTGGCTTCGCCGGAATGCCAGGCATGGCCGGTGGCTTCGCGGGAATGCCGGGAATGGCCGGTGGCTTTGCCGGAATGCCGGGAATGGCCGGTGGCTTCGCGGGAATGCCGGGAATGGCCGGTGGCTTCGCCGGCATGCCAGGTATGGCCGGTATGCCGGGCATGGCGGGTGGCTTCACTTCGCCATGGGGAATTGCGGGTGGCTTCACCGGTGGATTCCTGACGCCATCACCAGGCATGGGAATGGATGGAATGTATCAACAGCAGATGCTTCAGTTCCAATTGCAGCAGTACCAAATGCAGTTGCAGATGCAGGTTCGCTATCAAGAGCAAGCCGCAGGACGATTGCGACTGCAGCAGGGTCTGATGCAGGAGTACTACTCGCTGATGATGCGCTTCCAGCAGTTGAACTCGGGATCCTTCTTTAACGTCCCGAGCTTTGGCGGCACGTCGCCCGGCGGAACTTTGCCAGGCGGCTCAGGCCCCGTCGGTGGAACAACACCAGGCCGCACACGCTAATTTAAAGTCACCCTTCGGGGTAATTTGAATCACTCTAAGGGCGCCGCAAGCACAAAAGGCTTGCGGCGTTTTGCTTTTAGAGAGAGTCGCCTGCGTTCACTCGAAGATCTAGAATCCCTCTCTGTGCGTGGGGCGAGTTTCACCGGGAGTTGCGGCGGATCGCGACTGTTGGTGCCAGTAAAGTCCACCTGCCAGCACGGCGAGACCGACCCAGAGCCAACTTCGCGATCCACTTTGAAGTTGTGATGTGCCTTCGTGGTCGAGCCCTGACCAAGTTCGTGGTTCGGGCGCCAGTCGGCCGGGCTCAGCTTGACTCGCTAAATCGCGATTTTCGGTGACACCTCCACTCAGCCGATCGCAGCGAGGCCACAAGCGTTGCTCTCCAACTGGCCAAATTTCACCGAACTCAATAAAGGTCGCGAGTGATTCGGGAAGTTGCTCCCGGACCGACAAGTCGGCTCGATCAACAAATAAGCACGGCTCGGCCCACCAAAGCTTTGGCACGTAGTTGGATGGCAGAGTGGTCAAATACGGCCCGACCAGCGCGAAGCTCTCATAGCGTGAGGACAGAAACTCAATTCGCCCGCGCCGATCCGGCAAGAAGACTTCAGCTGTCGAGGCATGCGGCGATGATGTGATTTCGACGAGTTGATCTTCAAATCTGAGCCAGCTGAAGGACTTTGCCCAATGCGGAAGTTTGATCTTACGACCACGTTTTGTGCTCGCGACCATTTCAGCTTCCCAGATCTCGAGAATCCTAGCTTCTGTTGAAGAAGCGTCCGAGGATTTGCCAGAATCTCGCTCTCGACGGGAACTTCGCCAGCTTCTCCATTCCTGTGGCGATAAGAACTGCGGTGATGTTTTCATCCAAGATTCATAGTTGGAGTTAGATGGACTCGGGTACTTTTGAGCTCTTTGCAGAACTTCGATGAACCAAAGCTCAGTCAGAGTTGTTCGTAGTTCGAGTGGCCAAAAGTCATCTTCGAAGAGTTGCAACAATCTCGACCAAGCGGCTTCGCGGGCGGCCTCGGGTAAGTCCCTTTCATGTTGAGAAGCTTTGACCTCATCGATCCGTGCGCGCATTTGCTGCATTCGAGTCTGAACCGCATAGCGCGTTCGAAGCAGATCCACCAAGGGCCGAAGGCCAAGATGTTGGGCGCGAGCCATGAACTGATGCGGCTCGAGTGCCGTTTGACCGGCATCTACAGCCCAGGCGAAATTCCTTTCCTCCATCGCCACGGTTGAGATTGATGTGAGTCGCGAGTTCTCCTCGGCAGCGCCAGGAGCACTCAGCAAGCTGGTTGAGATGATGCAGACCATTGCCATGAACTTTGAAACTCCATGGCGACTCAATCGCAGGGATGTGGGTGGTCCAACTTTGAAGATGTCTTGATTGCCTTTGGGTTTCATCGGGTACACCTCGTCGTTTTGAGTTGAATCTTCAAACGCACGTCTGGCCGCCGAATTCATGACCTCTCGATCTTCGTTCTTGGGTCGCTTCGAATTCGTCGACTTGAGTCAAATTGAATCAGTCGTCCTCTGTGTGTTGCGGCGGAAGCTTCATTGCAGAGTTCGTATTCAGTTCCGGCATCGCCAGGGGCATTCCATCCTTCGGGTCGTCTTCGCTGTGGTTTGGCCACGCGCTCGCACTTACATCTGTTTCCTCGTCGACTTCCAACGAGGCCTCGAGTTGATGGGACTGGGCTTCAACAATTCCGTCTTCCGTGTGGATGATGGGCTTTCGGGCGCGACGGACGAGTGGGGCGGATCGCAAACTCTGAGTTTGATCACGCAGAGGGCCTGAGGCCGACGAAGTTCTCGATTCCCCAATGGCATCTTTGTCGGATCTGAGAACGGCCCGCAGCGGCAGTTTAAGTTCTCGAGGCAAGCCTGAGTCGCTCAATAGCGCTTCCGGGATTAGCACTGAAAACGAGCCGCGAGCACCTCGCACCGAGCGCCACAGATCTACACCTCGCAAAATCGGCCGAGTCGATTCACTGGCGTAGAGATCGACGCGATTGACGTCGTCGGGCCACTCCATGGCGGCTTCGTGATCGGGGCCTATGAGCTGAATGCGAATCAGCCGTAGACCCTCCGGCACTTTGAGACTTTGCGCGCTTCGCGCTTGTCGGGCATCAAAAACTGAAAGCGAGGTGATGAACGTCAACAAGATGCCAGCTCCCCACATCCATAGGCGAACTTCGCGGCGCTGTTGTTCTTCATCGGAAAGCCGACGCCACTCACGCCGTCGACTCTCGAATTCATAGCGCAGTCGACGCCACTGCGAGAGGCAGAAGTTCAGTGCGGGCTTCATTCGACCGTGTCCAATCTGGAAACGTTGAGATTGAACCGGCTCAGATTGAGCGTGGGGTGAGTTATGATTTTGAAATTCGAAAGCGGACATCGGATCACCTCTGAAATTCGCAGCCTCACGGGAGCGTTTCGGTACAGCGCAGTTCTTTTTGGTTCTTTTCGGTTCGGTTCTTTTCGGTACAGTTCAAATTCATTCCGATTGATCAAACTGAAGGGCGCAGGCTTAGGGCCCAGAGTTGAGCGGCCGTTCGGCCCCACTGCGTTGGATCTGCAGTCGCAAGCTTCCAACTCGCTCAAGCGTTACAAAGATGCAGAAGGCAAGGAGTGAGAGTACAACGACGAGCTCGATGAGCGCTTGGCCTCGACGGGACGAATGATCCATTTTTGACCTCCGCGGTCGAAAGTTTTTGAAGTTGAGGATGTTCTTTGTCGGGAGGAAGGCCTCTCGGCTGTCATGGAACAGCCGAGTTTGAGCGGTGGTAGGTCGAGCTTCAGGCCTCCGGGTAGCTCAAGTTCCAAAGTAGGAAGGTGAATTTCGATTTGCACTTCTGAGCGTTGCCGAACTTCGAAGTCTTGAGCCAGTTCATAGATGGGGGCGCTGCTGGCTGGACCTTGCGGCTCAACGGCGAATTCCCCAGGACGCCACTGCGCCAGTCGCGTGTGTATCGGGAGAGAGGCCGAGCGAGGCAAGGCCTGTAGCATCTTTTGATGGGCGAGATCCGGCGCCACTTGCGATGCGAGTCGGCCCGTCTGAATCAGCGACTGTTGCAGGAGAGCGAGTTTTCGCTGGGCCGCTTCGGTGCGAGCGAGAAGACTCGCGCCTGCGGACATGGTTTTGGGATTTGACATCAGGGTTAAGGCTCGCAGGCGCTGCTGGGCCAATCGCCAAGCGCGAGGGTTCAGGCGCAACAACTTTTCAGCTGCACGCGAAGCTTGATGTTGTTGATCAGCTTGTGCGACTCGGCAGCTCGCCAGCAAGTCGGCCTCAAGTTTCAGCGCGATGGCGAGAAGCCCGCATGCCAAGGCGATCAAAAGAATAACTGGCATCAGCACCAGAAGACTGATCATCGAGCTTCCGCGCCGCGATCTGATTCGGCTCACGGAAGCGCGATGCTTGCATTGGCTCAAGAAAGAATGGGGAGTCACTTGCCTCTCCTTCCGGTGCGGCGCGATTCCGGCCACGACCGAGGCAGCTCCACGCGAAGCTTCCAAAGCATCGGCCTGCGAACATCGCGGCTCGGAGCTAATGACTCAATGGACGAGTTGGAGTTGACCCACGGGAGCATGACATCGAGTTCGGCGAGCACATTGTCCGCATTGCGAAAGAGTCGGAGATCTGAGGAAAGTTGCCAGCTCTCAGGCAATGCGGCTTGAAGCTGGAGACGAGCCTGTGACTCGCAAACCTGAACGGAGTCAGCAGACTGCAGGCAGACGGCGGCCTCGCGCAGCAGGCGTTCACACCAGAGTCGTGTGAAGCTTGCGTACGCGAGACCGCCGCCCGACGCGGTCACGCCAAAAAGGAGAGCGAGCGAGACCAAGCTCTCGATACTGGATGAGCCGCGCTGACGTCTCATCGCGAACCCACGCCGTCGTTGAAGTTGCCGAGGTCTTTCTTTCGCAGTTGGGAGTCTTCGATGTTGTCGACCGCGGGCTCGGACTTTTTTCCCTGCAGGGCATAAGTGATGGTGGCGTAGCGCGAGCTCACGGCTTGGCCGAGAACGCGCACGACGCCTATGGTGGCGACGCCAACGAGGGCGACGAGAATGATGTACTCAATGAGACTTTGCCCACGGCGAGATCGCAGCGGACGATTGGGCCGACGTGCGGGTGATTGAATTGGTGATAGGTCGGCGAGCGGGTTGGGCGATTGGGTTTGGGTGAATGGGGTCGATGACATGGGCACCTCCGTGGAACGGAGGGCTCAGCAAGCGCACGGCCATCACGGCAAGAAACGAGGGGCGCTCTGGGGAGAGGGGTTGTCCGATCGCCGGACGGGCGACCGAATTACGATTGGCGTCGCTTGGCAGCGCGTGCCGCGCGTGCGGCCTCTTCGCGCTCGAATTTGCGGCGAATGAGGATGCGACTCAGAATTTGGTAGGCCTCCACGCGCAGATCGTTTTCGTACACGAAGCGGTAAAAGCCTTCGATTTCAGGTGATTGGCGGAATTTTTTGGTCGAGGTCGGCAGGCTGTCCGACTGCACGAAGCTGATGGAGCTTCCGTCTTTGGAGAGCTGAACCTTTTCGGACTTCTTTGCGCGGGCCGCCATAATTCACCTCGTTCGCTGGGAAAGCTGCAACTTAGGCCGAGGCCTTGCGCCTCGTCAAGTTTTCGCGGCGCGAGCCTTGGCTTGGCCGGGGCCGGTGGCCTCGCCTATTCTCAACAAAACGCGCGGGAGGTGAGCATGCAGATTCTCGACGGGAAATTGGTGGCACAAGCGCGGCGACGCGAGTTGCAGGCTCAAATTGC
Organism: Bdellovibrionaceae bacterium UBA2339; assembly: GCA_002344785.1. Lineage (GTDB taxonomy): Bacteria > Bdellovibrionota > Bdellovibrionia > Bdellovibrionales > JAMPXM01 > UBA2339. The sequence goes on from DDUL01000045.1 coordinate 21,742, forward strand.
GGAATTCAAAAAACAAGTTGGGCGTGCGCCTGGCCTTGCGGTGTTGATCGTGGGTGAGAATCCCGCGAGCCAAGTTTATGTGCGCAACAAAGTGAAATCTTGCGCGGATGTGGGGATTGAGTCGTGGCATCTCGAGCGCCCGGCGACGCTGACGCAAGCTGAATTGCACGCCGAGATCGATCGGCTGAACGCCGACCCAAAGGTCGATGGAATATTGGTGCAGCTGCCTTTGCCAAAGACATTGGACGAGACCGCAGCGCTTGAGCGTATTGATCCGCGCAAAGATCCGGACGGACTCACCAGCGGCAACCTCGGACTTTTGTTTGCGGGCCGACGGCGAGTTGCGCCGTGTACACCTTGGGGCGTGATGAAGATTTTGGAGCACTATGGAGTGGAGACGGCGGGTCGGCGCGCTGTCGTGGTTGGGCGAAGCAACATCGTCGGTAAACCCATGGCGCAGCTGCTGCTTGAGGCCAACGCGACCGTCACGATCGCGCACTCGCGCACTCGCGATTTGCGGGCTGAATTACGGCGTGCGGAGATCGCCGTGATTGCGGCGGGACAGCCGCGCTTTGTGGGCGGCGAGGATTTTTCGCCGGATGCCGTCGTCATTGACGTCGGTATTCATCGCTTGGGTGGTGAGGACGGCAAGGCGAAGCTTTGCGGTGATGTGCGCTTTGAGGGGCTCAAAGTGCGAGCGGCGACACCTGTGCCCGGTGGCGTGGGGCCTATGACGATTCAGATGCTGCTCGAGAATACTTTGGTGCTGGCGCGCCTTCGCGGCCACTGAGCGAGCGAAGCTCAGCGTGCCGCGCAGCTGGGTCGCCAAGGCTCGTGGGTGACGGCCGCGGGTGTTGGCATCTCCAGGTGCGCGTGATGCGCGACCAAGAATTTTTCTACGTACTGAATGCTTTCCTGCGGAGCCATGTTGAAGCGGCGTACTGCCCAGTAGTTCAGACCAATGCTGCGAATTTCCTCGAGGCGCTGACCGAGATTGCCTTCATTGGTGAGGCGACGGCGCATGCACTGTTCGTTTTGCAAACAGCCAATGGCATTGCCGACGCGATCTTGTCCCCAGTTGTAGGACATCAGCGCGAGCTTCGGATCGCGCGGGAACATGTTGAGCAAGAACTTGAAATACTTGGCGGCGGCAACGGATGACTTTTCAAGATCGCCGCGTTCATCGCAAGGATCAGCGCTGCGCACATCTTGGCCGCGATCATTTTTGGTGACGACGAGAGGTTTGATACTCAGGCCCAGCAAATTCCAAGTCGCTGTGCGCGGCATGAACTGCCATGGGCCGACAGCGCCGACGCCCGAAACTTCAACCGGGTAGCCGTCGGCGGTGAAGAAGCGCGATTCGATGAGCGTGACGAAGGCGAACTCGTTGGGCACGCCTTGGGCGCGAAGAGCTGGTAGCACCTTGCCGGCGTTGGCGCGGAATCGGTGGCCAAAGTTGATGAGGCGACGTCCGTCGGCAGAGCGTGCGTCCAGCGAGACTTTGACGCCGGCATCGATGATGGAATTTCGGCGATCACTGGCGAATTTTTTGGTCACCGTATTGTCGTGATCGACGGCGAAGATCCAGCCGCTACCGGGGCGCGGTGTGGCTTGCGGCGCGGGTGCTGCGCTGGCGCGAGGCCGCGGTGAGGGCCGCGTGTCAGGATCAGCGAAGAGATCGAATTCGGGCTCGTCGTCTTCTTCGGTCTCAGCTGGCGAGGGTGCCGGTGAAGCGCCCGCGGCCGGAGAGGCGCCGGGGGCTGCGGTGACGGGTGCGGGGCGATCGCGTCGCAGATAGAGGTAAGCGGACTCGCGATAATCGATCAGGCCGTAGCGTTGTTGGAAGGCGAGCTCGAAGAAGAATTCGCCGCGTGTGGTGTTGCCGATCATGCGGCCCGTGAGATCGCGAGGTTCCATGCTGCCTTGGCAGTGCAGGCGAAGTGGCTCGTCGGCCTCGTTGGTCTCGACCAGTCGACCGGCAAGGCAAAGCTCTTGCGTGCCGAGGTCGAGTTCAAAGCCCGAAGCGCCGTAGGCGACTTCGAAGCTGTGCACGAGTTGGTCTTGGGGCGTGCGGAATTTTTCCAGCACGGCTTTGAGGCGCGGATCGCGAATGTTGGGAGCTTGCGTGGAGCGAGCGACGAGTTGGTAGCGCGCTTTGCGTAGCACGAGGCCTGCGCGCGCTTGCGGATTTTGCGCGCCTCCGGCGGAGTCTGTGCGGCGCAGAGCGACCACGGCGACCAAGCAGTCGGCGTCGCGACACTGGATGGCGGCTTCAAAGGGGCGAGAGCTGGTTTCGCGCGTGGGCTGCAGACGTCGGTCGGCGACGCGACCTGTGTCGGTGAACTCGAATTGCAGGCGGCCTTCGGAGCGCAAGGCAATTTGCAGACGCAGCTTCTCGTCGTCACGGCGATCGAGGCGCGCGGTGAGGATGGAGCGCGAGAGTTGGCGCGTGGGCTCGCTCTGTGGGTCCAAACTTTGTTGAACGGCGGTGAGTTCATGATCGTCGGCGATGCCGGTGTGGGCGCGGCCATCGTCGGTCTTGCCGCCGGTGAGTTGTGGACTTTGTGGCGAGGCCTCGGGCGCAAGGGGTTGGAAGCCTGGGGCGCAGGCCGCAAGGGTGCTGAGCAGGCCCGAGAGGATGAGGGCGGCGAGCGGAAGACGTGCAGCTTGGAGCACCGAGAGTGACACTTGGCCCTTTCTTGAGCCGCGGGGGCGACTCGAGGCGGGAAGAGAGCAAGCTTGGG
>DDUL01000060.1:0-2839 GCA_002344785.1 Bdellovibrionaceae bacterium UBA2339
AGACCTGTCCTTAGTACGAGAGGACCGGGATGGACGAACCTCTGGTGTTCCTGTTGTCGCGCCAGCGGCACTGCAGGGTAGCTACGTTCGGAATGGATAACCGCTGAAAGCATCTAAGCGGGAAGCCAACTTCAAGATTAGTTTTCCCTAGGCTTCGGCCTCTAAAGATTCCTCGGAGACTACGAGGTTGATAGGCGGAAGGTGTAAGCGGAGTAATCCGTTCAGCCGATCCGTACTAATAATCGTGCGGCTTTTTTATTTTCTCGATGAATTATCCCAGCTAAGAATCACCGAAGTCTGTCTGAAACAGATTCGGTGCAGTCTGAATATGTTTACAGATCGATCAGTTTTGCCGGTGTCAATAGCAGCGGGGCCACACCTGTTCCCATTCCGAACACAGAAGTTAAGTCCGCTTGCGGCGATGGTACTGTAGGGTTAACCCTGTGGGAGAGTAGCACGATGCCGGCGCTTTTTTTGAACCCAGTGAGTTTTGCTCGCTGGGTTTTTTTATTTTGAGCCTGGCCTTGGACTTGAGTGCCGATCGGGGCGCCGGGGACCAAGGTGCCTGTGGCCTCAGTAGTACACGCCTAATTTTAATGTTCGCGCGAACTCGTCGACGGTGTTGCCTGATTCGAGGTCGACGAGCGTGTACTGAATCATGACACCGTATCGGTGCTCGTGAATCTGGTGGAGAATGAGAAGCGCGAGCTTAAACTTGCCGCTGGGCTGTTCGATGATGGGCGGTTTGATTTGTGCGATCCAGTCTTGAACTGGCGACGAGTCCGTTTTGATTTCAATTTGTTTGATCGACTTGAGGCGCTCGGCTTGAGGTGTCGACATGATGAGATCCATGTCTCGCTTCCAGGCCTCGGCGAACTTTTCCTGCGGTGGCTTGAGCCAGAATCTGTAGTTGAGTCCGACGAGCGACCCCATAATCAAAAGCGCAATCGCGGCAATCATGAGGATGAGTGCGGCGGACTTGTGTGACGATTTAGGGCTTTGTTGGCTATTGGCGGTCATTCGTACTCCTGGATCTTTAGGCTAAGCCTTACGATATAGGGCGGCTAGTCCAGCTTGAGGCGCCGTTTTGTGGCGTCCGCGTTGGCCTTGGCGAAAATGGGCCATGCTTAAGTCGTTGAATTTTCAGGTCTTTAGTGGATTGTCGGGAATTCACGTTGAGAAATGAGACGATTCGGGGCCTGGGGCCTCGAGGCTCGGATGTCTAAGTTATTGAAATGACTTACTTGCAGTCGAGTTGATGGGTGGCATGCGGATTGGAGTTTGCGGCTCTCTGAGAAGGATTGTGAATGTTCGCAGTTCTGCTTCGGAGGGTCGAATATGAACCATCAGCTCAGACTTGCACTCGCGATCGGTATGATCAGTTATTTCGGCGCGTGTGCTCCGGTGAAGTTCGAAACGCTTCCGAAGGACGGGAAGGGTGTGGTCACGCGCTGTGAAAACCAGGTGTGTACAGATACCTTTACAGAAGAGCGTATGGTGGGCGAGGGCCTGGTCGACATTCTGATTGTGAACGACAACTCGGGGTCGATGTCCTTTGAGCAGGCCAAAATGGCCAATGCATTTACGGGATTTATTGATTCGTTGGGCGCGCTGAATTGGCGTTTGGCGATGACGACGACGGACATCTCTTCGCCGGCGGGGACTCGGCCGGATTCTTACTTGTATAATCCGCCGACGGCTTACAATGGCTATGGCGCTCTCCAAGACGGTAAGTTGATCGACTTTGGTGGTGGCCAAAAGTATTTGGCGGGATCGCCAGCTTCGACTTCGACAGAGCGTGCGAATAACAATTCGAAATTCAATGCGACGATCAAGCGGCAGGAGACCATCAACTGTGAATCGAGCGGATTCACTCAGTGTCCTTCCGGTGATGAGCGTGGAATCTTTGCGGCGAATCTCACTTTGCAAAATCATGCGGGGCAATTTGTACGGCCGACGGCACACTTTGCGGTGGTGATTTTGTCGGATGAAGATGAGCGCGGAATTTCTTCCTACAACCCATCGACGGACTCCAACGATATGCAGGTGAAGCAAATGTATCCGATGGAGTCGATGGATCATCCGCAGACTTTGGTCGATCGCTTTCGCAGTCTCTACCCTGAGAAGACGATGAGCGTTCACTCGATTATCGTACGACCGGGAGATAGCTCGTGCTTCAACTCTCAGGTCGGACAGGTTGCGGGCAATCCTTGGATTCGCGGTTCGTATGGATTTGCTTATCAGCATTTGAGTCAGCTGACTGGTGGCGTGGTCGGTAATATTTGCGCGAGCAACTACACGACTCAGCTTCAACAAATTGGTGTGACGATTCAAAATCAAGTGACGTCGATTCCGTTTCGTTGTCGCCCCATCAATGATGATTATGATGTGATCTTCACTCCGCAGCCGGCCTCGGCTGTGAATGTGACGGCAGACTTTTCGAGAATGGTGCTGAAGATCGATTCGGCATTGCCGCCAATGACCAAGGTGAAGCTCACTTACACTTGCGTTTCGGAGTGAGCGACAAAGGTCTAGTTTTAATATTGTCGAAACATGACCCGGGCTCCTGAGTTTCAGGGGCCCTGTGAGTTTTCAACAACATGCGCAGATTTGATGAAGATTTCCGCGCGTTGCGAGTTCAAAAAAACACACGCGATCAGCTGCGCAGTTCATAGGCGAAAGCCGCGCCCATCCTTGTTCAATCAAATTCAAGTCAAAATAGCTGTTTAGGTTCAGGCCGCTGATGTGAATCAGCTTATAGTTTAAATTGGTCGGGGAGACAGGATTCGAACCTGCGACATCCTGCTCCCAAAGCAGGCGCGCTACCGGGCTGCGCTAC